>CANQHN010000001.1 GCA_947623745.1 uncultured Oscillospiraceae bacterium
CGGCGTGCAGACCATCCAGTATCAGATCAACACCCTGATGACCACCAACGGCCAGTCCCCCTTCGTCACCCTGTTCCTGTGCCTGCGGGAGGACGACCCCTACATCAGGGAGAACGCCGCCATCATCCAGGAGGTCCTGGAGCAGCGGCTGGAGGGCATCAAGAACGAGAGCGGCGTGTACATCACCCCCGCCTTCCCCAAGCTGGTGTACGTGCTGGATGAGTGCAACAACCTGTCCGGCGGCGAGTACGACTACCTGACCGAGTTGGCCGTGAAGTGCTCCGCCAAGCGGATGTACCCCGACTACATCTCCGCCAAGAAGATGCGGGAGAACTACCAGGGCAACGTGTTCTCCCCCATGGGCTGCCGCTCCTTCCTGGCCCCCTGGAAGGACGAGAACGGGGAGTATAAATTCGAGGGCCGCTTCAACCAGGGCGTGGTCTCCCTGAACCTGCCCCAGATCGGCATCCTGGCCAAGGGCAGCGAGGAGAAGTTCTGGGAGATCCTGGAGGAGCGCCTGGACCTGTGCTTCGAGGCAATCATGTGCCGGCACAACGCCCTGAAAAAGGTGCGCTCCGACTCCTCCCCCATCCACTGGCAGTACGGCGCCATCGCCCGCCTGCCCAAGGGCGCCCCCATCGAGCCGCTGCTCTACGGCGGGTACTCCTCCATCTCCCTGGGCTATATCGGCCTGTATGAAGTCACCAAGCTGGTCAAGGGCGTCAGCCACACCACCCCCGAGGGCCTGGACTTCGCCCTGCGGGTGATGAAGCGCCTGCGCAAGGCCTGCGACGACTGGAAGGCCGAGACCAACATCGGCTTCGCCCTGTACGGCACCCCCGCCGAGTCCCTGTGCTACCGCTTCGCCCGCATCGATAAGGAGCGCTTCGGCACCATCAAGGACGTCACCGACAAGGGCTACTACACCAACTCCTACCACGTGGACGTGCGGGAGCACATCGACGCCTTTGAGAAGTTCACCTTCGAGAGCCAGTTCCAGAAGATCTCCACCGGCGGCTGCATCTCCTACGTGGAGATCCCCAACATGCGCCACAACCTGGAGGCCCTGAAGGACGTGGTCCGCTTCATCTACGACAACATCCAGTACGCCGAGTTCAACACCAAGAGCGACTACTGCCAGGTGTGCGGCTACGACGGGGAGATCATGATCAATGACGACTTCCAGTGGGAGTGCCCCGTGTGCCACAACAAGGACCAGGCCAAGATGAACGTCACCCGCCGCACCTGCGGCTATCTGGGCGAGAACTTCTGGAACGTGGGCAAGACCAAGGAGATCAAGGCCCGGGTGCTCCACCTGTAAGTCCAGCCGAATCGAATCGCTGTGGCCTCCATACATCGATGGAGGCCACAATTTTTCCGGAGGCGGAACAGAGCCCTGCGCAGAGCAATTTGAAAAGGAACAACAGGAGGTTTTTCCATGAACTACGCCGACATCAAGCGGGTGGATGTGGCCAACGGCCTGGGGGTGCGGGTGTCCCTGTTCGTGTCGGGGTGCACCCACCACTGCCCGGAGTGCTTCAACCCCGAGACCTGGGATTTCGCCTACGGCCAGAGCTTTGGCCAGGCGGAGGAGGACAGGGTCCTGTCCCTGCTGCGCCCCAAGCACATCAAGGGCCTGTCCCTGCTGGGGGGCGAGCCCTTTGAGCCGGAGAATCAGGAGGCGGTGCTCCACCTGGCGAAACGGGTGCGTGAGGAGCTGCCGGAGAAGGACATCTGGTGCTATACTGGCTACCTGTTCGAGCCCCTGGCCCAGGGCAAGGTGGGCGAGCACTCCCGGGCCCTGCTGGAGCAGCTGGACATCCTGGTGGACGGGCCCTTCCTGATCGACCAGAAGAATCTGGGCCTGCGCTTCCGCGGCAGCGCCAACCAGCGCATCATCCTGGTGCAGGAGTCCCTGTCCCAGGGACAGATCGTCCTGTGGGACGACAGCTTGGACTGATAAGAAAAACGCACAGCGCCCCGCTGTTCCCAGCGGGGCGCTGATCTTATTCTGATTTTTTAGGGTTTCTGCTCCTTGTCCCGGGCCTCCAGGAAACAGATGGCGGCCTTGGCGGCCATCTGTTCGGCCTCCTTCTTGCTGCGGCCCTGGCCGCTGCCCACCACGGCGCCGTTGAGCTCCACGTCGAAGAAGAAACACTTGTCGTGGTCTGGGCCGCTCTCGCCGGTGAGACGGTAGCGCAGCACCTGTCCGCTCTCCCGCTGGACGATCTCCTGCAGGGCGGTCTTGTAGTCCCGCACAGCGGCGCTGGCGGCCTCCTTGCTCAAAATAAACTTCCGGATGATCTTCCGCACCGAACCGATGCCGCCGTCCAGATAGACCGCGGCCAGCACGGCCTCCACCGCGTCGGCCCGGATAGAGGGCCGGGTGCGGCCTCCGCCGGCCTCCTCGCCCTTGCCCAGCTTCAGGTGCGTCCCCAGCTCCAGCTGCTGGGCCACCTCCACCAGGCTCTCCTCACACACCAGGCCGGCCCGGATGCGGGTCAGCTCCCCCTCGGGCAGGTCGGGGTAGGTGCGGTACAGGTGCTCAGCCACCACCATGCCCAGGATCGAGTCCCCCAAAAACTCCAGGCGCTCGTTACTGTGCAGGCGGCCGCGGCTCTCGTTGGCGCAGGAGCTGTGGGTCAGGGCGTTCTCCAGCAGGGCGGGGTTTTGAAACGTGTACTCCAATTTCTCTTCCAGTGTTTTCATAGCTTGTCCTTTCGGGCGGTCGGCCCTCTCCATCAGGCCATAGTACAAAGCTCCGCCGGGAGGCGGAGCTTTTCTGATCCTCTGCGGAAAAAATCAGTCGATGCGGCTTTGCAGCAGGTGGACCAGGTCGCCCACGGTGGTGATCGCGGAGGCCTCCTCCTCGCCCAGCTCATCCAGACCGAACTCCTCCTCCAGGGCCATGGACAGGTCCACGATGTCCACGGAGTCGGCGTTCAAATCGTCCTCGAAGGAGGTGTCCATGGTGATGGAGTCCTCCTCCACGTTGAACTGCTCGGCGATGAGCGCACAGACTTTTTCAAAGATCATATTTATAAACTCCTTTGCTTGTGCACAGGCACAATTTTTCTGTCCCTACTATATGCACATTCCGCCCCGGTGTCAATAGGGTTGCGGGTATTTTTTATAGAAACTTAGTCCGCCTCTCTGGGCGCCTTGGGCAGGCGCATCGCGTCCACATTGGCGGTGATGTTCTCGATGATGCCGGAGGACGCGAACTGGGACGCCTGGCGCACGGCGTTTTTAATGGCGTAGGCGTCGGAGGAGCCGTGGGCCTTGATGACCGGCTTGGAGATGCCCAGCAGGGCGGTGCCCCCCACCTCGCCGGCGCTCATGACCTTTTTCAGGTCCTTGAGGCCGCCGGACACCAGGGCGGCGGCCAGCATGCTCAGGATGTTCTTCTTGAACATCTTTTTCAGCTCCCGGTTGAGGAAAAGGGCGGTGCCCTCCATGGTCTTGAGGAAGATGTTGCCGGAGTATCCGTCGGACACGATGACGTCCACTGCGCCCTCCACGGCCTCCCGGGCCTCCACGTTGCCCACAAAGTTGATGCGGCCCTCCTCGGCGGCCTTCTGGAGCATGGGGTAGACCGTTGTCTGGAGCTGCGTGCCCTTGGAGGGCTCCGCGCCGATGTTCAGCAGGCCCACCTTGGGCTGGGGGCGGCCCAGAAAGTGCTCGGCGTAGTAGCTGCCCATGAAGGCGAACTGGAGCAGGTACTCCGGGGGACACTCGGCGTTGGCGCCGCAGTCGATGAGCACCGCGCCGCCGCCGCCCGTGGGGATCACCGGGGCCAGGGCGGCCCGGCGGATGCCCTTGATGCGCTTGGTGAGCAGGGTGGCTGCGGCCAGCAGGGCGCCGGTGGAGCCGGCGGAGACGAAGGCGTCCCCCGCCCCCTCCTTGAGCATGTTCAGCCCCACGGTGAGGGAGGAGTCCTTCTTCTTTCGGAAGGCGGTGGCCGGGTCATCGCACATCTCCACCACCTCGCCGGCGTGGGCGATCTCCACCCCGGCGGGCAGCTCGCTGACCCCGTTTTCCTGGAGGACTTTCAGGATGTCCTCCCCCCGGCCCACCAGGACCACGTCCACTCCGTACTCCTTGTTGGCCTGGAGGGCCCCCATCACCGGGGCCTGAGGCGCGTTGTCGCCTCCCATGGCGTCTACGATGATCTTCATACGTTCCCTTCTTTCTCTGCTTCGCGCCTGCGCTGCGTCTCAGTCCAGCTCCAGGGCGGACAGCGCCTCCAGCGCCCGGCGCGAGATCTCCGCGTTCTTGTTCCGCTTGCCCTTCACCCGGTAGCCCAGGGAGGGGATCAGCCCGAAATTGATATTCATCGGTTGAAAGTTTACCACACTTTGGTCGCTGATGTAAAGGGCCAGCGCGCCGATAGCGGTCTCACGGGGGAAATCTATGGGCGGTCTGCCCTCCAGCCGCCGCGCCAGCTCCATGGCGGCCAGGCAGCCGGAGGCGGTGGACTCCACATAGCCCTCCACGCCGGTGATCTGTCCGGCAAACAGGACGCGCTCCTGCCCCCGGACCCGGTAGTACCGGTCCAGCAGCCGGGGGGAGTCCAGGAAGGTGTTGCGGTGCATCACCCCGTAGCGCAGGTAGCTGGCATTTTTCAGGGCGGGGATCAGGGAGAACACCCGCCGCTGCTCCGGCCATTTCAGGTGGGTCTGGAACCCCACGATGTTGTAGACACTGCCCTGGGCGTTGTCCTTGCGCAGCTGGACCACGGCGTAGGGCTCCCGGCCTGTCCTGGGGTCGGTCAGGCCCACGGGCTTGAGGGGGCCGTAGCGCAGGGTGTCTCTCCCCCGCCGGGCCATCACCTCCACGGGCATACAGCCCTCGAACACGCCGGAGTCCTCGAACCCGTGGACCTCGGCCTGCTCCGCCCCGGCCAGCTCCCGCCAAAAGAGCTCGTACTCCTCTGCGGTCATGGGGCAGTTTACATAATCCGGCGTCCCCCGGTCGTACCGGGAGCCGAACCAGGCGCTGTCCATGTCCACGCTGTCGAACTCCACCAGGGGGGCGGCGGCGTCAAAAAAGTGGAGGGAGCCGTGCCCCGGGAACAGAGCGGAGATGGCGGCCGACAGGGCCTCCGACGCCAGGGGACCGGCGGCGATGACGACCTCCCCCTCCTCCGGGATCCGGGTGACCTCTCCCTCCCGGACGGTGATATTGGGGTGGGTTCTGATTTTTTCCGTGACGGCGGCGGAGAAGGCGGTCCGGTCCACCGCCAGCGCGCCCCCCGCCTCCACCCGGTGGGCGTCGGCGCAGGCCATGATGAGGGAGTCGCACCGGCGCAGTTCCTCCTTCAGCAGGCCCACCGCGTTCTCCAGCTGGTCGGAGCGCAGGGAGTTAGAGCACACCAGCTCGGCGAAGTCCGGGCTGTGGTGGGCGGGGGTCATTTTTTGGGGCTTCATCTCCCACAGCTCCACGGGGATGCCCCGCTTGGCCAGCTGCCAGGCGGCCTCACAGCCGGCCAGGCCGGCGCCGATAACGGTGATTGGCTGCATAGCGGCCTCCTTGTTTTCAGACTTTCACGCCTGCGGATACAGGAACCCCTGAACCGGCACAGGCGCCGAGGCGGCGCCTACCCCCCGGGCCTCCGGGTTCACTCCGTCGTCTTTTTCGCGGTGGACTTCTTCGCCGTCTTTGGGGCCGCCGGTTTTTTGGCGGCGTTCTTTTTTGCCGCGGGCTTCTTAGCGGCGGTTTTTTTCGCGGCGGGCTTTTTGGCAGGGGCCTTCCGGGCGGCGGGCTTGGCCTCCCCGCTCTCCGCACCGGCGGAAGTCTTGGGTTTCCAGCCGCCCCGCTTGTCCTCGGGGGTGAAGTTGGAGCAGGCCTCGTTGATGCAGTAGGGCTTCTTGGCCCCCCGGCCCGCCTTCTTGAACATGGTCCAGCCGCACACCGGGCAGTTGTCCTTCACGGGCACGTCCCAGGTCATGAAATCGCAGCGGCGGCTCTCGTCCTTGCTGTTCAAAAATTCACAGCAGTAGTAGGTATACTGCTTGTTGGTCTTTTTGCTGGTGCCGGTGCGCTTGACCAGCCGGCCGCCGCACTTGGGGCACCTGCCGGGCATCTCCACCACCAGGGGCATGGTGAAATTGCACTCCGGCCAGCCGGGGCAGGCCAAAAAGCGGCCGAAGCGGCCCGATTTGACCACCAGGTTGCGGCCGCACTGGGGGCAGATCTCCTCGGACACCTCGTCGGGGACCTTGATGCGCTCCCCGTCCAGGTCGGACTCCGCCTTGTGCAGCTCCTGCTCAAAGCCGCCGTAGAAGTCGCCCAGCACCTTTTTCCAGTCGGCGCTGCCGTCCTCCACCTTGTCCAGCTCCTCCTCCATCTGGGCGGTGAAGGTGTAGTCCACAATGTCCCGGAACTTGTCCTTCATCAGCCCCGTGACCACCTCCCCCAAAGGGGTGGGGCGCAGGGCGCGGCCCTCCTTCACCACGTACTCCCGGTTGAGGATGGTGGAGATGGTGGGGGCATAGGTGGAGGGGCGGCCGATGCCCTTCTCCTCCAGGGCGCGGATGAGGGTGGCCTCGGAGTAGCGGGCGGGGGGCTGGGTGAAGTGCTGGCTGGCCTTGGTGCCGGCCAGATGCAGCGGCTCCCCCTCCCGCAGGTCGGGCAGCGGGGACTGGGGGGCCTCGTCGGGCTCGTCCCGGCCCTCCTCGTACACGGCGGTGAAGCCGGCGAATTTCAGCTCGGAGCGGCTGGCCCGGAAGGTGTAGCCGGCGCTGGCGCACTCGATAGACAGGCTGTCGTAGACGGCGTTGGCCATCTGACAGGCCAGGAACCGGCTCCAGATCAGCTTGTAGAGCCGGTACTGCTCGGCGGTCAGGTCCCTGCGCACGTCCTCGGGGGTGAGGGTGACGTCGGAGGGGCGGATGGCCTCGTGGGCGTCCTGGGCGTTGGAGTTGGCCTTGAACCGGCGGGTGCGGGGCGGGTAGTAGCTCTTGCCGTATCGGCTCTCGATAAAGCCCTTGGCGGCGGACAGTGCCTCCTCCGATAGGCGCAGGGAGTCGGTACGCATATAGGTGATCAGGCCCACGGTGCCCTCCCCGGCGATGTCCACGCCCTCGTAGAGCTGCTGGGCCACCGACATGGTGCGGGCGGGGGTCATGTTCAGCTTGCGGCTGGCCTCCTGCTGGAGAGTGGAGGTGGTGAAGGGGGGCGCGGGCTGGCGCTGCTTGTCCTGGCGCTTCACCCCGGTGACCGAGAAGGGGGCGGCGGACACCGCCTGCACGACCTGGTCGGCCTGGGCTTTGCTCTTGAGCTCCATCTTCTTCTCCCGGCCGTAGAACTGGGCCTGGAAGGAGCCCAGGTTGGGGGCCACCCGGTCCAGGCTGACCTCCACGGACCAGTACTCCTGGGGCTGGAAGGCGCGGATCTCCTCCTCCCGCTCCACCACGATCCGGGTGGCCACCGACTGCACCCGGCCGGCGGACAGGCCCCGGCGGATCTTCTTCCACAGCAGCGGCGAGAGCTGGTAGCCCACGATGCGGTCCAGGATACGCCGGGCCTGCTGGGCGTCCACCAGGTTCTGGTCGATGGCCCGGGGGGCGGCGATAGACTCGTTGACCACCCGCTTGGTGATCTCGTTGAAGGTGACCCGGTAGGTCTTGTCGTCGGGGATGCCCAGCATCTCCTTCAAGTGCCAGGAGATGGCCTCCCCCTCCCGGTCCGGGTCGGTGGCCAGGTAGACCCGGCCGCTCTTCTTGGCGGCCCTTTTCAGGTCGCTGATCACGTCCTCCTTGCCCTGGATGGGCTGGTAGTCGGGCAGGAACCCGCCGGGGATGTCCACCCCCAGCTTGCTCTTGGGCAGGTCCCGGATGTGCCCCATGGACGCCTTCACCTCATAGCCCGGCCCCAGGTACTTGCTGATGGTCTTGGCCTTGGACGGGGACTCTACAATCACCAGATTCGTCTTTGTCGGCATTAGGTCGATTTCCTCCATAAACGATATCGTTCAGCGGCATGCCGCCGCGCGGGACATTACAATTACTCCTCCAGCCGCACCAGCGCCTCGAAGCGCCGGCCCGCGCTCTCGCTGACGGCGGCGCGCACCTGGAGCATGGTCAGGGCCGAGGTCACCCGGCGCACCGGGATCTGGGTCAGCTCCACCAGCTCGTCGGCGGAGCGGCGCTTGGCCCCCAGGGCGGCCAGGATGGCCAGCTCGTCGTCGGTGAAGCGCTCCCGCTGCTGCTCCCGGGTGATCAGCTCCCGGGGGTCGCTGTCCTCCGGGGAGGGCTCCTCCTCCCGGGCCGCCGGGGCGGGGGCGGGCTCCGTCTGTGCCGGGCCCTCCAGGCGCTGGGCCTGAACGGCCCCGTCGGGCAGGCGGGCGGTGAGCTTGTGGGGAAAGCGGTCCAGATACTCCACCAGGATGTCGCTGCCGCAGGTGACCAGCTTGGCCCCCTGCTGGATCAGCCGGTTGGGCCCCGCGCTCATGGGCGCGTCGGCCGGACCGGGGACGGCATACAGGTCCCGGTTCTGCTCCAGGGCCAGGTCCATGGTGGTCATGGTGCCGCTCCAGGGCCGGCACTCCACCGCCGTCACCCCCAGGCACAGGCCGCTGATGATGCGGTTGCGGATGGGAAAGTGGTGGCCCTTGTTCTCCGTGCCCGGCGGGTACTCGGTGATGAGGGCCCCCGCCGCGGCCACGTCCTGGTAGAGAAAGCGGTTCTCATAGGGGTAGACCATATCGGTGCCGCCGCCCAGGACGGACACCACCGGCTTTCCCGCCTTCAGCGCGCCACGGATGGCCAGGCTGTCCAGGCCCTTGGCGATGCCGGAGACCACCAGGGCCCCGCCCTGGGCCAGCTCGTACCCGAGCCGTTCGGCCATGCGCTCGCCGTAGGGGGTGGGCTCCCGGGCGCCCACGATGCCGATGGCGGCCTCCTCGTCAAAGGCGGGCAGCCTGCCCTTGACGTACAGCACGATGGGCGGGTCGGCGATCTGCCGCAGCCGCTCCGGGTAGTCGGCGTCCTGCCAGGTGAGGATGCGCAGGCCCAGTCGCTCGCAGTCGGCCAGGATCTGGTCAGCCCGGCTGGTGTCCTGGTCCCGGAGGGACTGCCTGGCCGCCGGGGTCAGGTCCTCGATCAGGTCGAACTCCTCCGGGTCGGCGTGGAACACCTGGTCGGGCATGACAAAGTGGTCCAGCAGCCGCACCTTCCCCAGCGCGCCCAGCCCCTTCCGGGTGGACAGCCACAGCCAGTATTTCAGGCTTGCCACATTTTCTCACCTCTTGAGAAAAAATTCTCTTTACAAATGCCGTTCCAGCGTGTAAGGTAAATTTAACGAACTCCGTCCCCGGGGCGGAGCGATTGGGAGTGATATCATGCGCCGTCCCCACTACGCCTGGGCCGTGTGCCTGGGCGGCGCGCTGGCCCTGTTCTCGGTGATGGGCCTGGGCGTGAACATCTTCTCGGTCTATCAGCCCTATATCATCGCCCAGAACGGCTTTTCCAATGCCCAGGGCTCCCTCATCACCACCGCCCGCAGCCTGTTCACCCTGGCGGCCATGCTCACGGTCAACCAGCTGTGCACCCGGCTGGGCCTGCGGCGGGTGATGACCTTGGGGATGGCCCTGCTGTGCGCCTCCTGTGTGTGCTTCGGCCTGGCGTCCAGCTTCCCGGCCTACTGCGCCGCTGGGGCGCTGACCGGCCTGGCCTACGGCTACGGGGGGATGGTCCCCCTGTCGCTGGTCATCGGCCACTGGTTCCGGGACCGGCGGGGGTTCGCCCTGGGACTGGCCGCGGCGGGCAGCGGGGTGTCCACCATCGTGGCCCCGGCCCTGGTGACCCGGCTCATCGAGACCCGGGGCCTGCGCGCGGCCTTCCTGCTGGAGGCCGCCGTCATCGCCCTGCTGGGGGCGCTGGTGTGGCTGCTGGTGCGCAGCTCGCCGGAGGAGATGGGGCTGGAGCCCTACCACCTGGGCGGCGCGCAGGCCGCCCCTCCCCCGCCCCGTCAGGCGCCGGCCCCCATGGGGCGCGGGATGTGGTATGCCCTGCTGCTGTCCGCCTTCCTCATCGGCGGGCCGGGCGGGCCCGGGTTCTCCCACCTGACGGTATTATATGACAGCTGCGGCTATGACAGCATGACCGTGGCCGCGCTGGTGTCCTACCTGGGGCTGGTCATCTGCGCGGGCAAGCTCATCTGCGGCCAGGTGTACGACGCCCTGGGCGGCCTGCTGGGCAACTTCTACATCTCGGGGGTCTTTCTGGGGGGCTTCGCGCTGTGCTGCATGGCCCCGCTGGGCGGGAAGGTCCTCCCCTTCGCGGCCATCACCCTGTTCGGGCTTGGGGTGCCCATCTCCGCCCTGTCCTTCGCCGTTTGGGCGGGGGACCTGCTGGGGGATGAGGGCTACGAGAGCGCGGTGCGCTCCCTCACCGTGGCCTACGCCCTGGGGATGCTGGCCTTCGGGCCCGTGGCCGGGGCGGCGGCCGATTGGACAGGCAGCTATGTCCCCGCCTACGCCCTGTTCGGCGGCGCGCTGGCTGCGGCCACCGTCATCGTGCAGTGGGCCTATCTCAAGCTGGGGGCCGGGAAACGGCCCGGGAAAACGTGAACTATTCTCTGTGCCGCCCCTCCGGGGCGGCGCTTTTTTATCGGAACATCTCCCACAGCACCACGGCGGCGGCCACCGCGGCGTTGAGGGACTCGCACCGGGGGCTCATGGGGATCTTCAACGTCTTTTCACACCGGGCCAGCACCGGCTGGGACACCCCCTGCCCCTCGCTGCCGATGACCACGGCGCACCGGGACAGGTCCACATCCCGCACGTCCGCCGTGTCCTCCCGCAGGGCCGCGGCGTACAGGGGGACGCGGGAGCGGTCCAGCAGGGCGGACAGCTCCTCCAGGGTGCAGCGGTACACCGGGCGGCGGAAGTGGACGCCCATGGCGGCGCGCACCGTCTTGGGGCCGTACAGGTCGGCGCAGCCGGGCAGCAGGAATATCCCGCCGCAGTCGAAGGCGTCCGCCGTGCGCAGGATGGTGCCCACGTTGCCCGGATCCTGGACGCCGTCCAGCACCAGGCAGCGGCCCGTCTCCATCGTCTCGGGCAGGGACCGCTCCGGCAGGCGGCAGGAGAACACCACCCCCTGGGGGGTCTGCATGGGGCTGACGGCCTGCATGACGCTCTCGCTCACCTGGACTGCCCGGACGTGCTCAGGCAGGCAGGCGGGGGGCTCCCCGGTGAAGAGGACGGCGGAGAGCTCCGCCCCCCAGGCCGCCGCCTCGGCGAGCAGCTTGGGGCTATCGCACAAAAACTCCCCCGCCTCCTCCCGGTAGGCCCGGGAGGCCGCCAGTTTGCGGAAATGGGTGCACAGGGAATTTTTCCGGCTGGTGATGTTCTCCATGCCGCCCTCCTTGTCAGCTATTGCGCGTGAAAGGCATACCGACGGGCCAAAGCGGCGCCGGTATGCCTTTTGGGATCAATCCAGGGGTTTCATCGTGGGGAACAGAATGACCTCGCGGATGGTGTCCGCCCCGGTGAGGAGCATGACGCACCGGTCGATGCCCATGCCCATGCCGCCCGTGGGGGGCATTCCGTACTCCAGGGCGGTGAGGAAATCCTCGTCCAGCATCTCCGCCTCGTCGTCGCCCCGGTCGCGCAGCTCGATCTGCTTTTCAAAGCGCGCCCGCTGGTCGATGGGGTCGTTGAGCTCGGAATAGGCGTTGGCCATCTCGCTGTGACAGATGAACAGCTCGAACCGCTCGGTGAGCCGGGGGTCCTCGGGGGAGCGCTTGGTCAGCGGGGAGACCTCCACCGGGTACATGGTGATGAAGGTGGGCTGGATGAGCTTCTCCTCCACCTTCTGGTCGAAGCAGGCGTACAGGGCGTTGCCCCAGGTCTTATCGGCGGTGTCGGCCAGCTCCACCCCCACGGCCTTGGCGGCGGCCACGGCCTGGGCGTCGTCAGAGATGGCGCCGAAGTCCACGCCCACATACTCCTTCACCGCGTCGATCATGGTCAGCCGGCGCCAGCCGGGGGTCAGGTCGATGTCCTGGCCCTGCCACTGGACCTGGTAGGAGCCCAAAATCTCCTTGGCGGCTCCGGACAGGACCCCCTCGGCGATATCCATCATGTCGTGGAAGTCGGCGTAGGCCTCGTAGAGCTCGATGGTGGTGAACTCGGGGTTGTGCTTGGGGTCCATGCCCTCGTTTCGGAAAATGCGGCCGATCTCGTACACCCGCTCCATGCCGCCCACGATGAGCCGCTTCAGGGGCAGCTCGGTGGCGATGCGCATATACATATCGATATCCAGGGTATTGTGGTGGGTGATGAAGGGCCGGGCGGCGGCGCCGCCGGCCAGGGTGTTCAGCACCGGGGTCTCCACCTCGATGTAGCCCCGGCCGTCCATGTAGTTGCGCAGGAACTTGATGAACTGGGAGCGGATCTCAAAATTCCGCTTCACCTCGGGGTTGACGATCAGGTCCACGTACCGCTGGCGGTAGCGCAGCTCCTGGTTGGTCAGGCCGTGGAACTTCTCCGGCAGGGGCAGCAGGGACTTGGACAGCAGGGTGGGCTTGGCCACCCGGACGGACATCTCCCCCCGCTGGGTGCGGAAAACGGTGCCCTGGATGCCCACGATGTCGCCGATGTCGTACTTCTTGAAGCGCTCGTAGTCCGCCTCGTCCATCTCGTCCCGGCGGGCATAGAGCTGGATGCGGCCGGACTTGTCCTGCAGATCGCAGAAGGACACCTTGCCCATGCCCCGCTTGGACATGAGGCGGCCGGCGATGGTGATCTCGCTGTTTTCCAGCTGGTCAAAGTTGTCCTTGATCTCCTGGGCGTGGTGGCTGACGGTGAACTTGGTGATCTGGAAGGGGTCGCTGCCCGCGCTCTGCAAGTCCTTGAGCTTGTCCCGGCGGATCTGGAGCAGCTGGGACAGGTTCTGCTCGGACTGGTTCTGGTTGTTTTTCTCGGCCATATTGGCTCTCTCCTATTCTCTACCGGCCAATGGCCGCAGTGTTTTATTCAAAGGCTCACTCGATCTTGAGGATCTTGTACTCCACCGGGCCGGCGGGGGCGTCCACGGTGATGTCCTCCCCCTCGCCCTTGCCCAGCAGGGCCTTGCCGAAGGGGGACTCCTCGGAGATGCTGCCGTTCATGGGGTCGGCCTCCTGGGAGCCCACGATCTTGTAGGTCAGCTCCTCGTCGAACTCCTTGTCCAGCACGGTGACCACGGAGCCCAGGCGGATGTAGACGCCGCTGTCCTCGTTCTCCTCGATGACCACATAGTTGGACAGGATCTCTTCCACCTCGGCGATGCGGGAGTAGAGCTTGCCCTGCTCAGTCTTGGCCTCGTCGTACTCGCTGTTCTCAGACAGGTCGCCGAAGGAGCGGGCCTCCTTGATCAGGTCGGCCACCTCCTTCTCCCGGACGGTCTTGAGATAGACCAGCTCGTCCTGGAGTTCCTTCAGCCGCTCGGGGCTGAGCTTGTATTCCTTTGCCATGACGATACACCTCACAAATCGGGCCCGGAGCGGGCCGGGCCTATACATTATAAATAAAAATTGGGCGGAAATATAGTATGTGTCATTATAGAGGCTTTGTCCCGGTCTGTCAAGTAAATTCCAAATCGTTCCTGCTGATTTTTCCGGCCTCCCACAATGCGGCGTACAGGCGCAGGGGCTCACAGCCCGCCGGATCCAGGCCGGGCAGGCTGATTTCCTCCGCCCCCGGCCAGTTTCCCTCCGGGAACAGCTCCAGCACCTGCTCCCCCGCGTCCCAGGTGCGGCGGTCAAAGCGGACGGCGGCGCCCACCCCCTCGAAATCGGGGCGCACCGCCAGGCCGAACTCCCACTGGAGCTCCCGGCACAGCCCCTCGCCGCCCCGGGGGGCGGACACGCACAGCTCCCGCACCCGGGGACACAGCTCCCAGGCCGCCCGCTCCAGGCCCCGCCCGGTCCGCAGGGCCCGCAGGGCCACGGCGCACCGCTCCGGCGCCCTCCCCCGCCGCTCCAGGGCAGCCAGGGTCAGGGGCGCGGCATGGGCCTGGAGGAACTCCAGCGGGTCCACCGGGCGCAGGCCGCACCGGCGCAGCACCTCCCAGCCGTCGAACCCCTCCGGCACCAGCACCCGGCGGCAGCCGGCGCGGAAGAGCTGCTTTCCCCAGCGGCGCAGGCGGTGTTTGGCGAAGAGGGCGGCGGGATCGTACTGGACCCGGAGCACGCTCAGGCCGGCGATTTGGGCCCGCTCTGGGGCCCCGGCGGGATGGGAGGAGTAGGAGAGCTGTGCCAGCATGAAAACCACCTCGGGGGCAAGGATATGCGCCCCGGGGCCGGGGTATGCAGGAAAGGACCGGCGGGAAAACGCCGGTCCTTCGCTGTCAATTCACCGTGTAGGGGTAGGTCTTGCCGCCGGACTGGATGTAGAGATTGGAGCCCTTGAAGTAGTTCAGGGGGTCCTGGCGGGTGCCGTTGAGGCGGATCTCGAAGTGCAGGTGGTTGCCGCTGGAGGAGCCGGTGGAGCCCACCTTGCCCAGCTCCTGGCCCTGGGTGACGGTCTGCCCCTCGCTGACGGAGCGCTTGCTCATGTGGGCGTAGAGGGTGGTCTGGCCGTTGCCGTGGCTGACCACCACGTAGTTGCCGTAGGAGCTGTTGCGGGTGGAGGTGATGACCAGCCCGCTCTTGGCGGCCATGATGGTGGTGCCGCCGGGGGCGGCGATGTCGATGCCGGTGTGGTTGTTGGGCTTGCCGGTGATGGGGTGGATCCGGTTGCCAAAGAGGGAGGTGAGGGTCTTGTTGTTTTTCAGCGGCCAGATGAAGCCGGCCTCACTGACGATCTTGGACAGCTGGGCGGCCAGCTCGGCCTCCTTTTTCCGGATCTCCGCGTCCATGGCGTTGGCGGCGGCCTGCAGGTTGGCCTCCATCTTAGCCAGCTCCTCCTCCTTGCTGCTGATCTCGGCGATGAGCTGGTCCACCTTGGCGCGGCGGTCCTCCAGCTCGGCCTTGGCCTGCTCCTGCTCGGTCTTGGCGTCCTGCTGCTCCTGGCGGGCGGTCTCCAGGTCGGCCTTGTCCTGCTGGATCTGCTCCCGGATGGCGATGAGCTGCTCCATGACGGCGTTGTCGTAGTCCATGAACTCCTCCACCATGATGAAGCGGTCCAGCAGGTCGTTGAAGTCGCTGGAGTCGAAGAGGATGGACCAGTAGGTCACCTCGCCCTGCTCCTCCAGCTCCCGCACCCGGCGGCAGAACAGCTCGTAGCGGCGCTGCTCCTCCTCTTGGGCCAGGCCGATCTCCACCTCTTTCTGGGCGATGAGGTCGTCGTACTTGGCGATCTGCTCCGTGATGGTGTCGATGCGCTGCTCGATGAGGTCGATCTCCTGCTCCAGCAGGGCCTTCTGCTGCAGGGCCTCGCCCTTCTCCGTGGCTGCGGCCGCCAGCTGGTCCTTGATCTCCTTCTGCTGGGCGGCCAGGCCCTTGGCATCGTTTTTCAGCGCGTTGATCTCCTCCTGGGTCACGGCCTGGACAGGGGTGGCCAGCCAGGCCGGCAGGACGGTGACGGCGGTGACGGTGACGGCCGCGGCCAGCAGGAGGCTCATGGCGCGGCGCAGGAATCGCTTCATGGGAAACACCTCGCTTCGGATGCGCGCATTCAGCGGATGAAGATATTCGCGATCATAGGCAGGATCATCAGCACCACCATCAGCAGGGCCAGGGCGGCGATGATCTTCTGTTGGGTATTGCGTTTCATAATAGTGGAACCCCTCTCCCCTTCCAGGTCACACCTGGAGGAACTTGCGGATGGCCAGCAGAGAGCCGCCCACGCCGATGATAAGTCCGGCGCCGCAGAAGGCCGGCAGGATATAGCGGATCATGGTCGTGAAGCTGACCATGGTCACCAGGGACAGCCCGTTGCCCTGGACCACCACCCGGGCCACGGCCTCGTACAGTCCCCACTGGAGGAAGAACGCCACCAGGGCCCCGCACAGGCCCAGCAGCATGCCCTCCACCACGAAGGGCCAGCGCACGAAAGCGTTGGTGGCGCCGCACATCTTCATGATGGCGATCTCCTCCCGGCGGTAGAAGGTGGCAAGCTTGATGGTGTTGGCGATGATGAACAGGGAGATGAGCACCAGCATGGCGATCAGGGCGATGGCCACGCCGGTGGCGATATTGCGCACCATGATGAACCCCTGGGCCACCTTCATGGCGCCCCGCACCAGGGCGACCCCCTCCAGGCTCTCCACGGCGCTCCAGGTTTTGGCCATAAGCTCAATGTCGTCCACATGGATGTGGTAGCGGTCCCGCAGGGTCTCGTCGGGCAGCTCGTTGTACAGCGGGTTGTCCTCGTGGCCCTCCAGGAAGGCGTCCAGGGCCTCCCGGCGGGTCATAAAGGTGACGTTGGACACGTTGGGGATGGCCTCCAGCGAGGACTGGAGGGCCCTCGCCTGCTCCTCGGTGTAGTCCTCCTCCACGTAGGCGATCAGCTCGTTCTCCGCCTCCAGGTCCCCCAGCATGTGCTCCAGGTTCAGCGCCACCAGGGAGAAGGAGCCCATGATGAGCAGGCAGGCCACCGTCATGCACACGGCGGCGAAGGACATGAAGCCGTGGGTGAAGATGGAGTGGAACCCCTCGCTGATATAGTAGCCTGTGTTAAATCGTCTCGCCATTGTAGTAACCACCTGTCTCGTCGCTGATGATCCGCCCGTCCTCAATGGCCACCACCCGCTTGGCGAAGCGGTTGACCAGGGCGCGCTCGTGGGTGACCACCAGCATGGTGGTGCCCAGCTCGTTGATGCGCTCCAGCAGCATCATGATCTCCAGGGAGCGCTGGGGGTCCAGGTTGCCCGTGGGCTCGTCGGCGATGATCATGCTGGGGTTGTTCACCAGGGCCCGGGCGATGGCCACCCGCTGCTGCTCGCCGCCGGAGAGCTGGCCGGGGTACTGTTTGGCCTTCTCGTCCAGGCCCACCAGCTCCAGCACGTAGGGGATGCGGCGCTTGAGCTCCTTGGGGGAGGCGCCGATGGCCCGCATGACAAAGGCCAGGTTCTCGTACACCGTCTTTTTCTCGATGAGGCGGAAGTCCTGGAAGATGATGCCCAGGGTGCGGCGCATATAGGGGATCTGCCGGCCGCTGATGTTGTTCAGGTTGTACCCGTTGACCATCAGCTTGCCCTCGGTAGCGGCGATCTCGCCGGTGATGAGCTTGATGACGGTGGACTTCCCCGACCCGGAGGGGCCCACCAGAAAGACGAACTCCCCGTCGTCGATGCGCAGGTCGATGCCCTTGAGGGCCTTGGTGCCGTTGTCGTATTCCTTATGTACGTCGATGAGCCGTATCATGCCTGTTCCCCCGAGCGGCGCCGGTCTCCCCCGCCCCGCCGGGCGCGGAAATACCAGAAAGCGCGAAAATTCTCTCCTAAAAGATTACATCCCCCGGCGTTCTTTGTCAACAGAAAAACGTGGTTGTCATAAAATGTTTACAAAGCTGTAACCCTTGGGGCCCAAGCGAAAGCCCCGCCCGCCTTTTGGCGGACGGGGCAGAGATTTCTCTGTGGGAAAATGTACTGTTCAGGACTCGATCCCTCTGGAGATCAGGTACTTTTTGACCATCAGGGCCACCTTGAAGGTGATGGCGTCGTCGAACTCCCGCAGGTCCAGGCCGGTGAGCTTTTTGATCTTCTCCAGGCGGTAGACCAGGGTGTTGCGGTGGACGAACAGCTTGCGGGCGGTCTCGGACACGTTCAGGTTGTTCTCGAAGAACTTGTTGATGGTCAGCAGGGTCTCCTGGTCCAGAGCGTCGATGGGGCTCTTCTTAAAGACCTCCTGCAGGAACATCTGGCACAGGACGGTGGGCAGCTGGTAGATCAGACGGCCGATGCCCAGGTTCTCGTAGTTGATCACGGTCTTTTCCGTGTCGAACACCTTGCCCACGTCGATGGCCACGCCGGCCTCCTTGTAGGCCCGGGCCAGGTCGCGGATGTGGTTGACCACGGTGCCGATGCCGATGACCACCTTGATGCCCAGCTCCTGGCTGATGGTGGTGGAGATCTGCTTGGCGATCTTCTGCAGGTCCTTGGCGTCGTACCCCTCGGGCAGCTGCTTGATCAGGGCCACGTCGGTCTCGTTGATGGAGATGACGAAGTCGGTCTGCTTGTCGGGGAACAGGCCCTGGATGACGTCGATGGTGGACACATCGGCCTGCCCCAGCTGGCGCACCAGGAAGGCGGCCCGGGGGGCCTCAGAGACGAAGTGCAGCTCCTTGGCCTGGGTGTAGATGTCCCCCAGCAGGATGTTGTCGGAGATGATGTTCTTGACGAAGGTGGTCTTGTCGTGCTTCTCCTCATAGTAGGACTTGGCGCCGTTGAAAGCCACCACGGCCATGGCGCACAGGGCGGCGGCGGTCTCGTCCTCGCCCCGGACGAAGGCGGCGTAGTCGAACTGGGAGCCCCAGCCGGCCAGAGGCTTGAAGGTGCGGCCCTCAAAGTAGGCCACCGGGCCGTCGGCGGTGCGCAGCGCGGTCAGAGCGCCGGGCCAGTGCTCGCCGATGCAGGTCAGTTCGCTGCAGGCCACGACCACACCCTCGGAATCGATCACGCCGATCATGCGGTCTACGCTGTCTTTCATCTGGAGTACGATTCCCTGGAACATCCTGCTTGCCACAATAATCCCTCCCAAAGTTCTCCTGTGTCCGGTGAGGTAGTCATACGATACCCTATTATAACGGTTCCGCCCCCCATTTGGCAAGAGGTTTTGCGGATTTTTTTGTGAAAAACGCCGAAAAAAATTTAATCCTCGTCCCCGGCCAGCTCCAATGCGCTCCGCTCCTGGGCGGTCAGGGGCCGCCATTCCCCTTTTTTCAGCCCCTCATCCAGCCAAACCGGCCCCATGGACAGCCGTTTGAGGTAGACCACCGGCGCCCCCCGGGCGGCCAGCATCCGCTTGACCTGGTGGTATTTGCCCTCCCGCAGGGTGATGCGGCACTCGCTGCCGTCCCCCAGGGGCTCCAGCAGGGCGGGCAGGCATTCCAGGCCTTCCCCCAGGGTCATGCCGGCGGCCAGGGCCGCCGCGTCCTCCTCCCCCACCCGACCCTCCAGCCGGGCGTAGTACACCTTATCCACGTGCTTCTTCGGGGAGAGCAGGCGGTGGGCCAGGGGGCCGTCGTCGGTGAGCAGCAGCAGGCCCTCGGTGTCCTTGTCCAGCCGGCCCACGGGGAACAGCCCCCGGCGGCGCAGGTGGGCGGGCAGCAGGTCCAGGACGGTGGGCTGGTTTTTGTCCTCGGTGGCGGTGAGCAGCCCGGCGGGCTTATGGAGCATCAGATAGACGTGGGGGGTGCAGTCCACCTCCCCGCCGTCCACGGCGATCTTTGCGCCGGGGGCGCACTTGTCCTCCGGCTTTCCGGCCTTGACGCCGTCCACCGTGACCCGGCCCCGGCGCACCAGCTCCCGGACCTCGGCGCGGGACCACAGGCCGGTGGAGGCCAGGAGCTTATCGAGACGTTGTTGAGCCATAGGACCTCCTATCCGTCCCGCCGTTCCGGCGGGGCACAGCATAAAGTGCGCCCGGGGCGCATAAAGTGGAACGACCACACAGCTTTTGGAAGGAGAATGTCCCATGTTGATCGTAACAGCGAAGGTGCCCCGGCGGAAACTGGCGTTTGGCGTCGCGGCGGCGGCGCTGGTGTGCTGCGCCTGTCTGGTGACGGCGCTGGGCGCGGGCCCGGCCGGCCTGCCGGCGGCACGGGAGACCTCCGGCGCCGCCCAGCCCGACCCGAAGGGCGTGCGCAGCAACGCCGACCGGGTGGCCTACCTGGAGGGGTGCGGCTGGCAGCTGGTGGACGAGAAGCCCGCCGCCACCGAGGAGCTGCTCATCCCCCAGGAGATGGACGACAGCTACGACGACTACCTGGAGCTCCAGCGCAGCCAGGGCTTCGACCTGACCAAGTACGCGGGCAAGCGGGTCAAGCGCTACTCCTACGAGATCGCCAACTACCCCACCGGGGAGACCGGGGTGATCGCCAACCTGCTCCTCTACAAGAACACCGTCGTGGGGGGCGAGGTGCTCTCCCCCCGGCTGGACGGCTTCCTCCACGGGCTGATTTTGCCCCAGGAGCCGGCCGCCTAGGGCGTCTCACTGGTCCGCCGTGTGGACGATGATGTGGTTGTAGGTCATCTGGACCCCGTTGCGCTCAAAGGCGTCCCGCACCCCCTCCTGGAGGGCAAAATAGGCCGCCCAGTAGTCGCTTGCCTTGATCCAGGCCCGCAGCTCGTACTTGATGCTGCTGGACCCGTACTCCCGCAGGTGGGCCATGGGCTCCGGGTCATGGAGGACCTCCGGCACCCGGTCCGCCGCCTCCAGGATGGCGGCGATCACGTCCTTGGTGGCGTCATCGTAGGAGGCCTCGAAGAACAGGTCCAGGCGGCGGACCCCCAGGGAGGAGTAGTTGGTGATGGTGGTGGCGGCCAGCTGGCTGTTGGGGATGAATACCTCTTTGTTGTCCACCGTTTTCAGGGTGGTGTAGGACAGGTTCACGGCGGTCACGGTGCCCTCCATGCCGTCGGCCATGATGTAGTGGCCCACCTGGATGGGCTTGACGGTGAGCAGCACCAGGCCGCCGGCCACGTTGGACAGGGTGTTCTGGAGGGCCAGGGAGACGGCCACGCCGGCCACGCTGAACAGGGCGATGACGGAGGTGACCTCGATGCCCAGGGAGCCCAGCACCACCATGAGCAGCAGGAACCACAGCAGGACATTGATAAAGGAGCGGATATAGCGGTGGATGGAGCTGGTGCCGAAGTGGCGCCGGACGACCCGGTCGGTGAGGCGGGAGATCAGGCGCACCAGCAGGATGCCCACCGCGATGATGAGCACGGTCTTGATCACCGTGTTCACATCCATTTTGACCAGGTTCACCTCGGTGCTCTGTACCGTGTCGGTAATGATCTGACCTACATCCGTCATGACGATCCCTCCCGTTTCCAGTCCGGCGCGCCGCACCCGCGCCGTGTGCCGCGCGGCGCACGGCCGCGGTTTCATTTCGCACAGGGGGCAAACCCCCAAGTATAGGAGTATTATACGACACTTCCCCCCTCCTTGCAAGGGGAAAGGGGCCGCTGTGCCCCTCCGCATCCGCGGATCAGGGCACTATCAGGGCACTTCTGACGATTTTTTCTTGACAAACCGCCGCCTGTCCGCTATACTGTGTGCCATAAAAGGCGCAGAAGGGAATCAGTACCCGCCTGACCCGTTTCAGAGAGCAGCCGCTTGGTGCGAGGCTGTACCGGGAAAGCGGCGAAGTGGTCCCGGAGCCCCGCTTCTGAAGAACAGGTAGGAAGCGGCGGGCCCTCCCGTTACAGAGGTTCGAGCGCCCCCGGCCCCCGGGGGAAGCCAGGTGGTACCGCGGAAGTTTTCGCCCTGGACCGTACAGACGGTCCGGGGCGTTTTTTACGCCGGAAGGAGGACGAGACCATGGCCGCCCGCATGACCACTTACACCACATACGACCAGGAGCTGCTGGAGGAGCTCCAGTGGGTCATCAGCCGGGCCATAGACCCCTCTGTGGCCCGGCGGGAGCGGGCCGTCGCGTTGGTCTGGAGCGTGTGCGCCTTCCTGATGTCCGTCCTGGCCCAGCAGCGGGGGGCCCACCCCGCCCTGGTGGCCCTGCTCTTTGTAGTGGGGCTGTACTTCGCCGCCCGGGTGCTGAAGGTCTACCGCTCCATGGCCAGGAAGGCCTGGATGGATATGGACAAGTCCCTGACCCGCACCGACTACCTGCTGGACAAGTCCCACATCGTGGCCTCCAACGCCAAGAGCCAGCAGAGCTTCCCCTACTCCCAGTGCGAGCGCCTCCTGGAGACGGAGGGGCACCTGTACTTCATCCTGTCCAGCGGCGAGGGACTGATCCTGGACAAGAGCCACCTGACCGGCGGCACCGCCAGCGACCTGCGGACCTGGCTGGAGAGCAAGAGCGGCAAGCGCGCCGAGCAGGTGGACCGGCGCTTCAAGCTGGACCTGCCCAAATTCCAATTCCCCAACAGCGGGCCGCCCCGGCTGCGCTGAGCCCGCCCGGGAACTGAGCTGATACACCATATTATTATAGGAGAGGGATACCACATGAGAAAAGAACTTCCCAAAGTCTACGAGCCCCAGGAGGCCGAGGGCCGCATCTACGAGCGCTGGGAGAAGGCCGGCTGCTTCAAGGGCCGCCGGGACCCCAAGCGCAAGCCCTTCACCATCGTCATGCCGCCGCCCAACGTCACCGGCCAGCTCCACATGGGCCACGCCATGGACTGCACCCTCCAGGACATCCTCATCCGCTTCAAGCGGATGCAGGGCTACGCCGCCCTGTGGGTCCCCGGCACCGACCACGCCGGCATCGCCACCCAGATCAAGGTGGAGGAGGACCTGCGGGTCAACGAGGGCAAGACCCGCTACGACCTGGGCCGGGACAAGTTCCTGGAGCGGGTGTGGGCCTGGAAGGAGAAGTACGGCGCCCGCATCGTGGAGCAGCAGAAGAAGATGGGCGTGTCCTGCGACTGGGACCGCTCCCGGTTCACCATGGACGCCGGCTGCTCCAAGGCCGTGCGGGAGGTGTTCGTCTCCCTGTACGAGAAGGGCCTCATCTATAAGGGCTCCCGCATCGTCAACTGGTGCCCCCACTGCGTTACCGCCCTGTCCGACGCCGAGGTGGAGTACCAAGACAAGCCCGGCCACCTGTGGCACATCCGCTACCCCCTCACCGACGGCTCCGGCTATCTGACCGTGGCCACCACCCGGCCCGAGACCATGCTGGGCGACACCGGCGTGGCCGTCAACCCCGCCGACGAGCGGTACAGGGACATCGTGGGCAAGACCTGCACCCTGCCCCTGGTGGGCCGGGAGATGCCCATCGTGGCCGACGAGTACGTGGAGCTGGACTTCGGCACCGGCTGCGTAAAGATGACCCCCGCCCACGACCCCAACGATTTCGAGGTGGGCCTGCGCCACAACCTGGAGACCATCCGCGTGCTGGACGACAACGGCGTGGTGGTCCCCGGCTACGGCAGGTACTCCGGCATGGACCGCTACGAGGCCCGCAAGGCCATCGTGGCCGACCTGGAGGAGCAGGGCTATCTGGTGAAGGTGGAGCCCTACCAGCACAACGTGGGCACCTGCTACCGCTGCCACAACGACGTGGAGCCCATCATCTCCGCCCAGTGGTTCGTGAAGATGGCCCCCCTGGCCAAGGAGGCCCTGCGAGTGGTCAACGAGGGCGAGACCCGCTTCGTCCCCGACCGCTTCTCCAAGACCTACACCAACTGGATGGAGAACGTCCACGACTGGTGCATCTCCCGCCAGCTGTGGTGGGGCCACCAGATCCCCGTGTGGTACTGCGCCGACTGCGGCCACATGACCGTCAGCCGGGAGGACGCCAAGGTGTGTGAGAAGTGCGGCTCTACCCACATCGAGCGGGACCCGGACGTGTTGGACACCTGGTTCTCCTCCGCCCTGTGGCCCTTCTCCACCCTGGGCTGGCCGGACAAGACCGAGGACCTCAAATACTTCTACCCCACCGACGTGCTGGTCACCGGCTATGACATCATCTTCTTCTGGGTATCCCGGATGATCTTCTCCGGCTGTGAGCACACGAAGCAGACCCCCTTCCACACCGTGTTCATCCACGGCCTGGTGCGGGACAGCCAGGGCCGCAAGATGTCCAAGTCCCTGGGCAACGGCATCGACCCGCTGGAGATCGCCGAGAAGTACGGCGCCGACGCCCTGCGCTTCAACCTGATCACCGGCAACTCCCCCGGCAACGACATGCGCTTCTACACCGAGCGGTGCGAGGCCATGCGCAACTTCGCCAACAAGATCTGGAACGCCAGCCGGTTCCTGATGATGAACCTGACCATCGACTCCTGCGCCCTGCCCGAAAAGCTGGAGCTGGAGGACAAGTGGATCCTGTCCAAGCTCAACCGGTGCATCGCCGAGGTCACCGAGAACATGGACCGCTACGAGCTGGGCGTGGCCGCCCAGAAGATCTACGACTTCATCTGGGACGACTACTGCGACTGGTATATCGAGCTGACCAAGACCCGCCTCCAGGGGGAGGACGAGGACAGCAAGGTCCGGGCCCAGCAGGTGCTGTGCTGGGTGCTCACCGATATGCTCAAGCTGCTGCACCCCTTCATGCCCTTCATCACCGAGGAGATCTGGCAGGCCCTGCCCCACGCCGCCGACGTGGGGGCGGACAGCTTCCTGATGCTCCAGTCCTGGCCCAAAACCGACGCGGCCCTGGACTTCCCTGAGGAGGAGAAGGCCATGGAGATCATCATGGACGCCATCCGGGCCGTGCGGGCCCGCCGCTCCGAGATGAACGTGCCCCCCTCCAAGAAGGCCCATCTCACCGTCTCCACCGCCGAGGGCGCGGTGTTCCAGCTGGGCGTGCCCTTCCTGAAGAAGCTGGCCTACGCCAGCGAGGTGACCATCGTCCCCGCCGGGCAGGCCGCCCAGGCCGCCGGGCAGGTCACCGTGGTCACCCACGCCGCCCAGCTGTCCATGCCGCTGGCCGAGCTGGTGGACATGGCCAAGGAGAAGCAGCGGGTGGAGAAGGAGCTGAAAAAGAACACCGCGGAGTTGGAAAAGCTCACCGCCAAGCTCTCCAACCCCGGCTTCCTCAACAAGGCCCCCGCCCAGGTGGTCCAGGCCGAGCAGGAGCGCGCCGGCAAGCTGCGCGAGCTGGTGGCCAAGCTGGAGGAACAGCTGAAAACCATGTAACGGTCAGGCGGCCGCCCGAACGGGCGGCCGCCTTTTTCGCGGCGGAGGTTTGTACCATATAGACAACAGCTTTATCCCCTAGGGGAATTGACATTTTTTTGAACCGGTGTATAATTTAGAATGATTCTGTCTGTTTCCCTGGATTATTGACGAATTATGTAACCTTATTGCCGCGTGTGTGGGCGGCACCTCTGGAGAAATGGGTGATCTCTCGTGAAACGAAACCATCTGATCGCGTTGCTGCTGTGCGCGGCACTGCTGCTGGGTGCCGTGCCCGGCCAGTATCTCGCCGCCGCCCAGGACACCCAGATCAGCGTCTCCTTTGACGCCAACGGCGGCTCCGGCGACCTGCCCGAGCCCATCTCCTGCGCGGCCGGCCAGGCGGTCACCCTCCCCGACGCCCAGCTCAACGCCCCCCCGGAGAGCGGCATCTGGCGCTTTGCGGGCTGGGCGGCTGATCTGACCGCGTACAGGCCGGAGTACCTGCCCGGGGACAAGTTCACCCCCGCGGGCAGCGTGACCCTCTACGCCGTCTACACCTCCTCCGCCTGCACCGTCACCTACCGGGTGGGCGGCTCCTCCTCCATCGAACAGGTGGCGCCGGGCGGCTCCCCGTCCAAGGTCCCCAAGCTGCCTGAGGAGTACCTGGGCTGGCGGGACCGCTCCGGGGCCCAGGTGGACCCCGCCCAGGCGGTCATCCAGACCGACACGGTGTTCACCGCCTACCGGAACACCGCCCTGAACACAGACGACCACAGCAAGTACATGGACGGCGAGAGCGACGGCCTGTTCTACCCGGACCGCAGCATCACCCGCGCCCAGGCCGCCCAGGTGGTCTATGAGCTGCTCACCGACCGGCCCGATGGGCGGGCGGAGTTCACCGACGTGCCCCAGGACGCCTGGTACGCCAAGGCGGCGTCCGCCCTGTGCTATCTGGGCATCCTCTCCGCCGACGAGGACGGCCGGTTCCTCCCCGACGCGGCCATGACCCGGGGCGCCTTCGCCCAGATGCTGGACCGCTTCGTCTCCGGCGAGGAGGAGATGAGCACCTTCTCCGACGTGCCGGCCGACCACCCCTACTCTCTGGCCATCGGCCGCACCGCCGCCCGCGGGCTGTTCGGCGGCTACCCGGACGGGACCTTCCGCCCCTCCGAGCCCCTGACCCGCGCCCAGGCCGCGGCGGTGCTCAATAAGCTGCTGGGCCGCGCGCCCCAGGCGGGCGCCATCGCCGCCCGGAGCGACGTGCGTATCTTCCCCGACGTGCCCTCCACCCACTGGGCCTACGCCGACGTCATGGAGGCCAGCATCACCCACGACTACACCATGTCCGCCTCCGGCGAGACCTGGACCACCGTGCAGCGCACAGCCACCGCCATGTCCGACGGGTTCCACACCGTGGGCGGCTGGCTCTACAAGGTGGAGAACGGCGCTTTCCTGCGCTCCACCACCCGGGGCGACTTCACCTTCGACGCCGAGGGGCGCTACACCACTGGCTCGGCCACCCTGGACGAGAAGCTGCACAACATCATCGTCACCTACACCAACGACTCCATGACCCGGGACCAGAAGCTGCGGGCCCTGTTCAACTACGTCCGGGACAACTACTCCTACCTGAAGCGGGACCTGATCGCCAAGGGCACCACCGGCTGGGAGCCGGCCTACGCCGAGAAGTTCCTGGACACCAAGAAGGGCAACTGCTTCAGCTTTTCCGCCACCTACTGCCTGCTGGCCCGGGAGCTGGGCCTGCCCGCCTACACGGTGATCGGCGGCCTGGGCCGGAACAACAGCCCCCACGGCTGGGTGGAGATCGAGCTGGATGGCAAGACCTACATGTTCGACACCCAGCTGGAGTGGCGCTACCTCCACGACTACGGCATCCGGGGCTACAACCTCTTTAAGATGCTGCCCTCCAAGGCCCCGTTCACCTACCACTGGTAAACTGCTTGAAACTTGAAAAAGGAAGGAGGCGGACGGATTGGTATTCAGTTCCCCCATTTTCCTGTTCGTCTTTTTCCCCGTCACCTATCTCGTCTGCCGCCTGCTGCCCTCCTCCCGGCTGCGCAACGGCTGGCTGGCCCTGGCCAGTCTGGTGTTCTTCGCCTTCGGACAGCTGCCCTACCTGGTCCTGCTGCTGGCCAGCGTGACGGCCAACTACCTGTTCGGGCTGTGGCTCCAGACGGGCTCCCGCCGGAAGCTGGCGGCGGGGCTGGCGGTCTTTGTCAACCTGCTGGCCCTGGGGACCTTCAAGTACCTGGACTTCCTCATCGGGACGGCCAACGGCCTGCTGGGCACCTCCCTCCCCCTCCAGAAGATCGTGCTGCCCATTGGCATCTCCTTCTACACCTTCCAGGGGCTGAGCTACGTCATCGACGTGTACCGCCGGCCGGAGCGGGGCACAAGGAACTTCGGCAAGCTGCTGCTGTACATCTCCTTCTTCCCCCAGCTCATCGCCGGCCCCATCGTCATCTACCACGACGTGTCCCACCAGATCGACGCGCGGGAGTTCACCCCGGAGCTGACCCTCACGGGCCTGGAGCGGTTCATCGGCGGGCTGGGCAAAAAGCTGCTGCTGGCCAACACCGCCGGGCGGGTGGCCGACGCGGTGTTCGCCATGACCGCCGGGGAGCTGGACCTGCGCCTGGCCTGGCTGGGGGCGGTGTGTTACACATTGCAGATCTACTTCGATTTCTCCGGCTACTCCGACATGGCCATCGGCCTGGGGCGGCTGTTCGGGTTCCGATTCCTGGAAAACTTCGACCTGCCCTACACCGCCAGATCCATCCGGGAGTTCTGGCGGCGGTGGCACATCTCCCTGAGCTCCTGGTTCCGGGACTACCTGTACATCCCCCTGGGGGGCAACCGGCTGGGGGCGCGGCGCACCGCATTCAACAAGTTTTTCGTGTTTTTCGCCACCGGCCTGTGGCACGGGGCCAACTGGACCTTCGTGCTGTGGGGGCTGTGGCACGGGCTGTTCTCCACCCTGGAGGGGGCGGGCCTCGTCCCCAAGCGGCTGCGGGAGTCCGCCCTGGGCCATGTGTACACCATGCTGGTGGTGATTTTGGGCTTCACCCTGTTCCGGGCGGACGATCTCGCCCAGGCGGGGCTGATGTTCTCCCGGATGTTCACCGGGTTCTCCCTCACCGCCGCCCACACCCTTGCCCTGCGCGCCCTGCTGGATGCCAAGACGGTGTGCCTGCTGTGCATCGCGGCGCTTCTGGCCGCCGGACTGCCTCAGCGGCTGTGGAAGGCAGCAATAGAGCGGTCTGTAAAGCTCTTCCCCCTGTCGGGGACGGTCCAGGTTTTAGGCTGCGCCGGGGTGTTCGCCCTGAGCGTGCTGAACCTGGCCAGCACCACCTTCAACCCCTTCATCTATTTCCAGTTCTAAGGAGGGGCGAGAGATGACCGATAAATTCAAGGCCGATTTGGCCGTGGGGGCCTTCCTGCTGGCCTGCCTGATCCCCTCCGCCGGGATGCTCGTTCTGCCCGAGGAGCGGGCCGCCGCCAACCAGGACCTGGCCCCGCCGCCCCAGCTCACTGTGGACGGCTCCTTCAACACCGAGGTGCTCAACGACTTCTCTGACTACCTCTCCGACCACTTCGCCCTGCGGCAGGAGCTGATCACCGCCCAGGCCGCCCTGGACGCCGGGGTGTTCCGGGTGTCCGCCCAGGACGATGTGCTGCTGGGCCGGGACGGGTGGCTGTTCTATCGGGAGACTTTGGACGACTACCTGCGCACCGCGCCCATGACCCAGCGGCAGCTGTGGGCCTCGGCCCGCTGCCTGTCCCTGATCCAGGAGTACGCCGCCGGGCGCGGGGCCCGGCTCTACTTCACCGTGGTCCCCAACAAGGCCTCCCTGTACCCCGAGTTTCTGCCCGATGTGGGCGCGCCCCTGGAGGGCAGCGCCGGCATCGACCGGCTGGTCCCCCTGCTGGAGCAGGAGGGGGTGGCATACATCGACCTGTTCTCCCCTCTGCGGGGACAGGACGAGGTGCTCTACTACCGCACCGACTCCCACTGGGACGCCCGGGGGGCCGCTCTGGCCCACGACACCGTCATTTCCGCCATGGGCAAGTCCGACCAGCAGCCCTTCTTCCCCGGCTCCACCCATACCGGCGGGGAGCACCTGGGCGACCTGTACGAGATGCTCTACCCCACGGGTACTGTGACGGAGCCTGAAACGGTCTACGACCGGGCGTTCACCTTCTCCTATGTCCGCCAGCCCAGAAGTCCCGAGGACCAGCGCATCGAGACAGAAAATCCGGCCCGGTCCGGGAATCTGCTCATGTTCCGGGACTCCTTCGGCAACTCCCTGCACAGCTTTCTGGCCGACGCCTTCGGCAGCGCCCTGTTCTCCCGCTCCATGCCCTACCAGCTGTCCCTGCTGGACCAGGCGGGGGCGGACACGGTGCTCATCGAGATCGTGGAGCGCAACCTGGAGTGGCTGTGCCAGCGGGCGCCCATCCTCCCCGCCCCGGAGCGCCTGCTCACCGGCACGCCCCCCCAGGGGGAGGCCGCGCTGACGCTGGGGCAGGCCGGGGGCGACCCGGGGGCGCTGGAGGGTTATGTCCGCCTGGAGGGCAGCCTGTCCGGGGAAATGGACAGCGACTCCCCCATCTACATCCAACTCGGGGAGCAGCTCTACGAGGCCAGCCCCGCCGGCGAGGACTGGGAGGGCGGTGCGCCCTTCACCCTGTATGTGCCCGAGGGCTCCCTGACCGGTCAGGCGCAGGCCCTGTATCTCCACGACGGCGCGCTGTACGCCAGCGCCGCCGCTGCAATACTACGGTAAGTAAAGGATCTGGTATGGAATGAGAAAACTGTCTGCCCTTCTGCTGTCGGCCGTGGTGCTCCTGTCCGCCTGCGGCACCGCCCAGCCCGCGTCCAGCGCCGGCACCCCCGGCAGCTCCTCCCCCGCCCCCGCGGCGTCCGTCTCCGCGCCCGACGCCTCTCTGCCCCAGACTGGGGACCAGAGCGCCGTCCAGAGCACCCCGCCGGAGGATCCGGACGCCTCCGCGCCGGACAGCTCCGCCCCTGCCCCCGACGCCAGCCAGGCCCCGGACGCCAGCGCCCCCGCCGTGTCCGCCCCCAAGCCCAGCGTGAGCAAGCCCCAGGCCCCCGCGGTGACCAAGCCGGCAGCCCCGGAGCCGCCCGCGCAGGACACCACCCCGGCGCAGCCCGCCCCGGACGCCCCGGCCGAGGAGCCGCCCGCGCAGGAGGCCCCCGCCCCCACCGCTGACGCCGCCCGGGCCTGCATCGGCCAGAGCGTGTCCGCCCTGTACGCCGCCGTCGGCCAGCCCTCCGGCAGCTCCTACGCCGCCAGCTGTCTGGGCTCCGGCGAGGACGGCGAGCTGTACTACCCCACTTTTACCGTATATACCTACCGTGAGAACGGGACTGAGACTGTCCAGGACGTGGAATAAGTCCCTCCCGCCGCGCGGGAGACGACAGCGATCGCTTGTTTCCGCACCCGGCACAGGCGAAAATAGGATGTGACCGGGATCAGCACTTCCCGCGCAAAAGGAGTTTTCTATGCACAAAAGATGGTTTGCGCTGTTTTTAGCGCTGCTGCTTGCCCTCCCCGCCGGCTGCGGGGGGCCGGATACGCCGCCGGACGCCTCGTCCATGCCGGCGCCCGCCGTCTCCCAGCCGGACGCCTCCACACCACCCGACACCAGCGGCGCCGTGTCCGCCGCGGCCCCGGCGGAGCCGGTGGACCCCCACGCCACCGACTATTACGAGGGCAAGACCCCCTGGGAGAGCGGCCGCGCCCTGGCCCCGGAGCAGATGCCCGACCGCTACAACGGCCTGGAGCTGCCCGTCTACGGGGCCACGGGGTACGCCTCCACCCCCCTCCCCCTCTGGCCCTCCATTGAGACCTACGAGGCCACTCAGGAGGCCCTGGACGCCTGGAACCAGGCCCAGGCGGAGCAGGGGGAGGAGCTGCCCGGCGATCTGCCCGACTTCTCCCAGCCCGACGATCTGGAGCTGGACGGCCCCGCCCCGGTGGTGGCGGCGGCACAGGCCGAGCTGCCCGGCGGGGACGAGCCCCAGGCCCCTGACACCGCGGAGCAGCCCGGCGAGGACGCCCCCTCTGAACCGGAGGCTCCCCCGGCGGAGCCCGGGACAGACCCGGAGCCCCAGGAGCCGGGAGTCCCTGCCGGCCCCGATGCCCCCGACGGGGAGGAAAACCCGGACGAGGAGGAGAACCCCGAGCCCACCGCCACCGACGGCATCATCACCACCCTGCCCTCCGGCACCCCCTTCACCATCCTGAACGAGGTGGAGGACTGGTGGGAGATTTCAGTGGAGGCCGACTACGAGGTGGAGCAGGAGGACGGCACCGTCACCACTGAGCACGGGAAGCTCACCGGCTGGGTGCAGCACCTGACGTGCCTTATCAACCTGCCCGACGTGATCCCCTCCATGCTCTACGACGCCACAAACAGCTACTCCTCCCGCTTCGTCACCTGCGGCAAGGCCATCAGCGGCATCACCGCCCAGGCCCTCTACCCCGGCGCCACCTACAACGAGCGGCTGGGGGAAAAGGAGTTCAATATGCCGGTGCTGTACTCCATGGCCTTCCGCGTCTGCCAGGCCCAGCGCAGCGCCTTGGCTGAGGGCAACACCCTGATCCTCTACGAGGGCTACCGGCCCCACGAGGTGCAGACCAAGGTGCTGGGCGCCCTGTCTGCCATGACCAGGCAGGACGCCGAGGTCAAGCAGGCGGTCACCGCCCCGCCCTGGCAGATCTCCTGGTTCATCTCCGGCGGCTACTCCAACCACCAGCGGGGCTACGCCATGGACGTGGGCCTGGCCAAGGTGACCAGCCTGGAGGAGCGCTCCACTGGCGGACACCGCTACGTGCGGGTGAAGGACTATGAGATGTACCAGATGCCCACCCCCATCCACGAGCTCAGCCGGGAGGCGGCCACCTTCACCAAGCCGGTGGCCATCAACTCCACCACCGCCTGGAAAACCGCCGAGCTCTCCCCCGGCATGAACCAGGAGGCCCTGGCCCTCCAGCGCTACTGCACCGGGGCCGATCTGACCCCTCTGGCCTCGGAGTGGTGGCACTTCAACGACCTCCACACCCGGGAGCTGGTGTTCGAGGTACAGGGGATCGGCGACTTCACCATCGACGGCAACCGGAGCGCCGCTCCGGTCATCCCGGAAGAGCCCGCCCCGCAGCAGTCATAAAAACTCCGCCCCGGATGGATTCCGGGGCGGAGCTTTTTGTTATCTGGCTGCTTATTCCTCCCGGGGCTGGACCAGGCTGTCCCGGCCGGAGGAGAGGTGGACGAAGTGGTAGTAGACCAGGGTGAGCAGGCTGCACACCAGCCACCCGGCGGGGTAGCCCATGGCCAGGGGCAGGATGGTGTTGCTGATGAAATGGGACACGATGTACAGGTAGATCTGGCGGAACAGGACGAAGGAGCACAGCATCATGATCATGGGGGCCTGGCTGTCCCCCGCGCCCCGCAGGGCGCCGGCGTACACCTGGTTGACGCAGCACAGCACATAGAAGGGGGTCAGGCAGCGCAGGAAGAGGGTACCGTACTCCACCACCTCCGGCTTCTTGTTGAAGAAGGTCACCAGGGCGGGGGCAAAGCCGATGACCAGGGCGGTGATGACCACGGTGGCCGCCATGGCCATAAGCAGGGAGTCCCGCACCCCCTTCTCCGCCCGCTCGTCCTGCCCGCTGCCCAGGTTCTGCCCCACAAAGGTGGTGGCGGCCATGGAGATAGACTGCATGGGCAGGAAGATGAGCTGGTCCATCTTGGTGTAGGCCGTCCAGCCGCCCATACAGTCGGAGCCGAACTGGTTGATGTAGGACTGGACAAAGACGTTGGAGAAGGCGGTGACAGCCATCTGCAAAGCGGCGGGGATGCCCACCCGGATGATCTGTTTGAGCAGGTCCATGTGCAGCTTTATCTTCCGCAGGTCCAGCCGGATGCAGGACTGGCTGCGCATCAGGGTAAGCACCGTTAGGACGGCGGAGATGGCCTGGGCGATGATGGTGGCGTAGGCCACGCCCTCCACGCCCATGTGGAACTGGATGACGAACAGCAGGTCCAGCACCGTGTTGATGACGGCGGAGGTTACCAGGAAGTAGAAGGGCCGCCGGGAGTCCCCCACCGCCCGGAGGATGCCCGAGCCCATGTTGTAGAACATCAGCCCGGCCATGCCGGCGAAGTAGATGGTCAGGTAGGACGCCGACTCCGGGAACACGTTGTCCGGGGTGCGCATGAACCGGAGCATCATGGGGGTCATCCCCACGCCCAGGACGGTGAACACCACCGAGAGGACGATGGTCAGCCAGATGGAGGTGTGGACCGCGTCCTGCACCGACTTCTCCCGCTTGGCCCCGTAGTACTGGGAGATGACCACCCCGGCGCCGCTGGACAGGCCCATGAAGGAGCCGATGAGCATATTGATGATGGGGGCCACGGTGCCTACGGCGGAGAAGGCCTCCTCGCCGACGAAGTTGCCCACCACCCAGGTATCCACCATGTTGTACATCTGCTGAAAGAGGTTCCCCGCCAGCAGGGGCAGGGAAAACAGGAGCAGGTGGGAAAAGATGTTCCCCTGGGTCATGTCTACATCGTGCCGGCCTCTTTTTTCAAGCTGTTGACGCGCCTCCACGTCTGTCTCCTCCTCTCCCCTGTCCCGGACACTCCCCGGGGCAGGTTTTCTGTCATATCTATGGAGTATATCACGAAACAGGGTAAACTGGAATAGATATCATCCCATTTTTTACACGTTTTTTTCGGCCCGCGGACTGTTCCAGGGCATACAAAAAGCGGCGGCCAGTACGGCCGCCGCCTGAGTCCAGGCAGGGACAGAAACAACAGGCCCGGCAGAAAAGGACCCCGTCACTTTACCAGATCGCCGCCACTCGCTGCGCAGAAACGTCAGGGGAGAGGCCCAGATCCTCAGAAACAGCCTTGACCGTGTCCTCAAACGACCCCTTGACCTTCTTGCTGATATCCACATATGTCCTTACGATCACGTCATCCCGCACGTCTGCGTCCAATGAAACAATCAAGTTGATCATCCTCTGCTCAGAATTCTCCATCCGTCTTCCTCCGCCGGGCCATTTATCGCGGCAATTATATCTAATTTTGCCCCATTTTTCAAGGGTCCGATACGTGAAGGTTCTGTAAAGATTTTGAAATCTGCCCCTCTGACACAGGCGGGGAGAGTGTGTCCGCGCCGGGCGGACGGTGAGACAGAATCCAGCCGTGTTTTCAGGCATATCTCAGGCATAGTAAGGGCCGCCGGCCGGGCAGCTTCAGGAGGATGGGCCCGCGGCCGTCCTTGGGTTCACCTTCACCTGACACGTCTCCGTTCCGATACCTCTTGTTCCGATGCGTCAGGGGGAATAAAAAAAGCCCGCGGCATACGCCGCGGGCTTTTTTCATTCGCTTGGGCTGGATCACTTCAGCTCGATCTTCGCGCCGACCTCTTCCAGCTTCTTCTTCATTTCCTCGGCCTCTTCCTTGGAAACGGCCTCCTTCAAGGTCTTGGGAGCGCCCTCGACGGTAGCCTTGGCCTCGGCCAGACCCTGGCCGGTGATCTCGCGGACGACCTTGATGACCTTGATCTTGGTGGCGGCGTCGAAACCGGCCAGGACCACGTCGAACTCGGTCTTCTCCTCCACGGGGGCGGCGGCGGCGCCGGCGGCGGGAGCGGCCATAGCGGCGGCGGACACGCCGAACTCCTCCTCCAGAGCGTGGACCAGCTCGGACAGCTCCAGAACAGTCAGAGCCTTGACTTCTTCGATAATACCAGTGATCTTCTCGCTAGCCATAGTGAAAGTACCTCCTAAATAATGATGTTGGTTTGTTTTGGATGGATGTGCCGCTTACTCGGCGGCCTCGGGGGCGGACTCGCCGCCGCCCTGCTTCTCGGCGATGGCCTTCAGGACGATGGCCAGGCTGGTGATGGGGGCCAGCATGGTGCCCAGGACCTGCGCCTGCAGGACGTCCTTGGCGGGCAGCTCGGCCATGGCGATGACCTCGTCCAGGGGCAGGACCTTGCCGTCCATAAAGCCGGCCTTGATGATGAACTTGGCGCCGTTGAACTGCTTGGCGAACTTCTGGACGATGCGCATGGGGGCGATGGGGTCGTGGTGGCTGATGGCCAGGGAAGTGGTGCCATTGAGGCTGTCGGACAGCTCGCCCAGGCCGGCGTTCTGCGCGGCAAAGCGGGTCAGGGTGTTCTTCACCACGGCATACTCCACCTCGTTGGAGCGCAGCTCGTTACGAAGGGCGGTATCCTCGGCCACGGTGATGCCCTTGTAGTCCACCAGCACACCGGAGGCGGCGTTCTGCAGCTTCTCGGTCAGCTCGGCCACGACGGCCTTCTTCGCTTCCAGGACTTTTGCGTTAGGCATTTTGGGGATTCACCTCCAGAGAATTGGTAGGCGCAAAAAAGCGCCGCTCGCGTCAAAGGCGAAACAGCGCAAAACGATCGTAAGATGTCATTTTTCACTGCACTCTCGGCAGGACTTCCGCCCGGAGGGGCCGCCTGCTGTCTTTGAACGCAAGCGATATTATATCCGCTCCTCCCCCGGTTGTCAAGGACTTTTTTGTTTTTTTCGGGGCTTTTTTCCCAAATCTCCCCCCGGGGCGCGCCAAAAGGGGCGGGATGGGACCGCCCGGCCCCAGGCGGGGCCGGGCGGTTGACATAATTTTTACTCCTGATAGATGGGGTGCCGGTCGGTGAGGGCTTTGGCCCGGGCGCGCAGCTCCTCTTTGCGGTCCTCGAAGCCGGCCCCGGCGGCGGCGCAGATGATGGCGCCCACCTCGTCCATGTCGCCCTCCGTAAAGCCCCGGGAGGTGACGGCGGGGGTGCCCACCCGGATGCCGGAGGTGACGAAGGGGGACTGGGGGTCGTTGGGGATGGTGTTCTTATTGACGGTGACGTACACCTCGTCCAGACGCTTCTCCATCTCCTTGCCGGTCAGGTCTGCCGGGCGCAGGTCCACCAGCATCAGGTGGTTGTCGGTGCCGCCGGACACCAGCTCCAGCCCGCCGGCCAGGATGGCCCTGGCCAATGCCTGGGCGTTCTTCACGATCTGGCCCTGGTAGGCCTTGAACTCGGGGCGCAGGGCCTCCCCCAGCGCCACCGCCTTGGCGGCGATGATGTGCTCCAGGGGGCCGCCCTGGGAGCCGGGGAAGATGGCGGAGTTGAGCTTTTTCGCGATGGCCTCATCGTTGGTCAGCAGCATGCCACCCCGGGGGCCCCGCAGGGTCTTGTGGGTGGTGGTGGACACCACGTCGGCGTAGGGCACCGGGGAGGGGTGCAGCCCGGCGGCCACCAGACCGGCAATGTGGGCCATGTCCACGAACAGGTAGGCCCCCACCTCGTGGGCGATGTCGGCGAAGGTCTTGAAGTCGATGATCCGGGGATAGGCGGAGGCGCCGGCCAGGATCATTTTTGGTTTGTGCTTTCTGGCCAGGTCCCGGACCTGGTCGTAGTCGATGCGGCCCTGGGCGTCCACGCCGTAGGCCACCATATTGTAATGCTTGCCGGAGAAGTTGGCCGGGGAGCCGTGGGTCAGGTGGCCGCCGTTGTCCAGGCTCATGCCCATGACGGTGTCGCCCAGCTGGCACAGGGCCTGGTAGACGGCGTAGTTGGCCTGGGCGCCGGAGTGGGGCTGCACGTTGGCGTAGCCGGCGCCGAAGAGCTTTTTGGCCCGCTCGATGGCGATGGTCTCCACCACGTCCACGTTCTGGCAGCCGCCGTAGTAGCGCTTGCCGGGGTAGCCCTCGGCGTATTTATTGGTGAGCACCGTCCCGGCGGCGGCCAGAACGGCGGGGCTGACGATGTTTTCCGAGGCGATCAGCTCGATATTCTGCTGCTGGCGGGCGAACTCCGCCAGGATGGCCTGTCCCACCTCGGGGTCGGCCTGGGCGATAAACTGCATGGCTTGATGGATCACAAAAAAACTCCTTCCACTCCTGAAATCGCGGGCTGACCCCGCCGCTGCCGGTCTATTATATCAAACTCACGGAGAAAAACAATGCAAAAACTGTAAATTGCCTGTCGAAATTTCTTCCGCGCTGTGGTATGATTTCTGTGTTACGCCTGATTAGGAGGGAACTGACGTGAAATCAACTCAGGACGTGCTGTCCATCATAGAGGAATTGAAGGCCCTGTACCCCGACAGCCTGTGCTCGCTGGACTACGGCAAGGACTACGAGCTGCTCTTCTCCGTGCGCCTGGCCGCCCAGTGCACCGACGAGCGGGTCAACCAGGTCACCCCCGCCCTCTTCGCCCGCTTCCCCACCCTGGAGTCGCTGGCCCAGGCCGAGGTGGCCGAGGTGGAGCAGTATATCCGCTCCACCGGCTTTTTCCGGGCCAAGGCCCGGGATATCGTGCTGTCCTCCCAGATGCTGCTGCGGGACTACGGGGGCAAGGTGCCCGGCACCATGGAGGAGCTTTTGAAGCTGCCCGGCGTGGGCCGCAAGACCGCCAATCTGGTCCTGGGCGACATCTACCGCACCCCCGGCGCGGTGGTGGCGGACACCCACTGCATCCGCATCACCGGCCTGCTGGGCCTGACGGACGGCACCAAGGACCCGGCCAAGGTGGAGACCCAGCTGCGGGCCGTGCTGCCCCCGGAGGAGTCCAACGACTTCTGCCACCGCATGGTGCTCCACGGCCGGGCGGTGTGCATCGCCCGCCGGCCCCAGTGCCAGAGCTGCACCCTGCGGCCCTGGTGCGACCACTTCGCCAGCCAGCACACGGAAGGGGGCGCCGCCGTTGGACCGTAAAAAAACGGCCCGCTGGGCCATCTACCTGCTGGGCATGTGCGTGCTGGCCCTGGGCATCACCCTGAACACCAAGACCGGCCTGGGGGTCTCCCCCATCATCTCCGTGGCTTTCTGCGTCTCGGAGCTGTTCTCCCTCAACTTTGGGGACATGACCTTCCTGCTCTACGCCCTGTTCGTGGTGGTCCAGCTGTTCCTGCGGGACCGGCGCGAGCGCATCCCCACCCTGCTCCAGCTGGTGGTCAGCCTGCTGTTCAGCCGCCTGCTGAACCTGTTCGCCGCCCTCATCCCCTATCAGAGCGGGGAGCACAGCCTGCCCGCCAACCTCCTGCTGCTGGCCCTGGCCATCCTGTGCACCGGCGCGGGGGTTTCCCTCACGGTGAACATGGCCCTGGTGCCCAACCCCGGCGACGGCATCGTCCAGGCCATCGCCCAGAGGGCCGGCTGGGAGCAGGGGTTCGCCAAAAATATCTTCGACATCGGCTGCGTCATCGTCACCGTTCTGACGGGGCTGGCCCTGGCCGGGCACCTGGTGGGCATCGGCCTGGGCACCGTTCTGGCCATGCTGGGGGTGGGCCGGGCGGTGGCCCTGACCAACTACCTGTTCAAATCCCGGATGCGCGCCGCGGCGGGGCTGTCCTGACCGGCGATGAGCGCCAGCTTTTTGCTCCGGGGCAGGGCCTTCACCGCCAGCTCCCGCCGCAGGGCGGCGGACTTGTCCGGGACCTGCTCCAGATAGACCAGCTCCAGCGGGCCCCGGCCCCGGGTGTACTTGGCCCCTCTCCCCGCCCGGTGGGCGGCCAGACGGCGCTGCACGTCGTCGGTGATCCCGGTGTAGAGGGTGCCGTCCCCGCACCGGAGCAGATACACATACCAGCCCATCCCTTTTCCGCCTCCGCCCGCGGCGGCCCGGAGGCCGCCGCGTTTTTTCTCTGTGTCAGTTTACCACATTTTCCTCCGCCGCGCCAGAGACACAGGCGCAAGAAATGGTTGATAATTCCGGTTTTGCGTGGTAGAATAAAATGATTTGATGTGGGGTCCCGCCCCCGGCGCGCCCCCGAGACAAAGGAGTGGACCATCATGGAAGGTAAAAAGCGTACGTTCAGCGGCATCCAGCCCAGCGGTGACCTGCACCTGGGCAACTACCTGGGCGCGATCAAAAACTGGGTGGATTTCCAGGACGAATTTGATAACATCTACTGCATCGTGGATATGCACACCATCACCGTCCGGCAGAACCCCGCCGACCTGCGCCGGCGCTGCCTGGAGCAGCTGGCCCAGTATCTGGCCTGCGGCCTGGACCCGGAGAAGAGCATCCTGTTCATCCAGTCCCACGTGCCCGCCCACGCGGAGCTGGGGTGGGTGCTGGGCTGCTACACCCAGTTCGGCGAGCTGTCCCGCATGACCCAGTTCAAGCAGAAGGCCCAGCAGCACGCCGACAACATCACCGGCGGCCTGTTCACCTACCCGGTGCTCATGGCGGCGGACATCCTGCTCTATCAGGCCGACCTGGTCCCCGTGGGCGAGGACCAGCGCCAGCACGTGGAGCTGTGCCGGGATATCGCGGTGCGCTTCAACGGCATCTACGGGGACACCTTCACCCTGCCCGAGGTGCTCAACCGCAAGGCCGGCGCCCGGGTCATGGGCCTGACCACCCCCAACGCCAAGATGTCCAAGTCCATCCCCGAGGGCTGCGTGCTGCTCATGGACAAGCCCGAGGACATCCAGCGCAAGTTCAAGCGGGCCGTCACTGACAGCGACACCGAGCGCTGCGTCCGCTTCGACCCCGTGGCCAAGCCCGGCGTGTCCAACCTGATGCAGATCTACTCCGCCGTCACGGAGAAGAGCTACGACGAGATCGAGGCCGAGTTCGAGGGCAAGGGCTACGGCGCCTTCAAGCCCGCGGTAGGCGACGCCGTGGTGGAGCGCCTGCGTCCCATCCGGGAGGAGGCCACCCGCCTGCTGGCCGACAAGGTCTACCTGGAGAGCATCTACAAATCCGGCGCCGAGCGGGCCTCCTACCTGGCCAACAAGACCCTGCGCAAGGTGTACAAAAAGGTGGGCTTCGTGGCCCGCTGACCCCTCCTTTCCGAACACAGACAAAAGAGGTCATACCACATGCCGTTCCAGCTTCCTACTATCGCCCTGGTGGCCGCCGCCCTGCTGACGGCCACCCTCATCTCCGCCATCACCACCCCGGTGGTCAAGTCCCTGGCCTTCAAGATCGGCGCCGTGGACGTGCCCCGGGACGGCCGGCGGATGCACGACCACCCCATCCCCCGGATGGGCGGGCTGGCCATTTTCCTGGGCTTTCTGCTCAGTGTGCTGGTCTTTCTGCCCATGACGGCCTCCCTGCGCGGGATGCTGCTGGGGGCGGTGGTCATCGTGGTGCTGGGCATCTTTGACGACATCTACGCCCTGGGCCCCAAGCTGAAGTTCGCGGTGCAGATCGTCGCCGCCCTGATCGCGGTGCTGTCCAGCCCGGACAACGTGATCACCCTGCTGTCCAACCCCAACATCTTCAGCGCCAACCCCTACTGGGACCTGGGCATCCTGTCCATCCCCTTCTCCGTGCTTTGGGTGGTGGCCATCACCAACGCCGTCAACCTCATCGACGGGCTGGACGGGCTGGCCTGCGGCGTGTCCACCATCAGCTCCATGACCCTGCTGGTCATCGCCCTGGCGGTGTCCGAGGGCAACGTGGCTATCCTCATGGGCGCCCTGGCCGGGGCCTGTATCGGCTTTCTGCCCTACAACCTGAACCCCGCCAAGATCTTCATGGGGGACACCGGGGCCACCTTCCTGGGCTTCGTGCTGGCGGTGACCTCCATCCAGGGCCTGTTCAAATGGGCCACCATCATCTCCTTCGCCGTGCCCTTCCTGCTGCTGGGCCTGCCTATTTTCGACACCTGCTTCGCCATCCTGCGCCGGGTGTCCCACGGCCAGTCCCCCATGTCCCCCGACCGGGGGCACATCCACCACCGGCTCATTGACATGGGCCTGTCCCAGAAGCAGGCGGTGGCGGTGCTGTATATCATCAGCGCCATCCTGGGCCTGTCCGCCGTGGTGCTCACCACCAACGGTGTGGAGAAAGCGCTCATGTTCCTGCTGGCCCTGTGCGTGGTGGGCGGCCTGGCGGCCAAGCTGTACCTGGACCGGCTCAACCAGCACGTCCAGCAGGAGCAGGAAAAGCAGACGCCTCCGCCGCCCCGCCCCCAGCAGCAGCAGAGGGTCTCCCCCACCCGGCGCAGGCGCTCCCCGCCCCCCGAGGTGGCCGGCAACGACAAGTTTTTCGGCGAGGAGGAGCGCAGCGACAAGTAAGCGCCCCCTCAAAGGGGCCCTCCCCGGAAAGGAGCTGGTGAAATGGGACAGAAAAACCGCCTGGCCCTGGTGGTCGTGGTCACGGTGGTGATCGCCATCGCCATTTTCGCCAGCTTCGGCGGCGGCCTGTTCACCCAGGACCTGCCCCAGGTGGTGCTCCCCTCCCCCGACTCCAGCCAGGGGGACAGCAGCGGCGCGTCCTCCTCCGTGGGGGAGTCCGCCCACTTCCAGCGGGTGGAGGTCACCCCGGAGACGGTGCAGAGCGTCATCGCCTCCCTGTCCCGCAGCACCAGCTACTACCGGGAGCTGAACGTGGAGACCTTCTGGGGCGAGGGCGACTCCTCCTCCGCCAGTGTGCGCACCTGGGTGGACGGCGACTGGTCCCACAGCGTCCAATCCCTCCCCACTGGCCTGGTCCGCCACGACATCGTGGGGGACGGCACCCTCTACTACTGGTACGACGGGGATGAGACCTGGCGCACCGTCCCCGCCGACGGGCGGTCCGCCGACCTGGCCCAGCACATCCCCACCTACGAGACGGTGTTGGAGCTGGACCGGGACTCCATCCTCTCCACCGGGTACGAGGTGCAGGGGGATATGCCTTGCATCTACGTGGAGGTCCTGGGCGGCGTGGAGGGCTACGAGGAGCGCTACTGGGTCAGTGTGGACAGCGGCCTGCTGGTGTGCGCCGAGTCCCTGGAGGACGGCGCGCTGGTCTACCGCATGACCGCCTTCACCCCCATCTCCTCCCCCTGCCCCGTGGAGCAGGACACCTTCGCCCTCCCGGACGGCACGGTGCTCCACGCGCCGTGAGCCCTCTCTCACAAGCCACCAGGGCCGGACGGCTGATTTCCGTCCGGCCCTTTTTCCTTCTTCTTTCCCAGTCCCATCAGGAGCATCAGCCCCAGGGTGATCACCAGCTCGGTGTTGTCCCCCTCCGAGATCAGCAGGAGGATGATGAGCGCCAGCAGGATGTCCCCGCTGTCCAGGTCCTCCAGGCCGAAGGCCGACAGGATGCCGCCCAGGGGGGCGGACTTGTCCCGGTCCAGCAGCCGGCCCAGCCCCTCCAGCAGATTTCCGCCCTGCCGGGGCTCCCGGGCGCTCTGGCTCTCAGCCGCCGCGGCCCCCTCCGGACCGTCCGGCTCCTCCACCGGGACGTAGTAGTTTTCCTGGGGAATATAACGGTTATACACGCCCCTCCCCCTCTCTCATCAGGCTCAGCAGCACCTTGACCACCCGGGACAGCCGGGCCACCTGGACCGCCCTGTCCAGCTGCTCATACCGCTCCTCCTTGACAAAGGGCCGCAGGGCGGTGAGCAGGGCCGTTTTCCGGTCGTCGGTGCGCTGGTACTCCTGGAGCAGCCTCGCCCCCAGCTGGAGCAGCCGGGGGTCCAGCCCCTCCAGGGGGTTCCCCGCCGCCTGGGGCGGCGGAGCGGCCGCTGCCGGCGGGGGGTTGGCTCTCTCCCCCTCCCCGCTCCCCTGCCCTTCGAGGGCCCCGGAGGCCCCCAGGGACTGGGCCAGGGCCATGATCTGCCCCATGGCCTCCTGGTTGTTCAGGATCGCGCTGAGTTTCTCGTCGAATTCCGCCACGGGACAGCTCACCTCCCCCTGGTTTGCGTTATGTCAACCCGTTTCCCTTCGCCTTCCGGCTGATCCGCTCCACCAGCTCCGCCCCCTCCCGGGAGCTCATCACCTGCTGCATCATCTTCACCAGCTCCGCCGGGTCGCCGTCGGCGGCCGCCTGGGCCGCCCCCTGGACCTCGCCCCCCTGCCGCAGCAGCTGCAGCAGCCGCTGCGCGTCGCTGGACTGGGCCAGCCTGGAGATGGCTTCCCGGTTCTTCACCAGGTCCGCAGCGCCCAGGGTCTTTCCATCCTTCCCGCTCATTGACACCGCTCCTTCCGCTCACGGGGCGCCGCCCCGAGGATCTCACTTCCATTATATGCAGACGACGAAACAGGGTGACCGCTTTGAAGATCTTAGTTTTCTCCGACTCCCACCGCTCCCGCGCCGGGATGCTGGACGCCATTGAGCAGGAAAAGCCCGACATGGTGATCCACCTGGGCGACCTGCTCTCCGACGCCGAGGAGGTGGGCTACGTCTACCCCCGCCTGCCCCTGGTCAGCGTCCCCGGCAACTGCGACGGCTGGACCATGGAGCCGGCCATCCGCCGCTTTCAGGCGGGCGGAAAGACCTTTCTGGTCTCCCACGGCCACCTGTGGCGGGTGAAGCAGGGGTATGAGCTGGCCATCGCCGAGGCCAGGAAGGCAGGGGCGGACTTCCTGCTCTTCGGTCACACCCACCGGCCCTACTGCGAGCAGGTGGACGGCCTGTGGGTGATGAACCCGGGGACGGCCCGCACCAGCTACGGCACCATCCTTCTGGAGCCGAACCGCGTCAAATGCTCCATCACCCCCATGGACTGACCGCGCCCACAAAAAACTGCCCGCCGGAGAACTCTCCGGCGGGCGGTTCGTTTTCTGTTTTACTCCTCCTCCAGTGCGGCCAAAAGGCGGTGGAACATCTGCTCCGGGGCCCGCTTGAACCGGGCCGCCAGCTCGTCCCCCTGGGCGAGACTGGGCGAGAGGACGTTCAGCTCCATCAGCGCGCCCCGGTCGTCGAACAGGGCCAGGCGCACGGTGCAGGTGCCATCCGGGTGGGGGGTGACGCCGCTCTGGACCTGCTGCTCCCGGCGCAGGGCCTCGTTGAGAGTGACCAGGTTCTCGTCGCACCGGCGGCGGACTGAGAAGGGCAGGCTGCTCTGGCAGATCTCGCTGTTGTGGCGTCCCTTCTCGGTGATGGCGTACCGCTCCCCCTCCTGGGAGAGGTGGCCCGTCTCCACCAGGTGGCCCACCGCCTGGGTCAGGGAGAAGTAGTCCACCCCCGCGTCGCACAGGGCCAGCTCCAGCAGTTGCAGAAAGGTGATGGGGGCCGCTGCACGGGCGGCGATGTAGAGGACCAGCAGTTTCAGGTCCAGCTCGTCCTGGATGAATCCGACCCGCGGCATAGGCCCACGCTCCTCTCCTTTTTATGTACATAGTTTACCAGAAACGGCGGGAATGGGCAAGTGGTTTTTTAGTTTACATAAAAATGCGGGGCCGCCTGCGCGGCCCCGCTCCTCACTGGATGTTCTCCTCGGCGCAGTTGTCCAGCACCCGCATCCCCATCTTCCCCGGCTTGGCCACAGGAAACCGGGCGATGCTGTTCTCGTCGAACCGGCTGCACAGCCGGTCCTGGGGGTTCAGGCGCAGGTCCTCCCCCATCTCCGGGGGCTGGCCACGGTCCGGGTCAAGCCTCTGTTTGCGCTTTGACATATGGGATCACCTCACACACAGTATGCCCCGGCGGCAGACGATCTATCGGTCCCGGGCAAATTTTCCGCGGGAGGCACCGTTTTTTTGCCGTTTCATAGAATGGGATGGTAGCTGACCTACCCGGCGGGGCGGCCATACGCCAAACCGCTGTGTATCCATGAGAAGGAGGTTTTTTCCATATGCCTGATAGGGTCACGCCCGGCCCCGTGAGCGAGGAGCGCAGCATCCGGGAGGCCGTGTGTATACACACCAAGAAAATCTTCGACTCCTGCCGAGACAAGGACTGTATCGAGGACCTGCGGGTCTACCCCACCCGCTGCTCCCAGGAGGTCATTGACCGCGCGGTGTCGGTGAAAGCCAAGTGCGCCCAGCTGCTGTGCGCGTACATCGACGTGCAGCCGGTGGGCTACAACCGCGGGTTCTTCACCGTGGACGTGCGCTACTACTACCGTATCACCGCCGACGCCTTCGTGGGGGCCGCCCGGCCCATCGAGGTCAGCGGCCTGGCCGTCTTTGACAAGCGGGCCATCCTCTTTGGCAGCGAGGGCAGCGCCAAGGTGTTCTCCTCCCAGAACAGCGGCGAGAACTGCCCCTGCACCAGCGCCAACCTGCCCACCGCCGTGGTGGAGTCGGTGGATCCCATCATCCTCAACCTGAAGCTGGTGGACGTGTGCGAGTGCCGGCCCTGTGACAGCGGCATCGCCGAGATCCCCCTGGCCATCAGCGAGGCGTTCGGGGACGACCTGATGCAGGGGGGCGACGTGCACCGCCTGTACGTCACCCTGGGCCAGTTCTCCATCATCCGCCTGGAGCGGGACACCCACCTGCTCATGCCGGTGTACGACTACTGTATGCCCGAGAAGGAGTGCACCTGCGGGGACTGCACCCCCGAGGACCCCTGCGAGATCTTCCGGAAGGTCAACTTCCCCGTCAACGAGTTCTTCCCGCCCAACAGCATCGACTCCAGCAAGGAGACCTACCCCGGCTGCTCCATGTGCCGGTAAGCGTGTTTCCTTCCAAAAGGCCGCCCGCGGGCGGCCTTTTTCCATGCCGGCGCATAGGATGGGCAAAGGAGGCGGCAGATATGAAAAAACAGGAGCGTTCGGAGCCCTTCCAGGTGACCTGGCAGGAGGAGGTCCGCACCCTGACGCTGGGCGGGGAGCCGGTGCTGGAGGTGCGCCTGTCCTGGCCCCAAGTGGCGGGGAATGGGCCGCTGGCGCGGGGCGCCAACCGATACTATGAGCGGCTGGCCGGGGCCTGGCGGCGGCAGTGGGGGCGGGACCTGTACTGGCGGGCCTGCGCGGCCCTGGTCCAGTGCCGGGAGCAGTCCCGGCCCTTCACCCCCTGGGCGGCGGCCCTGAGCGGAGCGGTGTCGCTGGAGACGGAGGAGCTGCTCTCCCTCACCCTGACGGCCCGGGAGACCCGGGGGGACCGGCGGACGCTGGAGCACCGCTGGGGGGATATCTGGCGGAAGGCGGACGGCGCACCCGTCCCGCTGTGGGAGCTGTATCCCAGGAGGCGGAGCCGGCGGCGGGCGCTGTACCGCGCCCTGGAGAAGGCGGCCGGGGAAGCCAAACGGGGCGGCGTCTTTCTGGATAAGGAGCTGAAAAAGCCCCTGCGGCGGTGGTTTTCCCCGGACCGGTCCGCCCTGACGGCCCAGGGGCTGGAGGTCTACTACCCCCAGTGCACCGTCGCCCCGGCGGTGGAGGGGGCGGTGACCCTGCGTCTGCCCCTCCCCGACGCGGTCAGGACCGCCCAGCCGGGGCCGGCGGACGCATGAACGGGGCCTCCTCCCGCATAAACTTGGGCGGAGGTGAGGCCCATGTCCTGTCTGGAGCGGCTGACCAGCGCCCTGTGGGACCCCTGGCTGTTGGGGGCGTTCCTGCTCACGGGGGGATATTTCTCCCTGAAAACCGGGTTCTTCCAGCTCTTCGGCCTGCCCACGTGGCTGAAGGCCACGGTGGGGAGCCTGCTCCGCGCCCCGAAGCGCGGAGGGGGCCGGGGCGTCACCCAGTGGGAGGCCCTGTGCACCGCTCTGGCCGCCACCATCGGCACCGGGAGCATCGCCGGGGTAGCCACAGCGATCCAGCTGGGCGGGCCGGGGGCGGTGTTCTGGATGTGGGTGTGCGCCCTGCTGGGGATGATGACCGGGTTCGTGGAGAAGTCCCTGGCGGTGCGCTGGCGCAGGCCGGACGGCCGGGGCGGCTGGCGGGGCGGACCCATGTACTACCTGCGCGACGGCCTCAAGTGCCCGCCCCTGGCGGCTTGGTTCGCCGCGGCCTGCCTTGCCTCGGCGCTGATCGGGGGCAATCTGGTGCAGTCCAACTCCATCGCCGCCGCCTTTCAGGCCTCCTTCGGCTGTGACCGGCTGGCGGCGGGGGCCGTGACCGCCCTGGCCGCTGGGCTGGTGATCGCCGGCGGCCTGGGCCGGGTGGCCAGGGTGAGCAGCCTCCTGGTGCCGGTGATGGCTCTGGCGTACCTGGGGAGCGGCGCCGCGGTGCTGATTGCCTGCGCGCCCCGCCTGCCCCACGCGCTGCGCTTGATTGTGGTCTGCGCCCTGGACCCCAGGGCCGCCCTGGGAGGCGGGACAGGGTACACCGTGGCCGCCGCCATGCGCTACGGGGTGGCCCGGGGGGTGTTCACCAACGAGGCCGGGCTGGGCACCTCCGCCATCGCCCACGCCGCCGCCGACGTGGACTGCCCCGCCCGGCAGGGGATGTGGGGGATCCTGGAGACCGGGGTATCCACACTTCTGATCTGCACCGTCACCGCCCTCGCCATCCTGTGCAGCGGGGTGTACGACCCGGCCCGTCCAGACGCCGCGGCCATGGGCGCGCCGCTGACCGCGGCGGCCTTCTCCCGGGTGCTGGGCCCGGCGGGAGCGGCCGTGGTGGCGGTGAGCCTGCTGCTGTTCGCCTTCTCCTCCATCCTGGGCTGGAGCTGCTACGGGGAGCAGTGTCTGGGCTACCTGGCCGGCGGGGCGCGGGGGCGGGGCGCCTTTCGGGCGCTGTTCCTGCTGTTCATCGTGCTGGGCAGCGTGTGGGACCCGGCCCTGGCGTGGACCTTGGTCGATCTGTGCAGCGCGCTGCTGGCCATCCCCAACCTGGCCGCCCTCCTGCTGCTCTCCCGGCAGAGCCTGGAGGAGCTGAAGCAGTGGGACGGGCGAAAAGATTTTCGGAAAAATGAATTTAGCTCTTGACAATCCCCGGTAATTTGCTATAATAGCACCTGTGCTTGTGACAAGCACAGATAGCGGGATTGTGTAAGGGTAGCACAGCAGACTCTGACTCTGTATGTGAGGGTTCGAATCCTTCTCCCGCTGCCAGCACGGAACACCAGCTTCGATACGGTACGTATCGAGGTTGGTGTTCTTTTATCCACAAACGGAACCCGTAAACTGACTTTCAGGAGGACCAGGACATGGAGCTTTGGGACGCCTATGACAAAGATTTTCACCTCATACCGGGCCGGGAGCTGGTCCGCGGAGAGGCCGTCCCGGACGGCATGTTCCATCTGGTCTGCGACGTGATCGTCCGGCACAGGGACGGCACATACCTGCTCATGCAGAGGGACCCGCAAAAACACTTCGGCGGCATGTGGGAGGCCACGGCGGGCGGCTCCGCGCTCCGGGGGGAGACGCCTTATGAGTGCGCCGTCCGGGAGCTGAGGGAGGAGACCGGGATCGCGGCCGGCGGCCTGACAGAGCTCGGGCGGGTCGTAAGCGAGGAGAACCACTCCCTCTACGTGGAATTCCTGTGCGTTACAGACTGCGACAAACGCAGCGTCATCTTGCAGGAGGGCGAAACCTCCGCCTACCGGTGGGTCGGGCGGGAGACCCTCGCCAGCATGGGAAAGTTGGAACTGGTGACCCACCGGATGCAGAAATTCCTCCCGGAACTGCGGTGACTGCCCCGGCTGAATCCGTGGGAACCACAGCAGTACAGGCTAATGGTGGCAAAAGAACGCCTCGGAGCCGCAGCTCCGAGGCGTTTCATTTTTCAAAACAACAACAAAATAGCATTCAGGTGACCGCGGCCGCGCTCTTCTGCGGGGCGTCCGCCAGCGCCGGACGGGGCAGGAACACGGAGGCCAAAAACCGGCCCTCCTCTGCGGAGAACTTGGCCTGTCCGCCCCGTTTCCGGGCGATATCCTCCACGATGGACAGCCCCAGGCCCAGGCGGCCCTCCGCCTTGCTGGACAGATACCGGCCGCCCAGCGTCCGCAGGGAGCCGGCGCAGGAGTTGCCCACCACCAGGGAGATATAGCCCTCGGCGCAGACGCACCGGGCGCGCACCCAGCCGCCGCCCTCCCGCCGGAGAGCCTCCACCGCGTTTTCCAGCAGGTTGCTGATCACCAGATACAGGTCCGGCAGCATCGGCCCCTCGCAGCCCTCCAGGTCCAGCCGGATATCCGCCTGCGCGCCCAGGTCCCGGGCCTGTTCCCGGTAGTGCTCCACCAGGGTCTCCACCGGCGAGCCGCAGGCCGCCGCGGCCTGCGAGCGGAGAAGGTCCGCCGAGATTCCCTCCGGGGGCTCCCCGCCCAGGAGCAGATAGTGGCGCAGGTCGTGGCACAGCTTGCGCAGCTGTTCCTGGTCCTCCTCCCGGGAGAGCAGCTCTGTCACTTCGCGCAGGCGCCTGTTCTCGGCCCGCGCCCGGCGCAGGTCCAGCAGGACCCACAGCAACAGCGCCAGCAGGACGGCGCAGGCCACAGCCAAAAGATACCTGACCGTCATGCCCGCGCCCACGCTTTCCGATAGGTCCAGTTGATGAACTGACTGCGCAGGGCGGCCAGCTCACCGGTGCGGATGGGGACCAGGGAGCCGTCGGTGAGGCGGAAATCGCTGCCCTCGATCCCCCGGACGTAGTTCAGGTTGACCAGGTAGCTGCGGTGGCAGCGCAGGAAATCCTCGCTGCCGATGGAGGCGGCCAGGTCGTCCATCCCCCGGCGGATCACCACGTCCCGGGTGCCGGTGTGGATGTGGGCGTGGTGCCCCAAGATCTCGATGTACAGGATGGAGGCGAGAGGGATATCCATCCACTCCCCCTCGGCGTAGACCGACAGCGGCCGTAGCTCCTTGGGGGCGTGCTCCAGGAACCAGTCCATGGCCCGGTCCACATCCTCCTGCTGGATGGGTTTCACCAGGTAGTCGGAGGCCTCCACCTCGAAGCTCTCCAGCCCGTGGTCGGTGCTGGTGGTGGCAAAGACGATGGCGCAGCTCCTGTCCACCCGCCGCAGCCGCCGGGCGGTCTCCACGCCGGACAGGCCGGGCATATAGACGTCAAGGAACAGGATATGGAACTGCCCCGGCCGCTGGATGACGGAGAGCAGCTCCTCTCCCGAGGAGAACAGCCGCAGTCTGGCGTCAAGTCCCCGCCGCTGGCAGCAGCTGCGGATCATTTTGGCCAGCGACACGCGCTCCTCCTGCAGATCGTCACAGACCGCGATGGTCAGTTCCACTCCAATCACCTTCTCTCACGGTACATTCCAAACAGGCGCAGTCAGCCCTCCCGAAGTCCGCCCGGCAAAAGGGCGCCGCCCCACAGCTGCTGCAGCTCCCGGCAGGCCTCCAGCACGCTGGCGCGGGCCCGCCGCCCGACAGGGACCTGGTCCCCGTTGGACAGGCCGATCGAGGTCTGACTGATATCCCGGGTATGGTACAGGCTGACCAGGAAGCTGCGCTGGCAGCGCAGGAAGCTCTTTTCAGGCAACCGGGCCTCCAGGTCCCGCAGGGGTTCCCGGGTCTGGATCTGCTCCCAGCTGGTGTGGAGCAGACTCCCGTGCTGGCTGCTCTCCACCCACAGCAGGTCGTACAGGGGGATCTGCCGCCGCAGGCCGCCGCACAGCACCTCCACCCGCTCCAGATCGTCCCACCAGGCCCCGATGCACCGGCTCAGCGTCTGGCGCAGGTCAGCCATGCGGACGGGCTTCTTGAAAAAACCGGCGGGATGCAGCGCGTAGCTCTCGATGGCCGCTCTGGAGTCGGAGGCACACAGGAACAGAAGCGGCTGTCCGTCCGCCCCGCGGGGGTAGCCCGGCGGCAGCGCCGGCGCGCCGTCCATATCCCAGAACAGCGCCGAGAGGTCCCCGGGGAGTTCCCCCTGGCCGGGGTCCCACGGGAGGACCTCCGCACGGAGGCAGACCATTTCGGCCCACAGCCGGAGCGCCCGGCAGAGCGCGGCGCTCTCCGCCTCGCTGCTCATATGGACCGCCGCCCGCATACCGCTCCCCTCCCCCGGTCGAACTGGAATGGTTGGTATTATTATACCATAACTGGTTGGACGCCCTGTTTGTCGATTGGGGGCCAAATCCTGTCGTTTAGGGGTGGATTTCCAGCCGCGCTTGCAACGCAGACGCCGTTTCGTTAGAATAAGATATATTGTGAGATTGCTGCCAGGACAAGGCTGTATTGCCGCAGAAAACCTGCTTTCCAGGCTTGCGGCTTTGCTCCGGATATACTAAAATAGGGAAAAGGAAACCGCTCTGACCGGGACATCGACGGGACCGCGCAGGCAGAAAGGGGGAATTTCCATGGACAGGGCCCGCAAATGGGGCTGCATCGCGGCCTTTGTGCTGATCTGCCTGCTGGCTATCAACTTTTTAGGGCGCTTCACCAACGCGGACACGCCTCTGCTGGGCATGGTCGGATGGGAGAACGCCGAGATCAAAGGGGTGGACGGCGCCGTCCGGCCGGTGGACATCGGCGCCGGCCAGGATTCCTGGAATTTGAAAGCGGGGGAACAGTTCCGCCTCACCTGTACCCTGCCGGAGGAAGGCGTGATCCCCGGTCTCTACGAGGACGCCTACCTGCTCATGGAGACGGGGAGCGGCGAGACGGTCATCCTCCTGGACGGGGAGGAGTATCTCCGCTGCGGCACCCGGGATATGGGGCAGGACCTGAACTTCCAGCAGCTCCACCTCACCCTCCCGCCGGACGCCGCCGGCAAGGAGCTGGCCGTTCTGTTCACCCCCAGCGGAGCGGAGAACTATGTGACGCCCGCCTTCGCCCGGTACTCCAGCGAGTACGCCAAAGACGCCGCGTCGGCCGCCACCTATAACCAGGCCGCCCTCCCCGCCGGGGCCTACTCCCTGGGTCTTGTGCTGGTGTGCGCCATCTTCCTGGTGGGGCTGGCCGGAGGGGTCCCTGACTGGAGTCTAATCCTGCTGGCCGCCGCCTTCTCCCTCACCACCGCCAATGGGATCGCCATTTCCTCCGGCTACTATTTCCTCTCTCCCGGTCCGTATCACTTCCTGACGGCGGAATACCTGCCCCTGGCCTCCACCGTCCTGCTGCTGGTGTATCTGCTCCTCAACCGGAAGCAGTCCTTCTGGCGCTATCTCGGCCTGGTCTCCCTGGGGACTTTGGCGGCGGCTGCGGTGTACTTCGTGTACTCCAACATGACCGACGGACACTTCGCCTCCAGCCTGATCCATGTGCTCTCCGCGGCCCTGGAGGGGTATCCCCGCTCGCTGCTGAGCTGGCTGAACACCTACCTGCTGGCGGCCTGCGGCTGCATCGCGGCCTATGGCCTGCTCCAAAACCTGGTCCGCACCAAAAGTGAGGTGAGGGTCCTGTCCCTCAAAAACAACCTCATCATGGATAACTACCACACGATCCAGCAGAACCTCACCAACACCGCCGCCCTGCGCCACGACCTGAACAACCAGCTCACCGCCCTGCGCCTGCTGTATGAAAAGGGGGACCTGGAGGGGCTGGGCCACCGTCTGGGGGAGATGGGGCAGGAGATGGAGCAGCTGAAGCTGCCCAGCTACTCCGACCACTTCACCGTCAACGCCCTGCTTCAGAACGCCGCGGCCCGGGCCGCCCGGATGAAGATCCGCTTCCAGGCCCGCGCCCCCCTGCCGGCCGAGCTGCCGGTGGACGAGGGGGACCTGTGCAGCCTACTGACGAACCTGCTGGACAACGCCCTGGAGGCCGCCGGACAGGTGGCGGACCCGGGGGAGCGCTCCGTGTCGGTCTCCCTCCAGGTCAGCCAGGGATTCCTGGCCATCAGCTGCCGCAACCGGTATGACGGCAAGCTGACCCTGGACGAAAAGGGCTGGCCTCAGACCACCAAGGAGGACCAGAACAGCCATGGCTTCGGCCTGCGGCAGATGGAGGCCATCGCGCGGAAATACTCCAGCAAGCTGGAGCTGAGCTACGACGGGGACACCTTCACCGTTCAGACCGCCCTGAAGCTGAAAAAAGCCGCTGTCCCGTCCGCCTGACCGCCACAAACAAAAAATGCCAGCGCCGGTTAGGCGCTGGCTTTTTTTACTTATTCGCGTTCAGGTATCGGATAAAGCGGCTCTGGGCCTGCTCATAGTACCGCCTCCCGATGGGGATGGTCCGATCCCCGCACAGCGTCACCCAGTTCCTGCTGATCTCCGTGACGGCGGCCATATTGACCAGAAAGCTGTTGTGGCAGCGGCAGAACTGCTCCTGGGGCAGGATCTGTTCAGCTTCAGATAGAGAGATGGGGAAGGTCTGCTCCTCCCCCGTCATGTGCAGACAGATCCCGTGGTCCCGGCTCTCCACGTAGATGATCTCCGCGATGGGCAGGGCTGACGTCCGGTTCCCCCGGCGGAAGGTGACCAGCCGGGGGCTGTGATTGATCCTCAAATCGCTGCGCAGGGCCTCCGCCAGCTCCTCCCCTTTCAGGGGCTTGGACAGATACTGGATGGGGCGGACACTGTACCCCTCCCGCAGATAGGCGTCGCTGCTGCTGATGAACAGGATGCTGGTCCGGTCGTCCCGCTCCCGCAGCTCGTGGGCCAGGTCCATCCCCGTCTTGCCGTCCATGCAGATGTCCAGGCACAGCAGGTCGAACTGCTCCCGCCCGGAGCTCAGCGCGGCGGACAGGTCTTGGGCGGAGGAAAAGGGGACGATCTCATGCTCCACCTTCAGCCCGTTCAGGATTTCGCCGCACATCCGGCACAGCTCCTCCAGGGCCTCCCCCTCGTCGTCGCAGACCGCTAAGCGGTACATGCCGATCCCCCCCTTCCAACAGGAAATCCTGCCCATATTATAACTGCTTCCGGGGCAGACGTCAACGGCCCCTCCGGGGCAGAACGCGGCGCATCGGAGCGGGCGTGCTCACGTCCCGCGTCTCTCTTCCAGCCGCTTGACCGCGGTGACCGTGTCTGCCCCGCTGCCGGATTCAAAGAGGACCCGGTCGCAGGTGCGGCGGACAAAGTCGGCGGCGCCGCGCAGAACGCCGTTTTCCGGGACGTCCAGCGGGTCCCGGCCCCCCATGGCTCCCCGGACGCGCAGGATCAGGAGGTTCTCCTCCCGGGAGACCATACACTCGGCCATGAACCGGCTGTCCTGGGCTCCTCTGGCCCGGCACAGGGCAAACAGCTCGTCTCCCATGACCAGCAGCTGGGCCATCTGGCGCTGGGGGACCTGGTTGGCCTGGAACTGGCCCCGGAGGAAGTCCTGCATCGCGGCGGCCCCGGCGGCGTCGCCGGTGAGGACACAGTGGGCCTGGGCCCGGTCCCGGCGGCAGTACTCCAGGGCCAGGAGGGCGTAGGCCCCCACCTGGCTGCTGTAGGCGGCAAAGGCACCGCCGTCGTCCGCCACCCACTGGATCTGCTGGTCCAGGTCGGCCTGCCGGACCCGGAGCTCGTTGATGCAGGGCCGCAGCCGGTCCTTTCCAAAGGTCTGCTCCCCGGCCCCACGGATATTGGCCAGTCCGGCGGTGTAGAAGAACAGCCGGTCCCCCTGGCTCAGGTCCAGCTCCAGGGTGTGGTAGGACACGTTCTCGCTCTGGCCCAGAGAGGCGTAGGAAAAGGCGTCGGCCCAGTCGTACCGCTCCTCCCGGAACCGCTGGAACAGGGGCGTCTGTTCCCCGGCGTTGACGCAGGAGAAGCGGCCGGTGGTGCCGTCCAGCACCCCCGCCAGCACGTTGAGGCACAGCTCGCCGCCGCCCATCTCATAGAGCTGCTGGTTGGCCGCCGACATGGCCTGGTCCAGACTCAGGCCGGAGCGCAGGTGGCTTTTCAGGGTCGTCTGGGCGATCACGATGTAAAGCGCCTGGGTCAGCCCCCGGCTGGGGGTCTCCCCGACCAGGACGCACAGCCGCTCCCGGTCCAGCAGGAAGTAGTCGTAAAAGCAGCAGGCCAGCCCCTCCCGGCAGCGCACACTGCCGCTGACCTGGAAGGGATAGGGGGTCTCCCGCTGAGGCAGGGCTTTGGGCCGCATGGCGGCGTTCAGGCCGTTGGCCAGCTGGGTGTCGCTCTCCTGCTTCTGCTCCTGGACCGCCAGCTCCAGCTGCTCCAGGTTGTTCACTTCGATCTCGGCCAGCATGAGCCGGAAGGTGTCGGCCAGGTCGTTGAGCTCATACCCGCCGTGGAAGGATAGGCCGCTGAAGGCCCGCTTGTTCTCACCCTCCGAATAGCTCCGGGCGGCGTTGGTCAGCTGGGTGACAGGGATCAGGAAGCTGCGCCGGATGAGGAACAGATAGACCGCAGACAGAATGATCGCCGCCAGCGCCACAAGCCGTGCCGCGTCGCTGACAAACGCGTGGACGTTCGCCATCACGTTCTCCAGCACGATATCGGTCAGGACGTAGTACCCGGAGAAGGTCCCGTTCTCCCGCAGGATCGGTACCCCGGCGGTGATCAGCAGGCCGGCAATTGGGTCGTCGTCCTGGAAGGGGGGGAACTGCTCCCCCCGCTGGGCCTGCTCCATGGTCAGGGGCAGATTGTCCATTGTCAGGATGCTCCCCAGGCTCTCATAGCTGTCGTAGATGTTATAGGTATCCCCGATCAGGAAGTTGGCGCTGGCCAGGACCATAGCGTAATCGCACTGGGTGTCCTCTATGGGCCGGATCACATAGATCTGGGCCACCCCGCTGCCGGAGCGCAGGGTGTTCACCAGAGAGTCCAGCTCGGCGAATCGCTCGTCAGGCTCTCCGCCCTCATAGTAGCGGTCCAGGTCCTCCCCGGTCAGCTGGTCGGCCAGCGCCTGGGCCAGATTGGAGCCCAGGTCCTCGTAGTGGCGCATCAGCTGGTCCGTGTAGCGGTCGTAGCAGACATAGAGGGCGACCGCGGAGAGGACGACGCTCATCAGCAGGGCCATGCCCATCATCTGAAAGCTCAGGCTGGACCAGAATTTTCGTTTCATCTGTCAGTCTCCCTTCCCCGCCTCAGTCCAGCAGGTCCGCATACTCCCGCAGCTCTTCCCGGACCACTACGATCTCGTTCTTTTTCAGCTCACCCACGGCGGCACGCAACAGGTGGGACATACCGATGGGCGTCCCCTCCAGGGCTGCCAGGAACGCGGCAGAGAGGACGATGTTTTTGATATGGCCGCCGGACAGCTCGAACTTCTCGGCCAGGAAAGTCCAGTCGATGTCGTCCGACAGGGGGGCGTCCCCCGGCATGGTGCGCCGGTAGATCTCCTCCCGGGCGGCGGCGTCCGGGAAGGGGAAGCGGACCACATAGGTGATCCGGCGCATGAACGCCTCGTCGATGTTTCCGATCAGGTTGGTGGCCATGATGCACACCCCGTCGTACTCCTCGATCTGCTGGAGCAGGTAGGCCACCTCCACGTTGGCGTTGCGATCGTGGGCGTCCTTCACCTCGCTGCGCTTGCCGAAGATGGCGTCGCACTCGTCGAAGAACAGCACGCAGTTGGACTTGCGCGCCTCGGTAAAGACCGCGTGGAGGTTCTTCTCCGTCTCGCCGATGTACTTGCTGACGATCTGGGAGATGTTGATCTTGTACATCTCCATGTTCAGCTCGTTGGCGATGACCTGAGCACACATGGTCTTGCCGGTGCCCGGGGCCCCGGCGAACAGGATGGACAGGCCCCGGCCATAGGCGATCTTTTTGTCAAAGCCCCACTGGCAGTAGACCTGATACTGGTACTTGATGTGTCCGCAGGCCTGCTGGAGCAGCCTTTTCTGGTCCTCTGGCATGACCACGTCGCCCCAGCTGAAGGCGGGGCGCACCCGCCGGGCCAGGTCGTCCAGCTTGTGGACCGCCTGGCGGTAGCAGCACTGGTGCAGCTCCCGGCCGGAGATGGCCCCGCGGCCGTCCAGCCGGGCCAGACCCACGGCCTGACGGCAGGCCAGGGCGATCTGACGGGGGGAAAAGCGGAACTTGGCCGCCAGCTCCTCCACGGTCACGCCCTCCAGGTCCAGGCTGCCCAGGGCGGCCCGGAACAGGCGGATGCGCTCCGCCTCGGCGGGGTCTGGGACCTCCAGCTCCACCACCAGCCGGTCGAACCGGGCGTGGGCGGGGAGCTGGGAGAGGAAAAAGGCCCTCCCTCCGGGCAGGCCCAGGGCCAGGATGCCCTCCAGCAGCCGCTGGGAGGGGGGCTGGAGCTTGCCGTCCTGGTCCGTTTTCTCCATGTGGCCGAAGGCGGCCACCGCCCCGGTGAGTCGGGCGGCCAAAACGGCGTCCCGGGCCCGGTCCAGCTGCTCCTCGCAGTCCAGGTCCGCAAAGACGCACTTCGCTCCGCTGCGGGCCATCAGATGTTCACACTGGAACCGCTTGCCGCTGCCGGGCCCCCCGGTGAGGCAGAGGACCCGCTCCCCCGGCTCGGCAAAGAGGGCGTCCAGCCGCCGGGCCAACTCCTGGCCGATGACCAGGGGGCCGCCGGGGGCGTCCTTCTTCCCGTCGAAGAGCCGCAGCCCTGCCTGGGGGGCGACGGTCCCGGTGCTCAAAAACTCCAGCACCAGGGGGTGGAGGACCAGGGCCCCCGCCGCCAGCTTCTCCCGGTCAAAGAGCCCTGTGAAGTCGTCCGGCCGGGCGAACCGGGACAGGTACTCCTCCATGTTCCCCTCCAGGGGCAGGAATAGCTGCACCGCCAGGGCGGAGGTCGGGGCCTTCTGGGTGATATCGTCCTGGAGGTAAGCCATGAGCTTCTCATATTTCCGGTCCAGGGCGGAGGCGTATGCCAGCACCACACAGCCCCGCTCAAACTCGTCCAGGTTGCACCGCCTGGCCAGGGCCAGCAGGGGGAACTCCGTCTCCGTCCGGTCCAGGCGGGTCTGGATGGCGTCCCAAGAGGCGGCCATCTGGGCGGCCTCCTCCCCGTCCATCCGGGCGGGCAGGCCCAGCTGGGCGGCTTTGAGCAGGTTGTGCTCAAACTCCTCCCGGGTGACCACCAGACCCAGCATGTTGCGCATGTCGTTCTTGGGGCCGAGCCACTGGTGGTGCTTGTAGAAGAAGTAGATGCGCAGGTCCAGCCAGGCGAACAGGTCGTCCATCAGCTCCCACTGGCTCTCATACCCCCGGCCCAGCTTCTCGTAGGCCACATCCCGCAGGTCGTAGTCGTCCATGGCGCGCCCTCCTTACGGGACCTTGATGGTCAGAGCCGGGGTCATCATAGGCTGGATGATGCCCCCGTAGGTGCACAGCAGCTTACTGGTGTTGTTCAGCAGGGGCTTCTTGTTCACCAGCACCGTGGGCACTCCCGGCACCCACGGCGCGACGATCAGCGGCACGCAGGGCATGGGGGTCAGCACCCCCAGGGCCGCCGCGGTGGCCGCCGCCACGGTGGGGTTGGCCGGGCTGGAGCACATGCCGAAGGTGGGGAACTTGTTGTCCATGATGGTGGCGGCCAGCTGCTTGCTCATCATCACCGTCTGCTGGCTGGTCACCATCAGAGGGCACGGGGCCACCCCGAAGGAACAGGTACACATGGCTGTCATGACCATTGGGTTTGCCACGGCGGCCGCCTCCTCACTGCAAAGTCAATTCCAGGGTGTTTTCCCCCTCCGCCAGCTCCTTGCTGCCCAGCAGGCCCAGCTCCTCGTGGAAGGCCGCGGCGGTGCAGGGGGCGCGGAACAGGGCGGCGGCGGTGCCGCCCGGACCGGTGCGGTAGTGCTGGGCGGGGAGCAGACGCTTCCCACGGCTGTGGGTCTTTTTCAGGGGGGCGGCCAGGGTGCCGGTCTCCCCCTCGAAGGAGCACAGGGTGACCAGCTCGCTGTTCTTCCCGTCCTCCAGCAGAAACGGCGCGGGGGTGGGCACGGTCTCCGGGTACTTACAGAAGAGCCGCAGCTGATCCTTCCCGGCCTCCGCGCTGGCCTGGGCCAGCTTGATCTCTACGCCGCCGGCGGCAGCCAGCCAGAAGTGGAACCCCTCCAGCCCGGCGCCGCCCTTCTGGACCGCCAGGTCCAGCCGGACCGGCATCTGCCGGAAGGGGTAGCTCGGCCCCGGTTTCAGGGTGACGTCCAGCTCCGGGACCGTCTCCCCCGCGGTAAAATCCACCACTTCCTCCCGGTAGCCCCGGCAGCGCAGGACCAGCGTGTGGGGCCCGGCGGGCAGGTCCAGGAGGACCAGATAGCCCTCCTGCTTGGCCACCGGCCGGCAGGGGCGCCCGTCCAGGGCGCACAGCACCCCGGAGGGGGGCAGAGCGGCCCCGGTATAGCCGTCCCGGACCCGAAATACGGCCCCGGCGTGAAAGGCGATCATGACCGTCCCCCCTCCCCGGTGCCGAGCGCGGCCTGGTCGGTCTCGATGGTGACGCCGGTGACACGGCTGACGCGGCGCTCGCGCCGGGAGTCGATCTCCACGTTGCCTAGCAGCACCACAAAGGACATCTTGTAGCCCTTCGAGTTATTGTTCCAAATCTTCAGCAGCTGGTCCATGGAGGTCTTTTCCAGGGTCAGGGTGATCCTGGCCTCCCGCTCCTTCAGGGAGCCGGACAGGTACTGCGCGTCGATCACCGGGTGGTCCTTCAGCACCTGGAGGGCCGCGCCCACCATGCGGTACTGATCCGCCTCCCGCAGCTGCACCGGGGCCTTGGAGTGGGCGGTGACCAGGAAGCGCAGGTTGTACCGGGCGGGCCGGATGCGCTGGACGTCCCGGCTCACCTGATAGTAGCCCTGCTCCACCCCCTGGGTGTCCTCCTCCACCTGGTAGAGCCAGACGGTGAGCTGGTTGTTCTCGTTCTCATGGGGAGAGCACAGGGCGATGAGCTCCCGGTTGCTGATAGGCTCCGGGGTCAGTGTGTCCCGGAGCAGCTCCACCAGGGCTGTGCCCGCCTCCACCAGGGCGGTATAATCTGCCATAAACGGCATCTCTCCTTCCGTCAGCCCACGGGGCCGGCAGTCTCGGGCTCCGCTTCGGTCTCACCCTGGGAGTCCCCCTCTTCCTGCCCCTGCTCCTGTTCCGCCCCTCCGGCGGCCGGCACGTCCGCGCTCTCATTTTTCGCCAGCTCCTGGTCGTCCTGGTTGCGCTGGACCGACAGGTCGTAGAGCACGCCGAAGGGCTCCGCGAACCAGCCGCGCTGCTCCGCCAGGGCACCGCCGGACAGATTGTTGAGCTGGACGGCCTGCTTGGTATAGGCCCCCATGCTCATGAACAGGGCGGCGGCCGCGTCGTTCCGGGAACACTGGGCGTCGTACAGGGCCAATTTATCCGCCGTGCCGGTGGAGTAGGCCTGGGTGGTCTTTTCCAACACGCCGGCGGCCCGCTCCAGCGTCTCCTGTCCGGCGCGGATCTCCTCGTACGCCATGCTCAGGTCCAGGATCTGGGTCTTGAGCTTCAATTCCAAATCGGCCGCGTCCACGTCCCGCGGCTCGGCAGCCACGCTCTTGGCGTAGGCCAGGGCGGCGTCGTACAGGGCCTGGGTGTCCAGCTCCGCGGTGTCAAACGACGTCAGCACCGCGGCCAGGTCGTAGGCGTCCAGCTTCAGCCCGGTGAGCGTCTCCGCCGTCAGCTTGGCCTGCTCCCGGCCGGTGCGGTACTGGGCCAGCCGGCGGTCCAGGGCGTCCAGGCGGTCCTGGACGCCGTCCACGGCGGACTGGGTGGTGTCCCCCCGGTCCAGCAGTCTCTGCTGCTCCAGCAAGTTCTGCTCCAGCAGGGGCTGACTGGCCTCCAGGGCCTGGAGCATCTGGTTGTAGACGTAGTAGTCCGTCAGCGCGTCCATCAGGCTGTTGCCGTCCTCGGGGGTGAGCATCAGGCCCAGCAGGCGCTCCACGTCCGCCGGGTCGGCGGGGGGCTCGTCGCCGGAGCCGCCCGCCAGGTTGTCCAGGGTCTGGAGCAGGTCGTCCAGCCGCTCCTGGGCCTGGACCGCGGCCTCATCCAGCAGCCCTCCGGGCACGATGGCGCCGGCGCGGCTCCACAGGATCTGCTCCGGCGCACCCCCCCGGTCCTCGCTGAACAGGGTGCAGGTGGCCGCCTCCTCGGGGTAGATGATCTGGGTATTGAACCACTCCCCGTCCATCCCGCCCTCCGGCACGGACACCGGGGACGGACCCGCGGTATAGCTCATCTCGGGCTCCTCTTCCCGGCCGGCGGTCAGCTGGAGCTGGGCCGCCGCGGCGCTGTCCCAGGGCAGCAGGGCCGCCGCCGGGTCATTCGCCGCCGGGGAGAGCAGGACCTGGTAGACCTGGGGGTCCTCCCCGCTCGTCTGGTAGCTGCACAGCGCGGTCACACCCAGGTCCGCATTCCGGATCAGGAATCCGTCTCCGCTGTCCTGCTCGGTCAGCGCAGCCTCGCCGAAGGTCTCCCGCAGCTCCCCCGCGGTCAGGCCCAGCAGCCACAGGCCGTCCAGGGTGCCGTGGTCCATCTGGCCGGCGTAGACGACCTTCCCGCTGGAGGCGTAGATGGTGCCGTAGCCGTCGGGCGTCAGGTCGTCGGCCTCGCCGTCGTACCACAGCCGGCCTCCCCGGTACCACTGGATGGAACCGCCGCTCTCACCGGCGGAGAATTCCGACTGGATGCGGTCGCCGCTGTCCAGGTAAACGGTCCCATCCCCCTCGTAGAGCCCGGCGGAAAACCCGCCCTTGTAGCGCAAAAGGCCCTCCTCGGTATAGTAGGCCCCCTCTCCCTCGTACTTGCCCTTAGAGAAGGCGCCCTTGTACTTCAATGTTCCTCCGGCGTAGAACTCCTCGCCGGTGCCCTGATAGAGCCCGTCCACGAACCCGCCCTGGTAGCACAGCACGCCGCCGTTGTAGCCGGTGCCGGTGCCGTTGGGCAGGCCGTTGGAGAAGGTGCCCGAGTAGACCATGCCGTCCTCGTCAAAGAGGCGGCCCGTCCCCTCGTAGACGCCGGCGAGCAGCTGGCCCTCGTAGACCAGGACGCCGTCCTCATAGCAGACGCCCTTTCCGCTGCGCTCCCCGTCCAGGAAAGTCCCCTCGTAGGCCAGCAGGCCCTCCTCGTCGTACTCCCTGCCCGTCCCCTGAAGGACGCCCTCCTCCAGCCGTCCGCTGTACATGGGGATGTGCTTTCCCTTGTCGGCGTAGACGATGACCTTGCCCGTCCAGTCCGGGACGCGGCTGTCCTCCTGCCAGAACCGGGCGGTGAGGAAGTGGCTCAGGATAAAGGGCCACAGCACGTACCAGCACAGCAGCGCAAAGCACACCAGCCCTACGACCAGCAGGATTAGAAAGGATTTTGAGATGAACAGGCGCTGGGTCTCGATGTAGTCCTCCCGCTTGGTGGGCTTCTTGACCGCGGCAGCGGCCCCCTGGAAGGAGGCGCTGGCCACCTTGGTGGCGTTGCGGGAGAAGTTTGTGACCTGGCGGAACCTGGCCGTGACCGCCGTAAACTTACGGAGGAAGAAGGCCCGGAAGGTCCGGATAAAGACCCCGCAGGAGTTCATCAGTTGTCGAAGGAGAAAGCTCATGGGCGAAGATCCTCCCGGTAGATTTCAGGGAAAAACGGCGCGGGGCGCCGGAAACGGTCCGTTCAGGCGCAAAGCGCCCAGACCGCCGCCGTCACACCCGGATCACCCCAATGCGCAGGAGCAGATACACCACCACAAATATGGCGATCACGAGCAGGACCACCTGCGTGATGCGGGTGGCCAGCCGCCGGTAGTAGTTCGCCGGGCGGTACAGGGGCTGCACGGGGCTGCGGCGCACCCAGCCGTCCGCCGCCGGCTGGACCGGGGGCGGCGTCGTGGGGACGGTCCCGGACAGCGTCCGGGACCTGGGCTCCGTATTGCCGCCGCTGGGCAGGCTGACCCCCCGGGCGGCCCGTCCGGCCAGCAGGTGGGCCCGGTTCACCAGGCTGGTCTCCCTGCGCAGGTCCGCGGCGGCCCGGTTCATCTGATTGCGCGCCGCCGCCTCGGTCTGGCGGCGGATGGACTCCAGTTGTGTGAGCGCCATAGCGCCCCCTCCCCTCTGGATCATTGTTTACATGGCCCGGTCCAGGCTGGGAGCCTCCTCCGGGTGCTTCTCCATCTGGTCCGCCAGATAGAGGTAGTACCGGGCCCCGCCGTCGCTGGTGCTGCGGTGGACCAGGCTGAGGAAGATCCGCTTGGCGCGGGAGAAATCCCCGCCGTACAGGGCGTAGACCCCCTCGGCAAAGCGCTCCCGGGTCTGCTCCTTGAACTTTCGGATGTCGTAGGGGTCGCCGTCAAATATCTCGTAGGTGCGGATCTGCATATCCCCGTCCACGCACTTGCCCACGTAGCGGCTGGCGTAGCCCTCCGCCCCGGCGGCAACCGCCTCGGTACAAAGGATGTTGGCCTCCAGCCGGCCGCACAGCTCCAGCAGGCGCCGGGCGGCGGAGAAGCTGGCCGAGATGGAGGTGGGCTCGATCTGGTTCTCGTCCCCCACCACGCCCAGGATGACGTTGCCCTCGTCCAGCGCGATGCGGGCGGACACCCGGGGCCGGCCCTCGGCCTCCCGCTGGGCGTTGATCTCCAGAATCTCCTGCTGGACGGCCACGGCGGTGCTCACAGCCGCCGCGCTGCCCCCCTCAAACACGGCGTCGTAGCCGCTGTAGGCGAAGTTGAACACCGTGCCCCCCTTGCCGGTGACGATGGAGGCGGTGCGCTCGATGATCTCATTCACATTGTCGAACAGCTCCCGGCCGCTGCTCCCGTAGACCTCCTCCGGGAACCGGAAGGAGAAGGTCATGGCGGCCAGATGCCGGGTGACAAAGGTGTGCTTATCCACCTGGGCGATGGACTGCTTGCCCAGCAGGGACAGCACCCGCTCCGGCACGAACCGGCGGTAGGCCTGTTCCACCCGCCGGTGCCGCTCCTCCAGTGTGCCGATGGCATTGGACAGGGCGTTCAGGTCATCCGCAAGGCTGGTCAGCTCGTCGCCGCCGCTCTGATGGACGGAGATGTCCCGCTCCCCGGAGGCGAGGGCCTCCATGCCCGCCATCACCTTCCGCAGACCTATGGTGATCCGGCACAGGATAGCCACCGCCAGGGCGGTGAACAGGATGGCCAGGGCGGCCAGCTCCCGGACGGTCCAGAACACGTGGGCGCGGCTGTGGGCGAGCAGGCTGTCCCCGCTCACATCCATAGCCAGCACCTGCCCGTCAAGGGACAGATAGTACAGGAATCGCAGGCTGTCCCCGGCACCCAGGGTGCCGAAGGAGGACCCCCGGGTCAGAGCCTGCTGGGCTAGGTCCCGGTCGAAGCCGGGGCACATCTCGCCCCGGATCCCCGCCGGCCTCCCGGCGCTGTCGGACACCAGACGCCACAGCATGTCCTCGTCCCGCTCAAACACGGCGGCCTGGGCGTCCCGGTAGGTCCCGCCCTCGACATGGGCCAGGCTGGTGCCGATGCGCTGCGTCAGGTCCAGGGCGGACGGGCCCTCGTCCATAGACAGACGGGCGACGGCGCTGAGCATCTCCTGGGCCTCCCGCTCCGATGCGGTCCGGATGGCGACAGGGGCGGACAGCCGGGCCAGCCCGGTCACCGCCAGCACGGCCACCGCGGCGGTCAGCACCCCCCACCGCACCAGCAGGGGCAGGCGCAGCCGCCGCACCTCACACACGACGTACCACAGGACCAGGGAGACCAGCAGGACCCCCGCGGTCAGCCCCGCCAGGATCAGCCAGCACTGCCAGTCCGGCCGGTGGAGCATCTCCGACAGGTCGGTCACGCTCTCCCCCTGGTCCAGGAGGATGCGCCTGCCCTCCAACAGCAGCAGGACGCTGCCGCCGGAGTCGACGGCCATGTCGGTGCAGTCATCCAGGTCATAGCCGGTCCCCTCCCGACTCAGGTTCAGATAGGCGTAGGGGGCCCAGTCCAGGAAATTCGCACTGTACATCCGCAGACTGGCCCGGTCCAGGTAACACAGCCCCGTGGCAAAGGTGCCCATCTCGCCGACGATCTGCCCGGAGACAGAGGCGGGGTCCCGGTCCTTCCAGACCAGCTCCTTGTCTGTGAACAGGGCCCAGTCGTCCGCCGACCAGATCGCCGCGCCCACAAGGCCGGGCTGTCTGGCGGAGCCCACCTGCTCCACGCCGTTCTCCGTATCCGTGGAGTAGAACCGGACCGTGTCCCCCCTGCACACGCCGAAATAGGCGAGGCGGGTGTCCACGTAGAAGTCCGTGAGGCGGACGCTGTTCAACTGGGCCTGGAGGCTGTCCCCCTCGGTGGGGACGGTGAGGAGCAGATCGACCTCATCCCCGGCAAACCGGTAGAGATCCAGCTCCACCGGGTCCTTGGAGGTGTCAAACAGGCTCAGGAAGTAGAGTCCCTCGTTGTTGACATAGATGCTGCCCGGCACGCTCTCCGTGGGCAGCGTGGGGGCCTCCAGCCGCTTGCTGTCCAGCCGCTGGCCGTTCCGGTCCCCTCTGACCAGGAAATATCCCTTCTCGTCCTGCCCCAGGGCGTAGATCTGCCCGCGGACGTCCTCCGCCACCAGGCGGTAGGTCTCCGTGCCGGTCCCGTCCTGCAGCGCGGCGATACACCCGGAGACCAGGTCCCAGGCCGCCAGGACCGTCCCGGTCCCCAGCAGCAGGAAGATCAGCAGAAAGATCCCCAATCGTTTCAGGCGCTCCAAGGTGTTCACCTCCCCTTCCTGGACAGTTTCCACTTGATTTGGGTCCACAGCCGCCAGAAGAAGCGGCTGATGAAGGTCTTTTCCTCCATGGCCTCGTAGGCCCTTTGGATGGCGTCCCGCCGCTCCCGCCACAGGGCGTAGAGCTGGACCACCCCCGGCAGGGGGCGCCGCTCCAGCTCGGCCAGCAGCTCCATCTCCTCCCTGGGGGACTCGAACCGGTGCCGCAGCAGCTTGCGCAGCTGGTCGCAGGCCAGGCACACCAGCTCTCTGGGCTCCATCCCTTCCAGGGGGAACACCCGGAACCGCAGGGTCAGCCGCCTGCTGTTCTCGTCCACCAGGATGTTTTCCGACAGCATGGCCGCACAGCTCACAGACGGGGGCAGGTCGGCCATGTTCAGCGCCTGGTGGAGCAGCTGGTCGGCGTACTCCAGCCGGTCCCGCCAGGGATGCTTGTCGCCCAGGTAAAAGACCTGGTCGATGCCCGTCCCCTCCCGGTCCTCAAATACGGCGATCAGGCTGTCCCCCTCCAGGAACATGTCCCGAAAGTCGGGGCAGCCCTGGAGCCGGTCGAAGCAGGGCAGGTACTCCTTCAGGAGGGACCCCTCGTAGATGTTCAGCAGGCAGGAGCGGACCTCCCGGTCCATGATGTCCACCGCCTGGGCGCAGGCGTAGTCCGTCCGGATATCCACTACCCGGACCACCTTGTACCGCTCCCGCACCATTAGCACATCCACAGGCCGCTCCCTCCTCTCTGATTAATTACTTACTCTACAATGACGAACGCGCTGGCGCTGACAGTCTCGTCCGCGCTGGCGACCGCCGTGATCTCATACGTCCCGGGCAGCTCGGGGGCCTGGTAGAGACCGTTGTGGTCGATGGCGCCGCCGTTCTCCTCCTTGACGGCCCAGTGGACGGTCTTGTCCTCGCTGCCCACCACCTCGGCCTGGAACTGGAGGCTGCCCCGGCACTCCAGCCGGGAGAACTCCGGCGTGATGCGCAGGCTGACGCCCCGCTGGGCCAGGATGCGGCTGGTGTCCCGCTCCGGCTTCTGGGCGAAGTAGTGGACCCTGACCATGCTGCCGTCCACCGTGTCGTGGAGCCACAGCCCGATGCGCATGGTGCCCCGCTCCGGGTAGAGCACGGCGGCGGCCTCCACCCAGGGGGGCGCAGCCTTCACGCCCTTGACCCGGAACACCTCGCTGTTGCCGCACAGCAGGGCGGTCTCATCGTGCTCCTGGTCCTGGAACTCCACGCTCAGCCGGACGTCCACCGCCCCGGCCCCCAGGCCGTGGGCGATCTCGTCGGAGAACACCCGGCTGTTCACCCGGATGCCCCCCGGCAGGGGGATGTCCACCGTCCCGTGGGCCACGGTGTAGTCGTACTGCTCCGGGGAGGGGATGCCGAAGTCCAGGTGCAGCCCGCCGGTGGAGGGCTGATAGACGGCCTTCACATCGGGCCGCTGCCAGTACTCCAGCGCCCGCACCGAGGTAGTCACCTGCAGGTCGGCGGCCCCCTGGGACTGTGCGGTGGACTCCCGGTCCACCGCCTGTCCGAAGGGCAGGTTGGTCACGCCGCCCACGAACATGCCGCCGGCGGACCAGATCAGCTCCAGCTTGGCCAGGTACAGGGGCAGGTCAGCCCCGCCGGTGTGCCGCTCCAGGCTGTCCACCTTCCGCCGGTGGGTCTGAAGCTCCTCCCGGTCCCGGCAGAGGAGGGTCCCGGCCTCCAGGGGCAGGTAGTTCTTATACCGGTGACTGCCCAGCTCCACGTTGAGCTCGCAGCCCGAGGGGAACAGCTTCCCCTCCACTCCGCTCAGGGCCCGGGCGCGGAGCGGGAACTCCACCGTGTAGACCTTCCGCTTCTCCTCCCGGCTCTCCCGCCAGGCCAGCTTCACCCGGCTGTTCTCGCTCTCCACGAAGGTGTTTTCCCCCTCCAGGGAGAACTGCACCGGCGGGGTCTGCTCATTCTTCACCACCAGGACCTGCACCTGGAACTCCTCCCCGGCGCAGGCCAGGGCCGGCATGGACAGCACCAGGGTCAGCTCCTCGCTCTGATAGAGGATGGACACGTTCTCCCGGCCCGCCGCCTCCAGCAGCTCCCGGTAGGCGGGAGTCTCGGCGGTGAGGCAGAGCTTGTAGCTCTCCCGCGTCAGGTCGAACTGCCGCTCGCTGCCCAGCTCGGCCCCGGTGGCGTTCACCGGCTCCACGTCCTCCTCGGCGTAGCGCAGGCAGAGGTAGGCGTCCTTCTGGCCCTTCAGGCCCTCCTGCCCCTCCAGCATCCGCAGCTTGCGGAAGATGGTCTCGGGCAGGACGATCTCCCGGCCCCGGTAGTCCAGGGCCAGGCCGCTCTCGATCATCAGGGTGGACTCGTCGCTGGCGGTGACCCCCAGGCCGCACACCACACCCGCCCCCGTCACCAGGCGGTTGAGCATGGAGCGTTTGCCGTTGTGATAGTTCTGCTCCGTCTCGAAGTCCCGGACGGTGAGCAGCTTGCCGTAGAAGTACCGGTTGCGCTCAAAGGGGGAATGGTTGGCGTTATTCATGGCTCTCTCCTCCAATCGTGGTGTCATAGTGGATGGTCACCTGCTCGTTGATGGCGGCGGGGACATAGCCGCCCACTGTGGAATTGATCCCCAGGTAGGTATGCCAGTCCAGCTGGACACACTGCTTAAGCTGGATCATCTGCATGGTCATCCCCGCCGGGATGACCTCCTCCATCTGCCGCTGGAACTCCTTGCGCTCCCGCTGGCTGGAGAAGGTGTCCTCGGGCAGGAGGACGAAGAATCGGTAGGGGTCCTCCCCGTACAGCTGCCGGTAGATCTCCGGGTCCCGGCACTCCGGGCGGCTGGGGGAGACCTGGAAGTGCTCGATGAGGATGGGGTCCCGCCCAGTCAGCCGGCGGATGCTCTGCCGGACCCCCTCTACCGTGTACAGGTCCTCGTAGTCGCTCAGGGCGGTGCGGATGCGCTGGCGCAGGACCTCCGGGCTGTCCCCCCGGTCCACGCTCATCCAGGAGGCCAGATACCGCAGCAGGCCGCCCTCCGCGTACTCATAGTCCACCCGGCCGGGCAGGCCGTCGATGGCCCGCTCCATGTCGGCATACATACTGTTGAAGATGGACAGGAACCGCTTTGTAAAGTCCTGGGACCGGTAGATGGAGGGCAGGTAGTCGATCATGTGGTCCCCCGCCATCCACAGCCGCAACCGGCGGACCGAGGGGACCTGGGTCCCGGCGGCGGTGAGCTCAAAGGCCAGCCACAGGTACCGGCCGGTACACTTCAGGAAGAAGTCCCCGCAGTCCGACGCCGGCGGGCCGAAGATCTCCCGCACCGCGGGAAGGGGATCCTCCTCCAGGGACCGCAGGCCCTGGTCCAGGTCCTCCCACTCCCCCCACTTCCTGGAGTCGGAGGCGTAGGCGTAGACCCGCAGAGCGGTGTCGGGGGGCAGGTCGGCCTCCACCGCCGCCCGCTGCCAGGAGAAGCCCTTTTCCCCGCTGTCCACCGCCTTCATGCAGTAGACCCCGGTGCCTCCCTGGTCCCGGTCCAGCCGCCAGCCGTCGCCGTCGGGGACGATGTGATAGAACAGCCCCCCCAGCCACTGCTCGGCGCACTGGAATACCATCTGTCTCTGGATGGGCGGCATAGGACCTCACCTCTTTTTCCTTAGAAAATCGGTTTCCCGCTCACCGGCGCAGCCGCTCCGGCAAACGCTCGACGCTCAGCTTCCCCAGGCATGGGATGCCCAGCCGGGGCAGGCGGATGTCCCCCTCCCGGTTCTGGAAACAGCCGGCGTGGGGGGTGCGCAGAGCGATGGAGCGGACCTGGAGCACCCCGGGGGCGCTCTGGGCCAGGGCGGCCAGGTCGCTGACGGCCACCGTACCGCCCACCCCCATCCGTGCGCCGGACAGGTGCTCCCGGAAAACCCGGGTCAAATATCCCTCTAAATCGTCCTCTCCGCCCCGGAGGGTCAGAGAGACGTCGATCTCAACATATTCCGGCGGGCACACCTTCACCTTGACCCCGATGGGCCGCGCCCGGTCCAGCTGTCGCTGGACCGCCGCCAGGAAACGCCCGTCGGGCATGGGCCGGTCTCCGCCCCCGGCGGGGACGGCCGCCACCGTCACGGTGGGGAACCGGCTCACGCCGGTGGGCTCGTCCGGGTCCCAGGCGGGGATGGCCTTGGCCAGCGCCACCCGCAGCCCCGGCGTCCGCCGGGCCAGCTCCTCGTAGTCGGCGGCGCTCACGCACTTTCGGGTGTGGTCCAGCTCCTGGAGCAGCCGGGCCTGGACCTGCTCCGCCGTCTCCCGGTCCGCGCCGCCGGCGGCAGGGGTGTGGGGAATGGGTCCCGCCCCGTCCAGGAATTCCAGGGCCAGTCCGCCGGGGATGTTCCCCCCGGCGCAGAAAGTGACCGTCAACTCCGCGGCCAGCACCGCGCCCTTGCCCCCCTGGAGCAGAGCGCCGTGTTCTCCATCTCCAAAGGTGACTGTCTCCCGGACGGGGTCGTAGGTGAACACCCGGTCCCGGGGGCCGCACTGATACAGGTCGTCTGCGCACCGCCACAGGGCGGGCCGGACCTGTCCGTCCCGGTCCAGGGTGTTGCACAGCAGGGAGAACCGGTCGGTGAGGACCCGGCGGCCCTCCAGCCGGAGGAAGAAGGTCTCCCCCGGCAGTCCCTTGGCGTCAAACAGCAGCTCCTGGGCCCGGATGGCGTCCAGGCAGAGGACCATCACGTTGTCCTCCCCGTCCTGGACGGCGGTCCGGGTGTCCACCCACAGCCACAGCCCTCCGGCTGTCCGCTCGGAGCGCCAATCGCTGCTCTGTTCCCAGCGGTTTTCCGTCCGCACAAAGACGGCGGGGGTGCAGTCCCTGGCCTGGGCGTCGTCCAGGAGCAGGGGGAACTCCGCCTCCGGCTCCGCCCGGAACTGTCGGGTGCTGGCCCAGGTCTCCTGCTGGAGGGCGGGATACCGCCCCGCCGAGATCCCGGACAGGCGGACCGCCTCCTCGCACCCCGGCTCCTCCAGGGTGAGGCTCAGCCAGAACAGGCCGCCCTCCCCGGCGGGCCACGCCCCCTCCGGGCGCAGCCAGACATAGCCGTCCCGGCTCAGGGCGCGGGTGTCGTCCCGGACCAGTTCGGTCCCCCGGGCCCCCTCGCAGGTCCAGCGGACCGTCCGGGGATCGGGGCTGTCCGGGTCAAAGGGGTTCCGGGGCGGGTCCTGGGGGTCATCCACGTCGAACCACAGCCGCAGGTCCCCCTCCCCCAGCTGGGAAAACCCGATGCGCAGCTTGGAGGGCTCCCCGCTCTCCCCGAAGGGCTGGACGGTGAGCCGCCGCTCCCACAGCAGCTCGCTGACGTCGGTGCGCCGGTCCCCCCGGACCACGTCGATCCGGGCGATGGCGGGCCGCTTCTCCGGCAGGGCCTCCTCCAGCTCGAAGGGGATGCCCTCCCGGGTGTACAGCCGCTCCAGCCGGGGCTTGGGGGCCCGGTCGGAGCCCACCTCCAGACCGCACCGGGCGGGCTGGGCCGGCCGGGGCACCGCCCCCGCCAGTTTCAGCAGCTTCAGGCGCAGATCCGTGGTGAACTGGTTCATGTGGTACTGCTGGAGCTCCTTGTACCAGGCCATCAGCTCCAGGATGGTGATGCCGGGGTCGCTGGCGTTGTGGTTGGTCCACTGGGGACACAGCCAGGGGAGCCGGCCCTCCGCCGCCTCCACGATCTGTTCATAGGTCTGGTCGTCCAGATTCCGCACATTCAGCACGGGCCGTGCCCCCTTCCTTGAAAAGTCTCACGTGTCCTCCCCCCGCGGGGAGAGGCACAGGATCATACGATTTGGATCAGATGGATGCCGCTCTTGACCGTGGCGTAGGGGAAGGCGTCGTCGTCCTCCAGGGGAGCGATCCGCTCCACGCCGTCCTGGTCGAAGCGGCCCTCCAGCAGGATGCTGCGCACCAGCTTCACATTGGGGGTATCCCGGACGGTCTGCCAGACCTGGTCCACCCGGAGCTGGCTGCCGATATCCCGCTCCCGCCAGCGCACGTCGATCAGCTCCTCCAGACGGCGGGCGATCTCCTGCTGGGTGGCGGCGCTCCGGTCCAGGTCGTCCATCTCCACGGAGATGGAGCTGCCCACCGTGATGACGGTAGAGCCCACCACGTGGAGCCGCCCCTCGGCCAGCATCACGCAGTCGCACCGCCGGGAGAGCTCCTCATAGATGCGCTGGCACAGGTCGTCCGTGACCCGCCGGCTGTCCGCGCCGCCGCACTCCACCACCACGCTGACGTGGCCGGGGGCGTAGGCCCCCCGCTCGTCCCGGCCGGGGAAGCACTTCACGTGCCGGGCCTGGGGGAAGTGCAGGGCCACGATCTCCTCGAAATCCCGGGCGCCGGCGGCCCGGCCCCGGTTGCGCAGACCCTTGTTGGCGATGGCGTCCGCCTTCTCCGGGGACATCCGGTCGGTGCCGCCGCTCATGGGGGCCAGGTTTTCCGCCTGGCTGATCCGGGGCAGGGCACCCACCAGGCCGGTGACCGCGCCCGCCGGGGCGTTCCCCCGGCTGCCGCCGCCGAAGGTGTAGTGCACCAGCAGGTTCTCCAGCCCCGCCGGCGGGACCCGGCCGTGGATGCCGTCCCCGAAGGTGACGGTCCCGGTATAGGGGTCCATCTCGTAGCTCCGGTCGTCGGGGGCGCACAGGGCCAGGGCGGCCGTCCGCTGCCACTGCACCCAGCAGTGGGTCAGCACCCGGTCGTCCCACTCCAGCCGCACCCGGCCGGGGAGGGTCTCCTCCAGCTTCTGCGCGTCGGACACCGGCAGCTCACCCACCTCGTCCACCCACACCTGGGCGTCCAGCACGGGGAAATTGAGCAGCTGCAGGGTCTTGTTGGCCTCGTAGACCTCGGTGGAAAACCGTTCGTCCTCCGCCAGCTCCCGCTGGACGGCGGGGACGATGTTCAGCCCCACATCCTTTACCCAGGGGACGCCCCCGGGGTTGGGCTGGAAGGAGCTGCGGCACAGCCGCAGCCAGTGGCCCTCCGTCCCGAAGAGTTGCCGCGCGGGCAGGACATTGGGCAGATAGAGCAGGGCCACGCCGGGGTGGAGCAGGTTCCGGGTCAGATCCACCCACCGCACCGGCTCGAACCGGCTGCCGGTCCAGGCCTCGAAGCGCAGCTTATCGTCCAGCTTGGCCCGCCCCGCCACGTCGAAATAGAGGGACAGGGGCATGGCGTTGGGGGAGCGGTCAAAGCACAGGTACATGGCGGCGGGGGTGTCCTCCAGAGCGGTGAGGGCGGGCAGGCCCAGCTGGGCCGTGCCGGACACGTCCTCCAGCAGCACCCGCTCGCCGTTGTTCTCCGCCTGGCACCAGTCCGCCGGAATGGCCTGGGCGTAGTCCCAGGAGCAGTCCGCCTGCTTCAGGAAGGGCACCACCCACCGGGGATTGGGGGAGAACTCATTGGCCATATAGACCACCCGCGCCCGGATGTACTGCCCTTCCTGGGCGTTGATCTCCACGGCCTCCAGGTCGGCGGGCACATCGAAGGTCAGCTCCAGCGGGCCGTCCTTCCTGCAGGAGAAGGGGTTCCGGTCCCCGGCCACGTCCAGGGGCCGCCAGCCCGCGCCGTTGTAGTACTCCCAGGCCACCTGCTCCACATAGACGTCATCGGGCACCACGGTGGTGGCATCCCGCTTGTCGATGATGCGCTGGTTGAACTGGTACTGGGGCGCCGTCTCGGAGGGGTCGGTGATCACCGGGGCGATATCCAGCCGCAGATTGACCCTGGCCCCCCGCTTGGAGAAGGCCTGGTCGGAGCGGAAGTAGCAAAGGCTGTAGGCCGCGGGGCGCTTGCCCAGGCAGTAGTCCCCCGCCGCCAGATCCAGCGGCACGTCCCCGCAGGCCGCCGAGTCCACCGGGACCCGGTCCGCCGGGCGGCTCCTCAGGCGGATGCTGTCCAGCACCAGGTGCTCGCCGGCGGGGTCGCCCTGGTAGGAGATGGAGCGCCGGAGGACATCCGCGGGGGCGCCCTCCTCCCCCTCTCCGTCGGGGACGGCGGTGAAGGCATCCCGGCCGTCATAGCGCAGCTCCAGCACGCCGCCCTCTTTGATCTCAACCGCTGTAAAGGGGATCTCCTTCTCGCCGGACCGGAAGGTCCACCGGCCCCGCTCAGGGTCAGCCAGCCGGGCGGCGGTCTCCGCGGCGGTGAAGCCGGCCTGCTGGCACAGCTCCGCCTCCACCACAAAGGGCCCGGACAGGGTCAGCACATCGTCCTGGCCGAAGGAGAACCGGTGGCGCTGGAGGTTCTCCCCGCCCGCCGGGGCGAAGAAGGGCCTGGGCCGGTCCAGCTCCACCGCCTCGATGACCTCCGAGCGGGGGTCCGCATAGTACAGGGCGGTCAGCCGGGCCGGAGTGGACTGGATGGCCCGCTCCGTCTCGTAGACGATGTTCTCCCCCTCAGGCCCTTCGGTGAACACCTGGGTGCCCTTGGGCACGGGGACGGGCTCCTCCACTGTGTCGTGGGCGGTGAACTGCATCAGTCCGGCGGCGGACACCGGGTCGGGCATCCGGAAGCCGGTCATGTTCAAAAATTCGGTGTAAAGCTTCTCCGGCAAGGAGTTCATCCGGTCCACCGTCTGGTAGAACAGGTCGCCGAAGATCTCCGCCAGAGCGGCGCCGGGGTCGTCCCGGTCCCCCTCATACCGCCACTCGGGGGTGTAGGACCGGGCGTGGGCGGCCAGCTGGGCCATGATATCCTCCCGCCGGCGCGGGTCTAAAACCGGGGTCGCGCTCATTCCGCTCCGCCCCCTTCCGAACCCTCTGTGACGTAGAAGGGATAGACGTGGTTATAGCGGTTGTTGGTGCTGCGCACCGTGTAGCTGACGTTGACCACCAGCGACCCGGTCTGCCGGTCGGAGCCCTGGGTCTGGATCTCCACGTCCCGGATGCGAGGCTCCTGCTCCAGCAGTACCAGCCGCAGCTGGTAGGCGATGGTATTGGACATGGAACCGAGCGTGGGGGAAAAGACGTAGTCCAGGGTTTTGGACCCGAACTCGGGCCGCATGACCCGCTCCCCCTGGTAGGTCCGCAGGATGATGCCCACAGACTCCTGGATGTCCTCCTCATACTCCGACATGGCGATCTTCCCTGTCTTTGGGTCTACCTGGAGGGGAAATTTCAGCCCCCGGCCCAGGAATCCTCTCTCGTCCACTTGTCCTCACCTCGCTTGCGTATGCTGGTCGTTCTCAATGGGCCGCCTGGCGGCCCCTCTGGAGCGCTAGTTGATATTCACAATGGCGCCCTTGACGGTGGTGGGCCCGGAGGCCTGGAGGGTCAGGGTGGCGCTGGCCTTGACCTCGGCCTGGGCGCCCTGGATGGCCACCTTGGCGCTGCCCTTCTCCTCGATGTTGGCGCCCTGGATGGACACCTTGCTGCTGGCCTTCTGGGTGATATTGCCCGCGGACTCCAGGACGATGGTGGTCTTGCCCGCGGAGAGGGTGAGCTTGGTCTTGGCCTTCAGCTCCACGTTCCCGCCCTTCAGGTCCATGGTCAGGGCGTTCTCCCCCTTCTTGTCCTTCAGGGAGACCGCCTGTTTCTCGTCGTCTATGATCAAAGTGGTGCCCGAGGGGAGGGTGAGAGTCACCTTCTCCTTCTTGTCCTCGTCGTGGAACAGCAGCTCGGTGCCCTTGGGGGTCTTGATGGAGAACTCCTGGACCTTGCCGTCCTTGATGACGTAGGGCGGCTTCACCTCGGTGTTCCAGAAGGCCCCGATGACCATGGGCCGGTGGGGGTCGCCCCCCAGGTAGGCCAGCACCACCAGGTCGTCCACGTTGGGGAAGAAGAACTGGCCGCACTGCTTGCCCCCCAGGGGGGCCATGACGTAGCACCAGTCGGTCTCCTCTTTGTTCTCGTTCTCGATGGGCAGGCACTTCACCCGGTTGAGCTTGTCCGGATCGTTGACGTTGGTCACCTTGGCCAGGGTCAGTCCCGACCGGGCCATCTGCCGCTCATAGCTCTGTCCCGAGGCGGCCAGCGCCTCCTGGAATTGATCCGCAATGCCCATCAGGCCTTAGCCCCCTTGAATTCAAATATGGTCCGATAGCCGTCGCTCTGGTCGAAGCGGTGGTGGACCTTGCTGATAAAGTAGCTGCCCTTGGCGTCCTGGTCCTGGCCGGCGATCTCGATGTACCGCCCCGGGATGATCTCCGGGATACCCAGGCAGGTGCCCTCCCCGGAGACGAAGTCCATGGCCAGGCTGTCCAGCCGGGCCTGGGCCAGTTTGGTACACTCCTCGGCGGTGCGGACATATTCGCAGTACTCCCGGAGCACGGCGGTCTTGAACTTGGGGGCCAGCTGGGCGGCGGACTTGCCGCTGCCCCCGGCCTTGACGGTCTTGGCGCTGCCCTTGATGAACTTCTGGTTCACGTCCCGGCCCCAGACTACTACCTCCCCCACCTGGTTCTGCAGGGAGACCCGCTTCTGGAACTCCAGCAGGCTCACCCCGATGGTCAGGGAGATGATGGGCTTGGTGGTGCCCACCACGTCGTCGAAAATCAGCTCCCCGTTGACGCACAGCAGGCTCATGCAGTACCGCTCGGCCAGCAGCTTGAGGTATTTGAAGTCGTCCAGCCGCTCCTTCACCGGCGGCACGTCGGAGGCGGCCAGGTTCCCCACCTTGACACTCTTGGCGTATCCGGCGGACACCGCCTTTTTCAGCAGCTCCTCCACCACCTGCTTGGGCTTCTTCTTCCCGCCGTAGTAGGGCTCCTTGCAGTTCATCAGGAACCCGAACCCGTCCACGCCGGTCACAGTGATGCGGGCGGCATCCCTTCCATAGTCCAGGACGCACTCGTCCACATAGCCGTAGAAGAGGTCCTCTTTCTTGACGTAGCCGCCCTGGATCTCCAGCTTGGCGCCCACCTGGATGGTCTTGGTCAGCTTTTTCAGCCACTCCGACTTCTGTAAGTCGTACATGCCGCCGATGACGAACCGGCAGCCTCCCGCCGAGCCGTCGGCGCACAGGTCCACCTCCAGGGTGTCGATGGGGTACTCGGTGCTGTCCAGCTTGGTGCCGTTCACCTTGATCAGGAACGCGGGGCCCCGGAACTCATCATATTTGGAATTGAGGGCTTTAAAGGTGTAGCTCCCCTTGTCCACGCACCCCGCCTCCCTTCTCTCAGATTCGCCGGGTCTATTTGATCAGCGCCGGCAGGGACAGCCGCTCGCCGGAGCGCAGCAGCCGGGGATTGACCAGGCCGTTGGCGTCCGCGATGGCCCTCCACTGCTCCGGCTGTCCGTACTCCTTGGCGGCCATGGCCCACAGGGAGTCCCCCTGGCACACTGTCCGGAATTTGCTGGTGTCCGGGGAGTTGAGAGGATTGCGCAGGTTGCTCTTTAAGGGGGCGACCTCCTCCACAAACGTACACTGGAGCCAGGCCCGGACGGGCATCCCGTTCTCAGTGAACCTGACAAAGTTCTGGGAGCAGGACACCAGATACCCCTCAAACTGGAGGGAGGACCACTCCAGATAGACCGAGGGCGGATGGTGCGTCTTGTCGTCGATGATCATCAGGTTGTAGATCTTTTGGGTGTACTCCCGCACATCCACGAACTTGGTCAGGGAGGGCAGGGCGCTGTTGGCGGTGAACTTCGCTCTGTCCGCCAGTCCCCCGCCCACCTCGGCGCCGGCGGACATGCTGTCGAAAAAGAGTTGGAACTGGAGCGTCTCCAGGCCCCCGCACACGAACTGGGCCATGGGGGAGTTATAGGCCATGCCGTCCGTCGGCTGGTAGTGGACCTGCCGGCTCTGGACATAGCTCTCGGGGTTGTAGAGCACCTGGAAGGCCTTCTGGTCCTCCGGCTCGATGGTCATTTTTTCCAGAGGGACTAAAATGTTGGGGTTTGGAATGCCCAGATACATCCTGACGGCCTCCTTTCGGCGCGCTCAAACGAATTGGCTCAGAGGCCCAGCCGCCGGCGCTCCCGGCGGATGCGGTCCTCAATGATCTTGTATACCTGGTCAGCAGTCCGCCGGATCTCCGCGTCGCTGATGCGGACGGTCTGGGGCTGCACCACAGCGGACTGGTCGGCCTGCTGCCGCTCCCGCAGCTGGGTGGGCACCATCGGCGGCTGCCACCCGGGGGCGGTCCACTCCACCATCCGCTGTCCCGCCGCCTGGGCCGGGCCCTGGAGGGGCACCGCGTAGGCGGAGGCGCTCCGGAAGCCGCCCTGGACCTGCTGGAGCGGGGAGAGGGCCGGCTGGTCCGGTGAGGGCTGACTGGGGACAGCCTGCCCCGCCGCCTGGGCCGCGGCGACCTGCTGCCCAACCGGAGGCAGTCCGATCAGCGGCACCTCCGCGGCCATCTGGCCGCCAAGGAGCTGTCCGGCCGCGGTCATATCGACCTGTCCCGCCTGGGAGGAGATGTTCCGGGCCACACCGATGGCGGTGGGGTCCCCGCTCCCGCCGGTCAAATCTTCGCTGTTTTCCTCGAAAAATCTCTGGGCCCAGTCCGGCACGTGCACGGTCTGCCGGTCCGCAGGCCGGGCTGTCTGCCCGGCGCTCTGCCCCGCCGACTCCGGGGGCGGCGGCGTCATGGGCCCGGCGGCCTGCCCGTAGGTCAGCTCCATGGGCTCGGGCCCCGCAGCGATCTGCCGCACCTCCGCCAGGGCGGCGCCGGAGCGGCCGGTTTCCGCCGCCGGGGAAGTCCCCCTCGGGACCAACTCGGCGTGGGGTACGGAGGCGCCCGTCTCGCCCCCCGCGGTGCGCTCCGGGGCGGACGGTATCTGCTGGAAAGCGCCCCTTTTCGCCGTGGTCAGGAGCTGTCCTGTCAAACTCTGCGCGCCCGGTGTGCGGGCGGGCGCGGATGTCCCCGCTGTCACGCGGATATCCCGTGCGGCGGAGGAGAGAACATTGATCTGGGGGGCCTGCAAGGCCGTCTCCGGTCCCTGGGCGGCGCTTTCCGCCGCCGGGCCAGCCGTCCGCGCTCCCCTGCCCGACCCCTTCCCGGTGCTCCCGGTACGGGAGGCCGAGGGGCCTGTCTCCAGGTCCTGGCGGGCTTTTTCTGTCCGCCGGGCAGCTCGTTTGGCATCCCCGGCCGGTTTTCCGGCACTCTGGGCCGCGGGTCCGCGCTCCACCCCAGCGGGGGCGGTCCCGTCCTCCGGCTGGCCTGTGTAAAAGACCAGCTCCTCGCCGGCCGCGGCGGCTGTGAGGGCCGCCCGCTCCGCCGGAGTGAGCTCTCCGGCCTGTCCCGGGACCGGTCCGGGGGCTCCGGGGATGGGCCCCTGCCCTGCCGTCGTCTCCAGGCCCGCCGCGATGCGGATCTCCCGCGCGGTGGGGGAGAGCGCGGCCGGCCCCTCCGCCCGGGCCATGCCGGGCACGGATGGGCTTGCCTGCACTGGGGAGGCCTTCCTCCCTTCGGACACAGGTGCTTTCAGCGCCTGGGCTGCTTCTTGGCTCTCCGATGGGCCTTTTTCTGCCGCGCGAACCGTCTCCCGGCTCTCCGGCGCACCCTTTTCCGCCGCTCGGACCGTCTCCCGGCTCTCCGGCGCGCTCTTTTCCGCCGTGCGGGCCGTCTCCCGGCTCTCTGGCGCGGACACCCTTGGCGTCGAAAGCGGCTTTTGCCCCTTCCCTGCGGGGAACTCCGGCGCTGGGGCCTGGTTTTCACGGCTCTGTCCCGCCGCCGGCTTCACCGGCTTGCTCCCGGCCGCCTTTGCCGGCGGGAACGCGGGCCGGCCCGCCTGGAGGGGCGCCTCGGTCTCACGGGATTCGGTGCGCAGGATCAGCTCCTCGCCGGGGATCGCGGCGGCCTGGAGCACGGCCTGCTCCGTCTGGGAGATGCCGCCGGGCTGTGAGAGGGACGGTTCAAGGGCACCGGCCCGCGCCTCCGCCGGGATGAGGCCGTCAGGCCGCGGCCAGGTCCGCCCGGTGGGGGTGGGTGAGGACTCCCGCTCCCCGGGTGTCTCGACTGTCTCCGGTCCCGCCGCCCGCCCCTCCCGCGGGAGGGCAGAGGGCGCGGCACTCCCCTTTTCGGATTCGGCACTCCACGCCGGCGCGCCGGACAGGGAAACAGGATTTTCCCCCTCCTGTTGGGGTCTCCCCGGTGCCGGGACAGGCCCCTGGACCGCTGACGCCGCATCCTCGGGCCCCTCCGTCCGGGGCGTATGGGTACTGCCGGCCGCCCGGCCCCGCTGGGGACGGGGCTCCGACAGGTGGTTTTCGATTTGAGATGTGAGCTCCCGCTCCAGCTGCCGGGCAGCCTGTCCGGCGGCCCGCTGGGCGGTCTCCAGGAACGCCTGGTCTTGAACCGGGGCCGCCCCGGGGGCGGCCGCTTCCAAGGGGTGGAGCAGCTCCGCCTGGACGGGGGCCGCGGGGCCGGGAATCGTGCTGGGAATGGCCGTCTCCGCCGGGCGCTCCGCCCCGCCCTGGGGCGCGGCAAAAGGCCCTGCGGCCTCTTTGGCCTCTGTAGCGGGGATCGACCGCGCTTCCACCTGGGGATTTACACCGATCCTGAGGGAGATATCCCCACCGCCCGCCTCTCCAGACGCGGCAGGCGCGGTCTCGGTCCCCTGTACTCGGGGCGCCGCTCCGCCCTGGAGCGGAAGGGTCTCCCCTGCCTCCCCGGCACGCCAGGGGGCATTCGCTTCTGTGGGCAGGGCCCCGGTCTCCAGCTGGCTGGAAACCGGCGCGTGGGCGCTCTCCGTCTGGAGCTCCGCCGATCCCCCGGGAGTCGAACTCTCCTGGACCGGCTTGGAAAACGGGCGGCCCTCCTCCCGCAGGAGTTGGAGCCGGCGGACAAACAGTCCGGCCTGCCTCGCCAGAGTCCCCGGGGCAGCGGTGACTGGACGGTTGCCTGCCTCCGGCATGGCGTCGGCGTCCAGGTACACCTCGGCCTGGGGGAAACCCGCCATCTGCGCGGTTTCCCCGCCCTGGACAGGGAGCTCCCGGGCGCCGCCCGCGGCGCTCTGGAAATACCGCTCCGCTGAGGCCGCCCCGGCGCCGGTCTCGCCCGTCAGGGCCGCCCGGGAGCTGGGGAGGACTGCGGAGAATCGGATATGCTGGTGGATGGTCTGGTAAAAATTGTGGTAAAAGTTCTGCTGGAGGTCTCCGCCCCTTTGGATGGCAGCGGAAACGCCGCCTGCCTCCAGTGCTCCCGGAGCGGTCTGGGCCGCGGGCTCCTCCCACTGAGGCAGGGTCGCAGATTCATCTTTCCCTCTTGGGGCGGAGCCGCCCTTTTCCGCCGGGGCGGTGGGATATGTAGGCTCCGTCCGGACCTCCGGAATAGACAGTTCTGAAACGAACTTCTGTGAAGTAGAAATGCTTTCTTGCTTGTGTGTCGGGCCGCTTTTCGCCGCCTTAGTGGCGGGACGGGCGGGCTCTGTCAGGGCCTGCGGAGCGGACGCTCCCGGGACGGATTTCTGTGAAGGAGAAACGCTCTCTGGCTTTTGGGCCGGGCCGCTTTTCGCCGCCTGGGCGGCGGGACGGGCAACCCCTGCTGGGGCTCCCGGAACGGACGATCCCATGGCGGACTGCTGTGAAGGATAAACGCTTTCCGACTTTTGGACCGGGCCGCTTTTTGTCGCCTGAGCGGCGGGACGGGCAGCGGTCTGGCCCTTCACCGGGACGGAAAACTGTTCCCGGACGCGGACGGCCCGCTCCAGGATGCGCTGGACGGTCTCGATCCGCTCCTTCTCCTCTTTTCCCGCCCGATCCAGGGCCTCCAGCACCAGCTTCAGCTCTACCTGGATATTGGCATTGGCGCTCTGAACGGGGGCGGGGCGGTCCTGGGGCTCCTCTCCCTCCTCCAGCAGGTCCATGGGCACATAGGGATAGACCCCCTCCTCCTGGCCGGTCCGGGCCAGGATCTCCTGGGCCAGGGCCTGACTCAGCGCACCGAAGGGGGACAGGTTCAGGCGGCCCCGGGAGAGGACGCCCATATCCGGCTTTGTGACGGCGATATTATCCATAGACGTTCTCTTAATAGCAGCCGTTGTGGTACAGGACGATCTCGTTGACGGCTACAGCGGCCTGGTTGCTGTCCAAGGCGGGCCCTGAGTATTTGGCGATGTGGGCGCCCACCACAGTCCAGATCCGCTGGACGCTGCCGAAACTGTCGTATAAGGTCACGGTGCCGGCCATGGGGATGTCCATCCCCTGGTTGGCCATGCCCATCAGGAGGGACGCCCCGTCCACGTCGGTCACTACCCCCTGGATGAGCCGCAGGGCCATGGGCTTGCTGCCCTTGAAGAAATAGCGGGGATAGTTGGCTCCCCCCTCGTTATAGATATCGTAGTCCAGCTGCATCCCCAGCCCATCCACATGCAGAAACTCGCCGGAGAGGGCCGCGGGCACACCGACCAGCAGTACGTCGAAATATGCTCCAGAAAAATAGGCCATACGTTACTCCTCCCGCACCGGCGGATCACCCAGCTGGGCCTCTTCCTCATTAATCTCCGGGGGATCACCCAACTGAGCCTCCTCCTCATTAATCTCCGGGGGATCGCCCAGCTGAGGCTCTTCCTCCTGGGGTTCTTCGATGTACGGCGGTTCGCCCAGCCTGGCTTCCTCCTCCACCTTCGGGACGGTGGTGGTGCGGACGATCCCGATCATGGCGAAGGTGACGTTCTCCACCAACACCTCGCTGCGGCTGGCGTCCATGGGGGACAGCTCATAGCCGATGGGGATGGCCCCCTTCAAGGTCCAGGTGACGATGGGATTTTTCTTCTCGTCGATGGCGATCACGTCCAGATCCCGGCGCAGATTGGCCCCGGTGGGGCCGGTGAAATCGCCGGCGGAGGCGGCCAGGATCCAGTCCATGAAGTCGTTGTCCCCCACCACGCCCCGGCTCAAGGTCACCGGGCCGAAGCGGCTGAACACGGGGAAAAAATCCTTGACCCCCCGGCTGTCCAGGCCGGAGCGGACCTGGATGGTCTCCACCTGCATCTTGATGCCCGACAGGCGGGTAAAGGCGGCCGTAGGTTCCCCGCTGCCCGCGGGCTGGACCAGGAATCGAAATGCTGCTGCGGGCTGGAACAGACCATCCATTCAAACACACCTGCCTTGCTGCATACTGTCAGCGGAACGGGACGCTCTCATTCTTGTCGCCGCTGAGCTTCTTGTTGATGGCTGAGACCTCCTGACACCAGCGCCGCCGCTCCCAGTGGTTCAGGTCCATCAGGGCCTCGTTGGACCAGTGGAGGTAATAGGCCAGAAAGGCCATCTCCTGATACAGCCGGTCCTGGGGGTAGAGGGGCATCCCCTGGGCGGGCCTCCCGGACTGGGGCCGGTCCCCACGGCGGGGGATGTCCTGCCAGGTCCAGGTCCCCTCCCGCTCCCAGGCGGGAGGGATGCGGAGGACAGAAAGCCAGTCGTTGTCCTCCCCGGCCCACTCTACCCCAAGAGAAAATCCAGCGGCACCTCCACCTGCTCGCCGCAGTGGGGGCAGGTGAACCGGTAGTGGGGCATCTCCGACATGTTGATGCGCTGGTACATATCCTGGAGATAGGCCAGGTCCATGGTGAACAGGCCCTCGATGGTCCGGGTGGTGATGGCCCGGAGGGTGCCCAGCTTGGTGATGACCCGGCTGAGGAGGATAATGGTCAGATAGCCCGAGTTCTGCTGCACCTTGGGGTCCCGCAGGGGCAGTATCTCGTCGGCCGCGGTGGCCAGGCGCATGACGCCCTTTTTGTGGACCTCTCCGTTCTGGTCCACATAGCCCTTGGGGAGTTCAAACTCAAATTCGGTCTGCATAGTCGTTCCCTCCAGATCAGTTGGTGGGCGGGCGGCCCTCACGCAGACCGCGCCGTCCGTTTAAGGTGCCGGGTATCGAACCCGTACCGGTTTTCACGGGCAGATTCTCGCCCATACCGCGTCACCGGCCTTGCCGATCCGCAAGGATTCGCGGCGGACGAAGCCTTGCTGGCGCAAGGCGGGGACAACAAGGGAAAAAGCGCCGGATGGGGCCGCCGCCATGCGGCATGGGTCCGACACCCGGCACCTTAACCTTCCACAGCCCACAGGCCCAAGGGCCTGCGGGCTGTGAAAGGGTTTGCAGCTCACCGGGAAACCGGAACTCACTTTGTCAGCTTATCCAGCTTCTCTTCACCGACGTAAATGGAGATCTCGCCGCATTTGGGGCACACCGCCGCCTCGGGGTAGACGGCCTTCGCGCTGAGCCCTTTTTTGCGGATCACGTTTCCGAAGCCGCCGGTAAACTTGAAGCCCTCTTCCATCTCGGCTCCGCATCTGAGGCATTTTCTCATAGCTGGCCGCTCCTTTCAGGATTAGATCGCGGAGGGCGCGCCGGCCATGGCGCCGGGGATATGCTCCATGCCCTCGTGGGCGAACTCCACCGAATTGATGGCAACCTCGCCGCCCAGGCCGTTCAGGTCGGGGACGTTGTAACCGGTGGGCCAGGCGTTGATGAGGACCCACTGGGGGCCATCGTTGCCGGCGTCGTCGATCAGGGTGATGGTGATGGTCTTGCGCTGCACACCAGTGGGGGGCGCCTCGTTGGTGGGAGCCACCGAGTAGATCCAAGCGAGGAAGTCGCTGTCGTCGCTGACACCCCAGCGCAGGGTCACGTTGCCAAATTTAGTCAGGCCGGGCAGCTTCCGGGGGGTGTTCCGCAGGTCGTCGCCCTCGCGGTACTCGATGGCGTCAGTGGAGGAGCTCATGCCGGAGACCTCGGAGAAACCGGCGCGGCCCAGACCTTCCACATCCACCCGATATCGAAATACTCTGTAGGGATATCCGATAGCCATAGATCGTCTACATCCTTTCTATTCTGATTTCATTTGCCAGAGCCGGCAGCTTATTCGCTGTCGGAGGCGGTCTTCTGGGTGATCCGGAAGATGACGAACTCGGCGGGCTTCACGGGGGCGATGCCGATCTGGCAGATCAGCCGGCCATTGTCGATGTCGTCCTGGGTCATAGTGGTGGGACCGCACTCCACAAAGAAGGCCTCCTCGGGAGAGGAACCCATCAGGGCGCCGTCCCGCCAGCAGGTGGCCAGGAAGGTGCTGATGGTCCGGGTCACTCTGGTCCACAGACCCTGGGTGTTGGGCTCGAACACCACCCAGTTGGTGTTGGCCTTGATAGACTCCTCCACGTAGATGAACAGGCGGCGGACGTTGAGGTACTTCCACAGGCCGTTGGAGCTGATGGTACGGGCGCCCCAGACGCGGATGCCGCGGCCGGTGAAGGCCCGGATCAGGTTCACGCCGATGGGGTTCAGGATGTCCTGCTCGCCCTCGTTATAGGCGCAGCTCAGGCCGGTGCAGCCCCGGACCACCTCGTTGGCGGGAGCCTTGTGGACGCCCCGTTCGATGTCGGTGCGGGCGTAGATGCCGGCCATGGCGCCGGAGGGCGGGAAGTAGGCGGAGCGCTTGGCGCCGGCGTCATACATCTCCAGCCAGGGGTGATACATGGCGGCGTAGGTGGAGTCGTACATATCCCGGAAGTTGGCCACGTCGTTGGTCTTGCGCAGCTCGATGGGCACGTCCAGGATGGCGAAGCAGCTCTTCTTGCTCTCGCAGAAGCCGATCAGGCCGGCCTGGACCTCGGGAGCGGTGATGCCGGGGATGGCCATGATGGAGACGTTGGAGTTTTCCAGGAAGGCCTGCAGGCCGGTGCGCCGGCCGGGGCCGCCGTCGGAGCCCAGGAAAGCGTCGGGCGTGGCGGTGAGGACGGAGCCGTTGCTGCCGCCCTGGAGGGTGAGGACCAGGGGCTCACCGCTGCCGCCGCACTGGGCGAAGGGCACGATGGAGGCCTTGGGGGCGGGAATCTCCTTGCCGTCCTTGTCCTTGGCGGGAGCGGGGGCCTTCCCCGGGACGATCTCGACCTTGATCAGGTCGCTCTTCGCGGTCTTGACCACGGCGTTGTTCAGAGCGCCGGCCTTCAGGGACAGGTTGTCGTAGGTCTCGACCGTCTCGCCCAGGCGGGCGGAGATGGAGATCTCGCAGGTCTTGATGTACTTGGCGGTGCCGACCTTCTTGTCGGCCACGTCCAGGGTGCAGGGGGCGTCCAGGGAGATGACCTTGTCCAGCACACCCTTGATGGTGGCGTAGGCGGTATTCTTGCCGTCGAAGAGCTCCACCACGTCGCCGGGGTTGAAGCCGTCGGCGTTCTTCAGGGTCAGGTCGGCGCCGCTGACGGCGAACACCTGGGTCTTGGCCTTGGAGGCGGGGGCGATGGTCACCCGCATATCCTCCGCCCAGGCGCCGGGGCTGGCGGCGGTGATCTTCAGATCACCGGTGGTGATGGAGGCGGCCTTGGCGTCGCCGGGGACGGCCCGCATGATGTAGGCGCGGGCGCCGCCGTTGGCGAAGAACTGCTCCACCGCGTAGGGCAGGAAGCGGTTGCCCCCGTAGCCGGCTTCGCTCAGGTAGCCTCCGTACATCCGCTTGTAGTCGGCAAAGCTGGTGACCAGCTGAGGCTGGCCCACCACGGGCCCCCGCTCGGCCAGACCGATGAAGCCGGCCGTGCTGGTGCTCACGCCCTGCATGGGTGTCGCGCCGGAATCATACTCCTCCACATAGACACCCGGAGATAAATACTCTGCCATGTTTCGTTGCTTCACGCCGCAGCAGCTTGCTTGGAATACAGGACGTGAAGCGCCCTCCTTTCTGTCAATGAATTATTTTGCCTGGAATATTCCAAAACGCGGACTTCCCGCGTAATTCGGACTCATTCGATCTCCAGGAGCGTACCGCCCGCCGCGGCGGACAGGGCCTGCCAGAACCGGGGCATGACCGCCGCGCCGTACTCCAGCGCCCGGGCCAGCCGGTCCTGGGCCTCCCAGTGCTCCGTCAGCTCCGCGCCGTCCCGGAAAACGAACCGCTCCTCCTGGAGAAAGAAGCTCCCCCGGATCACCCGGCCGTTGAGGCTGGAGCACAGCTCCAGGGCCCGGGCCGGGTCCTCCACCCTGGCCGGGTGGATGTGGTAGACCATGGCCAGGTCCCCCCGGCACTGGCAAACCACCTGCCAGCGGCAGCCTCCGGCGGCAAACAGAAGCCGGAACCGCTCCCCCTCCCGGTGGAACTCCGCCCCGCTGCGCTCCAGCAGGGACTCCAGCTCCTGGGCGGCGTCCACAGGGACGTCGAAACGCTGGTCCAAGGGTCATCGCCTCCCTCACTCGGCCGCGATCCCGGTTGCGGCTCCGCCGCCCAGGGCCACGGGCTGCACCAGGGCCGGCTCCATGGCCGGGACCTGGACGGGGGCCGTGCCCGGCTCCCCCTCCGGGAGAGAGAAGGAAACCTCCTCCGGCTGGGGCGTCTGGGCGGCCACCAGGGCCTGCATGGCGGTGTTGCCCACCCGGCCCGCCAGCTCCTCCAGGTTCTGGGGGGGCACGTCCCAAAGGGGCATCCCCTCCAGCGCCGCCTGGGCCAGCAGCCCGGCCTGGGTCAGCCGGTCCTGTTCAGCCCTCCTGCTCTGGCGCTCCGGCGCTCTCTGGTCCCGGCGCTGCTCTGTCCGGGCTGTCCGGGACTGGTTCTGCTGTTCCAAGGGGATCTCCCTCCTCTCCGGGGTCCTCCCGGTCGAGATCTCCCGCTCCGTCCCCGTCCTCCGGGGGCGGCTCGGCGTCCAGGGCCTCCCGCAGCGCCCCGTCCAGGGCGGCGGTGAACCCGGGTGCCTCAAACTCCGCCAGGGCCTCGTTGGCCCGGTCGGAGAGGAAACGCAGCTTGTTCATGAATTCCACCCGCATCCGGGCTTTCTTGTCCAGCAGGGTCCGGGTCCGGTCCACCGTGCTCTGGATCAGGCCCCGCTCGTCGGCGCTCAGATCCTTCGGGCCGTTCAGCTGGGCCAGATACTGCTCCAGCAGGGCCTTTTCCCGGCTGTCGTCCAGGAAGGGGTATATGTTCCACAGGGTGTCCGCCCCGTACTTGCCGGACTCGGTCTTGCTCAGCTTGCCGGACACCAAGTCCTGCATACTCTCCACCGTGCGGCGGGCGTCCCGGAGGGTGTCCACCACCACGCCCACGGCGCTGTCTGTGAAGGTGCGGTTGAACACCACCTGGTTGGGGATCTGGCCGGGGACGTTTCGGATCTGGGAGGCCCCGTCGAAGAGCCGCCGCTGCTGCTCCTTGATGGGCTGGGACTGGCCGATGGTCTTTTTCATGCAGGAGAAGAGCATCATCCGTCCCGTGCCCTGGAGGACCGACGCCGAGAGGGTGCCTCTCTGGAAGGCGGTCTCAGAGAACCGGCGGAGCATCCCCTGGTTCTCCTCGTTCTTCATCTGGTAGAAGGACCGGCTGGAGGTGGGGTCGGGGGTGTCCTCCTGCCCCTTCCTGCCGTAAAAGCTCTCCGGGGCGCTCACCGCCCCCTCCGGGCCCTGGGGCGATTGTGCCGCCTCTCCGCCCTGCTGGACCTGCCCCCCCGCCGGACCACCCTGCTGGGCTTTCGTCAGGTCGGCGGTGTGCTTGCGGCCCATGGCGTCGAAATTCTGCTGGAAATTCTCGGTGATGTGGTACACCGGGTCGCGGTACTGGAAGAACTCGCTCCCCGCCGCCCATGCCGACTGCCGCAGGAGGGTCTTTTCCAGCTGGGCCTTCTGCCTGGGAAGGGGGTCCAGACGCCGTTTGGTCTGGATGCGGCTCATTGCGTGACCCCCCTGACTGCCAGGTTCATGCTCCGGACGATGTGGGAAAAGGTCACCGGCCGCAGGATGAAGTCGCTGCAGTGGATGCGTTTGCTGGCCACGACGTACTCCTGGGTGTCGTCCACCAGCACGATCCGGCAGCTCTTGTCCCGCTCCCGCAGGAGGCGGGCCTGGAGGAACCCGGTGCTGCCCCCGTAGCAGAGGTAGGCCACGTCAAAGCGGTCCTGGCAGTCGGAAAACTGCTCCGGGGCGGGGAACGTCTCCAGCGCGGCGGGCACCTGGTAGAGGGCACAGTACTCCTCGATCCACCGGACCATCTGTTGGGCGTCCGCTCCGGCGGCGCCGCAGACCGCGATGCGCATGTCTCCCCCTCCCTGCTGCCACTATCCGCAGTTCCACGCTTCCATCCCGCCGGGCGGGTGCCAGAATATCTGCTGGGATGAGCATATCATACTCTGCCCCGCACCCCTTTTTCAAGCAATCCGGCGTGAACGCCGGAAAACCTACCCAAAGTGCATCCCACTTCCCCGGGCCGTCCGGAGCGGGAGGCGATTGGGGTCTGTTTTCCGCTGTTCACGTCAACTCTCTTGCCTTTTGGCCGGAACCTGCTACAATAAAATCGCATAGGTGGAGATGTTCAGAGGGGAGGGAGCGCGGATGTGGACGCAGATGGAAAAGCAGGTCCCGGAGCACGCCGGGACCAAAGAGACGCCCGCCCCGCCCGAGTCGGCGGCGGCCCAGCTGGGCCAGATCGCCCAGGCCGCCGCTTCCGGCGACAGCCGGCGCCCCCTGGACCTGGACGCCGCCATGCGGGAGCGGATGGAGCAGAAATTCGGTCTGGATTTCTCCGCCGTCCGCCTGGAGGAATCCGCGCTGCCCGGCCGTCTGGGCGCCGACGCCGTGGCCCAGGGCGACGTGATCCGCTTCGCCCCCGGCGCCTTCCAGCCCGACACCCCCGCGGGGGAACAGCTGCTCTCCCATGAGCTGGGGCACGTGGTCCAGCAGAGCCGGGGCATCGACCCCGCCGCACAGGCTGGGCTGCCCTTCTACGACCCCGCCGCCGAGCACGGCGCGGACGACATGGCCCGGCAGGCCATGTCCAGCGAGGTGTCCGCCGGCCCGGTCCAGCCCTTCTCCCCCGCCCCCGCCGCCCAGGCCCCCATGGAGGGCAACCGGTTCGGCCAGTGGATCAAGCGCATGGCCGGGGGATTGAGGCGGCGCTTTTCTAGGTCGGCCGACAATGACGTGGTTGACCCGGACCATATCCTGGATGATGTGATTCTGTCGTCCCCCGCCCCGATTGAGCCGTCGGCACCGGCCCCCACCTCGGCTGAGCCGGGGGCGCCGGCCCCCGCCGCCGATGAGACCAGCCTGGACGACAGTATGCTGCTCGACAACTCCGATGAGAACGAGGCCGCCCAAAGATCGGGTCCGGGGCTGCTCGGCCGCCTTTTCCGCGGCAGGAAACGGCAGCCGCACCGGTTCCATGTCCTGCGGGACATCGCCCTGCAGCGCCGGGCGCAGCGCCAGGCGGCGTATGAGGCGTGGCTGGCCGAACAGCGGGCCGCGCAGGACCAGCAAACAGCCACGGAGGGCGCCGCGGCGGCCCCGGGACCGGCCGGCGGGGAGCAGGCCCTCATTGATCCCCCGCAGGTTGAGGAGGATCCGGTCGAGGAGAGTTCAAGTGAGGAGAGTTCAAGTGAAGAGAGCTCAGACGAGGAGAGCTCAAGTGTGACCTTCTCGGACGACGACGATGACTTTTTTTAATGCGGGCTGTCGGAATCAAGCAGCAAGGAAGGCCCCCGCGCTCCCACGAATGGGAGCGCGGGGGCCTTGTTTTGTCTGCGGGAGACGGCCGGCGCGGCGGCCCAGAGGACCTCAGCCGTTGTGAAGGTGCTTTCCCTTGGCCTTCTTACGCCGGAGTTTCCTGCGTATGCGCTCCGCGTCCAGCATCTTCATCATGTTCTCTTTGTCATTCCCAGGGTTCTCCATGGCCTGGAGGAGATCTCTGGTCGTTTTCGCGCCCTCCATCGCCTCACGGAAGCGGCCGGCCTTCCTGTTGAACTTGTCCAGCTTGTTCGCTTTTTTCCGGTTCGTGCCCCTTCCGGAGCCCAGCCTGGCCCGCAGCTCGTCCTCCGGGAGGTACGGCAGCACCGCCTGGATGCCCTCCGTCAGAAAGCTCATTTTTTCCAGGTCCTCCCGGGTCCTCAACACCTTCTCCTCTTTCTTGGAGTTCAGGCCCTTGATGTCCTGAGCAAGGAATTTCTCGATATCCCCGGCCACATAGTTCAGAAGGCGTTTTTTGCCTTCCTCGTCCATCCTGCCCGGGTCGGCGTGAAAGTCCCTTGTCATGTTCGCCCGCTCCTCCTCGGAGTGGAAGGGCATACTGCCCCGCAGGTAGTCGTCAACGCCCCGCCTCCGGTCGTCTATATTGCCAACAAGCCGGGCGACCTGCTCTGGACTCACGTCTATCTCAAACTCGCTTGAGGTCTCGTCTGCGGGCGCGGACGCCGTTTCAGACCCCTTGTCCCCGGTGTGGCGGCGTTTCTTGCGGTGCTGGCGGGCCGTTCCAGATTCCTCGCCCCCGGTGTGGCGGCGCTTCTTGCGGTGCTGGTTGGCCGTTCCAGATCCCTCGTCTACGGGCGCCGGCGGGACAACGCTCTGGTCCTGCTCCAGCGGCGCCGGAGGTACGAGCTCCGACTCAGATTCTTCATCCACAGGCGCCGGCGGCGCGGACGTTGGCGGTGCGGGTACTGGAGGTGCGGGTGCCGGCGGCGCAGGCACTGGAGGCGCGGACGCCGGGGGCGCGGGCTCCGATCCAGATTCCTGACTCTGTGCCAGCGTCCGGGCGCGCGCCTGCTCCATCTCCTCACCATAATTTCTGCCGCTGAATGGGCCCGCCGCCGCAACATTCATCATGGCATCGACCTCGGCCCAGACTGCCTTGCTCTCCGGTGAATTCGCCCTCACCTGGGCCAAACGCTCGGCCCGCATCCGCCGCAGCCGGGCCAGGGACTGTCCGCGCTTGATGAAGTGGAACCGGCTGGGCAGGTTGGCGTTGGTCACCAGGCCCTCCTGGCCATTCGCCGCAGCCACGTCGTTGTAGTCCAGCTCCTCCTGGTCCTCTTTGTCCACCGTCTTGCCCGCGGCCTGGATGGGCCCGGCGGAGGCGGGCACCGCGCTGGCGCTGAGGGGGCCCACCGGACCGGAATAGGCGCTCTCCCCCCGGGCGGCCAGCATCCCCTGCCGGTCGGCCTGGGATTCCAGCCCCGCGTCAGCCAGAAAGCCCCGGCCCGCGCTCTCGCCCCGGGCCTGGCTGACCACGTGGGACAGCTCATGCCCCAGCAGCGCCTGCCCGGCGGTGCTGGTCAGGTCAAGCTGCCCCGGCGCAAAAGCCACATTGCTCCCCATGGTCACGGCCTGGGCCCCGGCGTCGGCCACCGTCTGGCTCTCATATACGTTCACCCCGGAGAAGTCCGCCCCGAAGGAGGCCTCCATCTTCTCCCGGATGGCGCCGGGCAGGTCCACCCGGCGGCCCATCTGCTCCGCGCTGGGCATGGCGCCCGCCGCCAGCTCTGAAAGGGAGGGGCCGGGGACGCTGGTCCGGAACTTTCGCGCCGCCGGGGCGTCCTGCGCCCTGCGGCGGGTCTGATAGGTCTGAGACATGGGGTCCCCCCTCTCCTTTTGGATCATTCCGCTCCCTCGGGGGAAGCGGATGCGGTCTTCTCACTTGCGCATCAGGTGCTCCTCGATATCCTCCCAGGCCCGTGTCAGTTTTTCCTGATCCGTGTGCCCCATGTTATCGAAGGTCTTCAGTTGTTTATTTTTGAAGCGACCGCCCACTCTGTGGGCCAGTTGGGTGCTCTCCTCCGAGAGATGGTCGTTCTCCGCATCGGGGTCGTCCATCTCTTTGCTGCCCGTCAGGAAGGTCACCGGCAGGTCCGGGTCCAGCTCGGCCGTTTCGCGCAGGTTCGTCTCGGCGTCGAACCCGCCCACGGCCGCCGTGCTGTACGCCTGGGCAAGGGGCGTCAGGAACCCTGGCATATTCATGCTCGACACTGCGGCGTTGCCGAAATTGCGCATGGAGCTCTCCAGCAGCAGCCCGCCCAGCTTATCGCTGGCTCTCCCGGACCTTCGGGCGCGGATGGCCGCGTGCCGGGCCACATGGGAGGCCGCCACGCCGCCCATGGAAAAGCCGTGTATCAGGACATTCTCGGGCGCGATTGCCTGGGGGGCACTCTGGCCGGTGTTCTGGACGGTATTCTGACCGCCGAAAAATCTGCCCTGCGTGCCGGCGCTGGGTTTGTTCTGCAGCACATGCTCATAGATAGCGGTGGCGTCCTCCATGATGCTGCGCTCAGAGGCATCGACCCCCACGCTGGAGAAGCTGCTCCTGCCGAATCCCCGGTAGTCGTAGACATGGACGGTGTAGCCCTCCTGGTTGTACTGTTCCACCTGCTTGGTGACCTGATTGGCCGCCTGCCCGCCGGAGCCGCTGTACAGGATGACGTGCTTGCCGTTGTTTTTCACCGTGGGCCGGAACACATGCCCCCTCAGGGTCCCCCCGGGCATTCTGATGAAATCGGATTCATCTCTCGTCTGCGCGTCCGCGCTGAAGTTAAACTTGCCGTCTCCATAACGGGCCCGCGCCGTGCCCATGCCCTCTTCATAAGGGTAGCCGCCGGTCTTGGTGGAGTACTGGGCCAGCTCGTCAAAGCCGTCCTTGGTCATGGTGCCGGCGCTCTCCGCCTTCCTGGCCTGCATGGACCCCGCGGCGGAGGCTGGCACCGCGCTGGAACTCAGCGGCGCCACCGGGCCGGAATAGGCGCTCTCACCCTGGGCGGCCAGCATCCCCTGCCGGTCCGCCTGGGCCTCCAGGCCCGCGTCCGCCAAAAAGCCCCGGCCCACGCTCTCGCCCCGGGCCTGAGACACCACGTGGCTCAGCTCATGCCCCAGCAGGGCCTGCCCGGAGGTGCTGGCAAGATCCAGCTGCCCCGGCGCAAAGGCCACATTGCTCCCCATGGTCATGGCATTGGCCCCCGCGTCGGCCACCGTCTGGCTCTCGTAGAGCTTCACGCCAGAGAAATCCGCCCCGAAGGAGGCCTCCATCTTCTCCCGGATGGCGTCGGGCAGGTCCACCCGGCGGCCCATCTGCTCGGCGGAGGGCATAGCGCCTGCGGCCAGCTCCTGGATGGAGGGGCCGGGGACGCTGGTTTCAAATTTCTGTTCCGCCGGGGCCGTCTGCGCCCTGCGGCGGGCCTGATAGGTCTGTGACATAGGTTTCAGCGCCCCCCTTTCCGGCGGCCCCGCCGGGTCCCCTCCGATCCCCTGTGGATCAGAAGCCCCTTGCGGCCTTCCCGTTCCTGCGGTGCTTTCTGTACGCCTTTCGCTTCGCCCGCTCCTGCTCCGTGGTATAAGCATCCCCGGTAAAGAAGCGTTGGTCTGTCGCGTGGGCCTGCATACTCTCCTGCGCCATCTGCCGGTCCCTCTGGAAATTATCGCTCGCGCTCTGGAACGACGCCTGTTCCTCTCTGTTCAGCAGCCGGCTGAGATTTTCGCCGCGGAACGCATCCAGGCGCTCATCGTAGGTTCTCGACCCGGTGTAGGCGTCGGCCCGGGTCCGGAAGCTCTCGCTGATTAGGTTCGGTGAGGCCGCCGCCATGCTCTGGGTCAGCGTCAGGGCGTCGTTCCGCATATAGTCGTTGATCGCATTCTGATCGCCGCCCAGGAAGATGCTCAGGAATCTCTGCTGCTCGTCCGGATCATCCATGCGGTCCAGATTATTCGAGACGTAGCCATAGTGGCCGCCCCTTTGAAGCGCGCCCGTCATCTCCTCGACGCTCCTGGCCTGCCCGGCGTTGTCGCGGTACGCGGTGAGGGCTCTGTTCAGCCCGCCTTCCCTGCTGCTGCGTTCCGCTTCCTGTATCAGGGCGTCATTCGCGATATCCTCCTTCTTTTTGGCCTGGGCCACGCCGCCGGCGCTGGCGGGCACCGCGCTGGAACTCAGCGGCGCCACCGGGCCGGAATAGGCGCTCTCACCCTGGGCGGCCAGCATCCCCTGCCGGTCGGCCTGGGCCTCCAGGCCGGAGTCCGCCAAAAAGCCCCGCCCGGCGCTCTCGCCCCGGGCCTGGCTGACCACATGGCTCAGCTCATGCCCCAGCAGGGCCTGCCCGGAGGTGCTGGTCAGGTCCAGCTGCCCGGGCGCGAAGGCCACATTGGACCCCATGGTCATAGCCTCCGCCCCGGCGTCGGCCACGGTCTGGCTCTCGTACACCTTCACCCCGGAGAAATCCGCACCGAAGGAGGCCTCCATCTTCTCCCGGATGGCGTCGGGCAGGTCCACCCGGCGGCCTATCTGCTCAGTGGAGGGCATAGCACCCGCGGCCAGCTCCTGGATGGACGGGCCGGGGACGCTGGTATCAAATTTTCGCGCCGCCGGGGCGTCCTGCATCCTGCGGCGGGACAGATAGGTCTGTGGCATACCGGGCTCCCTCCTTCCGGCGGAATGTATCTCAATGAACGATGCCTACTCTCTCGCGCAGTATCTCGCGCACTTCTTCTGGAGTGTAGTTCCCCGTTGTATGACTTCTCCTCTCCAACTCCGCCTGCCGCTCCTGCTCTCTGAGTCTCGCTTTCTCCGCCCTTCGCGCGGCCATCTCGGTGGCCGTCGTCCCGTTCCTGCGCCTGTTCCGGTACTTCCTCCGCTTGCCCCGCGTTTCCCGATAGTCTCCCTTCCAGCCCATTGCGGCGGCCAGGCTGTGGTGCTGCTGGTAGCGGTCCATCAGGAAGTTTTCCCTTGCGCCCTGGAACTCGGCCAGCTCCTCCTCGTTCAGCAGGTTGGCGATGCCGGCATCTTCCAGCAGAGCCAGGTGCTTTCTGGTCCCTGCCGACCTCCCATAGGCGTCGGCCCGGGTCTGGAAATCCTCCTGAATCAGGTCGTTCGAAGCGGCCTTCATCTCCTGGAGCACCCCCGTCGAGTCGTTCTTGAGATAGGCGTTGATCCGGTCCTGGTCGCCGCTCAGGAAGGTGTTGAGGATCTCCTGCCGCTCGTTCTCATCCTGCGTCTGGTTCATTTTGAACGTTGCGAGGTCCAGATAGCCCGACTGCGCGAGCTCGTCCATGTGCTCGTGCCCGGCCGGCATCATGCTGAGCGCCTCCTCTCGCTGGCCCCAGTGCAGCGGCACGCTCGGCATCGCGTCAGTCACTTCCTGGTCCTTATGATAGGCCTCCTCCGCGATGGTCTTTTTCTTCTTGGCCTGGGCCACTCCCGCGGCGGAGGCGGGCACCGCGCTGGAACTCAGCGGCGCCACCGGCCCGGTGTAGACGCTCTCACCCTGGGCGGCCAGCATCCCCTGCCGGTCGGCCTGGGCCTCCAGGCCGGAATCCGCCAAAAAGCCACGGCCGGCGCTCTCGCCCCGGGCCTGAGAAACCACGTGGGACAGCTCGTGGCCCAGAAGGGCCTGGCCGGAGGTGCTGGTCAGGTCCAGCTGCCCCGGCGCAAAGGCCACGTTGGACCCCATGGTCATGGCCTCCGCCCCCGCGTCGGCCACGGTCTGGCTCTCGTACAGCTTCACCCCGGAGAAGTCCGCCCCGAAGGAGGTCTCCATCTTCTCCCGGATGGCGTCGGGCAGGTCCACCCGATGGCCCATCTGCTCAGTGGAGGGCATAGCGCCCGCCGCCAGCTCCTGCATAGACGGGCCGGGGACGCTGGTATGGAATTGCTGCTCCGCCGGGGCGTCCTGCGCCCTGCGGCGGGCCTGATAGGTCTGTGTCATATAACCTCCTCCTTATGCCCCGCGTTCGGCGGGCGGTGTCCGCGCGCCTTTTCCCGCGCGGCGGCGGCCGTCAGCTCTCAAAAGCATCCTTCCCGCTCCTGCGGTTGGCCCGGAATGCTTTGCGTCTCCTCGATTTGTAAGCCGAGCCTCTGCCTGCGGCGGACATCAGGCTGTCCTCTGCAAAGCTGTAGTCTCTCCCGAAACTATTGCTTGCGCTTCTGAAGTTGTCCACCAATTCCTCATCCAAATCGTCGAGCGAACTATTGGGGATCGCCATGAGCCCGATCAGGTTCCTCCTGTTCTGGTTGTCCGCGCGCGCTCTGGTGTAGGCGTTGGCCCGGGTCTCGAAATCCTCGCTGACAAGGTCCTGCTGATAGGTCCCCAGGCTCTCCGTCATCCGGCGCATATCATCCCCGACATATCCGTTGATCCTCTCCTTATCGCCGCTCAAGACGATATCCAAAAACGCGTCCTGCTGCTCCTTGTCCCCCGCCATGCTGGCCAGCTTGTCCTCCACGTAATTGCGGAAGCCCATCTTTAAAATGGGGAAACTGACGTTACTCACATCCATGTTACGTTCGCTCGCGTATCGGCCGTAGACGGCCTGCGCTGCATCGGCGCTTTTCTCCTCGCCGCCCCCATCCAGGGCCTCCTCCGCGATGGTCTTTTTCTTCTTGGCCTGGGCCACCCCGCCGGCGCTGGCGGGCACCGCCGAAGCGCTCAGGGGCGCCACCGGGCCGGTGTAGGCGCTCTCCCCCTGGGCGGCCAGCATCCCCTGCCGGTCGGCCTGGGCCTCCAGGTCGGAATCCGCCAAAAAGCCCCGGCCCGCGCTCTCGCCCCTGGCCTGACTGACCACGTGGGACAGCTCGTGCCCCAGCAGCGCCTGCCCGGAAGTGCTGGTCAGGTCCAGCTGTCCCGGCGCGAAGGCCACGTTGGACCCCATGGTCATGGCATTGGCCCCGGCATCGGCCACCGTCTGGCTCTCGTACAGCTTCACCCCGGAGAAATCCGCGCCAAAGGAGGCCTCCATCTTCTCCCGGATGGCGTCGGGCAGGTCCACCCGGCGGCCCATCTGCTCGGTGCTGGGCATAGCGCCAGCGGCCAGCTCCGCCATGGAGGGGCCGGGGACGCTGGTATGGAATTGCCGCTCCGCCGGGGCCGTCTGCGCCCTGCGGCGGGCCTGATAGGTCTGGGACATAGGTTCTCCTCCTCTCCGGGCGGGACCCGCTGCGGGGCCTATGATATTGGCGGCCGTGCTCCTGCCCGTCTTGCCATCGTGTCAGTCATCCCGGAAATCGTCCGCCAGCATCTGGAGGTAGGCGTCGTACATGGCCTGCTGCTGCGGGTCCTGGGAAGCCGTGCTCCTGCCCGTTTTGATGTCATATCTGGTCAGCTTGGCCATATAGCCGCTCCTGATCCGGGCGTCCCGCAGCTGCTCGTCCAGCGCCGGATCGTAGTTCCCCCCGCTCGCTTCCATTTGATCGGCCTTATCCTTGTTGATCCTGGTCAGCTCATCTGTAAAGGTGCCGCCGATCACGCGGTTCTGGAAGTCGCTCATGATCAGGGCGCTCTTCTGTTCGGGCGTCAGGTTGGCGTTGAGGTTCCGGAAGCTCTCCCTGCCCTGCTGCACCAGATATTTGCGGATGCCGCTGTTGTTGACCAGAGCAGTGAGCTGGGACAGGGCCGCCGCGTTGTTGAACTGCCCGCCCCGGGTGGAGCTGTTCACGATCCTGTTGACCGCGTCGGCCCCGCCGATGACGCGCCGGTACATGTCGTACATCTTCTTGGACGCCTCGTGACTGCCCGAGGTATCCCGGCGCAGGCCGTTGGCAGCCACATCCTCAAAGGACATCGCCTGGCTCATGCCCGCCTGGCGCTGAAGGAGGCTGGCGTTTGTCTCCGCCGCGCCCGCGCTGACCATGGCCTGGCGCCTGTCATCTTCCATACCGATAAATTCTCCATTCTCATCATAGTGATGACGCATATCGAACATCATATCGTCGTCGCTATCGGCCAACGCCTGGCGCAGGGCCCTGTCCCGCTTGAAGGGGTGCCAAAACGCGGAGGGAAGCTCCTGCCCCTTCCACTCAGCGTATTCTTCAGCCCTGCTCTTTTCGGCCCCGGAGAGCTTCGCAGCCTGCATGGGCCCCGCGGCGGCGGTGGGCACGGCGCTGGAACTCAGCGGCGCCACCGGGCCGGAATAGGCGCTCTCCCCCTGGGCGGCCAGCATCCCCTGCCGGTCGGCCTGGGCCTCCAGGCCGGAATCCGCCAAAAATCCCCGCCCGGCGCTCTCGCCACGGGCCTGGGATACCACGTGGGACAGCTCATGCCCCAGCAGGGCCTGCCCGGAGGTGCTGGCAAGGTCCAGCTGCCCGGGCGCGAAGGCCACATTGGACCCCATGGTCATGGCCTGGGCTCCCGCGTCGGCCACGGTCTGGCTCTCGTACAGCTTTACGCCGGAGAAATCAGCTCCGAAGGAGGCCTCCATCTTCTCCCGAATGGCGTCGGGCAGATCCACCCGGCGGCCCATCTGCTCTGTGCTGGGCATGGCACCAGCGGCCAGCTCTTGCATGGAGGGACCGGGGACGCTGGTTTCAAATTTCTGCTCCGCCGGGGCGTCCTGCGCCCTGCGGCGGGCCATATAGGTCTGGGACATACCTTCTGCACCTCTTTCCCTGAACGGTCCCGTGTCCTGACCTTCAAAGGATCACGTCACCATTCGCTTCGATCTCATAGGACACCGTTCAGCGCCTCTCTGCGCCCCCTCCGGTGGGCCTTTCGTTCCTGCGGAGTCGTTCTCACAAGCTTGCCTGTGGCGGCGTTCAAGCTGTCTTCCACGAGTTCGCGGTCCTTCTGGAATGTCGCGCTGGCCTGCCTGTAGTTATTCACCAGATTGCTGTCCAGCGCGTTTCCTCCCTGGGTGAGGAAAGAGTGCTTATCCAGCATTGCGTCGAGAGACCACCTGAGCTGGTTGTCCGACTGTGCCCCGGCGTAAGCGTTGGCCCGGGTCTTGAAATCCTCGCTGACGAGGTCCTGATAGCCCCCCAGGCTCTGCGTCATCTGGCTCATATCGTTTCCGATATACTGGGCGATCGCTCCCTTATCGTCGCCCAGGAATACCCGCAGGAGCTCGTCCTGCTCCGCTTTTTTCTCCTCCGTGTCCCCACCTATGCGGGAAAGCTTGGCCATCACGTAGTCGCGGTAGCCCCTTGACAGCAGTTCGACCCCGAGGCCGAACGGCCCCATCATTGTCATCAGTGAACCGGACCGCCCGGTCTGATTCGGGTTTGCAGTTACGTACCGCTGGAGGGCATCCTCTACACCCGGATCTTTACTTTTATCCTTGATCTCACCCGCACTCAGGGCATCTTTTGCGATGTCCTTTTTCTTCTTGGCCTGGGCCACCCCGGCGGCGGAGGCGGGCACCGCGCTGGCGCTGAGGGGACTCACCGGGCCGGTGTAGACGCTCTCCCCCTGGGCGGCCAGCATCCCCTGCCGGTCGGCCTGGGCCTCCAGGCCCGCGTCCGCCAGAAAGCCCCGGCCGGCGCTCTCGCCCCGGGCCCGACTGACCACGTGGGACAGCTCATGGCCCAGCAGGGCCTGCCCGGCGGTGCTGGTCAAGTCCAGCTGCCCCGGCGCGAAGGCCACGTTGGACCCCATGGTCATAGCCTCCGCCCCCGCGTCAGCCACCGTCTGGCTCTCGTAGAGCTTCACGCCGGAGAAGTCCGCCCCGAAAGACGCCTCCATCTTCTCCCGGATGGCGTCAGGCAGGTCCACCCGGCGGCCCATCTGCTCTGTGCTGGGCATAGTCCCAGCGGCCAGCTCCTGCATGGACGGACCGGGGACGCTGGTTTCAAATTTCTGTTCCGCCGGGGCGTCCTGCACCCTGCGGCGGGCCTGATAGATCTGGGACATCCGTATTCCACCTTTCGCTGCGCTTAGGCTGATGGCTTACCGACAGGGAGAAGAAATCATCGCCATCATAATCATGCCCATTCATCATAATCATCAATAATCCTTATAGAAGTAGGTCTATTCATCCTGTCAAAGTCCAGCCATTGGTCGATGGCCTCTCTCCGCTTGAAGGGATGCCAAAACGCGGAGGGAAGCTTCTTATTTTCCCCTTCGCCATACTCGTTAGCTACTTGCTCGGCTCGCGCTACCTCCTCATCGGTGTGCTTCGCGGCCTGCATGGGCCCCGCGGCGGAGGCAGGCACCGCGCTGGCGCTCAGCGGCGCCACCGGGCCGGAATAGGCGCTCTCCCCCTGGGCGGCCAGCATCCCCTGCCGGTCGGCCTGAGCCTCCAGGCCGGGATCCGCCAAAAAGCCACGGCCGGCGCTCTCGCCCCGGGCCTGACTGACCACGTGGGACAGCTCGTGCCCCAGAAGGGCCTGCCCGGAGGTGCTGGTCAGGTCCAGCTGCCCGGGCGCAAAGGCCACATTTGACCCCATGGTCATGGCCTCCGCCCCCGCGTCGGCCACCGTCTGGGATTCGTAGAGCTTCACCCCGGAGAAATCCGCCCCGAAGGAGGCCTCCATCTTCTCCCGGATGGCGTCAGGCAGGTCCACCCGATGGCCCATCTGCTCTGTGCTGGGCATAGCGCCCGCGGCCAGCTCCTGGATGGAGGGGCCGGGGACGCTGGTTTCAAATTTCTGCTCCGCCGGGGCGTCCTGCGCCCTGCGGCGGGCCTGATAGATCTGTGACATATCCGTTCCTCCCCATTCGATCTCAATGGCCGCCCCTGCGGTTTCTCCAGTACTGTTCCTCCGTCCTGTTGTAAGCGCTCCGCCCTGCTGCATAGGTTTCGTCGGAGCCCATCATCTGCAGGGCCGTGGCCGTGACGTGAGCGTTACTGATATCTCTGTTGTACTGGTTCGCCTCGAACGCATCCAGCTCCTCCTGGGTCAGCTTTCCCTCGCCCACCAGCTGGCTCCGGTCGAAGTCGGGATTGAATATCACCTCGGCGATATCCGCCTGATGCATGCCGACCAGTGCGTCGTCGCCGTAGGCTTTCAGCATTTCCGCGGGATCATTCGACAGGATGCGATCCTGCTGGACCTGGCCGTACCGTCTGATATCCTCGATGAGGTAGGGGGCGAGATCCGCGTCGGTCCCACTCCTGCTGAAAGCCCTCAGTATGTCCTGCTGCTCCTGCTCACCCCTGTTCAGCAAACCGGTTTCCAGGTACCGGGTCGCATATCTGGCTCTGCTGGCATAAGCTTCTTTGCTCCCCGCAAACCTCTCCGCGGCGTCACTATAGGCTTTTCTCGCGGCCTGCATCTGCCCGTTGGCCCGGCCTATGGCGTCCGCGGCCAGGCCCGCCACCCTCATGCGTTCATCCCGTTTGCCCAGATACTCCTGCTTGGCCCGGCCGCGCTGGATGAAGTGCAGAGGGCTGGGCAGCTGCTTGCCCTCCAGGGCGGCCTCCTTCTCCGCCTCCACGGTGGACTCCTTCGCGGCCTGCATGGGCCCGGCGGCGGAGGCGGGCACCGCGCTGGCGCTCAGGGGCGTCACCGGCCCGGTGTAGACGCTCTCCCCCTGGGCTGCCAGGGCCCCCTGCCGGTCGGCCTGGGCCTCCAGCCCCGCGTCGGCCAGGAACCCCTGCCCGGCGCTCTCGCCCCGGGCCTGGCTGACCACGTGGGACAGCTCGTGGCCCAGCAGGGCCTGCCCGGAGGTGGAGGCCAGGTCCAGCTGCCCCGGCGCGAAGGCCACATTGGACCCCATGGTCATGGCGTTGGCCCCGGCGTCGGCCACCGTCTGGCTCTCATATAGCTTTACGCCGGAGAAGTCGGCTCCGAAGGAGGCCTCCATCTTCTCCCGGATGGCGTCGGGCAGGTCCACCCGGTGGCCCATCTGCTCGGTGGAGGGCATGGCGCCGGCCGCCAGCTCCTGGATGGAGGGGCCGGGGACGCTGGTTCCAAATTTTTGCTCCGCCGGGGCCTGCTGGGCCCTGCGGCGGGCCTGATAGGTCTGGGACATAGGTTTTCAGCCTCTCCTTTCCAGCGGTCCTGCTGAGTTTTCTTATCTGCTATGGGTCGATCGCACCTTCGGGCCGGTCTCTATGGCACCCTGCGGCGGGGCCGGCCGTCATGACAGGCCGGGCCACTGGGACAGGGCCCGCCTGCGCCGCTGGGCGTTGCGGGCGCGGATGCTGTCCATAGAGAAGGCCGAGCCTTCTAACATCTCCCGCTCGCTCGGGTTGAGGGTCTGGCTGGCCAGATAGCTGGCGTCCGCGTTGGCCGCGCTCAGGTTCCGCTGGTTTTGCACAGACTGGGCAAACTCCTCGTCCCCCATCCCCCGGCTGCGCTGGATGGCGCCGCGCATGGCCTCGTCCCCCAGGACGGTGCTGACGTAGTTCAGGCTCTGGAGGGTGCGGTTATGCCGGGCCTGCGCGGCAAAGACGTCCGCGTCTCTGCTGGCGGCCAGGCTGGAGAAATCGGTGTTGTCCACCCGGTCCATAAACTGGCCGAAATATCCGGCGATGCCGGCGGTATCCTCCTGCCGGCCGCCTATGCCGCTGGCCATCGCCGCGAACATCCGGTCCTGCTCCGCCTCGGAGTCCAGACCGGGCAGCTGGAGCTGGAGAAAGTGGCCCCGGGACTCCAGGCTGCTGTTTCCGTTGAAAAAGTAGTTATACACATCCTCGTCGCTGAACCCGCGCCCAGCCTCGCTCTGTAAAAACCGGCCCCGGGCAGCCGCGTAGATTCGGTTATCCTCTTGCTCCTGGCTCTCGATGTCCCGCGCGGACTGCTGGGCGGCCGTCCTGGCCCGCCGCTCCTTCTTGCTGGCCTGCATGGGCCCCGCCGCGCTGGCCGGCACGGCGCTGGCACTCAGGGGCGACGCGCCCACAGGGCCGGGGGCGCTCCAGCCGTCCTGACTCACGGACCGGGGCATATAGGCAGACTCGCTCTCCGGCTGGGCCGCGGGGGCCTGCCCCACCCTTTGGCGGTCCTGATAGGTCTGCACAGAAACTCCCCCCTCACACGTCCGGCGGGCGTCCCGCCGTCTGCCGGCCCGCGCCGTTACGGCGCGCTCTTCTCTTTTTGGGGCTCCAGGAGGAAGGTGCAGATGTGCTCCTCGTACACCTGGTACTTGTCCCCCATCAGGGACAGGCCCAGCTGCGCCGTGTGCTCGTTGACGGCGGAGAAATAGAAGGGGAAATCCCCGCCCCGCCAGTACCAGCACCGGCTGCCCAGCTCCCGCATCATCGTCAGGAAATCGGAGCCCCTGGAGCCCTCCCGCCGGGCGGCGGCCAGCAGCACGAACCCGCCGTCGGTGCTCTCCTCCGCCAGCAGGTAGGCGCGCACTTTTCCCTCCCGGACCACGGCCACCGACAGGTCAGGGACGGCCCTGTCCTTCAGCAGCTTCCAGGATAAAACATAGGGGATGTCCTCCGCCTGTTCCAGCTCGGCCAGGGCCTCCGGGGACAGCTGGAAGAAGGGGACGATCTCCGCCGGCGTCTTGTACCGGGGGGTGAGGCAGATCCCCAGGAGGGGATGGTCGTGGAAATCTCTGGAGTCGGCCCGGTAGCTCACGGCCCGGAACCGGGGCGGCGTGGCCCCCGCCTTCTCCATCAGCGCGTCCATCGCGGTCAGGTCCCTGTCCAGCAGGGCGTAGTCGGCGGTGAGCAGGGGGATCTCCCGCTCCCGCAGCGTCTGGCACAGCGCGTTCAGCAGGAAGAGGCCCACGCCCTGCCGCCGGGCGGCCTCGTCCACAAACAGATCGGTGAGAGCCGCCTCCCCGTCCTCGCTCAGCCGGGCGGCGATCGCCCCCAGGGCGTACCGGCCGGACACCGCCCCCAGGGCCAGAATGGACTTCCCCCCCTGCTGGACGGCGGCCGCGGTAGCGGGAAGCAGATAGGGCCGGAAGCCGGGCAGCTCCCGCCGGTCCAGGGTCCTCGCCTGCATCTCCATCTCAGTTCCCACCTCTCCCTAGTATCCTACATGATGAAGTATACCGTAACCCCAGAAAATCTCAATCAATCCGGCACGAAATCCCCCCATCTTTCCCGAACGGGGGCCGCTGAAATGGGGGCCCCGCCGCCCCTCTCCGCCCGGCTGTGCAAAGGGGCTGTCCCCGTGCCGCGGGCCGGGGCACACCCCCCGCAAAAGGTTATTTTTGACTTTTTTGCCGTATTGCTTTTTCCAGCGCCGGGTGTTATATTGAATCTGTATGGAAACCGGTCCGGAGGGGTCCGGAACAGGGTGCCCCGGAGCGTGATTTGAAGGAGGAGAGCATGGGAAGAACAAAGCTTGCGCCGGTGAGCCTGGCCATGTTTTACGGGGCGAACCGGAACTTTGCCAATGCGTTCAGTGTGCGGGTCACGCTGAAAAATCCCATCGAGCCGGAGCCGCTGCGCCGGGCTCTGGACAAGGCCATGACCCGCTACCCCTATTTCTCCGTGCGCCTGCGCGCCACGGAGAGGGAGCTGTACTTAGAGGACAACCCCCTGCCGGTTTCTCTGGTAAAGGGCCCTGTCCCCGCCCGCCTGAACACGGAGCAGTCCAACTACCACCTGGTGGGGGTCAGCTATGAGCGCACCAGCATCATCTTTGGGGCGTTCCACGCCCTCACCGACGGGGCCGGCGCGTTCCACTGGATCAAGACGGTGCTGTACTACTACCTGTGCGAGACCGAGGGGCGGACCCTGGACCCGGCGGGCGTCCGGCTGGCCGGGGAGGAGATCCCCGCCGGCGAGCTGGAGGACCCCTTCCCCGCCCAGGTCCCGTCGGACGAGGAGCCGCTGGGCGTCCCTCGCTCCGGCAAAGCATTCTGCATCACAGACCACACCGGCATCGGGAAACAGATGTGCTGGCACATCCGCATCGGCGAGACCTCTTTCATGAAGTACACCCGCACCCAGGACGGCAGCCCCGCCACCATCACCTCCGCCTTCATGGCCAAGGCCCTGCAGAGCCTCCACCCCGACGCGGCGGAGCCGGTGGTGTGCGGCATGGCCCACAACATCCGGGACGTCATCCGCAAGCCCCTGGCCCACCAGAGCATGGTGGCCCTGATCCTGCTGCGCTATCCCGCCTCCCTGCGGGACGCCGACCTGATGCGCCTTGCCACCTGCAGCCGGGGTATGGTGATGCTCCAGAGCCAGCCGGAGAACGTGTGGAACGTGGTCCGGGAGCAGTTGGAGCTGGAGAAGGCCCTGGAGCCCCTGTCGCTGGAGGAGCGTTTCGCCCTGCTCCGGCCCCAGGTCACCGGGGCGCGCACCGGCATCGGCAACCTGCCCGCGCCGTACCCCGTCACCTTCAAGGTCAGCTATGTGGGCCGCACCGACTGGGGCAGCATGGCCCCCATGATCGAGTCGGTACACTGCTCCGTCACCACCGACGGCAGCGGCGTCGCCATTGAGATCAACACCTGCAACGGCTACTTCGACTACTGCTTCATGCAGGAGTTCGAGGACGACACCTATGTGCGCCGGTTCGTGGACGTCCTGGAGGAGGAGGGGATCTACTGCACCGTCAGCGGCCCCTATCCCGTCCACGTGCCGGGCATGCGCCTGCCGGACGAGCCGGAGGGCTGACAGGACCCTGCAAAAAATGCGAACAAGGAGGAACGACCTATGACCATCACCAAGAACCAGGACGGCAGCAGCCTGAAGCTGGCCGTGGAGGGGCGGCTGGACACCACCACCGCGCCGGAGCTGGACGCGGAGCTGAAGAACAGCCTCCCCAGCGTGAAGCAGCTGGAGCTGGACTTCGCCGGGCTGGAGTACCTGTCCTCGGCGGGACTGCGGGTCCTGCTCAGCACCCAGAAGGTCATGAACCGCCAGGGGACCATGAAGCTGACCCATGTGAATGAGACGATCATGGAGATCTTTGAGGTCACGGGCTTTGTGGATATCCTGACCATCGAGTGAGCGCACCGTGAACGAAACGGGACAGGAAAAAAAGCGCAGGTCCATCCAGCGCCAGGTCCAGCAGATGGTGCTGGCCCTGTGCGTGGCCGCGCTGCTGCTCACGGGCTTCCTGTGGGCCGGGAGCCTGACCGCCCTGCGGGACACCGTGCTGCGGGACAACCAGGCGCTGGGCGACGCCGCCGCCGCGGCCAGTGCCGGGGCGCTGCTGAAGCAGATGGAGCACAACCTGCTCCGGGCGGCGGAGAGCGAGGCCGAGATGGCCGACCGCCGCTTCATAAAGTTTGCCGATTACACCAGCCAGTTCGCCTTTTATGCCCACCGCATCTACGAGGAGCCCGAGGCCTATGTGCCCCAGGAGGTGTTGTCGGCGGGAGAGGAGAGCGACTACCACTACCTGCTCCAGCTGAGCTTTGCGGACAGGAGCGTCACCCGGGAGGACATTGAGGAGGAGATGGGGCTTCTGGCCAACCTCGTCCATGTCTGGCAGCCGGTGATCACCGACAACGACAGCATCATCTCCACCATCTATGTAGCCACGGAGACCGGCTTCATGATCACCTATGAGGCCGCGCCCAATGTGACGTCTGAGTACTACGACTACTTTCACTCGGTCTGGTACGAGGCCGCGAAAAATGCCGACGGCCCGGTGTTCACCGAGACCTACGAGGACCACTTCGGCCGCGGACTGACGGTCACCTGCGCCGCGCCCATTTTCGACGGGGAGGACCGCTTTGCCGGGGTGGTCTGCATCGATATCCTCATCGAGGATATGAACAAGGAGATCATCGACCTCGATTTCAGCCCCGGGTCCTACGCCTTCCTGGTGAATTCCGAGGGGGACATCATCGCCTCCCCCAATATGCGCAGCGACGGGACCTTTGAGAATGTCCGGGACCCGGACTGCGACGCTTACGCGGTCGCGGACAACATCCTGTCCGGGAAATTCGGCGTCGCGGTGACGGAGGACGACATCTACTACGGCTTCGTCCCCATCACCACCGCCGACTGGACCCTGGTGGTCCACGTGCCCTCCGACACGGTGACCGCCCCGGTGGAGAACATCCGGGCGGACATCACCTCCCAGACCGGGGCGACCGCCGCGGCGATGGCCCAGGGCATCCTGCGCACGGGGGTCATCTCCCTGATCGTATTCCTGCTGATCATCGGGGCGGTGGTGGCCTTCAGCGGCAGCTTCGCCAGGCGCCTGACCGGTCCCCTGCTGGAGCTGCGGAAGGATGTGGACCACATCAGCCGCGGGGAACTGACCCACCAGGCCAAGGTGTACCGGAACGACGAGATCGGCGATCTGGCCGCGGCGTTCAACGCCATGGCCACCTCGCTGGACAGTCACATCCACGACCTGACGGCCGTCACGGCGGAGAAGGAGCGCATCGGCGCGGAGCTGGACATCGCCCGGCACATCCAGAGCTCCATGCTCCCCTGCATCTTCCCCGCCTTCCCGGACCGGCCGGAGATCGACATCTACGCCACCATGGACCCCGCCAAGGAGGTGGGGGGCGACTTCTACGACTTCTTCATGGTGGACGACACCCACCTGGCCGTGGTGGTGGCGGACGTATCCGGCAAGGGGGTCCCCGCCGCGCTGTTCATGGTCATCGGCAAGACCCTCATCAAGGACCACACCGCCCCGGGGCGGGACCTGGGCGATGTGTTCATGGAGGTCAACCGCCTGCTGTGCGAGGGCAACAGCGAGGAGATGTTCATCACCGCCTTCGAGGGCGTCCTGGACCTGGAGACGGGGCAGTTCAACTTCGTCAACGCCGGCCACGAGATGCCCTTTATCCTCAAGGCGGGCGGGCGCTACGCGCCCTATAAGATCCGGCCCGGCTTTGTCCTGGCCGGCATGGAGATGACCCGCTACCGGATGGGGACCATGACCCTGGAGCCCGGCGACAAGCTGTTCCAGTACACCGACGGCGTCACCGAGGCCACCGACGCCCAAAACCAGCTCTACGGCATGGAGCGGCTGGAGAAGGTGCTGAACGCCCACACCGACGCCTCCCCGGAGGAGCTGCTCCCGGCGGTCAAGGCCGATATCGACGCCTTCGTGGGGGAGGCGCCCCAGTTTGACGACATCACCATGCTCTGCCTGGAGTTCAGGCGGAAAATGAAAAAGGACGGCCCGGAGGAGATCACCGTTGACGCCGCCGTTGAGAGCATCCCCGCCGTCACAGCCTTTGTGGACGAGCGGCTGGAGGCCATGGACTGCCCCATGAAGGTACAGGCCCAGATCGACGTGGCCATCGACGAGCTGCTGGGCAACATCGCCCACTACGCCTACGCGCCCGGCACCGGCAGGGCCACCGTCCGCCTGGAGACGCAGGAGGAGCCCAGGGCGGTGTCCATCACCTTCCTCGACAGCGGGAGGCCCTACGACCCCCTGGCCCATCAGGACCCGGACGTGTCCCTCTCCGCAGAGGAGCGTCAGGTTGGCGGGCTGGGCATCTTCATGGTGAAGAAAACCATAGACAATATCTCCTATGAGTACCGGGACGGGCAGAACGTCCTGACCATCCGCAAGGAGTTCTGACCGCCCGTAGGCAGCGGCAAAAAGCCCTGGGATCGACAGATCCCAGGGCTTTTTCATTCACATCAGCGGGGCGAAGATACAAAGGACGCTGCGGTAGATCTGCAGCAGCAGGTTCAGCCGCCGGGACTTGCGCAGGCTGATGGGCTCGCTGACCTCCAGCGTCTCCATAAAATCCCGGGTGATATCCTGGATGCAGGGCGCCTCAAAGAGCCACACGCCGTTTTCAAAGTGGAGGAACAGGCTGCGGTAGTCCAGGTTCACCGTGCCCACGGTGGCGTATTTCCCGTCCACCACAAAGTTCTTGGCGTGGATGAAGCCGGGGGTGTACTCGTAGATCTTCACCCCCGCCTCCAGCAAGGGCGGGTAGTGGGCCCGGGTGACCTCGAACACGTACCGCTTGTCCGGGATGTGGGGGGTGATGATGCGCACGTCCACGCCGGACTTGGCGGCGTTGCACAGGGCGGTGTTGGTGGCCTCGTCCACCACCAGGTAGGGGGTGGTGATATAGATGCTCTTCCGGGCCCTGGAGATCATGTTCAGGTACACCGTCTGGCTCACCTTCTCGTGGTCCAGAGGGGTGTCGGTGTAGGGCTGCACCCAGCCGCCGCCGGGCTCCGCCGCCGGGTACTGGGGCCGGAACCGGCCGTAGTCCTCCTCCCAGCCGGCCAGGGAGTCCCACATGCCCAAAAACATGGCGGTCATGGACCAGGCCGCTTCCCCCCGCAGGAGGATGGCGCTGTCCTTCCAGTGGCCGAACCGGACGCGGCGGTTGATATACTCGTCGGACAGGTTCATCCCGCCGGTGAAGGCCGTCTTTCCGTCGATGATGGTCATCTTGCGGTGGTCCCGGTTGTTCTGCCGCACCGACATCACTGGCACCAGCCGCCCGAACACCCAGCACTGGATGCCCTGCTCCTCCATGTAGCGGTCATAGTTCTTGGGGAGGGTGTACATGCAGCCGAAGTCGTCGTAGATCAGCCGCACGTCCAGCCCCTGGGCCGCCTTGCGCTTGAGGATCTCCAGCACGCTGTCCCACAGCTCCCCCTGCTGGAGGATGAAGTACTCCAGGAAGATATAGTGCTCCGCCTTCTCCAGCTCCTCCAGCATCCGCGCGTAGGCCAGCTCACCCAGGGGGAAATACTCCGCGTGGGTCCCGGCGTAGACCGGGCAGCCGGCGCACCGCTCCAGGTAAAGGGCCTGTCCCGCCGCGTCGGCGTCCACCTCCCGGAGGCCGTCCGCGTGAAAGTCGGACTGCACGGCCTCCCTGGTCCGGTGGTTGATGCCGTCCAGCTTGCGCTGGGTGCGCTTGGAGATGCCCCCTCCCCCGGACAGCAGGTAGAACACCCCGCCGAACACTGGGAGGGCCATGATCAGCATGATCCAGGCCAGCTTGTACCCCGGCTCGATCTGCCGGCCCAGGATCCACAGGGTGGCCGCCACGCTGATCAGGATGCAGCCCCAGTAGAAATAGGACAGCCTGCCGGAAAAGGCCAGCAGCATCACCGCCAGCACCACGATCTGGCTCAACAGGGAGAGCCCCACCAGCACCGAGCGGTGGAACAGGATCGAGCTTCTTCTTTTTTTCATTTCCCTCCCCCTTTCGCCGCGGGGAATCTGTCTCTGTCTGCGGGGCGGGCCGCCCCGGCGGCCACCCGGTCCTATTTTACCACCACGTTGGCCTCTCCAAACCGCTCCCGCAGGTCCTCCAGCAGGGCGGGGTGGATCTGGCAGCGGGCGCCTGAGCGCTTTTTGCAGTCCTCAAAGTACAGCACCGCCTGTTCCTCCCCCGGGAACATGGAGAGGATCAGCTTCAGCTTGCGCAGGCGGGGGTCCTCCCGGCTGGGCAGGCGCAGCCACAGCTTCCTGCCCCCCTGGTCCGCGGCCCTGGCCATCTCAGGCTGGAGGGGCTCAATGGCGTCCACCATCATCTGGGGCTGTTTCTCGTCCCGGACGGAGATGCGCCCCGTGGCCAGGATGGGCATGTTGTCTTTGATGTACCCCCCGCTCTCGTCCAGCACCCGGGCGAAGCACAGCAGCTCCATGGCCGCGGTGTCGTCCTCCAGGGTGACGTAGGCCATCAGGGTGTTGTTCTTGGTGGTGCGGGTCCTGTGGGCGGAGATGACCCCGGCGATGGACACCCGCTGGCCGTCCCGGTAGAGCTCCGGCCCCTCCTCCCGCTCAAAGTCGGTGAGGATGGAGCCGATGGTCACCGCCCCCTTGGCCCGCACCGCGTCCCGGTACTGGTCCATGGGGTGGCCGGTGAGGTAGAGGCCGGTGGTCTCCTTCTCCATGGCCATCAGCTCCTGGGGGGCGTACTCGGGGATGTTGGGGAGCACCAGGGGAGGCAGCGTCCGCTCCTCCTCCCCGCCCCCCAGGCCGAACAGGTCCATCTGCCCCTCCAGGTTGCGCCGGCGGGAGGCGGCGATGCCGTCCAGCACCTGGCCGTAGACCTGCATCAGCTGGGAGCGGCGCACCCCCATGCGGTCGAAGGCCCCGCTCTTGATGAGGCTCTCCACCACCCGGCGGTTCAGGTCCTGGCTGAACATCCGGTCGCAGAAGTCCATAAAATCGGTGAAGGGGCCGTTCCGCTCCCGCTCCTCCAGCAGGCTCAGGATGATGTTCCGGCCCACCCCCTTCAGGGCAACCAGACCGAAGCGGATGCCCTCCTCCACCACGGTGAAGTCGGCGCCCGACTCGTTCACGTCCGGGGGCAGGAGCTGGATGCCCATATCCCGGCACTCGCCGATGTACTCGGCCACCTTCTCGCTGGAGTCCAGCACCGAGGTGAGCAGGGCGGCCATATACTCCCTGGGGTGGTGGCACTTGAACCAGGCGGTCTGGTAGGCCACGATGGCGTAGCACACCGAGTGGGCCTTGTTGAAGGCGTACTCGGCGAAGGCGTCGATCTCGGCGTAGATGTCCTTGGCGGCCTGCTCGCTGACCCCGTTGTTCACGCAGCCCAGGATGCTCCGGTCCGGGTCGCCGTAGATGAAGGCCTCCCGCTCCCGCTCGATCTCCTTGCGCTTCTTCTTGCTCATGGCCCGGCGGACCATATCGGCCTGGCCCAGAGAGTAGCCCGCCAGCTGCTGGAAGATCTGGAGCACCTGCTCCTGGTAGACGATGCACCCGTAGGTGATGGATAGGATGGGCACCAGCTTGGGGTCCTTGTAGGTCACCTTGTCCGGGTTGTGCTTGCAGGCGATGAACCGGGGGATGGACTCCATGGGCCCCGGGCGGTACAGGGCGATGATGGCGCAGATGTCCTCGATGCTCTGGGGCTTGAGGCCGGTGCACACCCCGGTCATGCCGGTGGACTCCATTTGGAACACCCCGGAGGTGCGCCCGTCGGAGAGCATTTTGTAGACCTCCGGGTCGTCCTCGGGGATGTCGGACAGCTTGAAGCCGGGCTCCTTCCTCTGGACCATCCGCACCGCGTCGTCCAGGATGGTCAGGTTGCGCAGACCCAGGAAGTCCATTTTCAGCAGGCCCAGCTCCTCCAGGGTAGTCATCACGTACTGGGTCACGGGCAGGCCGTCGTTGGTGGCCAGGGGGACGTAGTCCACCACCGGCCGGCGGGTGATGACCACGCCGGCGGCGTGGGTGGAGGTGTTGCGGGGCATCCCCTCAATGGCCATGGCGGTGTCGATGAGGTTCTTGATCCGCTGGTCCTTCTCGTAGGAGTCCTTGAACTGCTTGGACAGCTTCAGCGACTCCTCCAGGGTGATGTGCAGCGCCCCCGGCCCGCTGGGAATCTGCTTGGCCAGGGTGTCCACTTCGGCGTAGGGGAAGTTGAGCACCCGGCCCACGTCCCGCACTGAGCCCCGGGCGGCCATGGTGCCGAAGGTGACGATCTGTGCCACGTGGTCGGCGCCGTATTTTCGGTTTACATAATCTATAACCTCCTGCCGCCGGCGGATGCAGAAGTCGATGTCGATATCCGGCATGGAGGTGCGGGAGGGGTTCAGGAACCGCTCGAAGTACAGCCCGAAGCGCAGGGGCTCCACGTCGGTGATGTTCAGGCAGTAAGACACCATGGACCCCGCCGCGCTGCCCCGGCCCGGGCCGACCGGGATCTGATTGCGCTTAGCGTAGCCGATAAAGTCGGAAACGATGAGGAAATAGTCCACAAACCCCATCTTTTTGATCATATCCATCTCATACTGGAGGCGGTCCCGGTAATCCTGCCCCGCCCCGGGGTAGCGCCGCTCGAACCCCTCCCAGCACAGCCGGCGGAAGTAGTGCTCGCTGTCCGTCTCCCCCTCCGGGAGTTGGAAGGCGGGCAGGTGGTACTTGCCGAACTCGAATTCAAGGTTACATAACTCCGCGACCCTGGCGGTGTTCTCCAGCGCCTCGGGGCAGTTGGGGAACAGGGCGGCCATCTCCGCCTCGCTCTTGACGTAGAACTCCTCCGTCTCGAACTTCATGCGGTTGGGGTCGTCCAGGGTCTTGCCCGTCTGGATGCACATGAGCACGTCCTGGGCCTGGGCGTCCTCCCTGCGCAGGTAGTGGGCGTCGTTGGTGCACACCAGGGGGATGCCCGTCTCCTCGTGCAAACGCAGCAGGGAGGCGTTCACCTGCCGCTGGGCGGCGATGCCGTGGTCCTGGAGCTCCAGGTAGTAGCCGTCCTCCCCGAACAGCTCGCGCATCTCCAGGGCGAAGGCCTTGGCCCCCTCGTAGTCCCCCGCCATCAGCCGCTTGGGGATCTCCCCGCCCAGGCAGGCCGACAGGGCGATGAGCCCTTTGGCGTGCTGGCGCAGCAGGTCCAGGTCGATGCGGGGCTTGATGTAAAACCCCTCGGTGAAGGCCTTGGACACCATATAGGACAGGTTGCGGTAGCCCTCCTCGTTCCGGCACAGCAGCACCAGGTGGCGGGAGTCGGCGTCGAACTCGTGGACCTTGTCAAACCGGGTCCGGGGGGCCACATATACCTCGCAGCCGATGATGGGCTTTACCCCCGCTTTTTTGCAGGCCCGGTAGAAGTCGATGACGCCGTACATCACCCCGTGGTCGGTGATAGCCACGGCGGTCTGGCCCAGGGACTTGACGTGTTCCGCCAGGTCCTTGATCCGGCAGGCGCCGTCCAGCAGGGAGAACTCGGTGTGGAGATGGAGATGGACGAAGGACATTCTGTGTGCCCCCTCTCTGTTTTTCAATGCGCCGCTCCGGCGGGACTTTCGCCGGCGGAGCGGCATTTCGTTCGGCTATTGATCCAGCCCCCTGGCCAGCTCCACCAGCTTGCGCAGCCGGTGGTTCAGGGCGGACTTGGTACACGGCTCCTCCCACCGCTGGGCCAGCTGGGCCAGGGTGTCCTCCGGATACTCCAGCCGCAGCGCGGCGGCCCGGCGGAGCTTGTCCGGCAGTACGCTCAGCGCCCCGGCCTCCTCCAGGCGGCGGATGGCCCCGATCTGGACCCGGGCGGCCTCCACCACCTTGTCCACATTGGCGGTGTCGCAGTTCACCCGGCGGTTCACGCTCCCCCGCAGGCCCTTCTCCAGCTTGGCGTTCATGACCTCCATGGAGGCCAGGGGCGCGCCGATGAGGGTGAGGAAGTCCTCGATGGAGGAGCTGCGCTTGAAGTAGGTGATGTAGTTGGATTTGCGCCGGACCTGCTTGGCCTCCAGCCCCAGCTCGTCCAGCAGCACCAGGGCCTCCCGGCTGACGTGCAGGTGGGTGGTGCCCAGCTCCAGGTGGTAGCCCTTCCGGGGGTCGGTCACCGACCCGCCGGCCAGGAACGCCCCCCGGAAAAAGGCGGAGCGGCAGCAGCTCTCCTCCAGCACGGCGAAATTGATGTGGTTGGCCAGCGTCCCCCGCTCGATGCCGTAGGCCCTGGCAATGGTCCCCAGCGCCGCCGGGTCAGTGAGGGCAAAGACCAGCTTCCCCTCCCCCTCCGCCACCGGCTCCACATTCATGTGGAAGGCCTTTTTGAACAGCTTGGGCAGCCGCCGGGCAAAGGGGGCGCACTCGGTGACGATGCGCACCTCCTGGCTGTTGAAGGTGTGGCAGAACAGCAGGGCGCCGTAGACCTCCGCCTGGGCGCAGCAGCGCCGGCTGGGCTCCGGGCGGCACAGCTCCGCCTTCACGTCCCCCGCAAAGCTCACTCCGCTCACCTGTCCTTTCCGTAGGGCTGCGGGCCCTCCATGATGTACCGCGGCCTCCCCCGGTAGATCCGCACGGCGCGCTCCCGGTACAGCTCCAGCAGCGCCTGGGCCAGCCGGTCCGGGTCGTGGCGGGCATAGTCCGCCCCCCGGGCGGCCAGTGGCAGCTCCACCAGCTCCGGCACCAGCTCCAGCACCCGCCCCCGGTCCACCTGGATGGGCGCAGCGTCCTCCTGCCGGTAGCGGGCCACCAGGTCGGGCTCCACCGGCGCGCTGTTGGCCAGGCACAGGTCCACCATCCCCGGCACGCCGTGGGCCAGCAGGGCCTCCAGGTGGTCGGCGGCGGTGTACCCCTCGGTCTCCCCGTCCTGGGTCATGATGTTGCACACATAGATCTTCAGCGCCCTGGACGAGGCGATGGCCTGGGCCACCCCCTCCACCAGCAGATTGGGAATGACGCTGGTATACAGGCTCCCCGGCCCCAGCAGAATCAGGTCGGCCTGCCCGATGGCCTCCAGGGCAGCAGGCAGGGGGGCGGGTCCGGCGGGTATGAGGTTTACATAACTTATCCGGCAGTCCTGCTCCCGCTTGGCGCTGGAAATCTTGGACTCCCCCACCACCCTGGCGCCGTTCTCGAACACCGCTTCCAGGGCCACGTTGGCGCTGGTGACGGGCAGCACCCGCCCGGTGATGGCCAGCACCTGCCCCATCTGGGCCACCGCCTCCTCAAAGGAGCCGGTGATGCCGTTCAGCGCCGCTAAAATCAGGTTCCCCATGGACTGCCCGGCCAGCGTCCCCTCTGTAAACCGGTAGGCGAGCAGCTGCTCCATGATGGGCTCGGTGTTGGCCAGGGCCTCCATGCAGTGCCGCACGTCCCCCGGGGGCAGGATGCCCATATCCCGGCGGAGCATCCCGGAGCTACCCCCGTCGTCGGCCACCGTCACGATGGCGGTCAGGTTCTGGGTATATCGTTTCAGGCCCCGCAGCATGGTGGACAGGCCGGTGCCGCCGCCTACGGCGACCACCTTGGGGCCCTTCTCCCACTGTTGGGCGTTTGGTATCCGATATTTCACGCTCTGCTCCTTTCAGCTCCGGCCCATATCCCGGTGGTGCTCCGCAGCCTGGTAGCCCTGGGCGCGGATGTGCTCCGCCAGGGCGTGGGCGATGGCCACCGAGCGGTGGTGTCCCCCGGTGCAGCCCACACCGATCACCAGGACCATTTTCCCCTCCTCCGCGTGGCGGGGCAGCAGGTAGTCCACCAGCCCCTCCAGCTTCTCCAAATACTCCTGGGTCCGGGGCGAGGCGAAGATGAAGCTGCGCACCTCCTCGTCCAGGCCGGTCTTGGGGCGCAGTTCAGGCACGTAGAAGGGGTTGGGCAGGAACCGCACGTCGAACACCAGGTCCGCATCCTGGGGCAGACCGTGCTTGAAGCCGAAGGAGATCACCTGCACCGTCATGCCGCCTTTTTTGTCCCCGCCGGCAAACAGGCGGTTGAGCTCCCCTTTGAGCTTGTAGGTGGGCAGAACAGAGGTGTCGAAGATGTAGTCCGCCCGCTCCCGCAGGGGCTGGAGCATTTTCCGCTCCCGCTGGATGGTCTCCCCCAGGGACTCCCCCACCATCGCCAGAGGGTGGCTGCGGCGGGTCTCCTTATAGCGCCGGATGATGGTCTCGTCACTGGCGTCCATAAACAGGATCTTGTAGGGGCAGTTCATTGCCTTCAGCTGCTCCAGCGCCTGGAACAGGGGCTCCAGGTTGGTGCCGGAGCGCACGTCGGTCACCAGCGCCACCCGGTCGTACTTCTCGCCGCCAGCCATGCTCAGCTCAGCGAACTTCGCAAACAGGGGCACAGGCAGATTGTCCACGCAGAAAAAACCCATGTCCTCCATGAACGTGGCGGCGCGGCTCTTGCCAGCGCCGGACAGTCCGGTGATGATGGTGAACTTCACGGACAGGTCGCCTCTCTTTTATGTAAACTCATCTCGTGTGCCGCGGGGCCGCGCCCCCAGGGCGCGCCCCTACCCCAGCAGCTTGATCTCCAGCTCCAGCTCCACGCCGGTCTCCCGGAGCACCCGCTCCCTGATCTGGCGGGTCAGCTCCAGCACGTCAGCACAGGTGGCGCCGCCCCGGTTGACCACAAAGCCCGCGTGCTTCTCCGACACCTGGGCGCCCCCCACCGTCAGGCCCCTCAGGCCGCACTGGTCGATGAGGGCGGCGGCAAAGTGCCCCTGGGGCCGCTTGAAGGTGCTGCCCGCGCTGGGCTGGTCCAGCGGCTGCTTCTCCCGCCGCCGGGCGGCCAGATCGTCCATCCTGGCTTTGATCTCCTCCCGGCCGCCGGGGGTCAGGGCAAAGCGGGCGGACAGAATCAGCCGCTCCCCGCCGGAGAAGGCGGAGCGGCGGTAGTCGAATCCGCAGTCCGCGTTGGGGACAGTCTCGACCTCCCCCGCCCGGTCCATCACCGTGACGGACTCTATCACCTGACACATCTCTCCGCCGTAGGCCCCGGCGTTCATGGTCACCGCGCCCCCCAGGCTGCCCGGGATGCCGGCGGCGAACTCCAGCCCGGTAAGTCCCCTATCCAGGGCGGCGTTGGCCAGCCGGGACAGGAGGACGGCACCCCCGACCTCCAGGCCGCGATTTACTTCCCGGACCTGGTCGAACTCCGACGCCGCGGTGGGCAGCTTCACAAGGAACCCCGGATACCCCCCGTCCGCCACCAGCAGATTGGAGCCGTTCCCCAGGAAAAAGGGGGTGATCTCCAGCTCCGCCGCCGCCCGCAGGGCCGCCCTGGCCTCCCCCACGGTCCGGGGCAGGGCCATCAGGCGGGCCGGGCCCCCGATGCGGAAGGAGGTATAGCGGGACATGGGCTCTCCCTGGCGCAGCTCCAGTTCGGGGCAGCGCCGGGCCAGCAGCGCGGACAGTTGTTCAAAGCGATCCATAACGGCCTCCATGCGGTCTTAATTATATTATTATAGCAAATTCTCCAGGGAAATAGAATACCCCCGGCGGTTTTTACGAAAAAAAGCCGCGCCCCCGGTCCGGAGCGGGAAATCGGGCAGGGTCAGGCCCGCTGGCCGCGCAAAAACCGCCGCGGACGGCGGCCCGTCCGCGGCGGTGATGAAATTTAACTGTGGGGCCCCGCGGGCCCTTTCAGTCCTTTGCAGCGGTCAGTTCCTTGTCAAACGTGTACTCCTTCCCCCACACCTCCACGGTGACAGGGGCGGCGCCAGTCTCGTTGACGATCTCCACCGTGTCCGCCGTGGCGGTGACGGACAGCTTCTGCCCCCGCCACAGCAGGGTGTAGCGCAGCTTCTTCCACGCCTGGGGCATGTTGGGGCTGATCCTCAGCTTGCCGCCCAGCATCCGCAGGCCGCCGAAGCCGTACACCGCGCACTGCCACAGCCCGCCGTAGGACGCGGCGTGGATGCCCGCGTCGGATGAGTGGGGGTTCTCGTTGTCCAGGTCGATGAGGCACGCCTTGCGGAACATGCTGTACCCCAGCTCCGGGTCGCCGATGTCGCTGGCCAGCACCGAGTGGGTGGACAGGGACAGACTGGAGTCGTGCAGGCATCTGGGCTCGTAGTAGTCCCAGCTGGCCAGCTTGACCTCCCTGGGGAACAGGTCCTCCAGCAGATAGAACAGCACCATCACGTCCGCCTGCTTGGACACCTGGATTTTCGTGATCTGGTCCTGGTTGTAGTCCTTCATGATACCGCCCACATGGGCCTGGGCCTTGTACTTGGAGAGGTCGATATCCCGCAGGGTCAAGTAGGTGGAGTCCTGGGGCAGCACGTTGTGCTCGTTGGGCTGGGTGAGGAAGATTTTTTCCACCTTCTCCGCCCAGACCGGCCGCAGCTCAGACAGACCCAGCTTTTCGTCCAGGGCGGCGTACAGCTCCGGCTTCTCCGCCTCCAGCTGGGCAGCGTACTCCAGTGCCTTCTGGATGTTCCACCGGGCCAGGTAGTTGGTGAAGGCGTTGTCGTTGACGTGCTCCTTGTACTCGTCGGGGCCAACCACGTCGTTGATATGCAGCAGGCCGTCCTCTCCCGGCTCCAGGCGGCTGGCCCAGAACTTGGCGCAGTCCAGAATCAGCTCATAGCCGTACCTGTCCATGTAGTCCTGGTCGCCGGTGCACATATAGTACTGCCACACGCCGAAGGCCACATCGGCGGTGATGTGAATTTCGATGAACCCGGACCAAACCTTGATGGACTGGCCGGTGATGATATCGGTGCCCATATACTCCGGAGTGACCTCGCCGTCGTCCAGCCAGGCGGACTCCCAGGGGAACTGGGCGCCGTCGTAGCCGTTGTGCTTTGCCTTGGCGTGGGCGCCGGGCAGGGACAGGTAGCGGTACTCCTCCAGGCTCCGGGCCACATCCGGCATGTTGAAGATGAAGTAGGGCAATAGGAAGATCTCCGTGTCCCAGAAGGTGTGGCCCTTGTAGCCCTCCCCGGAGAAGCCCTTGGCCCCGATGTTCATGCGGTTGTCGTGGGCGGGGGTCATGAGCTGCATGTGGTACTGAGCGAAGCGGATGAGCAGCTGGTCGTAGTCCGGCCCGTCGATCTCAATGGGCACCCGGTCCCACACCTTCTCCTGCCAGGCGTCAGCGGACTCCGCCGCCAGCACGTCAAAGCCGGACAGGGCGTCCTCCTTCAGCCGCTCCAGGGCATACTCCTGGAGCTCCGCCACGGACAGCCCCGCCGCGTCCTTGTCCCGAGTGGTGTAGACGTTGGCGAACTTCTCCAGCACCACCGTCTGGCCGGCCTCCGCCTCCAGGGTGAACCTGGAGAACATGTGCCGGCGCAGAATGTTGATATCGCTTGCGGGCTCTACGCCCTGTCCGCCCACGGTGAACTTGTGGGCGGCGTCAATGACGAAGGTGATATCGGACTGGATGGTTTTGGGGGTGAATTGGAGGTACTTCTTGTCATAGAATCTAGTCTGGCCCTCGGTGAAGTGCTGGGAGCCGTCGCAGGTCACCCGGCCGTCGATGCCGGACTGGAAGGTGATCTTGGTATCCTGCTCCGGGGTGACAGACACCCGCATGGCGATGGTGTGCAGGCGCTTGAGGGACACCACCCGCTCGAATTTCAGGGTGAAGGTCTCCCCCTTGAGAGAGGTCCAGGTCACCTCCCGGACCAGCAGGCCGGTCTTGAGGTCCAGGGTGCGGTGATAGTTCTTCATGCTCCCCTGGGTCAGGTCGAACCGGCAGCCGTTGAGGGTCAGTTCGATGTTGGTCACATCGGCGGCGTTGGGCAGCTCGGTGACCTCCTCCGGGGAGAAGCGGTCAAAGGTGCCGGCTACCAGCAGGTCCCGAGTCTCGCCCAGATACTTCTCCTCGGTGGCGGAGCGCAGCCCTAAGTAGCCGTTGCCCAGGCAGAAGTTGGCCTCCACCTTGCCCAGAGCGCTGGGGTCGAAGTTTACTTCGGTTATTTTCCAGGGATCGGTGAAATCAAGCATCTTGTTTCCTCCTATCACATCAGCATCCGGACGCAGCCGTAGATGCCCGCGTCGTTGCCCAGCCGGGCCAGGGTGAACTCCGTGTCCCGCAGGGCGTGGAAGGCGTGGGCCCGGTAGCCCTGGACGATGGGCTCCAGCAGGATGTCCCCGGCGTTGGACAGGCCGCCACCGATGACGATGACCTCCGGGTCGGCGGTGGAGGTCACGGCGGTGAGGGCCCAGCCCAGCCGGTCCCCCAGCTTCTCCAGCAGCTCCAGCGCCAGGGCGTCCCCCGCCTTGGCGGCGTCGCACACATCCTTGGCGGTCAGCTCTGCCTCACTCCGCAGGACCGACGGAATCTCCGGCCGCTCCAGCAGCGCCTTTTTCGCCTGCCGCAGCAGGCCGGTGGCGGAGCAGTACTGCTCCAGGCAGCCCCGGCGGCCGCATTTGCAGATCTCTGTCTCGCCGGGCTCCACCAGGAAGTGGCCGATCTCCCCGGCCGCGCCGCCCACGCCGTTGGTGATCTTCTCATTGATGACCAGCCCGCCGCCGATGCCGGTGCCCAGGGTGATCATAAAGACGTTCTTGCGGCCCTGGGCCGCGCCCCGCCACTGCTCCCCCAGGGTGGCGGCGTTCACGTCGTTGGAGATGCGGAACCGGTGGATGCGGGGCTCCAGCGTCCGGATCTGCTCCGGGATGTTGAACACCCCCCAGCCCAAGTTGATGCACCGCATGACGGTGCCGTCCTCCTTCACCGGGCCGGGCACGCCCATGCCGGCGCCCTCCACCTGGTCCCAGGGGATGGCCCGCTCCTCCAGCTTGGCGCGGAGGGAGGCGATCACGTCGGGCAGGACGTGCTCCCCCCCGTCCTCCGTGCGGGTGGGGATGCTCCACTTCTCCATCAGCTCGCCGGTGGTCCGGAACAGCCCCAGCTTGACGGCGGTGCCGCCGATGTCCACGCCAAAGGCGTAAGGTCTCATAGTTTTCCCTCCCAGGCGCACAGCCCGTCCATACCGGGCGGGCTATGGCGCGGATTTTCAGAGAATATTCAGCAGATCGGAGAAGGACTTCAGGTCGTAGTCCTCCTCGCCGCAGCCCTTGGCGTCGCCGAACAGGGCCAGGGCGGTCATGCCGCCGGCCTTGGCCGCCTGGATGCCGGCCTTGGCGTCTTCCACCACGGCGCAGTCGGCGGGGGCGATGCCGATCTTCTCGGCGGATTTCAAAAACACCTCCGGGTCGGGCTTGGACCGGGTAATGTCGGTGCCGTCGGCGATGGCGTCGAAGAAGTCGCCCAGGCCGATCTGGCCCAGGATGAACTTGGTGTTTTTGCTGGAGGAGCCGATGGACAGCTTGTAGCCGCGGTTGCGCAGCTCCACCAGGGTGTCCTTCACCTCGTCGGTCAGGTCGGCGGGGGACATATTTTTCAGCAGCTCCCGGTAGGTGTTGTTCTTCTCCTCGGCAAAGGCCTCTTTCTGCTCCTGGGTGTACTCCACCGTGGAGCGCTCCAGGATGATGTCCAGGCTGGCCATGCGGCTGACACCGCGGAGCCGGTCGTTGATCTTCTCGTCGAAGTAGATGCCCAGCCGGTCGGCCAGGGCCTTCCACGCCTGATAGTGGAATTTGTCGGTGAAGCAGATGACGCCGTCCAGATCGAAGATGACCGCTTTTTTCTCGAATTTCATGGTTGATCGCTTCCTTTTTCAGTTTTTCGGCGGCCCGGCGGCCGCAGCCAGAGGCCATTCTGTCGCTATTATAACACTTTTTCCCCGCTTGTGAATATAGAAAATCTGCTCCCCGCGGGTTTTGTCAAAAAAGCCCGGTCCACCCTGTGGGATGGGCCGGGCCTGTTCAACCTCAGTTTTAGAGTGTGCGGGCGGGCCTTTCGGCCCGCGCCGCACGAAAAGAGGATGGGGAAACGCTTACTGGTTGGTCTTCTTTTTGCGGTAACGGACCAGCATGACCGCCTCGATGGCGATGAGGGCCACGGCCACCGCAGCGTCGATGCCGATAAACATCATGGTCATGTTGTCCAGGCCGCCCTCGTCCGTGTCCACGGTGTAGTTGCCGCTGCGGACCACGGTGAACATGATGTTCTTGGCGGCCTGCCGCAGAGCCTTCACCATGGTGGGGGAGTCCAGGTTCTCGATCTGGGTCCGGGCGTTGGAGCCGAAGCCCAGCATGGCGTCGTTGCCGCCCAGGACGCTGTCCATGGTCAGCTGGTAGCCGTAGGAGCCGTACCAGTCGGTGAGCACCATGCCCTGGAAGCCCCACTCGTCCCGGAGCACGCCGTTGAGGAGGTCGGGGTTGGCACCGTTGTACCGGGGACCGATGAGGGTGAAGGAGGACATGACGGCCAGGGGGTTGTTGTCAAAGTCGTAGTTCTTCACGCAGATCTCGAAGGGCTTCATGTAGATCTCACGGAGGGTCTGCTCGTTGACCCGGATCTGCTGGGCGGTGCAGCGGTTGATCTCCTGGTCGTTGACCACGAAGTGCTTGATGTAGGCGTACACGCCCTTCTCGCCGGCGGCGTTGATCTCGGCGGAGGCGATATAGCCGGCCAGCACGCCGTCCTCGGAGTAGTACTCAAAGTTCCGGCCGTTGAAGGCGGTGCGGTGCATGTTCATGGCGGGGCCGTACCAGCCGTAGATGTGGCAGTCGGCGTACTCCTGGGCGATGGCGGCGCCCACCTCGGCGGCCAGGTCCTTGTTCCAGGTCTGGGCGATGAGGGTCTCAGTGGGATAGGGGGTGCCGTAGACGCCGATGTACCAGTCGTTCAGACCGCCGGTGCCGTCGGAGTCCATGGTGGCCTTCTTGCCCACGGAGTCAACGGCCACGGTGGCGAAGCCGCCCACCTGGGACAGCTGGGACATCTCCTCGGGGGTCATCTGATCCAGCAGCTGCTCCCAGCGGGGATCGTCGTAGCTGGCGCCCACCAGGTCGGCCAGCTTCAGGCCGTTCTTGGCGCCGGTGGTTGGCATCACATCCCCCGCCACGTCGTGGTCGGCGGGGACGTAGTGGGCCACGGAGTGGGCGTCCAGGAAGGCCCGGTCCTCAGCAGACATGGAGAAGTCGGTGGGGGCAGCGGTGGCGGTGTCGTAGTTGGCGAAGCCGTCCTTTCGGGACAGGAAGGTGATGCCGGCGGTGGAGTAGTCCTCAAAGCGGTTGACGGCAGCAGTGTTGTCGCTGGCACGGCCGGTCTGGCTGTAGTCGATGTCAGAGGCGACGGTGAAGGTCTCCTCGTCCAGGACGGTGTGGGCGTCGGCGCGGACGGAGAGGCTGTACTCGCCGGCCTCCAGGACGTAGCCGCCGGTGGCAGTCTTGATGCAGGAGGAGTCATAGGAGGCCATGTCCTCCTTGGGGATGGAGAAGGAGATCTCCTGGGAGGCGCCGGGGGCCAGCTCGCCGGTCTTGGCGAAGTCGATGAGGTTGACCGCGGCCTTCTCGATGCCGCCGTTGTTGTAGGGCGGGGTGAAGTACAGCTCCACCACGTCCTTGCCGGCGGTGCTGCCGGTGTTGGTGACGGTGACGGTCAGCTCCACGTTGTCGCCGGCGTCGGAGAAGCTGGTGATCTCCTGGGTGAAGGTGGTGTAGCTCAGGCCGCGGCCGAAGGGGTACTGGACCACGGCGTCATAGTCGAAGTCCATGTTGCCGGCCTGGGCCTCGGCGTAGGCCGTCTCATAGAAGCGGTAGCCCACATAGATGCCCTCCACGTAGTTGACGAAGGACAGCACGCCCTGGAAGCCGGGGTCGGCCTCGGTGTACTGGGCCTGGAGGTCGGCCACGTTGTCAAACACGAAGTTGCCGTAGTTGTTGTAGGCGGGGGTGGCCTTCTGGTCGTACACATAGGTTTCAATGGACCGGCCGGAGGGGTTGACGGTGCCCTTGAGGATGCGGCCCAGGCCCCGCATGGCGGTGCGGCCGGTGCCGGGGGCCAGCAGGACCGCGCCGATGGAGTCGTAGTCGTCGACAAAGCCCAGTTCCATGGGGTTGTTGGCGTTGACCACCAGGATCACCTTATCAAAGTTGGTGGCCACCAGGTCGATCATGTCCTGCTCCGTCCTGGACAGCTCCAGATAGCTCTGGCCCGCCTCAAAGTCGTCGTAGGCGTCGCTGTTGTTGGTGTAGGAGCAGGCGAAGTAGTTGTAGCCGGCGTTGCCGTTGGCCTGGGTCTGCTGGGGGTCGTTGTAGGTGCCTTTAATGACCGCACCCATGTCGGAGGGCAGGTCCTGTCCCTCGCCGCCGGAGCGGGCCAGGACAATGACGGCGGTGTCGGAGAACGCCTTGGCGTTGTCCATCAGGGTATCGGTATAGTGGTCCAGAGGAGGCTCGGGGAGGGACCAGTCGGTGAAGGAGACGCTGACCACGTTGCCGCCCAGGTTGCGGCTGGGGCTGTACGCGGTGTACATGTCGATGATCTCCTGGTTCACCTCAAAGCCGGCGTCCTTGAGGGAGGTGAGGATATCCACGTTGCCCTCGTTGCTGGAGGAGCCGGAGCCGGTGCCGCCGTAGATGGGGTTGGTAGCGGCCCAGCCGAACACGTTGATCTTGTCGGTGTTGGACAGGGGGAGGACACCGTTGTTCTCCATGAGGGTAATGCCCTCGTCGCCCACCTTCTCGATGACCGCCTCGGAGGCGGCGGCGGACTCGGCGGACACCTCGCCCTGGCTGTTCAGGATAGGGGCCAGGTTGTTGTACATGGGGCCGAAGCAGATCACATTGGCCAGGACGGTGACGATGAGCACCCAGGCCAGGGCGGCATTGACGGCCACGATGTGCCGCATACCCTTTTTGACCACGAACTGGGCAGCCACGATGACCACCACGGCCAGCACCAGGGTGCCCAGGATGGCGTAGATGTAGCCGCTCAGGTTCTGGACGTACTGCTGCACGTCCACGGCGGAGACGCCCATCCCCTCGAAGATGGGGGTCAGCAGGTTGATAAGCAGTTGCAACATTTCCCGTTCCTCTTTTCTCATTATTTTTCGAGTTCCGGGGGTCTGCAGCCCCCCTTGCTGGAAACAGTTTACTGCCCATTCCTCAAAACATCAAATACTTGTTTCGTATGCAGCTTCATGCCTTTCGGGCATAAAAAAGACGGACCCGGGCCGTTTATAGCCCGGGTCCGTCCGGTCTCTTTTCCAAACTTGCGGCATTTTCCCATTTACTTTGGGCCGCCGTTTGCGGGACCTCTCCCCCGCTGTCCGCTACCTCCGCTCCTCCCCGCGGGTCCTGCTCCAGAGGATATAATCCACGTTGTCCAGCGTCTGCTGCTGGGTGTGAATCTCCGTCAGCAGCCGGTCCCGGCAGGCCCGCAGCCGCCGGAGCTTGTCCTCGTCCCTCCTGCCCTGCAGGATGGCCTGGATGTCCTCCCGGCTCAAGCCGGTGCCCTCCAGGACAGATGCGTTGATCTCCATACGATCCCCCTCTTTCGTCGCTTCTCCGCCGCTCTCCCCGGCGGATCACGGATAGGAGCATTATGGCACAGCGGGGCAGAGATGTAAAATGCTTATTTTGTATGCGGCCACATGCCGTTCAGGCATGTAATAGGTCAAAAACGTCCATGATCTACTCAAAAGAGGGGCAAAAAATAAGGCCGCCCGCAGGGCGGCCACCCAAACGCGAGCACAGCGCATGCGGGTCGCGTTTGGATGCGAGGAGCAGCAGAATGAGCGCGCGATGAGCTTTATATGAAATATAAAAGCTCGTCGCAAGCGATATGACGCTTGCGACGAGCTGGTACGGCTGAAGGGATTCGAACCCCCGACCTACTGGTTCGTAGCCAGTCACTCTATCCAACTGAGCTACAGCCGCATACTGCCTTTCCCTGACAGCTCAATTATCATAGCACACCGCTCCCTGTTTGGCAAGTGTTATTTTCACTTTTTCTTGAAATTTTTCGCCGGGACTTTGGGCGGAAAAACGAAAACACGGCGCGCCGCCGGCGCGCCGTGTTTTAGATCTGAGGGGCGGAGATCAGCCGCCGAACACCTTGATCATGAAGCCCGCGGCCACAGCGGAGCCGATGACGCCGGCAACGTTGGGACCCATGGCGTGCATGAGCAGGAAGTTGGAGGGGTTCTCCTTCTGGCCCACGGTCTGGGACACGCGGGCGGCCATAGGCACCGCGGAAACGCCGGCAGAGCCGATCAGCGGGTTGATCTTGCCGCCGGTGACGATGTACAGCACGTCGCCCAGCAGCAGGCCGCCGGCGGTGGACAGCATGAAGGCGGCCAGGCCCAGGAACACGATGGACAGGGTCTGGAAGGTCAGGAAGGAGCTGGCGGTGGCCTTGAAGCCCACGGACAGGCCCAGAGGAATGGTCACGATGTTGATCAGCGCGTTCTGGGCGGTGTCGGACAGGCGGTCGGTGACGCCGCACTCACGGAACAGGTTGCCCAGCATGAGCATACCGATCAGGGGGGCGGTGTCGGGTATGAGCAGCACCACGAACAGGGTGACGGCGATGGGGAAGATGATCTTCTCAGTCTTGGACACCACGCGCAGCTGGCTCATACGGACCTTGCGGGCCTCCTTGGTGGTCAGCAGCTTCATGATGGGGGGCTGGATCAGGGGGATCAGAGCCATGTACGAGTATGCCGCGATCGCGATGGCCGGCAACAGATCCACGGCCAGCTTTGAGGCCGTCAGGATGGCCGTCGGGCCGTCCGCGCCGCCGATGACGCCGATGGCAGCGGCCTGGGAGGGGGTAAAGCCCAGGAACAGCACGGCCAGCAGGAAGGCGGTGAAGATGCCCAGCTGCGCGGCAGCGCCCAGCAGCAGGGAGATGGGGTTGGCCAGCAGAGGACCGAAGTCGGTCATGGCGCCGATGCCCATAAAGATGATGGACGGGTAAATTGCGTACTGGACGCCCTGATACAGGGCCCACATGAAGCCCACGGAGCCGGTGTGGGTGGCCTCGTCAATGACAGGCGCGGCAAACAGGCCGGTCTCAGGCAGGTTGGCCAGCAGCATACCGAAGGCGATGGGGACCAGCAGCAGGGGCTCGAACTTCTTGCCGATGCCCAGGTAGAGCAGGAGGCAGGCGATAAACAGCATGATCACCGTCTTGATGTCCAGGTGAGCAAAACCGGAACCTGCGGCGATTCTTCCTAAAACTTCAATCAGAAAACTCATGTCTTACTCTCCCTCCTCTCAGCCGATGGTGACCAGCAGGTCATCGGTGTTGACGGCGGTACCCTGAACGGCGGCGATGGCCTTCACAGTGCCATCCACGGGGGCGGAGACCTCGATCTCCATCTTCATGGCCTCCAGGATGACCAGCACATCGCCGGCCTTGACCGCCTGGCCCACCTTGCACTCCACCTTGAACACGTTGCCGGGCATGGGGCTGTTGACCGCGGTCTCGCCGACAGCGGGGGCGGCCGCAGGAGCGGGAGCCGGCGCAGGGGCGGGGGCGGGGGCAGGTGCCGGAGCGGGTTTGGGGGCGGGAGCCGCCGCAGGGGCCGGAGCCGCGGGGGCGGCGGCCACAGGGGCGACATTGGTGATCTGGAAGGAGTTCAGAGGCATCCCGGAGTCCTCGGCGATGGCGGCCATCATGACGGCCACCAGCTCACCCTCGTCCACCTGGGGGGCGGCGGGAGCGGGTGCCGGCTTGGGTGCGGGGGCGCTGGCCGCCTTCTTCGGGGCGGCGGGGGCGGCCTTGTGGGCGGCGCCCTCGATGGCGCCCACCACCTTGGAGATGACAATGATGACCAGGGCCAGGATGCCCAGCATCATGAACACCACCAGGATACCGCAGACGGCCACCATCAGAGCCTGGCCAACGCTTAACGGATCATTGGGATTGATAATGGCAATTTCAGGATTTGGCATGGATCATGACCCCCTTAGCCCAGGGTGACCAGCAGATCGTCGGTGTTGACAGCGGTGCCCTGAACGGCGGCAATGGCCTTCACGGTGCCGGCCACGGGGGCGGAGACCTCGATCTCCATCTTCATGGCCTCCAGGATGACCAGCACGTCGCCGGGCTGGACGGCCTGACCCACCTTGCACTCCACCTTGAACACGTTGCCGGGCATGGGGCTGTTGACAGCGGTCTCACCGGCGGCGACGGCGGCGGGAGCGGCGGCAGGGGCAGGAGCGGGGGCGGGAGCCGGAGCGGCCGCGGGGGCAGGAGCGGGAGCCGGGGCGGGGGCGGCCACGGGGGCCACAGGCGCGGCGGCGACGGGGGCGGCCATCACGGGAGCGGCAGGGGCGCCGGCGCCGGTCCTCTCGACGGTGACGCTGTAAACCTTGCCATTGACGGTGACATTGTAATTCATAACAGTCTTTCCCCTTTACAAGATTTGTGCGGGCCCGGCAGGGCCGGTCCCAGATCGCGGTCTCCCCCGCCCCGCATCCGGGGCGGGGAGAACCACGAAATTGGCGGTATTATATCATTTTTTCCGGAAAAAGGCAAGGGCGCATTTCCCGATAGCCAGGTCCCTTAACGGAACTTTTCCGGGCACTGTGCCCAAACCGGGGCCTTACAGCACGTCGGCGAAGGCCTGGATGGCGGTGCTGGCCTGGCCGAAGTCCCGCATCTGCTGGTCCACGCCCAGCTTCACGTGGGGGATACCGGCGGCGTCCAGCGCCTTCTTCAGGTAGGGGTACTCCATCTCCTCGGGGTCGCAGAACTGCTGCATGAACAGGATCAGACCCTGGGCGCCGGACTCCTTGACCTGCTTCACCACGTAGTCGGCACGGCGGTTCTCGCTGGACTTCTCGTCGAAGAGCAGCACGTCGTAGTCCTGGTCGGCATACATCTGGGCCAGAGCCATCATGGGGTCGCCGGTCTCGGCGGCGTCCACGCGGATCAGGCGGCTCTCCTGGGCCACGTCGTCGGCGGCGATGGCGATGCCGTTGTCGTCGAAGATCTGGAGCAGCTTGGGATTGTCACAGATGATGCCGGAGGTGAGGACCTTCTTGCCCTTCCAGTTGGAGGCGGGCAGAGCGGCCAGCTCGGCGTTGAGCTGCTGCAGCTTGGCGGTGTGCTCGGCCTTCTCCATGAACCAGGCGGAGCGCAGCACGGCGGAGCGCAGCACGGCGGAGACGGCCTCAGGGTGCTGGCCGGCCAGCTTGACGAACTCCCGGCGGGCGGCGCGGCTGGCGTTCATGGTCTTGATGGCCCCCCGCAGGGCCTCGTCCGTGATCTCGGCGCCGGCGATCTTCTCCAGCTCCTTCTTCACGTTGGTGTACTGGTCCACAGTGAACTGCATCCCGAAGGCGGGACGGCGGTACTGGGGGTGGGCCAGGAAGATGCAGGGCAGCTTGTCGCCCATGGCCACGCGGATATTCTGGCTCATGGGGCGCAGGGTGTCGCAGATGGTGGGGGTGATGATGCCGTCCAGCTGATCCATGGTGCCGTCCAGCAGCATCTCCAGCGCCAGCTGGGCGATGGTACAGTAGAAGGTGGCGCAGTACTCCTTGGCCAAGGCGATGGTCTTTTTGTTGCTGCCCCAGATGCCCATGGGCACCATGCCGGCGGCGATGACCAGCTCCTCGGGGGCGTAGTAGGGCAGAACGCCGATGACCTTCTTCCCCTCGGCCTTGTACTGGGAGAGGACCTTATAGGGGTGCTCGGAAACCTCCTGGAACTCCTTCAGCAATACGTCGATGCTCATTTCGCAGCGGCCTCCTTTGCGGCTTTGTTGGCTTCCATGGCCTCGACCAGGCCCTGGACGCGGGTCTCATACTGGGCCTCGTTGAAGTTGCGGGGGTCGGCCTGGTCGCCGTCGAACCCGGCGCAGGGCACGCCCAGGTCGGCGGTGAAGCGGCGCTGCATCTCGGCCATATAGCCGGACCAGGGCTTGCAGGAGCGGTTGTAGTGGACCAGCACGCCGTCCACCTTGTTGGCTCTGCAGATGCCCTCGCGCCAATCCACGCCCTGCTCGATACACACAGAGTTGGGGGCCTTGTAGTAGGCGCGGCACATACCGTCCAGGTCGTCATACACGAAGCCGAAGGCGGGGGCGTACACCACGGCAGTGACGTTGACGCCGTTGGCCTTCAGGGGCTTGAACAGGTTGGGCAGCTTGGGCCAGCAGGGGATGCCCTCGAACATGACGCGGTACTGCTCGGGGAAAGGGGTGGTGGTGGCGCCGGTCTTGACCTGCTCGGCCAGGTCCTTCTCCAGCAGCTCGAAGGCCTCGGCGGCGGCCACTTTGCCGCGGGCGGTGACCACGTCGGCCATGTGGTTGAACAGGTCGAAGCCGCTGTACGGGGCGGGCTTGTACTGCAGGTAGTCGCACACCCGCAGCCACGCCTGGGCGGTGCGGTTGGCGTTGGCACAGGCCTGCTCGAACTTCTTCTCGTCGAACTTCTTGCCGGTGATCTCCTCCAGCTGCTTGATGGCGGCGTCGAACTGGGCGCGGACGTAGGCCACGTTGGTGTCGTGGACCTCCACGGTGTTGTTGTAGGGGATATCGATCATGATCAGGGGGATGTTGCGCATCCGGGCGATGTTCTCATACCACTTGGTCATGCAGTTGCAGATGTTGTTGCAGCACAGCACGAAGTCGGGCTGGGGCATCCGCATCTGGCGGTAGGGCTTGATGGCCTCCCGGCGGAAATTCTTGTAGGCCCGCTCCTTCTCGGTGGTCTCGGGCAGGGCCTCGATCTCGTAGATGTCGTCCAGGACGGTGTAGGGCTGCATGGTCTTGGGGTCCTTCTTGGGCTTGCCGGTCTCGGGGTCGATGACCACCTTGCCGTCGGCGTCCTTCAAAGGCTTGCCGCTCTTGGGGTCGATGATGTACTCCAACGTCTCCGGGTCGAACTTGCGGGACGCGCGCTTGCCGGCGGCGTAGGCCAGGCTGATGCGGGCGTAGCCGCAGATGTCGTTGTCGTAGCCCAGGTCCTCGGCGGCCTGGCACATGATCTCGCCGTCGCGGTTGGCGGCGATGCCGGCGGCCTGGTTCTCCGGGTACATGACGTTCAGATCGAACGCTTCGGCCAGCTCACAGGGGAACTTGGAGCTGGACCAGCCCACCAGCTTGCCCTCGGCCTTGGCCTTCCGGGCGTCGGCATAGACGTCGTCTACTACCTTGCGCAGGGCCTGCACGCCGGGACTGACTGCTTTCGCCATAATAGTTTTCCTCCCTACTGATTTGGTTTGGCCTTTTTTCAGGCCTGGTGTTCTTTCAGATAGCGCTGATAGCCGAACAGGGCGGCGCCCAGCGCGCCGTTGTACTGGGTCAGGGGCGAGGTGTGGATGGTGTGCCCCAGGGCCTCCTCCAGCGCTTTGACCACGCCGGTGTTCTGGGCCACGCCGCCGGTCATCACCACCTGGTCCCGGATGCCCACCCGGTGGGCGAGGCCCGCCACGCGGCTGGCGACGGACTTGTGGATGCCGTTGATGATGTCCCGCTTGTCGGTGTCCATAGCCAGCTGGCTGATGACCTCGCTCTCGGCGAACACGGTGCAGGTGGAGCTGATGCCCACGTACTTGGTGGACTGGGCGCCCAGGGTGCCCAGGTCCTCCACCTTCACCTCCAGCACCCGGGCCATCACATCCAGGAACCGGCCGGTGCCGGCGGCGCACTTGTCGTTCATCACGAAGTTGGTCATGACGCCGTTCTCCACCTGGAGGACCTTCACATCCTGCCCGCCGATGTCGATGACGGTGTGCACCTCCGGGAACAGGAACGCGGCCCCCTTCCCGTGGCAGCTCAGCTCGCTCATCTGGTGGTCCGCCACCCCCTCCAGGGAGTTGCGGCCGTAGCCGGTGGCCAGGACATAGTCCATGTCCTCCCGCTTCATCCCCGCGCTCTCCAGCACCTGGGCTATGGCCCGCTGGGGGCCGCTGGTGCCGGCGCCTACGGCGATGAGGGACTTGCTGACGATGTCCCTGCCGTCCTTGAGCATGACGCACTTGGAGGCGGTGGAGCCGATGTCGATGCCCAGCGTATAGATACTCATGTCCGGTTATCTCCTAAAATTCAGACTACCGGGCGGCGGCGTACCGCCACCCGGCTGATATAATTCGCTTCTCCCCTGCCCTGTTACTTCTTGTAGGTGTTGAAGTCCTCGATGGTGCGGGGCAGCAGCATCTGATGGAAGGGGCAGATGGACTTGGGATTCTGGTAGCAGGCGTCGGCGAAGGCCACGATGTAGTTGCGCATCATGGGCATATCCACGATCTCGTCCACCAGGCCGGCCTGAGCGCAGAACAGGGGCTTGGACTTGACGTCGTAGTCGTCGATCAGGGCGTTCATCTTGTCGATGGTGGGCTGCAGGTCCTTGCCCGCCTTCTGGTCCTTGGCCAGACGGCCGGTATACATGGCGTTGGCGGCGGTCTTGCCGTTCATGACGTTGATCTCGGTGGCAGCGGTGCCCAGGGAGAAGGCGTTGTTGTCGTTGCCCTGGGGGCCGCCCAGCACGTAGTGGGCGGCGGCGGTGCCGCGGCGCAGGGTGATCTCCATCATGGGCAGGTCGCTGCTCTGGATGGAGTAGATCAGGGACTGGCCCAGGCCCAGCAGCTCGGCGACCTCGGCGTCATCGCCCACGTCGATGCCGGTGGTATCCTGGATCCACACCATGGGCAGGCGGTCACGGGCGCACAGGGTGACGAACTCGTTCATCTTGATCAGGCCCTGGCGGTACAGCTTGCCGGCGGCGCCCATGGACTGGCCGTACTTGGCCACCTTGTACTCGGGGTAGTTGGGGAACACGCCGTGGCCGTCGGTGCCCTGCTGGTTGGCCACCACGCCCACCAGCAGGCCGTCCACCTTGGCCAAGCCGGTGATCATCTCGGGGCCGTAGCCCTTCTTGTATTCCATGAACTGGCTGCCGTCGAAGAGCCGGCCGATGACATTGTACATATCGTAGGGGCGGTTCTTGTTGTTCAGCACCAGGTCGTACAGCTCCACGTCGGACAGGGCGGGAGACTGGGGGGTGTCCACGCGGAAGAACTCCAGGTCATAGCTGGGCAGCATATCCACGTACTTCTTGATGGCGGCGATGACGCCCTCCTGCTCGGTATAGACCTCGCGGAAGAAGCCGGTCTGGCCGTAGTGGATGGCCACAGATCCCGGGGGATCGGCGCGCAGGCCCTTGGTGGCCTCGATCTGGGCCAGGGCGGCCTCCATGTCCACATGGGGCTTGGGGTTCATGCCGCCCACGATGCCGGCGCCGCCCACAGCCATGTTGGCCTTCTGGTGGGCCAGCAGGATGGTGGGAGAGATGGAGTGGTAGCCGCCGCCGGCGGGGTTGGTGCCGTGGATGCCCACGATGACGGGGATGCCCATCTGGTTGAGCTCGGAGTTGCGGTAGAAGGGGGTGCCGCCGCCCCGGCGGTTGGGGTACACCTTCTCCTGCTTGTCCAGCTCCACGCCGGCGCACTCCAGCAGGTAGATCAGGGGGATGCGCAGGCGCTTGGCGGTGTCGCTGCCGCGCAGCAGGTTGTCAGCCTGGCCGGGCACCCAGGTACCAGCGTGCTTCTTGTTGTCGGAGGCGATGATGCAACACCACTTGCCGTTGACGCGGCCCAGGCCCTTGACGATGGAGGTGGTGCCGGTCTTGTTCTTCTCGGGGTTGTACAGGCTGTTCAGGGGGCACCAGGTGCCGGGATCCACCAGCAGGGCCACACGCTGCATGGCGGTGAGCTGGCCCTTGGCGTTCATGTCCTCGTCGGCCCGGCCGTTCTGCAGGCCCTCCACGATGTGGGCGTGGATATCCTCCTCAATGGCCTTCAGCTCCGCCACGTTCTCGGCGTTGGCGCGCACGGCCTTGCCGACCACGGGCATATTCTGGAAATAGCGGGGCATGGAATAGTTACCCAATGTAGATTCCTCCTAGTATGTTTTTCCCGTCTGCGCCGCCCTGGGGGCGGCGCAGACGATCGGTTCCAATCTCCGGGGCCGGCGGGCGGCCCCACGGGGCCCCATTACTCCTTGGGGACCTTGATGAAGGCCTGGCCGGGGTCGATCTCCTCGCGGATGAGCTTGATGATCTCGGGGCTGGGGCCCTCCATCAGCTGGGCGCGGGACACGTCCACCTCGAAGCCGGTGTTCTCCTGGACCATCTCGGGGCTGGAGAACGGATAGTAGTAGGCCAGGTACATGCGCTTGGTGTCGTCGTCGAACTTCATGATGCCCAGGTCGGTGACCACCATCTGGGGGCCGCGGTTGCCGGGCAGGCCGGCGCGCTCACGGCCGCCGGGGCCGTCCATCCAGCCGCAGGAGGTGATATAGTCGATCTTCTCCATGAAGCGGCGCTTCTGGTGCTGCATCATGATGATGGTGTTGCAGTAGGTGGCGATGCCGTTGGCGCCGCCGGAGCCGGTGAAGCGGGTCTGGGGCTTGACATAGTCGCCCTTGCCGTAGATGCAGGTGGAGTTGACGTTGCCGTAGGGGTCAATCTGGGCGCCGCCGATGAAGGCGATCAGGCGGTCCTCGTCGTGCAGCCACTCGTTGGCCTCGAAGCCGATGAAGCGGACGTTGGGCCACTGCACGGCGCAGTGGGCCATAAAGCGGTTGTCGCCCACGGAGCGGGGGACCTCAACCGGGGAGCAGTCCATCAGGCCGCTCTCCACGATGGGGTGGCAGGAGGGGCACACGGCCCGCTTGGCCAGGGAGGCGCCGATCAGGGGGAGACCGGTGCCCACGATGACGATCTGGTTCTCTTTGATGTTCTTGGCGATGGCGTAAGCCTGCATCTCCTGCTTGGTGTACTTGGTGTAGTCAGCCATTTCAATAAACCTCCCTGCTTTTTAGTGTCTGGTGGAATAACCCAGATGGGGCTCGTTCTTCAGCCGCATCAGGCGGGAGCCGCCCACCTTATCCAGCAGCTCGTCGTGATCCTTCGCGCTGTAGACCCACTTGTCCAGGTAGTCCTTGAAGGTCTCGGGCACCTTGGAGCCGTCGGCGGCGGCGTCCGCGGCGGCCTTGGCCTTGGCGGCGGCCTCGGCCAGCTTCTCGTCGCCGGGCTTCTTGTCGGCGGCGGCCTGGGCCTTGACGGCGGCCTTGGCCAGCTGGGCCACGGCGTCCGCGGCGTCCTGATACTTGGAGGCCTTGTCGTACTCCTTCAGGGCCTCGGAGTCGTTGTCGTAGTAGTTGTAGCACTGGGAGGGCCAGGCGCCGTAGGGGGCGTGGACCACGGCGGACACACACTGACCGAAGATCCGGGTCAGGGTGGGGTCGCGGCGGATGTACTCATCACTGACCAGGTCCTCGCAGGTGACGATGACCTTGCGGGCGGCCACGGCGATATCCACATCGTGGAACTCGTCGCCCTCGATGATGCAGGTGCCGTCGGGAGAGGCCTTCTGCACGTGGATGATGGCGGTGTCCAGCTTGGGCACGGGGACGGCCACCACCTTCTCGCCGGGGTTGAAGGGGTTGTCGATCTCCACGCACTTCAGGTCGTCCACCTTGTCCAGGGTCTTGCGCTGCTCCTCGCTGATGCCCCAGTACTTGACCAGACCGGAGCCGCTCATCAGGCGCACGGGCAGGAAGGGCAGGCCCAGGGAGGCGGCGTGCAGCTGGAGCATCAGCACATCCTGGGAGTAGTCCTCGTAAGTCAGCTGGCCCTTCTCGATGGCGGCGCGGAAGCGGCGGGAGACGTTGGTGTAGCCGGAGTTGGCGGTGTAGCAGTTGATGTAAGCCTTCACGCGGCCCTCACCGATCAGCATGTCCCAGTCGCCGCCGGCGGGGCCGGCCCAGACGGTGAAGTTGCCCTGGCCCTGGCGCAGGATCTCGCTCACGGCCGCGTAGGGCTTGCGGTTGGTCGTAAAGCCGCCGAAGGAGATGCAATCTCCATCCTCGACGAATTTTGCGACCGCGTCGTGCAAGGTGTAGACTTTGTTCATGGATAAAACCCCCATTACAAAAGATTTTGGATCGCCTGTTTTCCGTGTGTCTCGCTCCGGGTATGGGAAAGCGCTGCTCTGCTGGGATATGATCGTTCAAAGTTTAACATAGCCCCGGCGAAATTTCTTTTCCTGATTTGCCGAAAAGTTTGCATATCTTTCCCTCGCATGTTATAATACCACAAGAAGGTCTCCGGGGCAAGCCCATGCCCCATCATTTTCCACAGATTTTCTTAAATTCAGCACTTTTACGGGAGGTGTCACCGTGAAGCACGCAGAATTTCATCTCGCCCTCAATCAGAACGACACCTGGCACATGAGCCGGCTGCATTTCCACGACTACTACGAGTTCCTCCTCCCCCTCACCAGCCCCGGCAACATCTTCGTCAACGACCAGGTCTACCCCCTGGAGCGGGGCACCCTGTACCTGATTGGGGAAAACACCCTCCACCGCACCATGGCCGACGGCGCCCACGCCCGGTACATCCTGCACATCAGCCGCCGGTCCCTGAGCGAGCTGTCTACCTCTCAGACTGACTTCATGCAGCTCACCCGGGACCCCTTCCGCCGCTCCCGGCTGGACGCCGGGCAGTTCGACCGGCTCGTTGAGCTGTTCCAGGCCCTGGAGCGCAACAAAAACGACGGCAGCTTCGGCAGCGACATCCGCCAGACCATGGCCCTGGTGGAGCTGCTGCTGTGGGTGGCCCCCCTGCTCAACGCCTCCTCCGCCGGCGAGTCCATCCAGAGCAAGGACTTCAGCCGGGTGGCCCCCATCCTGGACTACATCCGGGACAACCTGTCCGAGCCGCTGACCCTGGACCAGATCGCCGGGAAGTTTTTCATCAGCAAGCACTACCTGTGCCGCATCTTCAAGGCGGCCACCGGGTTCTCCGTCATGGAGTACATCATCTACAGCCGGGTGCTCCGGGCCCGGCAGCTGCTCCAGGAGGGCATGAGCGTGCAGCAGGCCGGGGAGCTGTCCGGCTTCTCCGACAACTCCCACTTCATCCGCACCTTCGGCCACCTCACCGGCACCTCCCCCGGCCGGTACGCGAAAGAGTACCAGTCCAGCGACCAGATCCTGCTGCGGGAGAGCCGTCCATAGTCCCGAATGAGACAAAACGCCGGAATTTATGTCAACATCTGCAAAGCGCATAAATCGGAAAACCGCGGGGCAGCCCCGCGGTTTTCCGTTCTGCTCCGGCGTTTTCCGCCCCGCCGGGTCCGATCCCAGTTGACAGGCGGGGCGGGTCTGTGGTACTATGATGTAAAGCACCCCCCCTTTACAAATATGCGTACAGGAGGCACGAAACCATGCGCCTGTCACTCCCCACCGATCTGACGAAGGGTCCCCCCTTCTCCACCCTTGTCCTATACGCGGTCCCCATGCTCATCAGCATGTTTTTTCAGCAGGCCTACAACCTGGTGGACGGTTGGATCGCCGGCACCCACATCGGCGCCGTCGCCCTGGGGGCGGTGGGGACCTGCTACCCGGTCACGGTGTTCTACCTCGCCATCGCCTCCGGGCTCAGCCTGGGCACCTCCATCTTCTGCTCCACGGAGTACGGGGCAAAGCGGAACCGCCGCGTCCAGCAGGCGGTCACCACCTCCCTGGTCAGCTTCCTCCCCCTCTCCCTCCTGCTCAGCGGGGCGGGGGTCGCCCTGACGCCTGCCATCCTGCGCTGGCTGGCGGTGCCCGCCGAGGCGCTGTCCGCCACGGGGGACTACCTGATCCTCTACACGGCCGGGCTCCCCTTCCTGTTCCTTTACAACCTCTCCACCGGCGTGCTCACCGGGGTGGGCGACTCGAAAACACCCCTGATCTTTCTCATTGTCTCCTCCCTGTGCAACATCGTCCTGGATCTCATCTTCGTCCAGGCGCTCTCGTGGGGCGTCCGGGGCCTCGCCCTGGCCACGCTGCTGTCCCAGGCGGCCGCCTCCCTGCTGGCCCTGGCCTCGGTGCGGCGGGTATACCGGTATCTGAGGCCGGCCCGCCCGGAGGAGCGCACAGGCGGCGTTTTCTCCGGCGCCGTGCTGGGGGACATCCTCCGCCTGGGCATCCCCAGTATGCTCCAGCACATGTTCATGTCCACCGGCCAGCTCTTCTTACAGAACATCATCAACGGCTACGGCATGGCCGTGATGGCCGGGTACTCCGTGGCCTTTCGGATGAACGGTCTGGTCATCAACTCCCTGATGGCCCTGAGCAACGCCCTGTCCGGCTTCATCGCCCAGAACATGGGCGCGTCGGAGCACGGGCGCGCGGACCGGGGCGTCCGGATCGCCCTGGGGCTGGCGCTGCTGTTCTCCCTGGCCGTGGTGTGCGTGTTCCTCCTGGGCGGGCGGGGCATTCTGGAGTTTTTCGTGAAGGACGGCGGGGACAAGGCCGCCGTGGTAGAGGCGGGCCTGGGGTTCCTCCGGGTGGTCTCCCCGTTCTACCTGCTGGTCTGCGTCAAGATCACCTCGGACGGCGCCCTGCGCGGCATCGGGGCCATGACCCCCTTCATGGCGGCCACCATGTCCGACGTGGTGGTGCGGATCGCCTGCGGGTCGTACTTCTCCCGGCGCTGGGGAATCACCGGCGTGTGGGCCGTCTGGCCCCTGGCGTGGCTGGTGGGAACAACTATGTCCGTGGGGTTTTACCTGTTTTTCAGGCGGAAAAAGCTGGCCCGGGCCCGCTGACGGGGCAACCCCCTTCCCATCCCGTACCCGGGACGACTATTTGACAGAAAAAACGTCCCCCGGCGGCTCGGGGGACGCTTGAGACTGTCAAAAAAGGCCTTCGGCCTTTTTTGACAAAGAGCTGCGGCCCGCGGCAGCGCACTCGCTGTCCGTCAAAGGCGGACAACTCGCACGTTTGCGGGCCGAGATGTATTTTTTCCGACGTACACGCCGCCGGAAAAAATAGATTAAATCAGATTCGCGCCTGCGGGCGCGAACTCTGCGAGGCTTTTTCGACAAGCTGAAACGTCCCCCGGCGGTCCGGGGGACGTTTTTTATCCTTTTCCTCTTTTCGACAGCGGGGCGTCCGCCCGGTCAGCCGCTGGACAGGGTGCGCAGATAGACCGGCGGCATCCCGGTGTCCAGCTCCAGCTCCTCCAGCTCCAGCGCCCCGGAGGCCCCGGCGCGCAGCACCGAGGCGGTATAGCTCCCCTCCGGCAGGGCCCCCTTGAGGGCGGTGTACTCCTCGTAGGTGCGGCACACCTGTCCGTTGAGGGCCACGATCACGTCCCCGATCTGGTACACCTCGTTGGGGGTGTCCGGGGAGGCCCAGCCCACTACCATCACGCCGTAGTTGATCCCCGTCTGACCGGCGCTGTCCAGGAACAGGCGCAGGGCGGGCAAATAGTCCCCGACGTAGGGGTCTGTCCCCTCCACGGCCGCCTCGATGGCGTCAACACACTGCGCAGCCCCGTCGTAGTACCCCAGATGGACCAGCCCGGCCAGCTTGGCCCACAGCACCTCCTCCGTGTCCCCCGTCTCGGGGAGCAGCTGCCGGTATGCCTCGGTGAACCGCAGCTGGGCGTCCACATATTGCTCCGCCGCATCCCGGGACACTCCCAGCGTCATGTAAGCCCGCACCATGTACTCCCGCAGCGCGGCGTTTTCCGCGTTGGTGCTGCCCACCAGGGCGGACAGATCCCGCAGCGCCTCCTGCTGGCGGTTATCGCTGGCGGTGATGGCCGCCTCCAGCGCCGCGGCGTCGGTGCTCCATGTCGCCGCGCTCAGGGGCACCCGGCCCAGGATGGGCAGATACTTGTACTGGAACTCCTCCAGGGTGCCGCTGTCCGTAATGGGCAGCAGCAGCTCGTTGGCGCAGGCGGCGTTCTGCTTGAGCTCCTCCTCCAGCAGCGTCTCGTAGCTGTCCAGGATGCTCATCCGGTCGCTGGCCGTCAGGAAGGTCTCCGGGTCCGCCGTCCACTGGAGGTAGGCCAGGTTCCCGGCCCAGGACTCCCGGAAGGAGACCAGCGCGTCGTGCATCCCCAGCAGGTCCTCCGAGGCGAAGGGGGCATCGGACAGGGCGCCCACCCGCCCCAGGAATCCGTCATCCGGGGCCAGGCCGTCCACATCGCAGTCCTCCAGGGTCTGGAAGGCCAGTTCAAAGGCGTCCTCGAGGGCGGAGTACTCCGCCGCGCCGGTGGACAGGCAGCGCCGGGCCGCTGAAATGGCGTCGCCCACCCCGTCCCCCATCAGGTCCAGGCCGGTCAGATGGCTCTCCGTGTAGTAGATCACCTCCGAGGTGACGCTCTTCTCCTGGGCGGTGTGGGGGAACCCCCGCTCCCAGGCCCCCAGGGCAAAGGAGGCCGCCAGGCCCACCGCGCCCACCACCAGCAGGGCCAGCAGCACAGGCAGCGTCCGCTTGAACAGGGGGTTCTGCGTCACCTGCCGGAGGGCAGGCGGCTTGGCGCGCAGGAATTTTTGCAGCCGGCCGATGAAGGCGTCGAAGAACTGGGTGTTGGCCTCCAGGCCGTTCTTGATCCGCACGGGCTCCAGGGACGGGGGCAGCTTCTCCGGGAAGGAGAACCCCCGCAGGAGGATGGGGATGATATTCTTGTCCCGCAGCAGCGCCCGCTCCACCTCGCAGCGGACCCAGTCGTTCCCGTTGACGCAGCGGTCCAGGGCGCCGGGGGACAGGATCAGCAGGAAGTCCTTGCACCCGTCGATGACGGAGTACAGCTCGGTATTGAAGTCCCCGGAGCGCAGGGACTCCACGTCGAAGAACACCCGGTAGCCCAGCTCCTCCAGCCGGTCCCGGAGGATCTTTGCCGTGTACTCCCCGCCGTCCCGGCGGTAGGAGATAAAAATATCATAGGTCTTATTCTCCATCGTATCGCCCCCTCCGCGGACCGGGCCATTCCATTTTTTCCGTGGTCCGCGCCTTTCGCCTGTTCGACAAGATCATACCATATCCGGCCGCCTGAAACAAGGCCGAACCGGCGCTCCGGCCTTGCATTCCGGCGGTTTTTCGATTATAATGTTGAAAAACACCTCGTCCGGCCCACCGCCGGATGTGTGAAAGGAGGCCGCTCCCATGCCGCTGCTTCACCGTATCGCCCAGCTCCTCTCCCCCGCCGCCGGGCCGGGATCCTCCCCCGAGCCCCCGGAGCTCCGCCGCCCCTGGACCGGAGACATGGTCCTGCGCACCGCGGGGACGGGGAAAACGGTCCGCTACCCCCGCAGCTCCTACGGGGCGGTGAAGGTGGAGTGGGTCAGCCGCCGGCTGGACGACCAGGGACGGCCTGTCCAGGTCCGGGTTCCCAGCGAGATCACCCGGATCTACGCCCTGGAGAGCGGCTTCACCGCCGCCGGGAAACACTACGACCGCTGTGAGCAGCTCTACGCCCAGGCCGACCGCCGAAAGATCTGGTGCCGGGACATCTACGGCCGGGAGGTGCTGTACCTGGCCGAGCGGTTTCCCTGCTTCGACAGCTCCGATTTTCTCACAGAGAACCGCTTCTTCCGCTGGTTCTTCCTCCGGGAGGGCCAGAGGCTCACCCGCGTCTTTTACACGGACGAGACGGACAAGATCTATGTCACCGAGGACGTAGCCAACCTGGAGCACCGGTGCTGGCAGGACATGGAGCGGGAGGGCTACTTCCAATGATCCCGGCGCAAAAAGCCGAGGCGGCGGGCCCAGGAGGGCCCGCCGCCTTTTTTACTGTGTCAGATAGGTCAGCAGGTCGTACACCGCCACGTCGGGGTGCTCCCTGCACATGATCTCCCAGGTGGTCAGGTACGGGGTCTGCCGCAGGGCCTCGTTCTTGCGGGCCGCCAGATGCCAGCCGTCGGCCGCCATCACACAGCACCAGCGGCGGTGCTCGGTCATGGCCAGCTCCCGGATCTCCGGCACGGCGTTGATGGCGTCGGACATGGCCCTGCCGTCCCGGCCGCAGTGGTAGCCGTCCGCGCCCCGGCGCAGGATGATCCCCTCGGGGCCGAAGCAGCGCTCCCGCATCTCGGGGGAGAGGGGGTTGATCGCCCGCTTCACCACCTGGTGGCGGCAGAGCAGGAAGTTGGCCCGGCGCTGGTACATTTTCAGCTCCCGCCAGCCGTCCTCTCCGCTCTCCGACCCATGTCCGCCCTCCGGGACGGGCTGCACCTCCTGGTAGGCCCGGTTGAACTCCCGGGCCTGCCTGGCCCGGTCCTCGTCGCTGATATAATCGACGCTCAGCAGGCGGCTGCTGACCGGGATGGGGAACACCTCCCGGAAGGTCCCCCGGTCCTGCTCCAGGTACTCCGCCGCCTCCAGGTCCTGCTCCATGCGCAGCGCCACGGGGAATCCCCCGCCCAGCTTCTGCAGCTCTACGGCACAGTGCATCCCCGCGTCTGCCTGCCCCGGACAGACGGCGGCGTAGGTCAGGGGCATCTCCCCATGCAGCCGCTCGATCAGCCGGGCAAATCCCCGGCCCATCACATCGGCCCGGTGGAATCGGATGCGCAGCTCGCCGTCCGCGGTGGGCGGCGCCAGCCTGATCTCGTCCCCGTCCGGCTCCGCGTCCACCGAGGGGTGGAACCGGTTGGTGAACCGCTCCCACCCGCGCTCCATGTCCTGGTCCACCACGTCGATGCACACCCGGTTGGAACTGCTCAACACCCCCAGGTTCACCGCCTGGAGCAGCACCTGCTGCCCCACCGCGCCGAACCCGGCGATGAGCAGGTGCACATCCAGGCGGTCGGGCCGACTCTCCTCCCGCTCCAGATTGACGGTGTGCAGGGGCACGCTGGCAAACACGCTGTCGGCCTCCATCTCGGCCAGGCTGAACAGGGACAGCTCCGCCCTGCCGCTCCCCCGGCTCTGGTCGCAGGCGTCCTCGATGATCCGGCGGGCCGCCTCGTCCTCACAGAGGCAGTAGCACCGCGCCCCCTCCCCCAGCGGGGACCCCGGCGCGGTCAGCGCCCGGTAGAGGCTGAAATTGCGGGTGGCGGAGGGCTCCATCAGCAGCACCAGCTTGACCCGGTCCAGCCGGATCCGCCGGAACAGCGCCGTGCGGCGGCCCTCCGGCATGGTCAGCAGGTCCGCCTGGTGGCAGACGGCCCCGTGCCGGGCCAGCCACAGCAGAATCTTGTCGTCCAGCGGCTCCGCGCAGGCCAGGTGGATGCGGTAGCGCCTGGGGTCCTTCCGCTCCTGGCCCTCCAACATGGCGCGCACGTCGGCGTTGTAGCCGCACACCAGCACCGGCGTCCCGCCCCAGTTCCGAAGGCCCGCAAAGGCGCGGCACACCGCCCGCTCCGCCAGGAGGAACAGGGCCGTGGCCGTACACAGCGGCGCGGTGAACACCGCGACGCCGTAGGCATATCCCGCCGCCAGCTCCGGCTCGGCGGCACCATCCAGGGCGGCGGCCACCTCCTTGATCTCCAGGTCCGGCGAGAACAGGAAGGCCTTCAGCGCGTTCTGCACCGTCATCAGCACCCGCAGCAGCGGGTGCGCCGCATACTGCCCGTAGTAGAAGTACCCCTCCGCCAGTGCGGCGGCGAAGGAAAACCCCGCCAGCACCCAGAGCATGGGGGTGTACCGTTTCCATTTCGCGTCCATCTCCGCTCACATCCTCCCGTCGCCGCGCCGCCGGCGGGAGCGCCCGGCCTGGCCGTTTTCTCCAGCCCACCGGGTCCGCCCGCCCGTTTTTTTCAGTATACAGAATTTTCCGCAGTTTCGCAAGGTTCCGGGGCTTTTTTGCGGAAAAATCCGGGGTGTCCGGCCGGTATCCAGGCGCCGCGCCCAGATTTTTTCTCCGCCACTTCAAAAGCGGCGCGGCTTGTGATATACTGGCTACAGATTTTGTTTAAGGAGCATGACCATGACCACTGGAACAGTCACGCTGAAAAAGGGCGAGGGCCGCTCGCTCAGCGCCGGCGGCCCCTGGATCTACGACAACGAGATCGCCTCCATCGCCGGAAATCCCGCCGACGGGGACATCGTGGCGGTGGAGGGGCACAACGGCTACCCCCTGGGGCAGGGCTTCCTGAACCGGAAGTCCAGGCTCACCGTCCGGATGCTCACCCGGGACCCGGCGGCGGTCATCGACCGGGACTTCCTGCGCGCCCGGGTCCAGGCCGCCTGGGACTACCGGAAGCGGACGGTGGACACCTCCTCCTGCCGCGTCCTCTTCGGGGAGGCGGACTTCCTGCCGGGGCTGGTGGTGGACAAGTTCTCCGACGTGCTGGTGGTCCAGTCCCTGGCCCTGGGCATCGACCGGCTCAAGCCGGTGATCCTGGAGCTCCTGCGGGAAGCTTTGGCGGCGGACGGCATCTCCATCCGGGGAGTATATGAGCGCAGCGACGCCAGGGTCCGGGAGCAGGAGGGCATGGAGCGCTTCAAGGGCTTCCTCGGCCAGCCCTTCGACACCAAGGTGGAGATCGTGGAGAACGGCGTGCGCTACCTGGTGGACGTGGCCGAGGGGCAGAAAACCGGCTTCTTCCTGGACCAGAAGTACAACCGGCGGGCCATCCGGCCCCTGTGTCCGGGGGCCCGGGTGCTGGACTGCTTCACCCACACTGGCTCCTTCGCCCTCAACGCCGCCATGGCCGGGGCGGAGCACGTCATCGGGGTGGACGCCTCCCAGCTGGGGGTGGACCAGGCCCGGGAGAACGCCGCCCTCAACGGCCTGACCAATGTGGAGTTCCTCTGCGCCGACGTGTTCGAGCTGCTGCCCGAGCTGGAGCGGCGGGGGGAGACCTTCGACGTGGTGATTCTGGACCCGCCGGCCTTCACCAAGTCCCGCAGCTCCGTGAAAAACGCCGCCCGGGGCTACCGGGAGATCAACCAGCGGGCCATGCGGCTCATCCGGGAGGGCGGCTTTCTGGCCACCTGCTCCTGCTCCCACTTCATGGACCCGGAGCTGTTCGCCGCCACCATCGCCCAGGCGGCCCGGGACGTCCACAAGCGCCTGCGGCAGGTGGAGTTCCGCACCCAGGCGCCCGACCACCCCATCCTGTGGGGGGCGGAGGACTCTTACTACCTGAAATTCTACATCTTCCAGGTGTGCGGCCTCTCCTGAACATCATTTCTTTCCGGCCCAATCGAAAAAGGGCGGCAAAGCCTCGGCTTTGCCGCCCTTTTTGTCTGCGCGGTGTCTGCAACTGCCTCACAGGGCGAAGATCCGCCGCAGAAACTCGATGCGCCGCTCCAGACAGCCCCGGACGATGGGACTGCCCAGCTCGATATCGAATCCGTGGATCGTGCCCTCCGTGTTGTACAGCTCCACCGGCACGCCGGCCTCCTCCAGCCGCCGGGCGTAGAGGATGCCGCCGTCCCGCAGGCAGTCGAACTGGGCGGTCTCGACATAAGCCCGGGGCATGGCCGAGAGCGACTCCGCCTCGATGGGGGACGCATAGGGACGCCTCCGGTCGGCGGGGTCCGGCAGGTAGAACCGGTCATACTTCTCCATGTCGCGGCTGCTGCACATGGGGGTGTCGGTGTACTGCCTCATGGACACGGTGTCCTGCCCGGCGCCGGTGACGGGGTAGATCAGCATCTGGCCGCAGGGCATGGGCCGGCCCCGGTCCCGCGCCATCAGGCAGAGCACAGCGGCCAGGGCGCCCCCGGCGCTGTCTCCGGCCACCGCCACCCGGCGGGGATCGACGGACAACTCCTCCGCACGGTCCAGCACCCACGTGTAAGCCGCCCAGCAGTCCTCCGGCGGGACGGGGAAGGGATGCTTCGGCGCCAGGCGGTAGTCCACGAACAGCGTCTGACAGTGCGCCCTCAGGGCGTACTCCCTGGCCAGGGCGTAGTGGTAGGGCGCGGCGGGCAGCACAAATCCGCCGCCGTGGCAGTAGACCAGGCAGGGGGAATTGAGCCCGATCCCCGCCGGGACATACCGCAGGGCCCGGATGATCCCTCCGTTTGCCGGGATCGCCCTGCGCTCCACGGACAGCTCCGCCGTGGAGCGCTCCCGGCCGTACAGCAGGCCCAGCAGCCCCTGCATCACCGGGAGGGCGGCCCGGTTCAGCGGCGGGTTCATGTGCGCCCACCGCTTGAAATCCGGGTGGATCGGGTATTCCGTGCGCCTCACAGGCACCCCCCTTTCAGGATTGTCCGCGTCGCCGCCTTCCGCGATGATTTAGCGCAGCTCTGATCAGCGCTTCTTTCCTCTCTTTTTGAAGTCCTCCTCGATGCGGGCCTTCCAGCCGGCCCCCAGCGGGGCGCTGGGGCAGGCCCGGGCGGAGGTCACCGCCTCGCCGATGACCTCGTAGTTCAGGGCCGTGCCCACGCGGTCGCTCTGGTAGCGGACCGCCTTGTCGGCGCTGATGCCGAACCGGGCGGCCTCCGCCGCCGCGTCGATGTTTGCACCCAGGAACAGGAACTCCCAGCCGTACCTCTCCTTCTGCCGCTGGATCATGGCCCTGACCCTGGCGTAGTCGTACACGCGGCTGGCGTTCTCCAGCCCGTCGGTGGTGATGACGAACAGCGTCTTTTCCGGCCGGTCCTCGGGCCGGGCGTACTTGTGGACGTTCCCGATGTGGTGGATGGCCCCGCCCACCGCGTCCAGCAGGGCGGTGCAGCCCCGGACGTAGTACTCCCTGTCTGTCAAGGCCGGGACCTTTTCAAGGGGCGTCCTGTCGTGGACGACCTGGCACTGGTCGTCGAACAGGACGGTGGACACCAGGCACGCGCCGGGCTCCTTCTTCTGCTTTTCGATCATCGCGTTGAAGCCGCCGATGGTGTCGCTCTCCAGCCCGCTCATGGAGCCGCTGCGGTCCAGGATGAATACCAGCTCTGTCATTTGAAATGACCTCCTTTTGTTTTTGTGGCTTTAGGATACCAAAACAAAGAAGGCCGTTGGTCGCCCGGGAGGCGACAAATCAAAAAAACGCGCACGGGGGGGATTTGACAGAACGCTCGGTCGGCCGCTGCGGCCCCCTCTACCTGTCCGGCCGCAGCTGCCAGAAGGCCACCGCGCTGGCCGCGGCCACGTTGAGGGAGTCCACCCCCCGGGCCATGGGGATACGCACCGTGTAGTCGCACCCGGCGACGGTCCGGGGCGACAGGCCGTCCCCCTCGGTGCCCAGGAGGACCGCCAGCCGCTCCCGGGCGGCCAGCGCCGGGTCGTCGATGGGCACCGAGTCGTCGTCCAGGGCCAGGGCGGCGGTGGCAAAGCCCATGGCTTTCAGCCGCTCCAGGCCGGGGTGGGGCCACTGGGTGTGGTCCTCCCCCAGGTAGGTCCAGGGGATCTGGAACACCGTCCCCATGCTCACCCGGGCCGCCCGGCGGTGCAGCGGGTCGCAGCAGGTGGGGGTGAGCAGCACGGCGTCCAGCCCCATGGCCGCCGCCGAGCGGAAGATGGCCCCCACATTGGTGGGGTCCACGATCCCCTCCAGCACGGCCACCCGCCTGGTCCCGGCGCACAGCGCCTCCGCCTGGGGCAAAACGGGCCGGCGCATGGCGCACAGCACTCCCCGGGTCAGCTCATAGCCGGTCAGGCCGGCCAGCATCTCCCGCCCGGCGGTGTAGACCGGGATCCCGCCGCACCGGGCGATGAGCTCCCGGGCGTCCCCCTCTATGTGCCGGCGCTCCATCAGCATGGACACCGGCCGGCACCCGGCGTCCAGGGCGTGGGCGATGACCTTGGGGCTCTCGGCAATGAACAGGGCCCTGGACGGGTCCCGGCGGCTGCGCAGCTGGGCCTGGGTCAGCCGGGCGTACACGTCCAGCTCCGGGATGCCCAGGTCCGTGATCTCAACGATGTGGGCCATTTGCGCTCCTCTCCCCCTCCGGCGCCCGGGCAGGCCGGGCCTCGATCTCCGCGGCTGTGTCCGCCGCCTCCTGTTTTTCTCCATTCTACCGCGCCCGGGCCGCCAAATCAAGGGGCGCGCCCCCGATAGCGCAGGACGCCTCCGCCGCGGCTGCGGCGGGGGCGTCCTGTTGAAAACAAGATATTACTGCTGGAACCTGGGCGACTCCACATTGGTCTTGGGGAAGGGGCTGCCGGCGGGGGAGGGCTCCGACAGGCTGAAATACATCTTCGCCGCCCTGGTGGTGCCGAAATCCTGGTTGGAGCCGGTGGACTGGACCTTATTGAAGGCCTCCCGGAACATGGCATTGTGGGCCTCCTCCCGGTTGAGCAGGAAGTCGATGGTGGCGCGCACCTTCTTGTCGGCGATCTGCCGGTAGAGGTACTCGTACACCACCTTGGCCCGCTGCTCCGAGGCGATGTTGCTCAGCAGGTCGGCGCACAGGTCGCCGGTCACCGTCACGTAGTCCCCCGTCCAGGAGTAGCCCGAGGCGTTGATGAGGCCGGGGTTCAGTCCCAGCAGCACGTGGGTCTGGATCTCCCCGGCGGGGACCTGGGCGGCGTCCACGTCGTGGCCGTTGAGCAAGTTGATGGTCTGGGCCACCATCTCCATGTGGCCCAGCTCCTCGGCGGCGATGTCCAGGAACAGGTCCTTGATCTCCGGGTCCTTGATGCGGAAGCTCTGGGACAGGTACTGCATGGCGGCTTTCAGCTCGCCGTTGGCCCCGCCCAGCTGCTCCTGGAGCAGGGCGGCGTACTGGGGGTTGGGGCCCTCCACCTCCACGGGGTGAAAGAGCATTTTCTCGTGTTTGAACATGGCTGCGACCTCCTTTTCTTCCAGCATTCCCCGGCCGCCGGGCTTTTATGCGCCGGGATACGGAAACAGCGCGCCCCGAATCGGGGCGCGCTGAGACTGTCAAAAAAGGCCGAAAGCCTTTTTTGACAAAGAGCTGCGGCCCACAGCAGCGCGCGTCGTCGCGAGCTCTATATCCTTCGCTTCCGCCTGTGGCGAAAGCTCACTCATTACGCTGCTCCTCCTTTCCCAGCCGAACCCGCTGCGCTGGGCTTCGGCTGGGAACCCATTTCACTCGCACGTTTGCGGGCCGAGATGTATTTTTTCCGACGTACAGAAGGTGAATTGCCCCGCAGGGGCAAGAGAGGCCGCCCTGGGGCGCGCCGCCGGAAAAAATAGATTAAATCAAATTCGCGCCTGCGGGCGCGAACTCTGCGAGGCTTTTTCGACAAGCAGAGCGCGCCCCGAATCGGGGTGCGCTGTCTTTATATGGTATGTCCGTCCTATCCGGCGGAGGGGGCCCTGCGCTTCTGCCGCAGGGAAACGGCCAGCCGCCACAGCGGGAGCAGGTACAGGTAGCACGCCAGGAGCAGTGCGCTCACCGGCGCGCCCACGGCGGCCAGGGGCACGCCGCCCGCGATGGACCAGGGCACCAGGGGCGCGAGGATGACGGCGGTGTCCTCCAGGTCGTTGGCGAAGTCCGCGCCGTCCAGCTCCGACCCGCCGCATAGCTGGCTGGTGAGCATGATGGTCAGCGTTTGGTTGCAGGCCACCATCCCCGTCAGGGCGGAGGTGCACAGCATGGCCGCAAAGGGGGTGGTCCTGCGGGCGAGGGCGTCCACCGCCCGCTTCATCCCGTCCAACAGGCCGGTCTTTTGGAATATCCCCGAGTAGGACGAGGACAGGCACACGATCCCCGCCACCTTCAGCATGGAAAAGACCCCGCCGCCGTCGAGCATCCGCCCCACCTCGGGGTCCGCCGCGTGAAATCCGGTGAAGGACATCTTCAGCAGTGCCAGGGGCTCGGCGCGCTGCATCATAAGACACAGCGGGAGCGCCGTGAGGATGCTGGCCGCCATGGCCGCCTTCACGTTGACCCGCAGGGCGGACAGCAGCAGGATGACCGCGGCGGGCAGCAGCGCCAGCCAGTGCAGGGCAAACTCCCGTTCAAACAGCGCCCGCAGGTCCGGGACCTCCCCCGCCCGCCCGGAGAACAGCCCCAGCAGGGCGTAGACGGCGCAGGAGAGCAGGAAGGGGACCAGGGCGGAGTGTAGCATCCGCCGGATATTGTGGAAGATGTCCGTCTCCGTCAGCGCGGCCACCAGCAGCGCGCTGGTGGAGACGGGGGAACAGCGGTCCCCGAAGTAGACCCCGGAGAGCACCGCGCCCCCCACCAGCCGGACGTCCACCCCCAGGGCCGCGCCGATGGCCGCGCAGATGACCCCCATGGTGGCGGCGGCGCCGAAGGCCGTCCCCGTGAGCACCGACACACCGCAGTTGAGCAGAAAGGTCATCAGCAGAAAGACGGACGGGCGGATCAGCGCCGAGGCGTAGCAGACGATCACGGGGACGGTCCCCGCCGCCCGCCACAGGGCGGTGAGCACGCCGATGAGAAAAAAGGTGATGAGGATGTTTTTGACCGTTCCGATCCCGCTCAGGGCCGCCCCGATCAGCTCCCGCCAGGAGGACCCCCGCCGCCGGCCGTAGAGCAGGAAGAGGAGCAGGCCCGCCGCCAGCGCCAGCAGGATCGGCAGGTCGAACACCACACACAGCAGCAGCGCGGCGCAGAACAGGCCCAGCGTCAGCCACTCCATTTTGGAGCCCTTCTTTCCGTTTTAGAATCCGTTCGGGCGGGTCCCCGCCCTGGCTCTCTCAAAGCAATTTGTCCAGAAACAGCTCCGACCTGGCGTACAGCACGGCCCGGCCGGCCAGGACCACCCGGTCCCCCTCCAGCCGGCAATAGAGGGTCCCCCCTCTCGGGGAGGCCTGCCGGGCGACCAGCTCCGTCTTTCCCAGCCGGGCCGCCCAATAGGGAATAATGTGGCAGTGGCCAGAGCCGCACACCGGGTCCTCGGGCAGACCCATCTTGGGGCTGAAGGTGCGGGAGACGCAGTCGTACTCCCCGAAGCCGGGCGCGGTGACCTGCATCAGCGCCCCCTTCAAACGGAGCAGCTTCTCCTGGTCCGGCTCCAGCTCCATCACGGTCCCGGGGTCGTCAAAAACGCACAGCAGGTCCCGGGCCCGCCAGACCTCCCGGGGGCGTACCCCCAGGGCATCGGCAATCTCGTCGCTGACCTCCAGCCGTTTGAGCTGATAGGCGGGAAAATCCATGGCCAGCCGCTCCCCCTCCCGCCAGACCGTCAGGGGGCCGCTCATGGTCTCGAACCGCAGGCGCTCTGCCCGGGGCGTGATGAACCGCGTCATGGCGTAGGCGGCGGCAAGGGCGGCGTGGCCGCACAGGCCGACCTCTCCCCGGGCGGAGAACCAGCGCATCCGCCAGCCGTCCCCCTCCGGCACCACAAAGGCGGTCTCCGGCAGGGCGTTTTCCCGGGTAATGGCCAGCAGCAGCTCCTCGCCGGGCCATTTATCCAGCATACAGACCGCCGCCGGGTTGCCCTGAAACAGCCGGTCGGCAAAGGCGTCCACCACATACTGCACCACAGCGATTCCTCCCATCCTCTGTCTCCAAACGCCGCCGGGCTCAGAGCTCCGCGCCGTCGATCTCCGCCAGGGCCCCGTCCAGGATCGCCTCCACGTCGGCCCCCTGGACATCCAGGTTTTCCGCCCCGAAGCACAGGGTCCTGGGGATGCCGTGGTACGTCCGGGCGAGGGCCTTCACATACTGATATCCCAAATCGCCCGCGGCCAGGGGCCCTCCGGCGGTGGTGATATAGATCAGCTCCCTGGCCCGGCACAGCCCCATCGGCATCCCCTCCGGGCTGTAACTGAACGTAACGCCCAGCACCATCACGCTCTCCAGGTACGCCTTCAGGACGGCGGGGAAGGACATATCCCAGCAGGGGGCGGCCACTACGATGACGTCCGCCGCAGCGTACTGCCGGGCGGGCTGGAACATGGGGTGAGTGAAGTCCCCCGCCCCTATCAGCGCGTCCCGCTCCGCCAGGGCCCCGGCGGTGAGCGGCTGGGCGGGCCTGCGGGCCAGGTCCACCTCCTCTGCCTCCCCGCCCAATCGCTCCAGCACCCGCCGGGCCAGGGTCAGGGTCCGGGAGCCGGGGCGGATACAGGCGTTCACAAACAGGATCTTTTCCATTTTACAAGGTCCTCCTTCTTCGGTGACGGCCCCGCGGCGTAGCTGCGGGCCCGCTGGATGCTGTCCTGATTATAGCACAGCCCCGGGCCGCTGTGGAGCCCATCTGTCAAGTTTTGCGGTTTTTGGCACGCGGCATGGGAGACGCCCCGCAGACACAGAGCAAAAAATCCGGGCCGTTCAGGCCCGGACTTTTTGTCGTCTGTATGGATCGGCGGCCGGACCGCGCGGAGTTCTCCCCCGCGGCAGTCGGTCAAACGCCTGTTCAGCCCAGCTTGGCGTACTGCGCCAGCACCTGGGTCAGCTCCGCGCGGGTGACCTGCCCCTGGGGCGCCAGCGTACCGTCCTTGCCGGCGAGCAGGCCCCGGCCCACGGCCCAGTTCACGGCCATCCGGGCGTAGCTGCTGATCTGCCCGGCGTCAGAGTAGGGCCCCAGGTTCTCCTCCAGGGTGACGGCCTCCATGCCCTGGCTCTTGGCGTAGTTGAATACCATCACCGCCAGCTGCTCCCGGGTCACAGGGGTGCCGGGGCGGAACGTCCCATCGGGGTAGCCGCTGGTCACGCCGCAGGAGGCGGCCCAGTCCACAGCGGAGTTGTACGCCGCGCCGGTGACCAGGTCGCTGAAATCACAGCCCATGACCTCGGGCTTGCCGGCCAGCTCCCACAGGGCGCTGACGGCGTCCGCGCGGCTGATGGGCCCGGTCCCGCTGCCCTCCACCAGGAAGGCCAGCCGGTAGTAGCCCTCCCGGGTGGTGGTCAGGCCGGAGCCGGAGTAGTTGTTCACGTAGACCGCCTGGCCCGCAGCCTCCTGGAGGAAGAACTGGTGGGGGCCCTTGGCAAGACCGGTGACGGTGAGCTTCCCCTCCCCGTCGGTAGTCATCTCGGCGTAGGCGCCGCCGTCCACCTTCAGATGGACCTTCTCACCGGCCAGCGGGGTGGTCTTGTCCGCGGAGGACAGCACGGGGATAGAGACCGCATACTGCTCCGGGGACTTGTCGCCCGCGATCTGGATGCGGCCCTGGGTCATGGGGTAGTCCAGGGCCCCCTTCTCGGTCTGGGCCAGGATGTACTCCTCCACGATCAGGTCCTCGCCCCCCAGCTCTCCCAGCTGCTCGCTGTCCTTGAAGCCGTCAAAGGTGGCCACATAGTTGTTGGTGGCCAGGAGGAGCTTGGTGGTGGTGTCGTCCCGGGACAGCTTGGTCCCGTCGGCCAGCGCCGCCTCAACGACCTTCGCCCCGGCCTCGCCGGCGGGGTCGTAGGTGTAGGTGAACCCGCTGACCTGGAGGAAGCTGCCGCTGACCCGCTCCCGGAGCAGCAGGCCGGTGTCGTCCTGGCCGGACATGGTCAGGCCCAGCTCCAGCGCGGTGTACAGCTGGGCGGGGGTGACGGACAGCGCCACCACCAGGTTGCCGTGGTTGAACGCATTGAGCACATCGCCCCGGGTGACCGTTCCCATGGGCATGGTCTGGCCGATGCCGCCGCCGTTCTCCACGGCGACCACGGGCAGGTCCAGACCGTTGTTCTCCGCAAAGGTCTCCGCGCTGTCCACAAAGGCGTCGGTGACGAAATCGCCGTAGGCGGTCTCCACGATGCGGGACTCCACATAGTCGTAGTAGATGTACCCGCCCCAGAGGGGAGCCGTGGTCTCGCACAGGCGCTGCTTCAAAACGGCGTCCTGCCCCTCCTTGATGCCGGCCAGGGTCTTTTCCACCTTGGCGGCGGCGGTCCTGCCCGCGTCGGTGAGCTCGTAGGCCATGGCCTCGTCATAGGTCAGGACCGCGCCCTGGGCGGACACGGCGTCCCCGGAGAACACCAGGTCCACGCGGCCCATGGAGGTCCCGTTGACCCCCGCCTGGACGATGGGGGTGCCCTCGTACTCGTCGGCATAGGTCTGGTGGCTGTGGCCGTCGATGACGGCGGTGACCGCGTCGCAGGCCTCCGGGTCCATGCCGTCCATCAGGGTCATGAGCTGCTTGCTGGTGAGGTCCACGGCGGTCTCATTCTCGCCCATGTGGCAGATCAGCACGATGGCGTCCGTCTTGTCCTCCAGGGCGTGGATGTGGGCGATGGCGGTCTGGATCTCATCCATGAACTCGATGCCGGCCAGCTGGCTGGGGTTGGTGGAGGTGGCGGTGGCCGCGGTGGTCAGACCGACAAAGCCGATCTTCTTCCCGCCGGCTTGCTTCACGCAGGAGGTCTCCAGCAGGGGCTTGCCGCTGCGCATCACGTTGGCGGCCAGGATGGGGAAATCCGCCCCCTTGGCGTTGGCCAGCAGCACGTCGGTGCCGTAGTCGAACTCGTGGTTGCCAGCGGCCATCACATCGTAGCCGGCGGCGTTCATGACCTCGATGACGTCCCCGCCCTTGGAGATGGTGGCGAAGGACGCACCTTGGGTGGCGTCGCCGGCGTCCGCCAGCAGGGCGTTGGGGGTGGAGGCCTTCATGGCCGCCGCCTGGGCCAGGCCGATGGCGCTGTCGCTGTGCTCCACGCTCCCGTGGAGGTCGTTAGTGGAGAAGATGGTCACAGTGACCGGTCCCTGCGCAGCCAGCGCCGCCGTGGGCAGCAGGGTCAGCATCAGGGCGATGCTGACCAGAACACTCAGTGCTTTCCGTTTCATTGAATACACTCCTTCTCACTTTCTTTGGAAGTTCTTTGGAAGTTCTTTGGAAATCCCATATCATGGCGGCGCGGTGGGACCTTCCCTCTCCGGCCCGCCACGCCCCTGCTTATTCTAGCAAATCGGGGCCTGATTGCAAGCGGCAAAGGAACATCGTCCCCCAAACGACACGAAATTCCACCTGAATGACACAGAGGGCCGCCGCTCCCGCCCTCCGGGGGGGGGACACGCCGCCTACCCCCTGTCCTCGCTCTGCACCAGGTTCATGTAGTGCTTATACAGCATGGAGAAGCGGTGAAAGGACTTGGCCCTCCACGGCTTCTGTTTCCCGCAGAAGTGGAGGAACACCGTGTTTTCCATCACCCAGCCGATATCGCACTTCCCCTCGCTCCTCAGCCGGTACGCGGAGTAGTAGCGGGTGTCATAGTTCCAAATATTGTCGTCCACCTGGAGGGTGCGCGCCCCGTAGAGCAGATTGAACACGTCCTGGTCCGGCAGGACCAGCAGCTCCGCCTGGTCACAGACGCATTGGAAGATATCCGTCGGGGACACCACCTCCCGGGCCCGCGCCAGGTCCATGAGCAAAACGCCCGTGTTGAAGTAGTCGTGGTCCTCCTTCAGCCTGACCCGGTTCACGCCGTTGATGAACTCGAAGATGCCGCTGTGGGACGCGGCGGCGAATACGGCCTCCCCCAGCCGGGTCTCCCACAGCGGGCGGATAGGGTTGATCACCAGGATGTCCGGGTCCAGGTAGAGGACCCGCTCCAGCTCCTCCGGCAGCAGGATGGGCGCCAGCAGGCGGTAGTACATCTCCTTCGGGTACCGCCTGGACACAGGGGCGTTCTCAAAAATGGAGGGGTCCACCTGCACCGGCGTCAGGGTCATCCGGTGGGCCGCGCAGTACCCCGCCAGCGCCCGCAGCTCCCCATCGGGGATCGCGCTGTGCAGCAGCCAGATCCGGAAGGTCTCCCGGGGATTGCTGATCGACAGCGATTTCAGCATCACCCGGAAGGGCTCTATGTAGTTCTTATCAAAGGTCACCAGCAGGTCGATCTGTTCTCTGTGCATCTTCTGTCCCTCGTTTGATTCGGTGATTGCCGCCGCCAGGGTTCACGTCCCGGGCAGGCGGAGCTGCTTGTAGAAGTCCAGCGTGGCGAATCCCCGCTCCAGCTGGGTCATCAGGTAGGCCTCGCAGGCGCCGGAGAACCGCTCCAGGGAGGCCGGGTCCAGCTGGAAGGAGAAAAGCCGCTTCGGGTCGCCCTCCGCCACCCGGCGCATGGCGGCCAGGGCGGCGGCGCTCAGGGGCATGGACACCCCGTCCCCCATCTCCCCCCGGCAGGCGGCGCAGTGGACCGCCCCCTCCCGCAGGTGGAAGTGGGGCTCCTCCGGCTCCGGGGCGCTGCAGGCGGCGCACCCGTCCAGGGCGGGGGCGTAGCCGGCCAGGCACATGGCGCGCAGCTCGAAGGCGGCCTTCACCAGCTCCAGGGGCTTTTCCGGCTGGCGGTCCAGCACGTGCAGGCTGTTGAGGACCAGGGAGAGCAGCTCCGGGGCGGGCTCCTCCTCCAGGGAGAGGGCCTCGGCCACCTCGGCGAAGTAGCAGCCCAGGCTCAGCCGCTCCACATCCTGGATCACCCCCCGGAACTCCCGCTCCACCGCCGCCTCCTTCACCGACCAGCGGCCCCGGTACTCATAGAGCACCAGGTCCGCGTACACCAGCAGCTGGGTGCCGGCGGCGATGGGGCTGCCCCGGCGGCGGCTGCCCCGGGCGGAGGCGGTCACCTTGCCGTCCTGGGGGGTGAGCAGGGTCAGGATCTTGTCCGACTCCTTGTAGTCCACACAGCGCAGGACCAGGGCCTTGGTGTGGGTGTGCATGGCGTTCACCTACATTATGTCAACTTCTTTTGCGCTCGGGCGGCTGGGCGCGGAAGGCGGTGAGGGCCTGGGGGCACTCCTCCGCCTCCCTCTCGTATGCCCGGCCCCGGATGGCCAGGTAAGCCTCCGGCAGACCGGTGCTCCAAAACAGGTTCCAAAGTCCCGCGTCGTCCATCCCGCTCACCGCTCCTTTCGGCGTTAGCCTTTGAAGCGGGGCGGGAACTATGCGCGGAAAATATTGTTGGGAAGGGATTGGTAGAATATTATGTCAACTTCACTCGTCCCGGTAGCCGAAGTTGTGGATGAGGTTGATGTTGTCCCGCCAGTTCTCCTTCACCTTCACCCAGGTCTTCAGGAACACCTTCGCGCCCATGAAGCGCTCCATATCCTGGCGGGCCAGGGTAGATACTTTTTTCAGCATGGCGCCGCCCTTGCCGATGATGATGCCCTTGTGGCTCTCCTTCTCGCAGTAGATGGTGGCGTCGCACTCGATCACGTCGTCGTCCCGCTGGGCGAACCGGGTGATCTCCACCGCGGTGCCGTGGGGGATTTCCTTGTCCAGACACAGCAGCAGCTTCTCCCGCAAAATCTCCGCCATCACCTGCCGCTCGGGCTGGTCGGTGACCATATCATCCGGGAAGAGCTGGGGCCCCTGGGGCAGCCAGCCGTCCAGCAGGTCCAGCAGCTCCTCCACCCCGTCGCCTGTCCTGGCGGAGATGGGCATGACGGCGGTGAAATCGTGCTCCCGGGCGTAGGTCTGGATGATCTCCAGCAGGGCCTCCTTGTGCTCCAGGGTGTCCACCTTGTTGATGACCAGCACACTGGGGCAGGCGAGGGTCTTGATCCGGGCGATGAGCTCCTTCTCGGGGGCGCCCACATTGGGGATGGGCTCCACCAGCAGCAGCACCGCGTCCACGTCGGACACGCTCTGCTTCACCACGTCCACCATGTACTCCCCCAGGCGGGTGCGAGCCCGGTGCAGGCCGGGGGTGTCCACAAAGACGAACTGGCTCTCCCCCCGGTTCAGGATGGCGCAGATGCGGTTGCGGGTGGTCTGGGGCTTGTTGGTGACGATGGCCACCTTCTCCCCCACCAGGGCGTTGGCCAGGGTGGATTTGCCCACGTTGGGCCGGCCGCAGAGGGTGATAAAGCCGGATTTTTTAATAGTTGACATAATACTTTCCTCTCTCACTCCGGGCGCGCAAGGCCCAGCGTCTCCATGATGGCCTCCTCCCGTGCGCGCATCCGGGCCTTCATGGGCCCTTCGTCCAAGTGGTCGTAGCCCAGCAGGTGCAATACGGAGTGGACCGCCAGATAGGCCAGCTCCCGGCGGTTGGAGTGTCCATACTCCTTGGCCTGGGCCCTCACCCGCTCCAGGGAGATGGCCATGTCCCCCAGGGGGACGTATCCGGTGCCGGGCTCCCGGTCCTCCTCGGGGTCGGGCAACTCGCCTGGGGACAGCTCGAAGCAGGGGAAGCTGAGCACATCGGTGGGGGCGTCCACCCCCCGCATGTCCAGGTTGATCTGGTGGATGCCCGCGTCGTCGGTGAGCTTCACGTCCACCTCGCAGGGGAAATCCACCCCCTCGGCGGCCAGGGCGGCGGCGATGACCTTCCGCAGGAACGCGCAGGTCTCCCCTGGGCCCCCCTCTACGGGGATATAATGGTCTTTCGGCCGGGGGGTGTCCATGGGCTCGTCCAGCACCCAGGGCAGCCGGATGAACACGTGCAGGATGAAACAGGGGTCCGGAAAGTCCAGGTAGCTCTCAGAGGGCTGGTAGTGGTCCTCTCTGGGCTCCAGCGCCCAGCTCCCCCAGGGGGCGGAGGCGGCCTCGGGCCCCCTTTCCAGCAGGCGGCCGGAGACGTTCCAGCACAGCTCGTAAAGACCCTCGCCGTCCAGCTCGCACACATAGGTGGCCTTCTCCGGGGGGATGGACAGCCCGTCCAGCAGGGACAGCAATTCCTCCGGCAGCCGCCGCGCTTTGGCCAGGGCCACGAAATTGCGGCAACGGCCGCACATGCAGTACCACTCGTCCCCCTCGTGGGCGTACCACATCCGGGTAGCTTCCTTATCAACTTCCGCCCGGAAACCGGGGATCGTCAGCTCCATCACTTCTGCTCCTTTTTACTGCGGCGGTTCTCGTCGTCCTCGTAGGCCTTGATGATCTTCTGCACCAGGGCGTGGCGCACCACGTCCGACTCGGTCAGGCGCAGGATGGCGATATCGTCCACCCCTTTGAGCACCCGCATGGCCTCCCGCAGGCCGGAGACCTTGTCGGCGGGCAGGTCGATCTGGGTGATGTCGCCGGTGATGACGATCTTGGACCCGAAGCCCAGGCGGGTGAGGAACATCTTCATCTGCTCCCGGCTGGTGTTCTGGGCCTCGTCCAGGATGATGAAGGAGTCGTCCAGGGTGCGGCCCCGCATATAGGCCAGGGGGGCCACCTCGATATTGCCCCGCTCCAGATACTTCTGGTAGGTCTCGGGGCCCAGCATCTCAAACAGGGCGTCGTACAGGGGGCGCAGGTAGGGGTCCACCTTGCTCTGGAGGTCGCCGGGGAGGAACCCCAGCCGCTCCCCCGCCTCCACCGCCGGGCGGGTGAGGATGATGCGGTTGACCTCCTTGGCCCGGAAGGCGGCCACGGCAGCGGCCACCGCCAGATAGGTCTTACCGGTGCCAGCGGGGCCGATGCCCAGGGTGACCACGTTCTTCTTGATGGCCTCCACGTACTTCTTCTGGCCGATGGTCTTGGCCTTAATGGGCTTGCCCTTGGCGGTGACGCACAGCACGTCCCCGGCCAGCTGGCCGATCTGCCCCTCGTTGCCCGCCCGGACCAGCTGCAGCACGTAGCGCACGTTCTGCTCGGTGATGGCCTCCCCCCGGGCGGCCAGGGACATGAGCCCCTCGATGGCCTTCACCGCCACCATGACCTGCTCCGGGTCCTCCCCGCCCACCTTCAGGGCGGAGTCCCGGCTGACCACCGACACGCCGGTCTCGTGCTCGATGATGCGGATGTTCTCGTCAAAGGAGCCGAAGATGCTGATGGTGTCCTCCAGGCGCTCCAGACTGATGCTCTGTTCTGTCATTTGTGTTCTCCTTTGTACAGGGGTCCCGCGCCTGGGGGCGCGGGGAGTGCGCTGATGATCTCTGGGCCGGGGCCCTATGAAGCCGGATCGGTCTCGGGGTAGTACGCCTGCATCTCCCGGCCGATCTGCTCCGTACACTGGGCGGAGAGGGTGACGGCCAGCCAGCCGTCCTTGACCTGGGCGGAGAACTGGGCGCTCTCCACGCCGCCGTCCTCCCCGATGAGCCCCTCCAGGCGCTTTTGCAGCTCCCCCTCCAGCAGCGCCTGGGCGGCCTCGGGGTCCACCTGGGTCTGCCGGGGCTCGTAGGCCCGGTACCGCTCCCGCACCCAGGCCGCGGGCAGGACCGTGTCCCCCAGGCGCAGCGGTACAGTCTCCGTTATTTTATCATAGCAGGACCAGGAAATGCTACTGTTTCTAAAAAATTCTATGGGATATCCAAAAAATGTCACGCTGTACCGGCTCTCCTCCTCCCCGGTGTAGTCCTTCACCGAGGCGGTGAGGGGGATCTTCGCCGTCAGCACCCGCCAGGTCCGGGCCAGCACCCTGCCCCGGGCGTGGGTGTTGTAATAGCGCACCGGCTGGTCACTGTACTTGGGGGGCTCCATGCTGACCCGGCCGGTGATCAGCACGTCCCCGGCCAGCACCACGCTGCCCTCCTCCACCAACGCCTCCCCCCGCATGGGCTCGACGCGGGTGACGACACCGTCGGCGGCGGCCACCACGTCGTAGCAGCCCCCCTCGTCCAGCACCTCCGGCGGCTCCACCGCCTCCCGCACCACCACCTCGGCCCGGGTGCCGTACAGGTTGATCCCCATCCAGGAGATCTGGTCCAGCGCGGTGATGGCCTCCTGGGAGATCTGCCGCAGCTCCAGGGCGGGGCCGAAGGCGCCGGGGCGCAGCCCCAGCCGGCGCAGCTCCCCCAAAATCTGGGCGGAAGGCACCCGCTGGTTCCCCGTGACCTGGACGGTGAACACCACGCTGGACAGCACCGCCACCGCCGCCAGGGACAGGGCGAGGCCAATTAAAAACGTGTACCGCTTTCGGAACCGTGCCAGGAAGAAGGGCAGGCCCCGGCGCGCGCCCACCTCCGCCTGGCACCCCAGGCGCTCCGCCAGCTCCCGGAACCGCTTCAGATCGTCCCGGTGGATGTCCACGGTGAAGGTGTGCCCATCCAGCCACTCCACCCCCCAGAAGTCTAGCCGCTGCTGGGCGCACAGGTTCATCAGCCGCTCCGGGAAGGGGGCACGGACGGTGAGGGACACGATGCCCCGCAGGAGATTGATGATGGTTTTCAACCGCTCCCCTCCTCTCAGGACAGCTCCACGCCGGTGATATGGCCGGTGACCAGCAGCTCCAGGCCGGTCATGGCCCGCAGCTTCAGCTCCGAGCCGGTGATCTTCACAATGAACGCCCCGCCGCTGACGTGGATCTCCGTGTCGCCGTAGGCCAGGATGCCCCGGTGGTTCTCCATGCGCAGCTCCCTGTCCCCTACCAGCTCGATCCTGGGCAGGCCGGCCAGGGCGTCGGCGGGCAGGTCCAGGGCCTGGGCGGTCTTTTCCAAAAGCCCCTCGCGGCGGGCCTTTCTGTCCATAAAATCACCTCTCCCCTATCTGTATGACGGGGAGAGGTGAAACTTGCCCGATCCTCATGTGTCCAATCTGATATAGTACAGCCTGCTCTGGTCCGCGTCGCAGAGGACCAGGGCAAAGTTGAAGGAGGCGCGCTCCCACAAGGGACCGCTGTCATGGGGGTCCGTGCTCTGGTCATGGAAATCGTAGAACCAGTACCAGCCACGTTCCATCCGGGGGATTTCCGGCGCCGCATCGTCCCGGAGGGGACCCCAGCTGGCAACGGCGTCCCCCTCCAGATGTGTGACACCGTAGACGGCGGCCTCCAGCTCCCGGGGCAGGGGCAGGTCCTCCCGCCCCGCGGGGAGCAGCTCACTGTCCTCCGGGACCTGAAGCACCACGCAGGTATAGCCGTCCCCGTGGAAGCCGCCGTGGCTGTCGTAGTCCTCCAGGACCTCCGCGCCGGACAGATCGGCGCCCAGCAGGCGGCCCACCTCCCGCTGGCGGCTCTCCCCGCCGCGGGGGAACAGCAGGACCAGGACCAGGGCCAGCACAGGCAGAACAAATCGTTTCAAGTCTTTTTACCTCCTAAACTGCTCCAGCGGCCAGTCCGTGCCGTACATCAGCCTCCCGGCCTGGAGGTACACGAACCACCGCTCCCCCTCCGGCGGGGCCGCCGGGATGGTGACGGAGCCGATGGCCCCTTCCAGATCCTGTCCCTGGCAGGGAGTGACCACCATGGGCCAGCCCACGTCCTCCCCGTCGAAGCCATAGCTGCTCCCCCTCTCCATCGGGGTTCCGTCGGCGTTCTGGGCCGCCCCGCCGCCGGCGGGGCCCTCCACGCCCACGCTGGACACCGGCCGCTCACCGGTCTGGACAAAGACCACGTCGCCGCCGTCGTCACAGCCGCAGGCGGCCAGGGCCAATACAAACAGCGCCGCGCAGCAGAGCAGGCTGATCTGTTTCATTTTACTTTCACTCCTTTTCTATATTTACGATAATTTTATTATGGTCAACCATCAAGGGCGCACCTGTGCCCGGAGTTTTCCCGGGGCACGGCTAGTCGTCCCACTCATAGACCTTCTCCCCGTGGACGAACCAGTTTACATAACGATATCCGTCCTCGTGGAAGATGCCGGAGTACTCCACCACGACCTTCTGCCCCTGGTACTCCCCCACGTGGTCGGTGAACCCGCCGAACAGCATCCGCAGAAATCCGAACCCGGCGATGCAGACGGACAGCAACAGGGCGGACAGTACCCCGGCGGTCACATAGATCCCCTTCTCTCTGGGCAGCTCCAGCAGATTGCGCAGGGCGCAGGAGAAACAGCCCAGGAACAGCCCCGCGCCGGACAGCAGGAATACCGTCACCAGGCCTCGCCGCCAGTACAGACCGAATCGCTCCAGGATCGCGCCGCCCCCCAGCCACACCAGCGCCACAGCCAGCAGGGCGGCGAGCAGGACGACCAGCTTCCTCCGGCCTTCTCCCCACCGCAGGGCGGCCAGGAACACCACCGCCGTCACCGCGCAGGAGGCGGCGAACAGGACCAGCAAAATCGTGGGAAACACGGCTCAGCCCTCCTCCAGCAGACCGTCCCACCAGTCGTCCAGGAGGTCCCAATCCACGCCCAGGCCCCGGAACGCGCCGTTCACATAGTGGAAGTAGCGGGTCCCCGCCATAGAGCCGGGGCTGTTGTTCTCCCGGACGCCCGCCGGCCGGCCGTCCCGGTACAGCACCTGGCTGTGGGCGGGACAGCACACCTGATTCATGACCATAAACAGGGCCAGGGCACAGGCGGGGACCGCGATCACGCGCCGGCGGCCCCGGAACCTCCAGAAAAACAGCGCGGCCCACAGGACGAGCAGGACCGCCCAGACCCACTCCATGACGCTGCGGTAGGGGACCTGCCACTCCAGCCCCAGCAGGTAAGGCCCGAACCGCACCGCCAGCAGGACCAGGGGCAGGCACGTCCAGGGCAAAAGCTGCCGCCGCTCCTCCCTTCCCCAATACAGCAGGGCGCACAGCCCGAGGGCCGTACAGAGCCCGAAGAAAAAGATGATCGCCTCAATGCCGCCCATGACAGCTCCTCCTACTCCTTCTTTTCGTCCGCATCCTCCCCGTCCTCCACGAACTCCAGGATGTCCCCCGGCTGGCAGTCCAGGGCCTTGCAGATGGCCTCCAGGGTGGAGAAGCGCACCGCCCGGGCCTTGTTGTTTTTCAAAACGGACAGGTTTGCCATTGTTATGTCAACCTTTTGGGCCAGCTCCCCCAGGGACATCTTCCGCTTGGCCATCATCACGTCCAGATTCACCACGATCGACATACGCCCGCCCCCTTAAATGGTCAGATCCTGGTCCTCCTTCAGCTCCGCCGCCTGGCGGAACAGGGCGGACATGACCAGGCACAGCAGGCCGCCGACCAGGAAAACGGGGACGAACAGGGCGTTGTAGGTCAGCAGGGCGGCCGCTGTCCCAAACGCGGAGGACTCCCAGCAGAACCGCGCCGCCGCCGCGCCCGAGATGATCCAGCAGCACACCGCCGCCCGCTTCAGGTTCCCGGCGTTGGCCATCTGGAAGGGGTTGCCCTGGAGGACGGTATCCAGCAGCCGCTTTCCCTGCCAGAGGATGACGGCGGTGCACACCCCGCTGGCCAGCAGGGAGAAGGCTATCACGGCCTGACCGGCTCCAATCTGCTTCTGGACCCAGAAATCGGGCAGCCAGCACATAAGAAAGTAGCTCGGCACCTCCCAGGGGTTCTCATTCAGGAAGAGCTTGTTCCAGCTCTCCCGCAGACCCCACAGCCCGCCGGCAACGGAGAGCCCCGGCACGAAAAACAGGGCCAGCAGGTTCACAGCAAACAAAATGAGCACCATCACCCACAGGACGCGGGCCAGTTTTTGAACAGCGGTCTGTTCCATGGGAAATCCCTCCTTCATTCCATTCCAGACGTTTTTTCACCGTCCGCCTCCGAGCCCGGCGCGGGGGCAACGGGCGTTTTTCCCCCGCGGATGCCCCGGAGATTCAAAATAAGACACACCACCCCGACGATAAGCATGGCGTAAAAGCACAGGGCGACGGGGGTGTAGCTCAGCAGGCCCAGCAGGAGCCAGTCCATTTTTCCACTGACCTCCAGAGCGTGCATCCAGACCAGGGTGGGCGGTGCCGCCGCAAGCAGCTCCAGGACAGCAAACAGAATCCCCAGCCTGTACCACGCCCGGGTGAAGCAGACGAGCGACACGAGGAAAAGGAGCGCCGCGAGGATGCCGAAGAGGAAAATGATTGAAACCCAGTTCATGAAACCCCCTCCTCCAATCTCTCGGTCAGTTTTTCGCCGCCCGTTTTCCCCTTTGAGCCGGGACCTGCGGGTCTCTTCCCCCTGAGGATGCCCCAAATATTCATACCGGCGCACACCGCCCCGGCGATGAACAGGGCGTAAAAGCACAGGGCGGCGGGGGTGTAGCCCAACAGGCCCAGCAGATACCAGTCCGTTTTTCCGCTGACCTTCAGCGCGCACATCCACCATACGGTGAGCGGCACCGCCGAGATCAGCTCCAGGCAGGCGAACAGCAGGCCCGGCTTATATCTGCTCTCTCTGAAGCAGCGGACCAGCTGGAGAATGGAGACGGTGAGCCCGATCACGCCGAATATGGCCAGCATGGGGCCCCACAACAGCATGAACGAATCGAGCCAGTACATAGGGAGCCCTCCCTTCTTTTCTTGGTCTTTATCCTAGCATGGTACTTTTTGTTTGTCAATATGTTTTTATTGTTTTTCGATAAATTTTTGCCGATAAAAGGGCGAGCGCCGGAGCGCCCGCCCTCTGCCGCACGATCATTCCCCGCCCACTCCCATAGAAAGCGGGCCTTGACTTTTCCCGCGGGCTGTATTTAAATCTTATCTGAACCGTTTAAAAGTATTGATTTGATTCTTTTTTATAAGTTCAGATCGGAGGGCACCATGCTGACTTACGACTTGAGCCGCCGGGAGGGTGCGCCGCTGTACGACTACCTGTACCGCTGCATCCGGGGGGACATCCTGGCCGGGCGGCTCTCCCCCGGGGAGCGGCTGCCCTCCAAGCGGGCCCTGGCCCGGCACCTGGAGGTGGCGGTGGTGACGGTGGAGAACGCCTACGCCCAGCTGTGCGCCGAGGGCTACCTCACCGCCAGGGAGAAAAGTGGTTATTATGTCAACTTAATTGAGACCCGGACATCCCCGCCCCCGCGCCCAGCGCCCCGGCCCGCCCCGCCGGAGCCCGGCCGGACCTGGCTGCTGGATCTGAAAGCCGCCGGCGGCGCGCCCCTGCCCTTCTCCGTGTGGGCCAGGCTCACCCGGCAGGCCCTGTCCGAGCAGGGCACCGACCTGCTCCGCCCCGTCCCCCACAACGGGGTGCCCGAGCTGCGCCGGGCCATCTCCGACTATCTCTATCGGTTCCGGGGCATCTCCGCCGCCCCGGAGCAGATCGTGGTGGGGGCGGGGACGGAGTACCTGTACAACCTGATCGTCCAGCTGCTGGGCCGGGAGCTGACCTACGCCCTGGAGGACCCGGGCTACCTCACCGCCGGGCGGATCTACGCCCTCAACGGCGCGGGCTGCGCCAGCGTCCCGGTGGGGCCCCTGGGGCCGGACCTGGAGGCGGTGGAGGGCTCCGGGGCCCAGGTGCTCCACCTGTCCCCCTCCCACCAGTTCCCCACCGGGGCGGTGACCCCCATCGCCCGGCGTCAGGCGCTGCTGTCCTGGGCGGAGCGGGGGGCAGGGCGGTACATCATCGAGGACGACTACGACAGCGAGTTCCGCTTCACCGGCCGCCCCATCCCGCCCATGCAGAGCATCGACCACCTGGGGCGGGTGCTGTACGTCAATACCTTCTCCCGCACCCTGTCCCCCTCCATGCGTATCAGCTACCTGGTCCTCCCCCTCTCCCTGGTGGAGCGCTACCGGGAGCGGCTGGGGTTCTACTCCTGCACCGTCCCGGCCCTGGAGCAGCTCACCCTGGCCCGGTTCTTGTCCGGCGGCTACTTCGAGCAGCACCTGAACCGCGCCCGCCTGTACTACCGGGAGCGGCGGGACCAGGTCATCGCCGCCCTGGAGGACAGCCCCCTGGCGGCCAGAGCCAGGATTTCTGGGGAAAACGCGGGGCTGCACTTCCTGCTCACCCTGGACACCGACCGGACGGACGGGGAGCTCAAAGCGCTGGCCGAGGCGCGGGATATCCGCCTGTCCCTGCTGTCTGACTACTGCGCCCGGCCCCGGCCGGAGTGGGACCGCACCCTGGTGATCCCCTACCCCGCCCTGGACCCCGGACGGATGCCGGCGGCCCTCGCCGCGCTGGTGGAAATCTTGTAAAACCCATAAAAAATACGCGCCGCGGAGCAACCTCCGCGGCGCGTCCTCTTATTCAGGGCTTTCTCGGCTTCTCCTTGCCGGTGATCTCCTCCATGTGGATGCCCCACACGGCGGTGCGGGCCAGGCTGCGGGCGGCGGCCTCGTCGAACCGGTCCATGTTCGCGGGGGTGAGCTTTTGGCACAGGGCCCGCAGGGCGGCCAGCTTGGCGCTCTCCTCCGTCACCTCGTAGGCCCGGCCCACCGCCACGGCGCTCTGGAAATAGGTGGTGAACTCATGCTCCGCCGCCTGGTTGCTGCCCACAAAGGACACGCACACCCTGGGGTCGGCCCGGAGCAGGTCCAGCTTGTGCCCCTCCATGGCGCAGTGGAAGTACAGCTCCTCCCCCACCCGCACCATGGACAGGGGGATGCAGTAGGGCGCGCCGCCCTCGCCGGCGAAGGCCGCGGTGCCGTACTCGCACCTGTCAATGACCTCCAGGGCGAACTGGCGGTCCCGCTCCCGGTCTTTTCTTCTCATAGGTATCCCTCCTAAAAGATTTTGGTTTGCCCCAGCATACCACTCCGCCGGGAAAAAAGCAACCGGCCGGCCCAAATTCGGGCCAGCCGGCACAGGTTCAGCGGTCGCGCTTGGCGCGGTTGACAGCGGAGAGGATGGCGCGCAGGGGGGCCAGGTTGATGTTGTGGGACACGCCCACGCCCCAGTACAGGCGGCCGGTGCGCTGGTCCTGGAGCAGGATGTAGGCCACGCCCTGGGAGTCGGAGCCGTCGGTGATGGCGTGGGAGCGGTAGTCCAGGAAGGTGAAGCGGGAGATCTTCTCCCCCTTGATGGCGTTGAAGAAGGCGTCGATGGGGCCGTTGCCCTCGCCGGAGACGGTGAAGGTGGTGTCGGTGTGCTGGAGGGTGCCCTGGAATGCCACGTGGGAGTGGCCCTCCTCGTCGATGGTCTCCTGGAAGGAGTGTTTGAGCAGCTTATAGGGCTCGTTGGCCTCGATATACTCCTTGTGGAACAGCTCGTAAATCTGCTGGGCGGGGATCTCCTTGCCCACCCGGTCGGACTCCTTCTGGACGATGGCGCCGAACTCAGGGTGCATGGCCTTGGGCAGCTCGTAGCCGAAGTCGTGGTCCATGATGTAGGCCGCGCCGCCCTTGCCGGACTGGGAGTTGATGCGGATGATGGGCTCGTACTCCCGGCCCACGTCCGCTGGGTCGATAGGCAGGTAGGGGATCTCCCAGTACTCGGTGCCGGAGGACTTCATGTACTGGGTGCCCTTGTTGATGGCGTCCTGGTGGGAGCCGGAGAAGGCGGTGAACACCAGCTTGCCCACGTAGGGCTGCCGGTCGCCCACGGGCATCTTGGTGCAGCGCTCGTACATGTTCTTGATGCGGTTGATGTCGGAGAAGTCCAGCTTGGGGTCCACGCCCTGGGTGTACATGTTCATGGCCAGGGTGACCATGTCCACGTTGCCGGTGCGCTCGCCGTTGCCGAACAGGGTGGCCTCCACCCGCTCCGCCCCGGCCAGCAGGCCCATCTCGGTGGTGGCCACGCCGGTGCCCCGGTCGTTGTGGGGGTGCAGGGAGATGATGGCGCAGTCCCGGCTGGGGAGCTTGCGGATGAAGTACTCCAGCATGTCGGCGAACTGGTTGGGCATACAGTTCTCCACGGTGGTGGGCAGGTTGAGGATGATCTTCTTCTCCGGGGTGGCGTGGATGGCCTCCACCACCGCCTGGCAGATCTCCACGGCGGCGTCCATCTCGGTGCCCATGAAGGACTCGGGGGAGTACTCATAGCGCAGGTCCATGCCGGCGGCGATGGCGTCCTGGGACAGCTCGTAGATGAGCTCGGCGGCGTCCACGGCGATCTTTTTCACGCCCTCCACGTCGGTGTGGAACACCACCTTGCGCTGGAGGGTGGAGGTGGAGTTGTAGAAGTGGAAGATGACGTGCTTGGCGCCCTGGATGGCCTCAAATGTCTTTTTGATCAGGTGCTCCCGGGCCTGGACCAGCACCTGGATGGTCACGTCGTCGGGGATGTGGCCGCCCTCGATGAGCTCGCGGCAGATCTCGTACTCCGTCTCGCTGGCGGAGGGGAAGCCGATCTCGATCTCCTTGACGCCGATGTCGATGAGGGTGTGGAAATACTCCAGCTTCTCCTGGAGGTTCATGGGGTCCACCAGGGCCTGGTTACCGTCCCGCAGGTCCACGGAGCACCAGATGGGTGCCTTGGTGATGACTTTGTCGGGCCAGGTGCGGCCCCGGATGGGCTGGGGCTGGAAGGGGATGTACTTTTGATAGCCGGGTTTCATGAGAAAACTCCTCCTTGCGGTCCAAGGGCAGACAAAAACGCCCTCGACCCTAAAATTAAGGTCAGGGGCGTGAATCACGCGGTACCACCCTGGTTCAGCCGCCGGTTTCCCGAACGGCCCTCAAAGCCTCCAACAAGGCCGCGGCCTGTAACGTGGCCAGTACGTCCCGCCCTACTCATGGTTCAGGCGGGCAGCTCGGGGACCAGTATCCTACGGCTCTCCGCGCGCCGCCTCGCACCGACCGGCGGTTCTCTGAGCGGGAGGGGGCCGTCTTTCTTCCCTTCATCGCATTTGCAGAGCTATTTTAGCGGATAAAACGGGGTTTGTCAAGAGGATCTTTGCACCTGGGCGAATGCGGCGGGCGAATGCGGGATCAAGTCCCCTCGGCAGACACCCTCCCTTTTGCGGGGCGCGGGAGGGCTTTTTGTCCCCCGGCCTTGAAACAGGCCGGGAACCGTGATAGAATGGGGTGCCCGGGCGGAAATCCCGGGAGAACCCATGATTTACGGCGGTGAAGGATATGAGATGGACAAGGGACGAGCTGCGGCGGGCCATGGCCCTGTACGCCGTCACCGACCGGGGCTGGCTCAATGGCCGGACCCTGGAGCAGGATGTGGAGGCGGCGCTGCGGGGCGGGGCCACCTTCGTGCAGCTGCGGGAGAAGGCGCTGCCCGAGGCGGCCATCCTGGAGCAGGCGAAGCGCTTGAAGGCCCTGTGCGCCCGGTACGGCGCGCCCTTTGTGGTCAACGACAGCGTGGAGATCGCCCTGGAGAGCGGCGCGGACGGGGTCCACGTGGGCCAGTCGGACATCCAGGGCCGAGACATCCGGGCCCTGATCGGGCCGGACAGGATCCTGGGCATGACCGCCAACACCGTGGAGCTGGCCCTGGCCGCCCAGGCGGCGGGGGCGGACTACCTGGGGGTGGGGGCGGTGTTCGGCACCTCCACCAAGAAGGACGCCAGGCCTCTGCCCCTCCAGCGGCTGCGGGCCATCTGTGACGCCGTGGATATCCCGGTGGTGGCCATCGGGGGGATCAACGCCGGGAACCTGCTGAAACTCACCGGCAGCGGCGCGGACGGCGTGGCGGTGGTGTCCGCCCTGTTCGGCGCGGAGGACATTACCGCCGCCGCGGCGGAGCTGCTGGCAAAATCGAAAGCGATGGTGGCGGGGAATGGATAAGAGATACTGCATTTTCGATATGGACGGCACCCTGACCGACTCCATGCCCTACTGGCAGGCTCTGGGGGGCGACTACCTGCGCGCCAAGGGGATCGAGCCCGGCGGGCGGCTGTCCTGGCTGGACCAGGCCATGACCATGAACGAGGCGGTGGTCCTCATGATCCGGGTCTTTGGCCTGAAGGAGACGCCGGCCCAGGTCATCCATGAGATGGAGGACATCATGGCCGAGCACTACCGGCTTGACGTGCCCCTGAAGCCGGGGGTGCTGGGCTATCTGAACGGCCTCAGGGCCCGGGGGTGCCGGCTGTGCGTGGCCACCGCCACCGCCGTGCCCCTGGCCACGGCCTGCCTGGAGCGGCTGGGGGTGATGGGGATGCTGGACTTCCTGCTCAGCTGCGAGAGCATCGGGGTGAGCAAAAAGCGGCCCGACATCTACCTGCTGGCGGCGGAGCGGTTCGGGGCGCGGCCGGAGGACTGCGCCGTGTTCGAGGACGCCCTGTTCGCCGCCCGCACCGCCAGGGAGGCGGGGTTCTACACCGTGGGGGTGTTCGAGCCCACCCTGGCCCACGACTGGGAGACCCTGTCCGCGCTGGCCGACGAGACCGTCGCAGATTGGACGCGGACGCCCCAGACCATCTGATAAGACCCGCGGCGCCCGGGACAAAAGTCCCGGGCGCTTTCTGTCCCCGAGCCCCTTTTGATCTTGTAAAAAACAGCCATTTTCCCTTGCAACCGGACACGGAACGCGGTATAATACATCCGTTGCGGTGGACCGGATAAGGCAAACCCCAGCGGTTGCGAATCCCGGCCACGGAGGTAACATCAAATGGTAAAAGCGATCGTGGGCGCCAACTGGGGCGACGAGGGCAAGGGCAAGATCACCGACATGCTGGCCGAGCAGTCCGACGTGGTCATCCGCTTCCAGGGCGGGGCCAACGCGGGGCACACCATCATCAACGACTACGGCCGGTTCGCCCTGCACATCCTCCCCTCCGGCGTGTTCTACCCCCACATCACCAACGTCATCGGCAACGGCGTGGCTCTGGACATCCGCAAGCTGGCCGACGAGCTGGACGCGCTCACGGGCCAGGGCGTCCCCGCCCCCAACCTGATCGTGTCGGAGCGGGCGCAGATTCTGATGCCCTACCACGTGCTCCAGGACGCCTATGAGGAGGAGCGGCTGGGCGGAAAGGCCTTCGGCTCCACCAAGAGCGGCATCGCCCCCTTCTACTCCGACAAGTACGCCAAGACGGGCATCCAGGTGTGCCACCTGTTCGACGAGCCCATGCTGAAAGAGCGGCTGGGCCGGGCGGTGGAGCTGAAAAACGTGCTCTTCGAGCACCTGTACCACAAGCCCGCCCTGGACTTCGACGAGCTGTACGCCCAGCTTCTGGAGCTGCGCGAGCGCATCCGCCCCTACGTGGGGGACGCGGTGGACTTTGTCCACGGCGCGCTGAGGCAGGGCAAGACCGTGCTGCTGGAGGGCCAGTTGGGCTCCATGAAGGACCCGGACCTGGGCATCTTCCCCATGACCACCTCCTCCCACACCCTGGCCGGCTTCGGCTGTGTGGGGGCCGCGGTGCCCCCCACCTCCATCCAGGACGTGATCTGCGTCACCAAGGCCTACTCCTCCTGCGTGGGCTCCAAGACCGAGCCCTTCATCAGCGAGGTCACCGGGCAGGCCGGGGACGAGCTGCGCCGCCGGGGCGGCGACAAGGGCGAGTTCGGCGCCACCACCGGCCGGCCCCGCCGGGTGGGCTGGTTCGACGCGGTGGCTACCAGGTACGGCTGCATGGTCCAGGGCGCCACTCAGGTGGCCCTGACCTGCCTGGACGTGCTGGGCTACCTGGACGAGATCCCCGTGTGCACCGGCTATGAGATCGACGGGAAGGTCACTGACGTGTTCCCCACCACCCCCGCCCTGACCCGGGCCAAGCCCGTATTCGAGACGCTGCCGGGCTGGAAGTGCGACATCCTGGGCTGCACTGACTACGACGCCCTGCCGGAGAACGCCAAGCAGTACGTGGACTTCCTGGAGGCCCACATCGGCGCGCCCATCCGCCTGGTATCCACCGGCCCCAAGCGCCATGAGATCACCAGACGGGAGACCAAGCTGTAAAATCAACATTCACGCCGGGGCCGCGGTGCGGCCGCCGGCGTGAATCCACAATGAAAAGGAGCAACTATGAAACGACTGCTCACCCTGGCTCTGTGTGCCGCCCTGTCCCTGACCCTGGCCGCCCCCGCGTCGGCCCTGGCTCCGGAGGACGCCCTGCGGCTGCTGGAGCGCTACTACCTGGAGCCCCTGCCGGAGAAGGTCTACTCCATGCAGAGCGTGGAGGAGATCATCGCCGCCCTGGACGACCCCTACACCGCCTATATGCCCGCCGAGTCCTACCAGCAGATGCTCAACTCCACCAACGGCACCTTCGTCGGCATCGGTGCCACCGTCAGCGGGACCTTTGAGAACGGCGGCTACGAGATCCTGGAGATCCTGCCCGACTCCCCCGCCCAGGCCGCCGGGCTGAAGGTGGGGGACGTGATCCTGGCTGTGGACGGGAACGCCATGTCGGAGGACGCCGCCCCCGCCGACTTCATCCGCGGCGAGGAGGGCACATCGGTCACCCTGACCCTGCGCCGGGCGGACGGGCGGACACAGGACCTGACCCTGATCCGCCGGGCGGTGGAGTCCCCCATCGTCACCTACGAGCAGGTGGAAAACGTGGGCTACATCGACTGCACCAGCTTCGGGGACAGCACCGTCCAGACCATCCGCCAGGCCCTGGAGGAGATGGAAAACAGCGTGGATACGTGGGTGGTGGACCTGCGCACCAACCCTGGGGGCACCAGCACCTCCGCCGCCGGCAGCGCCGGGCTGTTCATCGGCGCCAACCAGGTGGTGTCCTTCTTCCTGGACAACTCCGGGATCTATGACACCATCCACACCAGCGCCAGCTGCCCCGACCTGACGGACAAGCCGGTGATCATCCTCACCAGCCCCCAGTCCGCCAGCGGCTCGGAGCTGTTTTCCGCCGCCATCCGGGACCACGGGGCCGGCATCGCCGTGGGCCAGTGCACCTACGGCAAGGGCGTGGGGCAGGACCTGCTGGACGAGCGGACCTACCCGGAGCTGTTTGACGGCGACGGGATGCGCATCACCGCCTTCCGGTTCTTCTCCCCCGACGGCGCCACCAACCACTTCCTGGGGGTCATGCCCACCCTGCTCATCTCCCCGGAGAATACCGAGGCGGCGGCCCTGCTGCTGTCTTGCCCCTGGTCCCCCTATCCGGAGAACCACCTCCAGATTGAGCTGGCGGGACAAAAATTCTGCGTCAACGTCAGCAAGGCCCTGGAGCCTGAGTTGCGCCCCGCCCTCACCGAGCTGCTGGAGGCCCTGCCCCCCTCGGCCCAGGTGCTGTACAGCACCGGACAGAACTGGGAGGAGTGCGATCCCATTTCCCCCGCCGACCTGGCGGAGGAGCTGGGCCTGCCCTTCCAGTCCCGCTCCTTCACGGACACCCAGGGGAGCAGGTTCCAGACGTCCATCGACGCCCTGGCCTGCTACGGCCTGCTCAGCGGCTACGTGGACGGCACCTACCGCCCCGGTCAGGACATCACCCGGGCGGAGTTCTCCGCCATGGTGGCCACGGCCCTGAACCTGCCCATTTCCACGGCGGAAAACGTCTACTCCGATATCGCGAAGGACGCCTGGTACGCCGAGCCGGTGTCGGCCATGACCTCCCGGGGCTTCCTCTCCGGCTATGAGGACGGCACCTTCCACCCGGAGGCGCCCATCACCTGCCAGGAGATGGCCTGCGTTCTCTCCAAGGCCGCCGTGTGGGCCTGCATGGACGCGACGGACTACGCCCTTTTCCCCCCGGACCCCGGGGACCCGGCCTACGCCGATTACAGCCCATGGGCCAGGGATGCGGCCAGCATCCTGGACCGGCTGGGGGCGCTGCCCGAGGGCCTGGAGCCCGCCGCCGAGGGCGACCGGCAGACCGCCGCGGCGATGCTGTACGGGATGCTGGAGGGCGCAAATCTCCTGTGGGATTAAGTTCCCTCAATAATTATGTAAACTTTTATGGAAAGGATATGACCAATTATGACCAAGGTTGACATCATCTCCGGCTTTCTGGGGGCCGGCAAGACCACGCTGATCAAGAAGCTGCTCAGCGAGTCCTTCCAGAACGAGAAGATCGTGCTCATCGAGAACGAGTTCGGCGAGATTGGCATCGACGGCGGCTTTCTGAAAGACGCCGGGGTGGAGATCACCGAGATGAACTCCGGGTGCATCTGCTGCTCCCTGGTGGGTGACTTCGGCACCGCCCTCCGGCAGGTGCTGGACACCTACGCCCCCGACCGCATCATCATCGAGCCCTCCGGCGTTGGCAAGCTGTCCGACGTGGTGGCCGCGGTGGAGCGGGTGAAGGACTCCGGCGCCCCCCTGGAACTCAACAGCTTCGTCACCGTGGTGGACGCAGTGAAGTGCCGGGTGTATATGAAGAACTTCGGCGAGTTCTTCAACAACCAGGTGGAGCACGCCAGCGCCATTCTCCTCTCCCGCACCCAGAGCGTGGCCGAGAGCAAGCTGGACGCCGCCGTGAAGCTGCTCCGGGAGCACAACGCCAAGGCCGCTATCCTCACCACCCCCTGGGACCAGCTCACCGGCGCGCAGATCGTCGCCGCCATGACCGGCGGCCGCTCCCTGGCTGACGAGCTGCTGGAGGAGATCGAGCGGGAGCACCAGGACGACGACGAGGATGAGGACGAACACGAGCATCACCACCATCACCACGACGACGATGAGGACGAGCATGAACACCACCATCATCATCACAATGAGGATGATGACGAGCACGAGCATCACCACCATCACCACGACGAGGACGACGAGTGCGACTGCGGCTGCGGCCACCACCACCATCACCACCACCACGGCCACGACGCTGACGAGGTGTTCACCTCCTGGGGCCGGGAGACGCCCCGCAAGTACAGCCGGGAGGAGCTGCAGGACATCCTGTCCGAGCTGGCGATGGGCATCGGCCTGGGCTCTATCCTGCGGGCCAAGGGCATGGTGGCCAACGCCGAGGAGGACAACTGGCTCCACTTCGACCTGACCCCCGGCGAGTTCGAGATCCGGGAGGGCGCGGCGGACTACACCGGCCGCCTGTGCGTGATCGGCTCCAACCTGGACGAGGCCGGGCTGGAGAAGCTGTTCCTCCTGAACTGAGGTGGCGGCGATGAACGACCCGAGGATCCCCCTCTACCTCATCACCGGCTTTCTGGACGGCGGCAAGACCACCCTGCTCACCGACACGCTGAATATGGACTACTTCAACGACGGCCAGCGCACGGTGCTGCTGCTGTGTGAGGACGGCGAGGAGGAGTATGACCCCCAGTTCCTGTCCCACCGCAACTGCCGCCTGATCCCCATTGAGGACATGGAGCAGCTGAACACCGCCCACCTGCAGGAAATCGACCGGCGCTACCAGCCTGAGCGTGTGCTGATGGAGTACAACGGCATGTGGCCTATCCAGCACCTCCGGGACCTGAAGCTGCCCCGGAACTGGGGGCTGTATCAGGCCATCGACGTGATCGACGGCTCCACCTTTGAGATGTACCGGGCCAATATGCAGTCCATGGTCATCGACATGGTGACCGAGGCGGACATGGTGCTGTTCAACCGCTGCACGGCGGACATGCCCCTGTCCGGCTGGAAGCGCTCCATCCGGGCGGTGAACCGGATGTGCGAGATCGTCTTTGAGGACGACCGGGGCGAGGAGCTGCCGGTGGAGGACATCCTCCCCTACTCCCTGGAGGAGCCCAGCATCACCCTGGAGGACCCGGATTACGGCATCTGGTATCTGGACATCCAGGACCACCCGGAGCGCTACACCGGCAAGCAGATCACCTTCAAGGCCCAGGCCATGACCGGGATCCGGCTGCCCAAGGGCACCTTTGTCCCCGGCCGGAACGCCATGACCTGCTGCGCCGAGGACATCCGCTTTTTCGGCTTTCTGTGCAAATACGACAAGGCCCGCTCTCTGAAAAAGGGGGAGTGGGTCACCGTCACCGCCGACATCGCCTGGGAGGACTCCCCGGCCTACGACGGCGAGGGCGTGGTGTTGTACGCCAAAAGCGTGGAGAAGGCGGAGCGGCCCGAGGACCCGCTGGTCTATTTCCGGTAAAATTTGGAACATATATGGTCCTTTTCAATGGATTAGCGTCTTTTTTCGATATTATTTATTTTTCACATCAATAGATGCAAGAAAAACACTTTATATTTATAAGTCGATGTGCTAAATTGTTACAAAGGGCCAAAATACTCCAAAGGAAACCCAAAGCGGTTTGTATTTTATGTCTACCAACGATCGACTTTTCCCCATGATACCATGAACAAACTTCAATTGGGCCGCCTGCGCGGCTCTCCCGCAGGAGGGATAACGAACCATGAGATTTGGCTTTGGTGAGCTGCTTCTCGTCTTTATTGTGGCTCTGCTGGTGCTGGGCCCCACCAAGCTGCCCGCCGCCGCCCGCAGCCTGGGCGCGTTCCTGCGTACCTTTAAAAACGCCATGGGCGAGGCCACGGAGGAGATCCGCGAGAGCGTGATCGAGCCCCTCAACGAGGCCCAGAAGCCCATTCGGGACGCCTTGGCCCCGGTGGAGGAGATGAAGAAGGAGATCGACAAGGAGGTCGACAGCCTCAACTCCACTCTGCGGGACCTGACCAATGTGAACACCTACACCGCCCCGAGGCCCAAAAAGGCGGAGCAGCCCGCCCCGGAGGCCGCCGCCCAGGAGGACGCCCCCGCCCCGGCCGATCAGGAGCCCGCCCCCGCCGAGGACACCCAGGACGACCCCGAACAGCCCGCCCCGGAATCGGAGCAGGCTGCCGACGCCGCGCAGTGAGCGCAGGCGATATCGAAACCCGATCCACAGAAAACTGACGTAACAAAGGAAGGAGCTCACTACCATGAGATTTGGCATCCAGGAACTGATCATCATTCTGATCATCGTCGTGATCATCTTTGGCCCCAAGCAGATCCCCAAGCTGACCAAGATGTTCGGCCGCGCCACCAAGAGCTTCAAGGAGGGGCTGGAGGAGGAGAAGCCCAAGTCCGATGACGGAGAAGATGCATAAGTCCGGTCCCGAAGACCCGGTCCCGAAGGAAAAGGCCGCCCCGAAGAAGAAAGGCAAAAAGAAGGCCGACGGCAGTATGCCCCTCACCGGGCACCTGAAGGAGATGCGCAACCGGCTTTTGGTGTGCGTCGTCGTGTTCGTGCTGGGCTGCCTGATCTTTCTCAGTCAGGCGGAGCGGCTGGTGACGCTGCTGACCGATATGGGGGAACGGTACGGCTACATCTACGTGTTCATCGCCCCCCAGGAGTTGCTGATGCAGTACTTCAAGGTCTCCGTGCTGGCCAGCGTGTGCGTCACCCTGCCCCTGATCTTTTACGAGGTCTGGGCCTTTATCCGGCCGGGCCTGACCAAGCGGGAGATGCTGACCACGGCCTTTGCCATGGTGTTCGGTCTGGCGTGCTTTGTGGTGGGCGTGCTGTTCGCCTACTACATCACCCTGCCGTTCATGCTCAATTTCCTCATTGGGCTCAACACCACCGAGACCATCCGGGCCAGCATCAGCGTGGAGAGCTACATCGACTTCCTGCTGACCGTGTTCATCATCTTCGGCTGCGTGTTCGAGATGCCGCTGCTGAGCATCATCCTCTCCCGGCTGGGCATCCTGACCCCCAAGCTGATGCGCAAGGGGCGCGCCTACGCCATTGTCATCATCTTTGTGGTGGCTGCGATCATCACGCCGCCGGACGTGTTCTCCCAGGTCATGGTGGCCCTGCCCATGATCGTGCTGTACGAGGTGAGCATCCTGCTCAGCGCCATAGTACACCGGTTCGTGCGCAAAAAGAAGGCCGCCGAGGGGGAGCTGGACGACGAGGAGGAGGAAGAAGAGGAGCAGGAGGACTGACCTCCCCTGCCCCGCCCGCGGGACCTGCCCGGTCCGGCGGAGCACTGTCTTTGTTCACATTGGCGCTGGGGCGCTTGTGGATATCACTTAGGGAATAATTTTATGAGGAGGAAAACGAAAATGAGCAATGACATCTCCCGCCGTACGTTCGTCAAAGGGCTGGCCATGGGAACTGCCGGCCTGGGGCTGTGCGCCATCCTGCCCGGCGGCATCATCACCGCCGCTGCAGCTGACACCCCCAAGGAGCGTATCGGCACCAAGGGTGCCGGCATCTACATCGACGGCATCGCGGAGAACATGAAGGGCAAGAAGTACACCCTCGAGTTCGTTCAGCCCATCAAGCTGGTCGCCTTCAAGGACGGCAAGGCCCAGACCGAGGGCACCTGGCGCTCCAGCAACAAGCACCTGGTCTCCGTCGATCCCGACGGCACCGTCATCATGCGCGACGGCGTAGGCGGCTATGACGTGGACGTGACCTGGACCCTGGGCTCCACCACCTACACCGTCACCTTCCACACCGCGCAGAACTGCGGCGACAGCTGCATCACCGTGGACTCCCCCATGACCCGCGGCGCATTCATGATCCGTCTGGCCAAGTACTTCGGCTGGCCCCACTACAACGCCGTGATGGACGACGGCACCGACGTGGACAACAACGGCAACAAGATTGCCGAGCGGGTGCGCAACTACTTTGACGTCACCGGCAACGCCGACTATGTCAAGCCCATCGAGGCCGCTCTGGATATGGGCGTGCTGAAGGCTGAGAAATCCACCGACCTGTTCCGGCCCATGGACATCATGACCCGCGAGGACGCCGCTCAGATCATCTACGACGCCTTCCACATGAGCCCCCTGGACACCGACTTCATCGGCGCTTTCTCCGACATCGGCAGCGTCAGCAAGGACCGCCGCACCGCTCTGAACACTCTGGTGGGCCGCAACTTCATGCGCGGCCGCTCCAACTCCACCCTGAACCCCACCGACGGCATCACCGACACCGAGGCCCGCATCATCATCGAGTCCATCGACGCCCGCGTTGTCTGCCCCGTGTGGGCCATGCCCGTCAGCAACCGTCAGTTCGTCCGTGTCCGCCCCGAGTGGTTCACCGCTACTGAGGACGCCGTGGTGCACTGGCGCGTGAAGTGCGACAAGTACTCCCACCCCGAGTATAAGGGCCTGTTCGTGCAGGACCGCGGCGTGGGCTTCTATGTGGGCACCGGCTGGAGCGATTGGTATGACTACATCCCCGGCTACTCCACTGACCCCATGTTCGGCCTGAACAACAACTCCGACCTGCCCTACTACGCCACTTGGCTCAACGTCGAGGTTGAGGCCTACGCCACCAAGGCCGGCCTGGAGACCAGCCCCGTCACCAAGTTCTTCTGGCGCGTCGAGCGTCCCGCGTGGCACGACTTCGCCCACGACATCCTCCACAACGCCGGCCCCAACTTCCCCATGGTGCACCGCTACTTCGATAACTTCCAGGCTGCCGCCTACTACATCGAGGGCACCGAGATGGGCATCCTGTACGACGGCCTGATGCCCACCAACACCAACATCTCCCTCATCGACCGCGTGGAAGAGGTCGCCACCCCCGGTATCAAGAAGATCTTCGTGCTGGGCCACAACCACCCCGACCACAACGGCTGTATCGGCTACGCCTATGAGAAGGGCTGGGACATCTATCTGTGCGACCGCGCCATGCCCAAGGATAGCACGTGGACCATCAACGTGTACAACGAGAAGTACACCAGCGCCAACCAGGTCATCGACGAGACCCGCACCGGCACCCTGTCCGGCGACAAGGTCCACTACATCAACGAGGGCGACGAGTTCGACCTGGGCAACTGCAAGTTCACCGCTTACCGTCTGCCCGGCCATGAGGACGCCATGATCATCCTCTACGACCGCGCCAACGGCCTGATGTTCTCCTCCGATATCTACGCGGTCAACCGCTACTGGGTGGCCGACCAGTTCGGCGCCACCGGCGTGAAGCAGGACCTGCTCCTGTCCCTGCAGCAGCAGCTGATGGACCTGTACACCAAGGACGGCGCTCAGGTGAAGGAGCTGTACACCGGCCACAACCGCGTGGGCGTGGGCGGCGACTACCTGACCATGTGGGAGCAGTGCCTCCAGAAGCTGGTCAACTACGGCCCCGACGCTGTCACGGACGACCGCCGCGGCGACGGCGCCATCGTGGCTGCCGACGGCGACCAGTACGAGACCATGGTGTGGACCGCCTTCTCCGAGACCGGCAAGATGATCCACGCCGAGTACAAGGGCGCCTACGACGGCAAGATCTATCACCGCATCGAGGTGGACAACCGCGGCACCGAGAACAAGCTGGTCAGCAGCAACATGTACTATGACTACAAGACCAACGCCCACCTGAGCAACATCTCCTTCCTGGATGCCACTCTGGTCGGCCACGACTTCAAGTACAAGCTGGGCTTCGACTCCGTGGACGAGAAGCTGGACGACGGCCGCCTGAAGTACGCCATCCCCAACAAGTTCTTCCCCGACGACATGAACTACGACGTGAAGATCGGCGCCAATCAGAGCTCCGTCACCTTCACTCCTGTCACCATGTCCGACCTGTGCAAGGGTCTGACTGTCAACGGCAAGCCGGCCTCCAGCCGCTGCCCCGTGAAGGTCAGCACCTCCGCCCCCGCCGTCATCGTGGTCACCGGCCCCGACGGCGCCACCAAGTGCACCTACACCCTGACTTTCGTGAAGGGCTGATCCTCTAACCGGTAAAAAAATGGCCGCCCGTATGGGCGGCCATTTTTTGCTCATTTTGCTCACGGGGACACCGCCGCGTAGACCTGCTTGGTCAGATCCAGGAAGGCCCGGGCAGCGGGGGTCAGGAACCCGTTCTTCTTGTACACCGCCGCCAGGGGACAGGACAGGGGCGGGTCCCCCACCGGGCAGACGGTCAGCTGATTCAGACAGCCGCTGCGCTTCAGGCCGCTCTCGGGCAGGAAGGCGAACCCCATCCCCTCCGCCACCAGGTTCACCGCCGTGGTGTTGTTGGTAGTGCGGATGGTGCGGCCGGGCTTGACGCCGTACACGTCGAACTGATTCTGCACCAGCCGAGCCACCCGCCAGTCCGGCGGCAGGAGGATGACGGTCTCCCCCTCCAGGGCCCGCAGGTCGAAGGGGCCTCTCCCCTCCCCCGCCCAGGCGGCCATCAGGGGGTGGGCGCGGCTGCCTACCAGAAAGACCCGCTCCTGCATGATGAGCTCGTAGGTCACCTCGCTGGTGTCAGCGGGGATGTGCATGATGCACAGGTCGGTGATCTGCTGGGCGATCAGCTCCTCCAGCTGGGGGGCCGGGCTCTCGTGGAGGACCACCTGGACGTCGGGCCACTGGCGGGAAAACTCGGGCAGCACGTCGGGCAGCAGCACACTGCCCCGCCAGGTGGCCACGCCGATGTGCAGCGTCTGCTGCTTCTTGTCCTGGAGCTGGCGCAGGTCGCTCTCCAGCTGCCGGTCCAGATAGCTCTGGCTGTCCAGATAGGCCTGGAACAGCTCCCCCGCCTCCGTCAGCTTCAGGGGGCCCCGGCCCCGCTCCAGCAGAGTGACCCCAAGGGCGCGCTCCAGCTTGGCCAAATACTGGCTCAGGTAGGGCTGGGACAGGTAGAGCTTCTCCGCGGCGCGGGAGATGCTGCCCTCCTTGACGATGGTGAGGAAATAATCCGGGTTTTTCAGGTACATGCCACCGCCCCCTATAGGTGTTTTGTTATAGTATAGCACAGGGGGCGGCCCTTGCATAGCGCAAAAATGTCCCGGCCGCAAAGCCGGGGCGTCATAAGAAAGTTTTATCAAGTTTTGCAGGGACGGCATGATTTCGGTCATGCCGTTTCCTGCTTTTCCTGTTCCATCAGCTTATCCAGCGGGATATAGCCCACAAGATCATACTCAATACGGATTTCCTGCCGCCGCTTGCCGCTGGACTTGTCCGGCGCTCCGATATAGATTGCCTTCACAAGCTCCCTCAGGGCGTAGGGCGTAAGCTCCTTCAGTTCGGCGTATTTCTTTACTCGCCGGATAAACTGTTCTAAATCTTCAATCTGTCGTTCCTGTACTTCGATTTCCTGCTTCAGCGTCTGTACTTCGGCTTTGAGCTGCGCCTGTTCATCTTCGTAGTTCCGGCTCATCATGGCGAATCGCTCGTCGCTCACCCGTCCGGCTACGTTGTCCTCATAGATACGGATAAAAAGCCGGTCAAGCTCCGTGATGCGCTTCTCATCCTGCGACAGCTTCTTTCGGTTTACCCGGACGGCTTCCTGACTCTGCAACAGGAGCCGTTGCTCCATCTGCTTACGGAAGTGAGCCTCATGACGGGATACATACGAGATAACGGCCTCCATGTGCATCCAGACCATTTCCTCCAGAACTACCGCCCGTATGAAGTGCGCCGAGCAGCTCCCTGTATTGCTGCGGTAGTTGGCGCATACAAAATGGTCTTGCCGTTTTTCAAAGTAGCTGGTGGTACAGTAGCGCATCTTCGCCCCACAGTCCGCACAGTAAACGAGCCCTGAAAACATACTGCTTTTACCCGTCTTTGTACGCCTGTGCCGTTGCTTGCGGATCTCCTGAACTTTCTTGAATACTTCCGGCTCAATGATAGCCGGATGGGTATCCCAGAAAATCGCCCAGTTTTCCTCCGGGTTATCCCGTTGCTTCTTGTCCCAGATTGAGTTGGTGTAGGTCTTGAAATTTACCGTACAGCCGGTGTACTCCATGCGTTCCAAGATGCGGATGACAGTGTTAGTATCCCAATGAAAAGGGTCAGCAGTTTCCTTATTCGGAGTATTTCTGCCTTCTCTGTGCTTGTAAGCGGTAGGGTTAAGAATCTTTTCATCATGCAAAGCTTTTGCAATCTGCATCGGCCCTCGCCCCTCCATGCAGAGGGTGAAAATGCGCTTCACCACCTGCGCCGCTTCCTCGTCCACAAGCCACTTCGTTTTATCCTCCGGGTCTTTGACGTATCCGTATGGGACGTTGACCGTCAGCGGGATGCCTTTCTCGCCTTTGGACTTGTTGACCGCCCGTATCTTCCTGCTGGTATCACGGCTATAAAACTCGTTGAACCAGTTCTTCAGGCCGGCAAAGTCAGCATCAAGGCTGTTGGGGTCGATGGTGTCATAGTTGTCGTTGATGGCAATGAACCGCACACCATGCTCCGCAAACGTGATGTTGATATACATTCCAGCCATTGCAGAGTTCCTCGAAAACCGGCTGAGGTCTTTGACTATGACCGTGGACACCCTGTCGTTTTCCACTTCCTCGATCATCTTCTGGAATCCGGGACGATCCATGCTCGTGCCGCTGTACCCATCGTCTACGAAAAAAATTGGGTTAATAAATCTGTGGTCTTTACAATACTTCAGCAGGATGTCCTTTTGATGCGTTATTGAATTCGACTCACCGTCCAGTGCGTCCTCCTGGCTCAATCTGCAATACAATGCTGTAATTTTTTCAGTTGCCCGTAACATTTCTGTATCCTCCTTTACCTGGGCAACTGTCAGTACAGGATTGGGTGACTCCATTATATCAAAAGCCGCGGTATTTGTCATTCTGAATCCTCCCTGTTCTCCAGATTATTTTCAAAAATTCTTGTCAGCTTCCTGTCCAGTGTCTCCGTCCCAACATAACTGCCGGTGACGGTGTAAATGGTGCCGTTGATCTCTTTCTGTAAAGTCAGCTCCGGGAGCCAGAAAGCCGATGGGTTCTTCACGCGGATATGACCGTCTGCGTCAAAATAAAACTCATGCCGCCGCTGCTCATAGGGCAGCGGCGAAACTTTGGCGTAAGGGTCTGGATTGGTGAAATAATACTCGGCGGGTACTTCTTCCTCGGTTTCTCCGCTATCATCAGCAATCGCTTCCATGATTTCCCCCGTAAGGTCGGTATCATCAAGCTCCTGGGTCTGTTTCAGTTCATCGTTCATCGTGATCTCTCCTTTGATTTTTGTTCAGATTTTGTGACTGCTCCTGCTGGCGCAGGGTATTGTCCACGTTGCTCTGGATCTTCCATAGCTTTTTCAGGTCTGCGTTGATGGCGGAAATCTCCCTGCCCATAACGGCGTATTCATCAGCAAGCCGGTCAAGCTCGGACTTCCACGCCTTTGTCGCAAACTTTTTCTCCGGCAGAAGATTATCCAGCTTGCGTCGGACGGCATGGTACTGGCTGATCTCGCTTTCATGTTCCGCCATATACTTCTCACGTTTCTTCCCGAAACCGCCTTTGGGCGGGATGCCGTCATAGATTGGCTTGAGGCGGGTGTAATCGTCTGCCAGCCGCAGCAGTTCTTTCAATTTCTTCATCTGATCTGCTTTCTTCCGGCTGGCAACGTTCATGTCGTGGAGCCTACCGCTCAGCTCGGAGACGTAATCGTGAAGCTGTTCCACGCTATATAAGCCCTTGGATTGCAGGAAACTGTAATCCTCGGAGTAGCGTTTCAGATTACCAATCTTCGCCTTGTTCGAGTATGCTCCGGCGTTGCGGATGGAGTAATACTGGCCAAGCAGAGCGGCAAGGGTCGGTGACTGCGGCTCCCGCATTTTTGCGATCAGGTCTTTGAGCCTGCCCAACAGTTCTGCGGCGCGGTCTTTGGCTTTCTTTATCATGCTGTTGGTGGCACGAATCCACCGGTTGAGGTCGCCCTTGTCGGTGCGGATGCCCTTCGCCTCCATCTGCCGGACAGCCGGGCCCTCATGGACGGTGGGGAGTTGGTCGATGCCCTGACGCTCATAACTGCGGTGGTCAATGCGGACATCCAGCCCCTTTTCTTCAAACTTCGCGTTGCAGAGTTTGCACCATGCCTCCCGCCAATGCGCCAAAGTTTCCGGCTCGCCCCAGTCAGTGGTGGGGACTGCGTTGAACACATAGTTGCCCGCCTCATCGCGGATGCGGTTTCCGTTCTCGTCAAGCTCATAGACACGGTGCTGTTTTGCTCCCCACCGCCCATGCTCATCCATCGGACGGATGGGGCACATCACATGGACATGGGGATTGGGGATGCCTTCTTCTCTGTCAGGCTGGTGAACAGCGAGGTCCACGGTCATGCCCCGGCCTACAAACTCGTCCAACAAAAATTGCCTTGCAAGGGCGATGTTCTCCTCCATGGAAAACTCGTTCTGCAAGGCAAAATCAAAACTGTATGCGAGCTGCGCTTTGGGATGCTGCTCCACTTTCTCAACTGCGTTCCATAACGTCTGTCTATCTGCGTACTCTGCTGGAGCATGAGAGGGCAGAAGAATTTCGGAACACACCACGCCGCCCTTGCGGGTATAGTCGCTATCCTCGCCGTAATACTCGCTGTGCAGCTTTTCCCCGGCGCGGTAAGCTGCGGACGCAATCGCTGACTGTCCCTCACTGCGTTTGATCTGGTCAACATGAAAATGGAAAAGTGCTATTTCACTCGCCTCCTTCCTGCGGTGCGGCGGCACGGATACGCCTTGCGACCTCCGGCATAGTGAGGACATCAGACATAAGAGAGTAGAAGTCCGTTTCGCTCATGCCCTTTACCTCCGGCACGATACTCTCAACCGCCGCGCCCCGTGTGATCAGCCTGTGCGACCGTGCCCGGCGCTCGCCCTTTTCATAATACTGTTTGCGGTTTTCCAACCGCTGAATCTTGTGCTGCGTCTGCGCATGCTCTCGCTCCACTTTTTCCTTTTCGGCTTGGAGCCGGTCTAATGCTTCACTCAATTTATCATCCTCCTTCTGATGTGGTTATGTTGAGTTTTTGAAAAAACAGGCTAATGGCGTGACAACACGTTTTCAAAAAACGTGACAGAAAAAGACCGCCTACTTTTTCGGTAAGCGGTCTGACTGACGAAATAGATTTTTCAAAACCTGCCGGGGTGGTACGGACGCGGAAGCGGATGTACCGTCCCGGCGGTATGCAGGGATAGCCGCGAAGCGGCGCAAGGGGCGCAGCCCCTTGTCGGAGTGAAACGACGGAAAACCGCCCGGACATTCAGGTGTCAGGGCGGTTCAGCCTCGCAGAGCGCACGATACGGGGCTTGCCCCCGTATAGAAGTGCGCCCTTTGTTCCAAAGGGATTTTTAGCACTGCTTAAAGCATTGATCTACCAATGCTTCCAGTGTGCCGTTCTTTGCCGCTTCCGCAGCGTCCCCTTGGGCAAAATTCCTTGTTTCGGATTTCAATGTTTCATCAAATCCCAGAATATAATTCGTTGCAATCAGGTAGATGATTCTCGTTGGAGCCAGCCCGTAGACCTGCTCCCGGAGAATATGGCGGATGCGCTCTCCGTCGTCCGGGTACGCTTC
>CANQHN010000002.1 GCA_947623745.1 uncultured Oscillospiraceae bacterium
TCCGGGTGTAGCGCAGTTGGTAGCGCGCATGGTTCGGGACCATGAGGCCGTGGGTTCAAATCCCGCCACTCGGACCAAAAAATTCCCTGTATTTGTTATGAATACGGGGAATTTTTTCACTTTATTTCGTTTTACGTGCCAGAATAGTTTGATATGCGAATTGAGGTGTTAGTGCTTTACCCCTTAATTGACCCCTTGACGGACTACACAAACACCCGCAGCGGCCTGGACACAGCTGGGGCCCGCAGGGCCCGCATAGCGGCGGCAAGCGCTTTCCTGTCTGCGTCTTGGCCCAGATAATACTTGGACACTACCACCGCCCGCTGTGGTTCTGTGAGTGCCTGGAGGGCCGCCTCCAAGGCGGTGTGGAGACGCTCCGCCCGGTCCCGCTCTGTCACAGTCTCCAGGGCCTCTGTGGCTGCTGGGTCCTGGATCAGCTCCCCCAGGTCGCTGCTGTCCTCGCTGTTGGGATCCGCCGGCGCGTCCAGGCTCAGCGGGGAACACCGCAGCGGATCCGCCTGCTGCTTAGTGGAGCGGCCCCCGCATGTTTCCAGAAAAGCCGATTTCAAGGCGATCCCGTAAAAGGTGAGGAAGCATTGCCCCGGTTCCCACCGTCCCAGCGCGTCAAGAATTGCAAGATAGCCGGCCTGCATGAAATCCTCGGCCGTCGCGCCGCCCCGCACTCCATAGGCCGCCTCCCAGCGCAAGGCTTGCCGGCGGGTGAACCTCCATACCTGGACCCACAGATCCATAGGCTCCCGCTCTCCGGCCTGGACCGCCGCTGCCAGTTCCTCGTTCGTCATTGCACCAGCCCTCCTATCAGAAAGGGCCGCTCCCGGTCAGGGGAACGGCCCTTTTGTTGTTTTATTCTGCCTGCACCTTGGCCCGGCGGAAGGCGCTGGACAGCCGCAGCTTGATATCATACCAGGCGGTGAGCACGAACAGATACTCGCCCTTGGCGACGTCCTTATCCGTGTCGTAGATGGCCCCGATATCGTAGTTGATCCGGCAATAGGAGAGATCACCCACAACAGGATCCTCCGCCTCATCCACCAGGATCACCGGTTTCCCGAACAGGGTAAGGGGCTGGCCCTGGAAGAAGGTGCCGCTCTGGTTCAGATTGTCCTTCCACATGCTGTACCAGTCTGCGCCGCTCATGACGATGGAGGCATTCCGCCGGAAGGCCAGCGGAAGATCCGCCAGGGCCTTGGCAACGGCCTCCTGCTTGGTGGCGCCCTGGATCTCCTTCACGGCGTTGTCGGCGGAGTAGAAGGACATCTCCTTGTAGCCCTAGGTGGGCTCCTTGGCGAACATCCGGGCCAGCTCGTTCACGGCCAGGCCGTTGCGCAGACCGTTCTCGATCTCAGTCACCAGGTTGGTGTCCGTGCCGTGAATGACGGTATCACTCACGCGGGCCATGACCTTCACCTTGTGGCGGCCATAGACCACGCTGTCGCCCTTCATCTCGATCTCCTTGGCAGTCTCCTTGTCGGTGATGTCGTCATAGGCTCCATCTACTGTGAAGGCCAGCCTTGGCTCCTCCAGGCCGGTGACGTTGGACATGCGCACCGCTGCCCGCAGCGGATTCTCCACCTTGGGCTCTACGATGATTTCGTTGCTCAGGTTGGTGGGCAGGAACCGGTCCCCGCCGGCCAGGTCAGGATCCGCCGCCGGAACAGCACCCAGGCCGGCATAGCTCTTGGCAGCGCCCCCAGCAAAAGCAGCCCGGTAAAAGGTGGCTTTGGCCTTGATGGTTTCACTGTCATTGCCGCCGGTATAGGTAAACTTGTTTTTCACTTGCTCCATCTGTTTCGCCTCCGTTTCATCGTGCTCCTTCTTCAGCTCCGCATACTGGGCAGCCAGGGAATCCCGGTGCTCCACACGGGCCTTCAAGGTCTCATAGGGGATTGAAAAGTCGTTGCCCATCTTGGCGATCTCATCGGCCGCGGCCTGGATCTGCTGTTTCAGAGCGTACAGCTTCTCCTTCTTCTCGAACAGCGCCTCTGCCATGTTCACACCTGCTTTCTGAGGAACTTGGCGTTTTCACGGATGATCTCGCAGCGCTGCTGCCACTCCTTCGCGCTGATCCGGCGCGGAATGGCCTTCCCTACGGCTTTTCGGAGAATAGACAATTTCTCCACTATCTTCGAAAACATCTTACACATTCTCACTGGTCCTTTCCCTCTATATATTTATATTTTGAAATTGCCAATCGATTGGCAGTTTCAAGCTGTCCATTTCCTTTCTCTCCCGAGGGGATCCGGGGGCGGGTGAAAGGATAAGCCCCGCCCCCGGACAGCATAAGAAAAAGACATGGGAATCAGCCTGAACGCTGTTTCCCATGCCTCTATTGGCTAACCCTTGCGGGCGGTACTCCTTATACTATATTTAGTATAACATGAAACAGCCCTAAAAGCAACCCCGCTTGCCAGTTTTCGGCGTGGTCAGATAGATGTGCCGGTATGGCGGATGGGCGTCGCTCTCCTTCACCCTCGCGGCCGGGTGCAGCCGCAAAAGAGCAGCTAAAACGGCAGCGGCGTCCTCGCGCTCATCCGGGAGAAAGCTTAGCTTAAACTTCATGCGTTTAACTCCTTCTTTGACCGCCTGTCCCTTTTTTGGGGAGGGGTCGCATAGAAAATCCCCCCGCAGTGTCAGGTGAGGAGGCCAGGCGGTCTACGCATTCCCCCCTGCCTGCTTTCACAGGTAGGGGGGTAGGGCCTACGCCTTGACCGCAGTTCTGCTTTCGTCAGCGAACACCATCCACGCCCTCGCCGCCTTCAGAAAGTGAGCGACGGTGTGATTGACTGCCCGAGAAATGTACGTGTCCATCATCTCCAGATCCCCGTCATCCAAACCGTGTTCATAGGCATCATTGATGATGGGGAGCCATACAGCAATGGCCTCCCGCTGATCTGTGGTCAGCTCCCGGTGGGTCAGGTGCTCCTGATGGGCTATGAGTTCATCGAGCGATACAGGAAAATTCATGCTTTAGCTGCCTCCTTTTTGTCCTTTCGTGCGTTCCTTTCAGCGTTCTGTCCACGCTGGAAACCGTAGTTGTAGACCGCACCCAACATCTTGAAAAAGTCGTCGCTGTTGCCGAAATCCCAGAATACCAGCATTTCACTGGCTTTGAGTTGATACCGGCCAGGAGGAAATGCCCGCCCCATATTGGCCGCCCATGTCATATCCTTCATGCTTGACAATCCTTTCCCCGCCCTGTTACAATATGGGCGGATTCGTTTAGTTGACTGCTTTCCGGGTCCACTTTGCCGCCGCCGATGTTCGCAGCATCGGCGGCGGTTTTGCAGTCGCAGACCTCGCCCGGATCGAGGTGAGCGCCGCAGCGCAGGCAGGTGCGGTAGTAACTCACAGCCGCATCTCCCCGCGCGATCTCAGACAGCCAGGCAGCGCACAGGCGCCGGTCTGACCCCGGCCCTGAGGTGGGACATACCAGGCGCAGAAAGCGCCTGCGCAGGTGGTGAGGCCGTCCGTGGCTTTCAGGGACAGAGGGCAATACTTTTCTTGCATGTGATTCTCCTTTCCCAAATTAAAATACCATATATTTCCATAATTTGTTGGAAGCACATAAAAATAACAGCCGCCTTGTGTATGAGCGGTTCCCACTATAGGGGGCAGGCTTTTAGCCCCCTATGGTGGGATACTCATACACATACAAGGAAATCTATTTCAATATAATATACTGTTTTTTTGAGGTTCATTTTGGAGAGAAAAAACGGAAGTTTCTGTTTTTTGAGCCCTAGGGAAAAAGTCGGGAAATCATGTTTTCTTAGCCTGTCGGTGGGACTTTGACCACCTTCCCAGATATGCGGGAAAGGCCGGGATGTTCATCTACCATGTTTCGGATGGTCTGGCCGCTCACTCCCAGGTAATCAGCCAGAACCTTGACAGTGGGGATTTTTCCGTCTGCACTACAGACATCATAGGCGGCCAGAAGTCTGTGCTTGCGTTTCCGGAGTTTATCTTCCTTGCTAGATCTGGCGTTCATAGCCCTCCGCCACGCTGGGAGCTCATGGTGCGGTGCTACCTCTTTAGAGTCGAAATGTTCCACGATATGCAGCGGGTAATTAAACCAGATATCTACAGGGTCAAATGCTTTGAACTCTCGAAGTGTCCCGGTTACTCTCCAGGCTGTAACCCCTCTTTTTCGACGTTCTGGAGGTAATTCCAACTCAGTAACATCGAGTAGAGCGTCTACATCACGGGCGAATACGCCGGAGCCGCTGGCACGGTCTGCGGAACGTTTCCAGCTTTGATCCCCCTTGCTGTGGTGATGGCAATAGATAATAGAAGAATCGGTTTCAGTAGCAACTTGTTCGAAATAGTTGCAGAATTTTCCCATATCTAGCGCACTGTTTTCATTTCCTGTAAGTACTTTATAAATGGGGTCTACCGTAATTGCCTTATATTCCCTGTTTTTTGCCCGGCAAATCAGCTTGGGAGCTAGCTTGTCCATGGGTACAGACCGGCCACGCAGGTTCCACACGTCGATGCAATCGATATGCTTTGGGAGCCATCCAGGGACCTCATACACATCCCGAAACCGATGCAGGCAGGACGCCCGGTCCAGCTCCAGATTAACGTACATGACCCGCCCTTGGGTGCAGGGGAACCCAAGCCAGGGCTGTCCCTCGGCGATGGAGATGCACAGCTCGATGAGGGCGTAGCTCTTGCCGGCCTTACTGGGCCCGGCCAAGAGCATCTTGTGGCCCTGACGGAGCACCCCGTCGATGAGAGGCGGGGCCAGCTCTGGAGATTCATCAAAAAGTGATTTCAAGGTTTCGACATCCGGGAGATTATCAGACTTATCCTTTGCCATTATTCGCCCGCCTTCTCCCGCTTGCCGCGCAGATGGACCGTGTGAGCCCGGTACAGTTCCCCGAGATCCAGGGCGATATCTCTTTTTTGAGGCTTGCCTACCCCCAGGACAGTCAGGCCGGCGCGGTCACACAGGCGCTCGATCAGTTCTGTGGAGCTCTGCCCCACCAACTGGGCCGCCTGGAGCTGGGCGCGGGTCAGGACAAGCAGTTCATCCCGGTCCTCGCCAGTGCTGTGGTCGTGGACCTTCAGCGGGAAGGCCCGGACGGTGATGGTGTAGTTGGTGATCATGGTTGTCAACCCCCCCTTTTTCCTGCCTGGGCCTTGACCCAGTCTTCCAGGCCGGCCACATAAACCAACACACGGTTTCCGACGGTGAAGGATGGGAAGTCGGCACGGCGGGCGAGGTTATAGGCCGTCGGGGCCGATACGCCCAGCAGCTTTGCCGCCTCCTTGACGCTGATCGTCAGCTTGTTCCCGGGCATGGTCTACAGCCCCCTTTCATCATGGACGTGCTGGGTGGTATCTGTACTCACCGGGAGCGCGTCATGGTCTTGCGCCGCCCGGCCTCGGGGCATCTCTGCCCTAACTTTGGCCTTTTCGAGCGCCGCCCTGGCCGCCTGCCTCTGTGCCTCTGACATTTGCCGTGTCGGGGTGATCCTCACCCACGCTTTCGGGATAATGTAATCCGCCGCCCGTCCCCCGTGGCTGGTCCGCTCCAGGCGGTACTTGTCCGTCTGGGCCTGGGCTAGTTTCTCCAGCTTGTGGAGCAGGGCCACGTTGTGGGTATAGACGCTGGCCGTGGCCTTCTCCTCGTTGAAGTTGATGATGGTTTCCTGCTCATAGCGCGATAGCTGCATACCTTACGCCTCCTGTTCGATGATTTCAGCCACGGGGACGCCCAGCCCCGCTGCCAGCTTGCCCGCTGTCCTGGGCTCACAGGTTCCCCGGCGAATAATCGTGCTGACATTCTGGGCAGAAATGCCGCTGCGCTCAGATAGGTTGCGCTTGGTCAGCCCCATTTCGGCCATCAGGGTTTCAATGCGTCGTGTGTTGATGTTCATTCGGTTTCACCTCCGTAATTATTCGTTTGAATAAATATTAACACTTACACACGAATAAGTCAATAGATTTTTCAATTATTCTCTTGAATAATTTCTGAGCTCATGATAAAATAGCAATGAGGTGATACACATGGATATTGGGGAATGTATAGCTATCGCAAGAAAGGCCGCAGGGCTAACTCAAGCCCAGCTTGCAGAAAAAAGTGGAGTTGCTGCTATCACAATTCATCAATACGAACACGGTAAGCGTCAACCTCGCCTTGATATGCTAGGCAAAATTGCTAGGGCCTTAAATACTTCTGTCTATGAAATGGTTGGCTCAGACTGGAGCGGGATAGATATGTCTGACGCCTTTGGAAGAGATCAATCTACCTCCACGCAATCGATACCTCCACGCGCCCGACTGGATGCCGCCTATGCACAGTTGAATGTACCCGGCCAGGAGAAAGCCGCTGATGCGGTGGAGACTATCGCAGGAAATCCCAAGTACCAGCGCCAGGACCCAGACCCCACCCCCGAAGAAGATCCACCAAAAGGGCAGTAAACGCCCACAGAGGAGGTTTTCCCGATGATGTATCCATTCCTGACCCTGGACGACGATACGGAGATCGTCCACTCCGAGATGCGGCCGGATGGCAGCGTGAAGGTGTATGTTGAGACGCCGGATGAGAAGGATGGCTTTCACGACGCCACTTGTTTTTTGCCGGAACACCGCTGGACTGACATCCATGGCTATTCCGACAAGCAGATGGAGCGGTTTCAAGAGATCGTCCGCAACAACGCCCATCTGATTCTGGAATTCGCTCAGAAGGGCGGTGTGCTCAGTGCCGCAAATTTTTAGGATCGGGCCCTATATCGTCTACTTCTGGTCCAATGAAAGCGACCCTTTGGAGCCGATCCACGTCCACATTGCGGAGGGTCGGGCCACGGCGAACGGCACCAAAGTGTGGATCACCAGTAGGGGGAAAGCGCTGCTGTGCAACAACAACGCCAAGATCCCCGCGCCCATCCTGCGCAACCTTTTGCGGGTCATAGAGGCCAACAGCGCCGACATTGTGGAAAAGTGGCTTGCCCACTTTGGAGAGATCCGTTACTTCTGCTGATTTTAGGCAAAAAAACCTCCCCCGGCGCTGCTAACACCGGGAGAGGCAATGCAGTCAAATACCAGGACGTCAATCAAGGCACCAGCCTGCCCTTTTATGATACCACAGAAAGGGCCGCGGTGCAAGAGTGAAAGGAGTTTTTACCGTGGCAGAAAAAAGAAAAGAGGGGCCCGCGGTGCCGGCACGATCCGGCAGCGGAAGGATGGCCGGTGGGAGGCCCGCTTTGTGGTCGGTGTGGACCCCGGCACTGGGAAGGACATCCGGCGTAGCGTCTACGCTCCCACGCAGCGAGAGGCCCGGCGGAAAATGACCGAGGCCATAGCCGCCCTAGACCGGGGGATCTACCGGGACCCGTGCCGCATGACCCTTGGCCAATGGCCGGACATATGGACGGCAGAATATCTGAACAGCATCAAGCCCCGGACGTTGGAGGCCTATCTCTCTATCATCAAGACGCATATCCGCCCCGGCCTGGGCGCGGTGAGGCTAGAGCAGCTGAACGCACACACCATCCAGAAGTTTTACAACAGCCTGGATGGACTCTCGCCCAAAACCGTGAAGAATGTCCACGGCGTACTCCACAAGGCGCTCCAGCAGGCCGCTGCTATTGGCTATATGACAGCCAACCCCGCTGATGCCTGTTCCCTTCCACGGGCGGAAAAGCCGGAACTGCACCCGCTAGATGAGGATGATACGGGGCTCTTTATCGAGGCCGTGAAGGGCCACCGCTATGAGGCTGTGTTCCTGTTCACCTTATTCACCGGGGCCCGTCAAGGCGAGGTCCTAGGGCTCACCTGGGACTGTGTGGACTTCACCACCGGCACTGTCACCATCAATAAGCAGTTGCAAAAAGCGCCTCGCGGATCTGAGTATAGCTTGGTGTCACCCAAGAACAGCAAGGGCCGCACCATCTTCCCCGCCCCTTACGTCATGCGTCTGCTGAAGGAGCAACACCAGCGTCAGGCGGAGTGGCAGCTCCGGGTGGGCCCGGCCTGGGAGGGCAGCGGCCTGGTGTTCACCGACGAGCTGGGCCGCCACCTCATGCCACACACGGTCTATCATGCATTTAAGAAGGTTGTCGCCTCCATTGGCCTGCCAGACGTTAGGTTCCATGATCTTCGTCATAGCTATGCCGTGGCGTCTATTAGAGCCGGGGACGATATCAAAACGGTGCAGGGGAATCTTGGACACGCCACCACCAGCTTCACCCTAGACGTCTACGGCCATGTCACCGAACAGATGAAACAGGCCAGCGCGGAGCGTATGGAGCGCTATATCGAGGCCATTATGAGCCGGTAACTCTACCCCTCAAAATACCCCTTACACCATGGGACAGCCTTCTACTGTTTTTACATAATTAACGGAAAAACACGTCAAATTATAAGGAATTGGCCTTGTTTTACTGCATTTTATAGCAGTTTGACCGGGACAAAGGGTTCAAATCCCGCCACTCGGACCACCTTGCTTGGTCTTATTGGAGAACAATAGACCGTGCAACTCAGAAAGAAACACTCCCTGTTATTGGGGGGTGTTTCTTCGTTTCTGCACCAATTTTGCTCTGAGTGAGCTAACAAATGCTACTGAAATTGCACCACTTTCTGAGTCGATGCCATATCTTCAAAAACGGCAGATTTGGCTTATTTTGAGCCAATGCACCAATTTTGTCACGGATAATTTCAAAAGTGGTGCAAGATATTTCTAATCACGTGCTATGCAACGCACGGTAAATCCATTGGAATTGGTGATGTAGCCAGTAGGAGAAAAAGAAGAGTTGTAGATAATTAAGGCGTAGGTGTATCCCTCTCTAGCCGTCGCAGTGCTAGACCAGAAGTAAGCGCCGGCATTCTGATAATATGCATGCCCAGCAGCATATTCGCCAGAAAGGATGTATTCTGGACCACCATTAGATTCGGTTTCCACCATTAATTCGTAGGATAAATATTTACTATAAAGATTGTCAAAATCACCTTTATTACTTCCCCTTGGCAATCTCCAGCCTTTCGGGCAAATTGAACTTGTAGCGTTTTCTCCAGGGGCCAATGCTTTTTACCGGTTCCAGCCGTGGCTGCATGCCAAGAATAATAGCCACCGAATGTAGCCTTTTCAGAGCCACTATCTACGGCAAGATAAGCGCTATCGACATCAAGTGAACTCCCGAACGACGTCTTATTACTTGCAGGAATCGTAAATGGATCACCCACTATATCGGAATCAATTGAACTAATGGTTTTATCCATAATTTTAATATTGTCAATCATCCAGCATTGACCGTCCTTCAATTTACGCACTCTATAAATATTGTTATCTCGGGTATCCGTTACGGTACCATAGTCAGTCACTCTCGGAATCTTTTCGCTGCATTTGAACTCTTGCATTGTGCCTAAATACCCCAGATCGCGAGGAGGATCAAGTTTCCATATCGCAAAAACTTGCTTATTATTAGCGTTAGCCTCCTTCTGCAGCTCCCACTCTATGGTGCCACCAGGCTCATAAAATTGTCCCGGACATTCACTCGTAGGGCTAGGTGGCTGCTGGTCGCACCAACCTAAAAAATTATAGCCGTCTAGGGTGAGAACAGTTTCAGAAAGTGTTACCTTTGCCTTATCATCGGTCGTTTCACCGGAGTGATCGTCCTTCGGCATCGCCACATCCTTATCGTCGTCACCACCCGGTAGATAACTTAAGCTATATTGCACAGTTTTCGCTGTCGCCATAATAACAATTTGCCCGGTATATGCACCGGCTGGCTGAGTTCCGTCTACTTTGGCACCCAGCGTTAAAGTATACTTAGTCGTTTTGCCATACTCGCCATCCACATCATCTAGTAATGTTGCGTCTTTCGTTGGCCCAGGGCGAAATTTGCTATTGGCAGTGCTACCACCTGTAATTTTCCATCCCCATGCATTGCCAAAATCGTTCACATTGTCTTTTTCTTCTACAATAGACGGTATCGTTCGACACTCTTTGCTGATCAGGGGCAGAGGAACTTTTTCGCTATCGGAGGCAATGCTGAGTATGTAACCCCAATATCCCTCATCCTCCAGCGAAACATCGGCTGTGGCCTCACTACCAGCAGTATCAGAGGACGAAGTAGTTAACGAAAACGAACCAGGTATTCGGAGCGTTATCGCAGTCGCTGCGAACGCTGTCGGTGCTGTTATATATGGCAACGCCAATGCGACGAGCGTTGCGCACGCAGTTACACCTACTAAGCCCCATTTCTGTGCCAACGGGAGAAGTAATGAGCCGCTGGCACAGAAATGGGGCTTAGTATGTCGTAACATTCTGTTTATGCTATTATCTAACTTTTCTGAAGTTGCTTTTGCTTTCATGTTGACCTACCTCTCTTGATTTAGATATATATTGCAGGTCATTTTGCTACATACAAAAATGGCACCGCAAGGGGTGCATTACTATATTATCTATCGATCAACTTGCCCAAAGGCTTGTCGCAAATAGACAACCAGTACCTTACGGTGCCATTTATATCTATTTGCGATTAAAAAACGCTGATCGTTAATATAAATAATATAGTAATGCATTTCTATTATAACATATTCGCAATTTTTGTGTGACATTTCGTATTCTTCATTGCAATCAAGCAACGACGGGAATGTCATAATTAGGGGCACAAATCAAGCATTCGCCTCTGTTATAGACCCATCGCATCGCCCATCCATTCGCTCGGGATTACAAGCGCCTACAAGCGGTGAAATATGGCGAAACCCTGGCCTTTAAGGGAGCAGGCTCTATATCCCTTTCGGGATATACTTTGCCAAAGCCGGACGGCGCCTAGTCCGTGTACAAATCTGGTTTGATTTTTTTAGTTTGAATCCGTTAGATAATTTGATGCTATAATGGGGGAATGAATAGCACAAAGCAGAGAGGCAGAATTATTATTCCGGGAGGCCGTCACCCGTGGCCACACGAAATGCGTATCGCAGATATTTTGGCTATGGCTGGTCATAATATCGAGTTTTTGCCGGAGACGAATGTTAGCACGGCAGATATCTTACTAGATGGAGCAGAATATGAACTCAAATCCCCCTTTACTAACAAAACAGACAAATTGGAGCGCAACATCAAACGGGCATTAAAACAATCAAAAAATATCGTTTTTGATTCATCACGAGTGAAGAATATGCGTGATGACAATTTGCGACGTTTTCTTATCAGGAAAGCTAAAGAGCAAAAGCAAATCGGCGAGTTAATCTTCATTACTAAGCGTGGACAAATAATTGACATTAAATCGCTTGTTTGATATAATATAAACATCGAAGTTCTTGCACGGGGCAGTATGCTCCTACCGCAGGGGCTTCTTTTTATATGAACACAAAGTGCCATTTGCGCAGAACCTGCACGGTAAATTGCAATATTGGTGCGCCCCGTGTTATTATTGGTTCAGTGGCCTGCATTGGTAAAAATCGTTCTCCAATAAGACCATGGAACACACGTCGCCGCAAGCTTCATATCGCTTGCGGCGACTTTTTATGCCTATGGCAAAAAAGTCACCTCGCGCTCATTCCGCTGCGGCTTCTTTCCAAATCGAACCCGCTCCGCCGGGCTTCAATTTGGTTTTCCCCGAATCCTGAAATCATAAATCCTATAATTACACTCGTACCAAAATAGTGCTTGATTTCGGCTGATATCGCCGGATTCAAGCACTTTTTTTCGTTTTTCTGCCTGCGTGTGTGATCTGCCCCAAACAAGACCCAAACCAGACAACTTCGAGGGAGCGCCACTTGTTTTCCGGCGCTCCCTCACTTTTCTGTAGAGTGTTTTCACTTTAGACCGCCTGGGCCAGCAGGGTCCCGATCTTCTCCGCCGCCTCACGCTGCATGTCCTTTGTCGTATGGGCATAGACGTCCAGGGTGAAGCTGGCCGAGTAGTGCCCTAGGATGCTGGAGACCGTCTTTGCCTCTACCCCGCTCTGGAGTGCCAGGGTCGCATTTGGAGAATATGCACTATCCGGGTGGTCTCTTTTTTGAGCGTATTGTAGTCGGTCAGCATGTGGCCTTCTGCATCGTCACCGTATTCCCGCAGCCAGCGGTACAGGGTACTCTGGGCAATCCGGTGCTTTTGGCACAGCTCCTGGATAGACGTGCCATTTTGACAGGACACAACGATCTGCTTTTTGAACTCCTGCGGGTACTTCTTCGGTATGGTGCAGCACTTCTTTTTTTGAGTTATTGTGCCACGGAGGATTGCTATAAGCGTTTCTCTTTCCCGCAATCTTCTTTGTGACCACTTTCTTTATAACTTTCGATTTTTTACCTCTCGATTCAAAAGCCGCTGCACTGGTGCAAGCGGCTTTTGAAATGTTGGATGGAAAAACCGCTGTTCTGGCAGGTCAACTTCGTATATTTAAATTTTATATCTTGACGTCTCACACATGTACATTGTAAAATGAATTTTAGAAAAGCCTATTAAACGGCATAAAATTTAAATTAACATTATATCAGAGTGATTTGAAAAAGGGCTTTAGGATAGAAAACCACAAAACAAAACTAGATATAGAAAGGGAGCGAGTATGATGGCACGTGAGCCGTCACTGGAAAAATGGTGCCAGGAGAACGGAAAAGAGGAGCTGTTAAAGCAGTGGGATCCCCAGGGGAACCCCTTCACTCCAGCGGACATCTACTATCATTCACGAACACAATGCCGCTGGGTCTGTGAAAAGGGGCACAAGTGGTCCGCCGCTCCGGAGCGGCGGACCAAGCATAAGACTACCGCGTGCCCATACTGCACCAACAGGCTCCTGACCCCGTCTGTCAATAGCCTGGCAGCGCTCTATCCCTCCCGGGCGGCGTTCTTTGACAGCGTCCGGAACGGAATCACACCGGACCAGATCTTTCCCCAGACCAACCGCCGCTATTGGTGGCGGTGCAAAGCGGGCCATGAGTGGCAGGCGACGCCAAACAGCTTTGTGAATGGAACGGGCGAGTGTCCTTACTGTGCCCACCGCAGGGCCAGTCCGGAATATAATCTGGAAACGGAGTTCCCATTTATTTCCAGCGAATGGGTGTTAGAAAAGAACGATGGCGTCCCGTCTGATTATATGCCGCACAGCGAAAAGTCCGTGTGGTGGAGATGCCACTTCCACCCGGATCAAGTGTGGAAATCCCCGATCTGCTACCGCACCACCAGCAGGACCAGCAACTGCCCCGTGTGCCGGAGGGAGCGGAATACCTCATTCCCGGAGCAGGCCGTGTATTACTATCTAAACATGCTTTTCCCGGACGCTGAGAACCGAAGCCTGGTCGAGGGAAAGGAAGCGGATATCTTTCTCCCCGCGCTCAAACTGGTGATAGAGTACGACGGCTATTATTATCACATGTCGGACTCGGCACTGCAGAGGGAAGAAAGAAAGGACCGGGAATGGCGCCAGCGGCATGTCCAGGTCCTGAGGATCAAGGAGTACATATCAGAAACGCCGCCTCCTGTTTCCGATGATATCCTGTGGTATCCGGTTCCGCAGGATTACAGCAAGTATCTTTTCCTGGAGGATCTGATCCAGCAGCTGGTAGCGCGGCTCAACCGGCAATACAGTTTACATCTGGTCATTCGCCCAGATATCCGTCGGGACAGTCAAACTATCATGTCCAGCTATCTCTCCAGGCGGAAAGAGGCCAGCTTAGCTGCTCAGTCACCGGACCTGGCGGCACAGTGGCACAAGACGAGGAATGGCTCCATTACCCCCGAGCTGGTCGCGGCGACCTCCAGTAAGAAGTTCTGGTGGATGTGCGAAAAGGGTCACGAGTGGCAGGCGTCCCCGTGGAAACGTGTACACGGATACAGTTGTCCGTATTGTTCCGGTAAAAAAGTCAGCCGGGAGAAGTCTCTGGCCATGCAGAGACCGGAGCTGATCAAATGGTGGCATCTCACGAAAAACGGCGATTTGACGCCCTGGCATGTGATGCCTTATTCCGGAAAATCTGTCTGGTGGAAGTGCCCCAAGGGCCATGAATGGCAGATGAAAGTGGCGGACGCTACCCAGGGATCCCGTTGCCCATACTGTTCTCACCACTGGGTCAGCGAGGAAAATGCGCTGGCCGTACGGCGGCCCGATCTGGCGTTTGAGTGGAACTACGCAAAAAACCCGGCTGAGTTGAATCCGAACACAGTCTCCTATTCCTCCGGCAAAAAGGTATGGTGGATCTGCCGGAAAAAGCATGAGTGGCAGGAAAAAGTCAGCAACCGCAGTCAGTTGGGGTTGCGCTGCCCGTACTGCTCGGGCCGGCGCGCAACGGAAGAGGACAATCTGGCCGTACTATACCCCACGCTTATTTCTGAGTGGCATCCCACGAAAAATGGTGATCAGGTTCCCCAACAGTTCCGGCCGAAGTCGAACCGGAAAGTCTGGTGGAAATGTTCCTTGGGTCACGAGTGGGAGGCGACGGTATGCAGCCGCACTGCTGGGGCAGGGTGTCCGTACTGCGCGGGAAAGCGCGTGTGGGAGGGGAACTGTCTGGCCAACACCTATCCCCAGATTGCCCGGTATTGGCACCCAGAAAAAAATGCCCCGCTGACGCCACGGGACGTAGCCCCGCATTCAAGAAAGGAGGTGTGGTGGCGCTGTGAGCGGGGACATGAGTGGAAGCAAAAAATATGCTACGCGATCGACGCTAAGAGCTGCCCTTACTGCGATGGCCGTTTGGCAACAAGGGAGACCTCTCTGGCAGGGGCCCGACCGGACCTGGCGTTGGAATGGCACCCCACAAAAAATCTCCCTCTTGCCGCCCACGATCTGACGTTAAAAAGCAAAAAGAAGGTCTGGTGGAAATGTCAGAGAGGCCATGAATGGCAGATGGATATCCGTACCCGGGTCAGCGGGATTGGAAACTGCCCCTACTGCATGGGAAAACGCGTGTGTCCTGAAAACGCACTGGCGACGCTCAGCCCGAAAATTGCCGCCCAGTGGCATCCGGAAAAGAATGGAGACCTAACTCCGGATCAGGTGACCAATCACTCCAGCGCAAAGGCCTGGTGGCTGTGCCCGCAGGGACACGAATGGGAGGCGGTGATTCGTTCCCGAACCATAATAGGTGCTGGCTGTCCAATCTGCGCGGGCAAAAAAGCGGCTCCTGACTACAACCTTGCAACTGAGTTTCCGGCTATCGCCGCAGAGTGGGATCACCGCATCAACAAAAAGCCACCGGAGGATTTTCTACCGTTCTCCAACAAAGAGGTATCCTGGCAGTGCTCTCGGTGCGGGAAAAAGTGGATGGCACGTGTGATCGACCGAACCAAGGCGGGGCGAGGCTGTCCACACTGCCAGAAAGATTCCAGCAAAGCACCATAAAAGGTATCCGGAAACTCCCGCAGGAGTGATGGTTTGTTATAGATAATTAGGGAGAGATTGATGATGAAATTAGGAAAGGCTTTTGAACTGTTTATAAAGAACCTCCTGATAAGTGTCGGCTTTTCTGAGGTTAAGTCAGATGGGTTATATGTGTTTGATGGTGCGGCCGGACAGATGTTACAGGGGCTGGGGGAAGCGCATAACGCAGACGTCCTTCTGGAGCCGCCGGTCCAAACACCATTTTATTCTCAGTCAAGGCTTCTGATTGAATGTAAAGATTATAGAACCAAGATTGGCCTTAATACGGTAAGAAGCGCTTTAGGGCTAAAGGAAGATATCAACAACTTTAATATTGTGGATTCCGGAAAGCTCAAAGCCAGAAGGGCGCAGAGACGTCATAGTTTTTTACCTACCTATGAGAGATACTCCTATCAGGTCGCGATAGCCTCACTGAACGGATACACATCGCAGGCTCAAGAATTTGCGGCAACTTATAGGATTCCTCTTCTTGAATTTGATAGGCTGCCTTTTTGGAGCGAGTTTTGCGGAATACTTGGATATGGAGACGGCTTTCATTGGAATCGTGGTACGCGTGAGCGTTATACTCTGACAGACGTCTCGGAAGAGCAAATCATTGATTTGGCTCGCAGGATAGGTCAGCGCATGGCTTTGGCCATAACAAGCTCCGGGCAGATCCTCTTTTTGTATCATGTGCAAGACAAAAATATAGAGTTCCCTGATGACTATAGGCTGCACTGGGAATCACCCGGTAGTCCTTGGCGGCTGTCTTCTAGAGGTCAGTCATATTTGTTCCAATTGCCCGATGACATCATGAAGCAGTGGTTGGAAAATGCAACGGATGAGTTGAACATGAAGAAGGCAGCAATTGACTGTAAAGTAGACTTCATGTCTAATATGGTCGTCTATTATACGCAGTATGACAGGCCAGTCATTCGGATGATCTCTATTGATAAGTATCAGCTTAAAGAAGCTCGAAGGGCCTTAAAACTGTGATTACTTTAATTGCAACAGGGCTGACTGAACAGCGTGTACAAGGTTGATGTATCGGCTGGTGAATTTCAGGAGGTCATAAAGAGCCAGCTTCCCTGGGAGATGATCTGCGCCGATAACGTCCTAAAATATATGGTCGGCGAAGGTCATCTGTGCGATGTGATCACACAGGTCACTGCGCTTGACCGCACGATTAATAAAACCTCTTGCTGACAGTTTCCAAACCATTGATACTACCGGGTTTCTTTCAAATCCTATAATTACACTCCGATCACGTCGGAGCAAAGTTTGCTTTGCTCCGACGTTTTTTTGCCCGCTGCTCTCTCCTCTCCAAATTTGACCCGCTGTGCTGAATGGGGAATGGAGAAAGCGGACGACCGCCCCAAACCTCGCTGCCCGCGTATACAAAACGCCCCTCCTGTTTTAACAGGAGGGGCTGTATCTATCCCATACTCACGCCGGGCCGTTAAAGAAATTCCAGAGCCGTTTGCGCAAAGTGGGCCTTTTCTGCTCCTTCGGCTCAGGCTTGGGCTTGGGAGCAACAGGCCGGCTCACCGGAGCCTGTTTGGGCGTAGCCTGCTGGCTGGGCCGCTGAGGGGCTGTCGCTCCCGCAGAGGGCTTTTTGGGCGCCTGCTGGGGCTGGGCTGCCTGCTGTGTCTGGGGGGGCTGCTCAGGCTGCACAGGCTCCTCCTCATGCAGAACAGCCTCTTGGACATCCTGGACCCTGTAGGACCGGGGCGGCGGATTCACGATCGTCGAGTCCTTGATTTCGAAGTTCTCGTGATCCAGAATCTTCCCGTCATAGACCTGCTCCAGTTGGGCGATGACGCGCCAAATCACCTGGCGGTACTCGTTCTGTTGGATCGTCCCATGCTCCATCCGGGCAATGCTGGCCCGAAGCGTGTCGATCTCATTTTGCTTTTGCTCCAGTTGGAGCGCCAATGCCCTGCACTCCTCCTGCTGTCTGGTGAGCTGGACAGCCAGCTCGCCATTCCCTTCTGTCCACTGGCTCTGACGGGCCTCCATCTCGGCCAGGCGGTTATTCAAATCATTCTCCCGCTGGGCGGACGCCTGACGCTCCGCCTCCAGTTGGCTGGTCACCTGGCCCAGGGACGCCTTTGCCGCCTCGCTTTGACGCGTGGCCTCCTCCGCCTGGGCGGACAGGTCGGCCACCTGGGCGGTCAGCTGTCCCTCGCGGGTTGTCAGCTCGTCCCGCTGAGCGGCAATAGCCGCCAACTGGTCGTTCAGCGCAGTCTCCCGCTGGGCGGACGCCTGGCGCTCCGTCTCCAACTGGCTGGTCATCTGACCCAGGGATACCTTTACCGCCTCGCTCTGACGCGCGGCCTCCTCCGCCTGGGCGGACAGGTCGGCCACCTGGGCGGTCATTGCCGCCAGCTGGTCGCTCAGCGCGCTCTCCCGCTGGGCGGAGGCCTGACGCTCCGTCTCCAGCTGGCTGGTCACCTGGCCCAAGGACTCCTTTGCCGCCTCACCCTGACGCGCGGCCTCCTCTGCCTGGGCGGACAGGTCGGCCACCTGGGCGGTCAGCTGCCCCTCGCGGGCGGTCAGCTCGTCCCGCCGGGCGGCCATTTCCGCCAGCTGATCATTCAGCGCGCTCTCCCGCTGGGCGGACGCCTGGCGCTCCGTCTCCAGGGACGCCTTTGCCGCCTCGCTCTGACGCGCGGCCTCCTCCGCCTGGGCAGACAGGTCGGCCACCTGGGCGGTCAGCTCCCCCTCGCGGGCGGTCAGCTCGTCCCGCTGGGCGGCCATCTCCGTCAGCTGGTCGTTCAGCGCGCTCTCCCGCTGGGCGGAGGCCTGACGCTCTGTCTCCAACTGGCTGGTCACCTGGCCCAGAGACTCCTTTGCCGCCTCGCTCTGACGCGCGGCCTCCTCCGCCTGGGCGGCCAGCTCATCCCGCTGCGCCGTCAAATCGTCCCGTTGGGCGGTCATGGCTGCAAGCTGCTCCATCAGCTCCTGCTCCCGTTTGGTAAAGGAGCGCCGCTGTGCATCCATATCGCTGCTGATCTGAGCCAGGGACGTGCGCAGCTCTTCGCTCTGGCGCTCCGCCTCCTTCGCCTGCGCGGCCAGTTCCTTGTTCTTTCTGCTGGACAGCAGGCGGATCGTCTCCTTCTCGCCCTCCAGCTTACGGACGTATTCAGAGACCTCGTCCTTGCTGTAGCCCCCAAAAAGCACGGTGGAGAAAATGTTTTCTTCAGCCATATTGTGTCACCTCTCTATGAGCCTTGATAGGTATAAATATAGTTGATCCCATCCTGATACGGGATATCCATGGACAACTGCATGGCCGGATCCTCCGTCATCGGATCAAGGATCGCGATCCCCACGGTGTAGCCCTGCCGGAAGATGTCATTGAAGGGGATCTCGCTGGTGGATATCACCTTCTCCCCCGGGTACACCTGGGTCAGATCGACGTCTACGCTGTCCCAATAACGCAGCTCACCCTGGTTATCGTAGACGTACATCATAACGGGCCAGTCGAAGTAGAGCGGAGCGGCGCCGTTGTTTTCCCACGTCAGCTCCAGGCGGAAAACACCTTGGAAAAAGTGGATACGCACATCCAGGTTGGAGATCCACAGGTGATACCCCAGACGTTTGAGCGCTTCCTTCGCTCCCGGCAGCTCCATTTCACTTTCGCTGGGCGCCTTGGGACCGATAAAGGTCATGTGGGACTGCTCCAGGAGGGACAGCGTGGTCTGCAACCGGCTGCCCAGCAGCTGATCCATGGGGATGCCGCTGGTGAACTCGCCGCCTACCGGTGCGGTGTTCCAGATCTCCTCTACCGCCTGGTAGGGGATCACATTTCCGGCATAGCTGTATTCCCCGCCGCTGCGCTGCCACTCCAGCCATTCCGCCGTCGCCGCCTCATCGCCAGCCATATCGTTGTAAACGCCCATACCGCCTTCCGCCGCCATGACGTAGGGGCGGCGCATCAGCAGCTTGGCATTGACAAAGCTGTCGGAATACTGGCCGGCGTACTCCCAGCAGGTCTCGACATCCGGCATAGGCGGCAGCCCCTCGTCCGGAAACACATGCCATTCGCCCCAATGCCCCAGACTGCCAAGCTCGACGTAGGAGAAAAACGTATCATGGCTGCAGTACGAGCCCAGAGCCGCCAGAGCCGCCCGGTGTGCCTCCAGGAAAACAGGGTTGTCGTAGGCCGGGGAATAGCCCTTGCCGTAGCTGTTGTCATAGAAGGCCCCGTCGCCGGTCTGGTTGAACAGCCACTGGGGGATGTCCATGTGAGATTCGCTCCCGGGCCTGTCGCAGACAAACCGCAGCACCGCGTGCTTCCCATTTTCCTTCCAGAAGGGGATGTTGTTGCGCGTCTCCAGGCCCGTGATATCATAGATCCCCTCTTGAGGCTCCCACTCAGCCCAGGTGACGTCGATGTAGACCAGCTGCGGGTCCATAGCCAGAGTGGCTGTGTTCCACGCCGGGTACGCGTATCCAGTCAACGGACTTTGCGCGGCTCCATCCCAGAATTCAAAACTGCGCTGGCCGGACAGGCCATACACATAGGGGATGGCAAACCACATACCCAGAGCCACGGCGGCGACCAGCAGGACCAGAAGCAGGATCACAACGCGTCTCACCCTTTCCTTCACTCTGGCAGCTCGCGCCATTTCCCTTTTATCCATGGTACTCTCCGTTGTACTGGATCAGGGTCACATCCTGCACGCCCTCCAGCGTTTTGATGTTCTCCAGGAATACGGTGCTGTCCGTCCTGAGGAACAGCTCTACCGTCATCTCGGTCAGGCTGCCCCGCATGGTCTTGGATTTGAGCTGATACTTGTAGTCCTTGAGCAGACGGATCACCTCATCGCCCACAATCTCGTCCTCATAGTGTACTACCAGGATAAAGATCTTCCCGATCTTGTGCATGGCATACATGATATGTATCAGCAGCAGCATGACCACGCTGACCGTCAACGCGAGGAAGTGCATTCGAGCTCCGGTAATGATGCCCACGGAGATGGCCCAGAACAGATAGAGCAGGTCCATGGGATCCTTGATCGCGGTACGGAAACGGACGATAGACAGGGCGCCCACCATACCGAGGGAGATCACGATGTTGTTACTGATGGCCAGCGTCAAGGCACAGGTCAGCACCGTCATACCGACCAGGGTAGTGCCGAAGGAGCGGGAGTAGATAACGCCGCCGAAGTAAACCTGATAGATCTTGCTGATGATGAGGCCCATGATCACGGCCACCACCAGCGCGATGGCGATTTGGACCCACAGCTCGCCTGTGGCCGCCTCGCCGCCCATAAAGTTTTCCCAGACCGATTTTTTGAAGTAATCTTGTGCACTCATAGTATTCTCCTCCGAAACTTTTTTTCACCAGGAACGCTCGGACCTGGTCAGCGAGAACATAGGGTCGGTGCGGTGCTGCAGCCGCTCGTAACACAGGGTATATTTGGAAATCGCGGAGAACTCATCCCCGTCCGGGGGAAGGATCTGGCTGATCTCTGTGGGGAGATACTCCGTGAATTTTACCTCCAGCACTGTCTGATCCGGCGGGAGCACGTTGTAGGCCGGCAGGGCCGGGTCGAAGATGTCCCCGGTCATCAGCGCGCCGCGCACGTTCCTGTCAAAGGTGATACGCACCTCTCCCTCATCCATGATAAAGGGCTCACGGTCGTAGTCCACAATGACCTTTGGCCGCAGCACGTTGGCTACCGACTCAAAGTAGAACTCCTGGCACAGCTGCTGCGGGTGGTGGAGCAGGAAGCCGTAGTCCCCCGCGATGATCCTGTCGTACTCGTCCCTGGTCAGGGACGCCGAATCCTTGTGGATATAGTTGCTGATCTTGATCTTCCGCTCCAGCTTGATGGTCTCGTCGCTGCAGTTATAGACCCGGATACGGTACTTTTTCCGGTAATTGACGCCCGCGATCTTCTCGTTGTAGCCGGAGTCGAAAAAGTCGTCAAAATAGAGGCTGCGGATGGTGTACATACCGCCCTGCACATGGGGGTCCTTCTGCATCAGCACGCTCAGCCGTGCGGCAAGGGCCTGGGCCTCCCACTCAGAGATGAAATACTTCCACTCGTTCCGGAACATCCCGTAGTAGCGGTTTTTATATCCCCTGGCGGAGGGGCGCAGCGTGATCTCCGGCATCTTTGAGAGCAATTTACTCTGTGTAGGCATCTTCCACCACGCTCCCATCCGCCAGTACGTAAAAGCACATGGTCCCGTCTATTGTCCCGCCGTCGATCCCATAGCGGTTGTATGCGATCTGCTCGTGCCCGGAGGCATCCGCAGCGATCACCCGGATAAAATACTGGCCCGCGGGGAGAGCCGCCAAAGAGATGTGGGTCTCCGTCATCTTATCCTGCCTGACGATCGGGGCGGAATAGGTGTAGTCCCGGGCCAGCTCGAAGGTGTAGGTGACCCCCTCCCCCGCCAGGTCGAGCGACGGATCCCAGGACACGGACAGCTGCCCGCCCTGGGGCGCCGGAGAATGGAGGGTGAACGGCATGGGCACCTCCAGGGAATCCTGATACCGCCTGTAATTCTCCCCAATCTCTCCAAATAAGGAGTTGATGGCCGTATCATACTCGCTGGCAGTCAGCCGCTCGTAAATCACGTCCGGCTCACTGTAAATGTAGGGCTTGATAACGGCGCTGTACTCCTCCGCCCGCTCACGGATCCTGTCCTCAGCCAGATAGTCCGTGCGCAGGTCCTCAATGGCGGCAGTCAGTTCCTGGCGGTAGTGCTCATCCTGGAGCAAGCGGCGCAGGAGGACATTACTCCAGTAGTTGCTCACGCCGTCCTGCCAACTGGCCAGCTCGTTTTTCCCCTTGACCATCTCGTCCTCCGTCCGCTTCAGGATCCCGTCGTTGTCCCAGGGGATGAAATAGAACGTCTCCGCATTCTGAGGACTGTAAAGCAGGAAATTCTCATTCACCGTATCCACATTTCCGGTAAGGATATTGAACGCGAACCAATATATCAGATTATCTGTATTAAACCAGTGATGAACCACATCCTGAGTGGAGATAGATTCGTCGTTCACGGCCTCAAGCATATTGAGGAGCTTGGTGTTGTCCGTGTTGCCCCTGGTCTCCAGGTAGGCGCTGAACGCCTGCTCGTCGTAGGCCGCGTCGGTGGCCAGGCGGATGGCCTCATGCGGGGCGAAATCAAAGTAATTGATCTTGTAGAGATGGCCGCTGCGGTCCAGACCGTGGTTCCCCAGGTACTCCTTGTTCACCTGCTCCACCTGGGTATACAGGCCGTAGTCCTCAAACTCGCTGTCGCCGCCGTCGTCCTCGGTGTTGTCCTTGACATACAGGTGGACGAACTGGGTGGAGCAGGTATAGGTGCGGGGCAGGTCCGCCAGAATGGAATACGCCAGCATATTGCGGAACCGCAGGCCGTCGGAGACGTGCTTGTTCAGATTGATGACCTGCTGCCCGTTCCAATCGCCCTTGCCGCTCTTAAGCTGGATGCGGTAGCTCTTCTGGACGTTGCGGCTGGATTTTTCCCCGCGGATACGCACGGTGGCGTTGGGAGCGGTGGACTCATAGCCGTAGCTGCCAGGGGTGGGGCCGCTCTCATCCCCCACCTGGAGCATCGCCTCGACGGCGTAGGGGGCGATCCCCTCCTCCTCATACCAGGATTTGGGGTGCGCGTTGACCTCCGCCCAGGAGTGGTCGGTGTTCTCCGCGCTGTTCCCGCGGGAGACGGTGAGGTACATCGTGGTCACCTCGACCTTCTCCGAGCTGGGGGCCTCCTCCTGATGGGAGGAGGACTGGGCCGGCAGGAAATCCCCGCCGCAGCCGGACAGCAGCAGGACCGGCGTCAAGAGGGCGGCCAGCGCCACTCTCCACTTTTTTCTCCTCATAAGCGTCCCTTCCTTCCGTGAAAGACCTGATTCATTACTCAGTTATAGCAAATTCTGTGATGGAGCCGTCCTCTCCCAGGGTGAACTCCTTGGTGCCAAAAATGTTGACACCGCTGTACTCCGGGTGCCGAATATAGTCGAAGGCGTACTGGCTGTATCCGGACTCGTTGGTGGCAACGACCCGTATGTAGTAGGTCCCCGCCCCGGGGCGGTCCACCGTGACGTCCGGGACAGTCAGGGTGTTATTCTGGTAGACGATATCCGTGTACTGGTAGTCCCGGGCCAGGGTAAAGGAGTAGGTGATATCCTCGTTGTCAAAATCATAGGCGATTTCCCAGGAAAACTCCAGCTTGCTCCCGCCCTGGACCAGAGTGGGAGAACCCATATAAAACGGCATGGGTTTCTCCAGAGACTCCAGATAGCGCTGGTAGTTCCTCCCCACCTCTGATGTCATACTGCCGGCAATCACATCGAATTCGCTCTCATCAATTGGGATATGAAGGAGATCCGGCTCCTGGAACACATAAGGCCTGACGGTCTGGCTGTACTTCTCCACCAGCGCCCCCACCTTTTCGTCCGTGAGATAGTTGGCCCGCAGGTCCTCGATGGCGGCGGTGAGCCCGTCCCGGTACTTCTTTTCCTTGTACATCCGGGAGTAGAGCACGGTGCCCCAGTAGTTGCTGATGCCGTACCGCCAATCGCCCTCCGGCTGATAGCCATCGTGTTTGATCAGTCTCTCAGTAGCCATCAGGGATACGTCATTGTCCCAGGACAGGATAAAGAACTTATCCACATTTACGGGGCTGTAGAGGAAATAGTTCCGGGACTGGGTGTCCTCGTTGCCCATGAGGATCTGAAAGCCCATCCAATAGAGCAGGTTCTCGGTGTCGAACCACTTCTCCACCGTCTCCTCGATGGGGATGGAGTAGTCGTTGACCTCATCCAGCATCTGGATCAGCTTGGAATGGTCATTACTGCCCTTGATCTCCAGGTAGTCCTGGAACACCTCCGGGTCAAAGTCCGGGTCGCCGCTCTGCAGGAGGGCGTCCTCATACCGATAATACTCAAAGAATTCGATCTTGTACAGCTGGCCGTTGGGGTCCAGGTTCCGGGCCTTCAGGTATGCCTTGTTGATCTGCTCCACCTGGGTAAACAGGCCGTAGTCCTCGAATTCGCCGCTGCCCCCGTCCGTCTCGTCCTTCACATAGAGGTGGACAAACTGGGTGCGGTTGGCCGTCATATAGGGGACATCCTTCATCAGGTCGTAGGACAGCTTGTTGCGGAACCGCATTCCGTCCTGCTCGTGCTTGTTCAGGTTCAGGGTCCGCTGGCCCCGCCAGGTCCCCATCCCCTCCTTAAGCTCTACCTTATAGTTTTTCTGCTCATAGCGCGTGGAGGTCTGGCCGCGGATCTGGACGGTGGCGTTGGGAATCACCGCGCCGTAGCCCACCTCCCCCTCCAGGGGGCCGTTCTCGTCCCCCACCTGGAGGATGGCCTCCACTTTATAGCGGTCGATGCCCAGGTCCTCGAAATAGTACTTGGAGTAGGTATTGACCTCGGTCCAGGTGTGGTTGGTGCTCTCCGCCGCGTTGCCGGGGCGGACCGTCAGGTACATGGTGACCACACTGGTGGGGTCGTCATCGGCATAGATAGATTTATCCTCCCGCAGCTGATAGGCGATGGGCTCCTCCGGCTGCTGCTCCTGCGGAGCGGGTGCCGGCTCCGGGTCGGGCTCCTGCTCCTGGCTGGCAAACGCATCCTCATAGACGAATGGGTTGACCGGCCGGGCGGAGGCCTGGTTACTGCGCGGGTTCGAGATGATGTTCCCCACGCTGAGCACCACGAGCAGGAGGAAAACAAAGGCCCACAGCTTGAGCAGCTGCCTGCGCCGGGCGGGGTCCGGGGGCAGGCGGCTCTCGCCCTTTCGGGCGGGCAGGAGGCGCTTGAGCCGCCTCAGCCGCCGCTCCTTCACCTTTTCGGAGGGCAGTACCTTGATGTCCTCCAGTCCCCGGGGGATCCTGTCCTTTATTGGGACCTTTCCGCTCCCCCGCTCGCCGGTGGGGGCGGAAGGATAGGTAAGCACGGCGCTGCGCCCGGACTTTTCCTGTTGCCCGGCGGCCGTATCCCCCTTCTTTTTTCCCTTCGGCGAAAAGATGGACCGCTTCCGGTCGGGTACCCGCTTCTTCTGCCGGGGGGGACGACTTTTTTCCTGTTTTTTTATGCCGCTCCCCTCCTTTCTCCGACGGGGTCCAGTGTGGCTCCCCTGCGGGCCAACCGGCAAAAAACGTTTTTATTCCACCATATCGGTCTGGCTGACCGTCCCGTCCGCATCGATACGGAACTCAATCGTCCCGAAAATTTTTGTACTGCCATAATCTGGATCTTTGAGATAATCAAACGCATACTGCGAATACCCGGACTTATTGGTGGCGATGACCCGGAGGTAATAGGTCCCCTCGGGCAGGCTGTCTATCACCACTCCCGGGATCTTAACATCATTATCCTGATAGATCAAATCCTTGAACCGGTAATCCCGCGCTAAACTGAGCGAGTATGTGATCTCTTCATTGTCAAAATCATAGGCGTTTCCCCAGGTAAAGTATAATTTATTGTCGGCGACCACTTCCGGCACGCCGATAAAAAAGGGCATGGGCTTTTCCAGGGACTCAAAATAGCGCTGGTAATTCGTCTCAATATCACTCGCAAAATGATCCGCAACCTCTTCATACTGTTCCTGAGTTAATCCCACATGTGCTATATCCGGATTGCGGTAAACATAGGGTTTCACAACTTGCTTGTACTTTTCCGTCAGCGCCTCCACCTTTTCGTCCGTGAGGTAGCTGGCCCGCAGGTCCTCAATAGCGGCGGTGAGCCCATCCCGGTACTTCTGCTCCTTGAACATCCGGGAGTAGAGCACGTTGCCCCAGTAGTTGCTGATGCCGTACTCCCAATCGCCCTCCGACTGATAGCCTTCGTTTAAAATCAGCTGCTCGGTCTCCCTCAGGGACCCGTCGTTGTCCCAGGACATGATGTAAAACTTATCCACATTACATGGACTGTAAAGGAAATAGTTTCGGGCGTTGGTGTCGTCATTGCCCATGAGGATATGGAACCCCATCCAATAGAACAGGTTCTCGGTGTCGAACCACTTCTCCACCGTGTCCTCGATGGGAATGGAGTAGTCGTTGACCTCTTTCAGCATCTGGAGCAGCTTGTAGTGGTCCTCATCCCCTTTGATTTCCATCACGTCCTCAAAGGCGGTCTTATCGTAATCCGCGTCGTTGGCCAGCCGGATCGCGTCCTCGTACATGTAGTACTCGAACATCTCGATCTTGTACAGCTGGCCGTTGGGGTCCAGGTCCCGGGCCTTCAAATATGCCTTGTTGATCTGCTCCACCTGGGTAAACAGGCCGTAATCCTCAAATTTTCCCTTTCCCCCCGCCGTCTCGTCCTTCACATAGAGGTGGACGAACTGGGTGCGGCAGGCAGTCATATAGGGAATATCCTTCATCAGGTCATAGGCCAGCTTATTTCGAAATCTAAGCCGCTCTCCCTGGTGCTTATTCAAATTAATGGTTCGCTGGCCCCGCCAGGTCCCCATCCCCTCCTTGAGTTCCACCTTATAGCCCTTTTGGTCGTTGCGGCTCGAAGTCTGGCCGCGGATCTGGACGGTGGCGTTGGGGATCACGGCGCCGTAGCCCACCTCCCCCTCCAGAGGGCCGTTCTCGTCCCCCACCTGAAGGATGGCCTCCACCTTGTAGCGGTCGATGCCCTCATCCTCGTAGTAGTACTTATCATAGGTGTTGACTTCCGTCCATGTGTGGTCGGAGCTCTCCGAAGCGTTGCCGGGACGGACCGTCAGGTACATAGTGACCACGCTGGTGGGGTCGTCGTCGGCGTAGATCTCCTTGTTCTCCACCAATTTGTAGTCAGTCACCTGCGTGGGGGTGTAGACCGGGGCCGGCGGCTGGACCATCTCCTCCAGGGCGCCGGTCCATTCCTCCGCCTTGTCAGCCAGACGGTGGAGCAGCGGCGGAGCATACTGGACCATAACGCCAAGGACCAGCACGATGGAAATCACCACCGCGCCCAGCTGGAGGGCCTGCTTCACGATGACCTTCCGGCGATACCGGTTGGAACTTCTGCCAATCAGAGAGAAACCCAGTCGCTTCATGCCGCCCTCCTGTCTTTGACCTTCCGCTCCTTCTTATCCCTGCGCTTGAGCAGCTTGTTTTCCCGTTTCCCCTTCCGTTTGCGCTCGATCCGGTCCTGCCGGCCGTCCAGCCAACTGCTCAGCAGGGAGAACGGACCGGTGACCTCCTGCGCCACCAGGGAGTGCCGGCTGAGCAGGTAGTAGGGCAGACGCTTGGTATAATATTCCAGGCGGAGCCAGCTGATCAAATAGAAACAGATGCCGCCGGCCACAAAGCCCAGCCCGAAGGTGGTGATGCTGCCGAACAGGATCTGCCAGATCGTGCACAGGATGCTGACAACGGCGAAGGCCAGCGTCCCCAGCAGGGCCCCCAAATAGTCCTCAAAATAGAGCAGGATCAGCATCAGCGTATTACTGACGGCGTACACGCCGTAGCCCACGCACAGCAGGCGGAAGATACCGATGGAGGTGTTGTTCATGCCCAGGGGCAGAATATCAAACACCAGGGAGCCGACGATGATGAAAAGCAGCGTGGACAGCAGCTGCTTGAGCGCGTTGTTGGTCAGCTCCTGGCGCAGCACCGAGATCATCTCGCTGTTGGCCTGTTCGATGTCTCGGATGGAGCCGTTGTCGTTGTACAGGCTGTAGTAGTTGCGGTATTTGGGATAGAAGCGGACCTCCACGGAGGTGACGAAGTTGACCGTGGTGATCAGCAGGGAGAAATAGGCGCACAGCGCCGGCACGTCGTACATGGGCGCGCCGTAAAACAGACCCTCCACCTGCACCCGCAGAGGTCCGAAGTACATAATGACCAGGTGGGCGAACAGGCCAAGATTGACAAACGCGCCCGTAAACGCCAGGGTGGGAAATTTATCAAACCAGCGCAGGAAGGTAAACTTGCTGCCCCGGTTGACGACAAAGTATTTCAGAAGGCGCCGGAAATACAGGGCCATGAGCAGGCCGTAGGCGATGATCACGCACAGGAACAGGGAAAAAACGCTGACCAGCTTGAAAAACGCCAGGATCAGCGCCAGGATCAGGCCCACGACCAGGCACAGGGCGAAGTCCACCACCAGCGCCTTGTAGTCCTTCAGGGCGGTGAGGTAGTTCATCTCCATCCACGTCACCAGCAGGATCACGAAGAAGCAGAAGCACTCCACCCGGTAGACGATCCACACGCCGCAGAAGATCAGGAAAATGATCCAGAGAATGCTGCCGCCGATCAGCATAATGGCGTGGCAGCCGTAAAAGCTGGGCATGACCCGGTCCATTTGCTCCTCATAGAGCATATCGGAGATGTAGCGGGTATTGACCATGTTGAAAAAGCTGGTGACCGTCAGGGACGCCAGCAGGCAGTATGTCAGCATGACGTTGAGCAGCTCGCGCTCGTGCTGGCCCAGGCCGGCCAGCTGACCCAGGATGTACACGCCCACCAGCAGGATCACGCCCAAGATCATGGGGCCGGCGCAGATCAGGCCCGCGTAGCCGTACGCCCGGCACAGGCCGAACATGCCCTTGGTCTGGAATAATTTCTTTAGACTGAATCCAATCCCCGCCATGCCTCAAACACCTCATCGTATGCCTGCTGATAGTTGCGGATCATGTCGTTGTGGCGGTAATAGCGCTCCACGCGCTTTTTGCCCACCTGCCCCATTTGGTAGCGCTCGTCCGCCTTGGTGCACATCTGCTCCAGGGCGGACGCCAGGGCCATCCGGTCCATGGGGGGCACGCAGTAGCCCGCCACGCCCAGGTCGTCCCCCTCCGCCCCGTTGAGCAGCTCCCGGCAGCAGCCCACGTCGGTGGTGACGCAGGGCCGGCCGGCGGCGAAGGACTCCAGCACCGAGAGGGGCTGGCCCTCTGAGATGCTGCTGAGCACCGTGAAGTCCAGCTTGGGCATGTACTCCACCACGTTCACCAGGCCAGGAAAGATCACATCCTTTACGCCCAGCTGCTTCACGAGGTCGTAGCACTCCTTGGCGTACTCCTTGTCGTCCTCCGGCCCGATGATGTGCAGGCGGACGTTATCAATGTGGTATTTCAGCTCGTAGAAGGAGTAGATCAGGGTCTTGACATCCTTGATCGGCGCGATACGCAGCACCGCGCCGATGTCCACCCAGCCGTCCGCTTTTTTCAGTGGGATGTTGCAAAAGCGCTCGTAGTGGATGCCGTTTCGAATGACCTGACACAGACCCGGGTCGCACCCCAGATCGATCTGGATCTTCCGGGCGTTGTCAAACAGGCTGGTGATCATACTCGCGCGCTGGTAGACGGCGGAGGAGAGCATGTAAAAAAACTGGGCCCAGAGGTGCTTAAAAGATGATGGGACCCACCGGGCCCGGATAATCTCCTCTTCGCGCTCCCGGGTGTATATCCCGTGCTCAGTGAGCATACAGGGTACATGGTACTTGTAGCTGCCCAGGCAGGCGAGCAGGCCGCTGTAGCCTGTGGCTATGGTGTGATAGAGGTCCGCTTTCGGCACATCCTGCCCGATGGTGTACAGCACAGGGAGAAACATAGAGCGCAGGGTGTGGAACATATCGGAGAAGGCGGTATAGGGGTACTCTTTTTGGCAGACCTCGACCAGGATGTTTAAGAACTCCTCGCTCATCAGGAACGCCATGGGCGCCATTTTGTCGTCATTGTACATCCGGAACAGCACGTTCCAGTCGGGGTTCCCACAGTGGACAAATTCCGTCAGAGCGGTGATCTCCTCCTGATTGAATTTATATCTTTTTCTGGACGGCGGGAGCTTGAGGGCATCCTGCAGAAAGACCTCGTGGACTTCCACGACGTTCTCCGGCAATTCGTACCGGAATTGTCCCCGGCTCTCCGACGAGGCGCCCAGTGTCCACAGCACAAACTCGTGCTCCGGCATGGCCTGGATATACTGGTGCATCCAGGAGGACACGCCGCCGGTCACATAGGGATAACAGCCCTCCAGAATAACACAGATCCTCATGGCGCACCTCCCTCCGCTTGCGTCCCTACTTCAGCTCCAGCGTGACGTCCCGCTGCTCCGCTCGCACCAGGTACAGGTTTTCCGCCACCTGAATGGCCTCCCCGCCGGTACAGCCGCTCACCTCGCCGGTATTCACACGTACGAACAGGCTCGCCTCATCCTGGAAATTGTAGAGGGTCAAGTGGATCTCCTTCTCCCCATATTCCAGGACCGGCGTCAAGTAGCACCAGCGCTGGACCGCGCCGGCCATTTCTGAACCAGTCAAATTGCGCAGGTCTGGAGCGGAATCGTCCAGCCACTCCAGATAGTCCTCCAGCGCCCCCTTCAGAGCTGTCCAGCCTAATTCAGCGCCGCGGTCCTCGTCCATTACATCGTCCGGGTGCTGGAAGTGGCTGTTCACATAGTGAAAATTCAGTTCCGACATGGCGACCATGTACATAAATTCGTCGATCTGATAGCCGGAAATGATACGGGGCGTCTCAATGATGCCATCCTCTGCAATCTCAAACTCCTGGCTGTATGCCACGTTGCCCGGCAGGTATGTACTGGCTACCGCCCGCACGTCCAGGAAATCCTCCGCCAGGATCTTCCGCCCCTCGTCCGAGAGGATATTGGAGGGCGGCACATAGACGTGGAATTCCTCATCAGGGAAAATCCATTTACAGAAGCGGTCCAGTTCCTGGAGGGAACCGCGGATATCGTCCTGACTGTCCCACTGTCGATAACTGTCGTATTCGCCCATATAATCAAAAGAGGGGAGGACCAGCGGCATATGGTTGTAGCCGTGAAAACCGATCTCACCGCCCATATCCAGCACCTGATTGCCAAAGTAAGTAAACCGCTGCAAATCTGTATTGCCGTCCAGCGGAAGCGCATGCTCGTCTGAATAATTCTCGATGACCATACCGGTATAGCGGATCCCGAACCGCTCCGCCAGCCCCTGGATATCAGGCCACCAAACATTCGTGTAGAAGCTGTTGATATCCATGTGAAAATCGCGGGTGATATACTCGCTGTTCCCGTCGGGAACCGGAGAGGGAAAGTCATCCAGATAAAATGTAGAGGCATCGATCACAGGCCAGGCGAACGCATCCCCCAGCAGGCTGTAGGACGCGGCATAGAATCCCCGATAGGCTTTGGAGAAGAAGTTCAGGTTATCCACCACGATCTGGCCTTCCCCGTAGTCGGTTTTCCAAATCAGGGGCATCTCCCGCTGGTCGGCACTGACCAAATATACGGTACAACTGGAGTCCAGCAAAACGGAGAGCGCGGACTCGTAAGGATCTGTGACGGGATACTCAGAATCACTGCCCAGCATGAATCCCCGCTTAAAACGCAGGCTTTCTACTTTGTACCTGTCGTATTCGCACTCCCGGATCCCCATACGGCCGCTGATCATGGTCATATAGTTGTCTGGGTCCGGCATGAGCATAACCATCATATTGCCGCCGTTCTCCACAAAGTTGAACAGGCTGAACAGGTCTTCGCCGAAGCTGTCCAACTGTTCCACCGCCAAAACCAGCGTCCCATAGCCGTCCAGATTCAAGCTGGCCGGGTGGGCCATATCCACCATGTCAAAAGATACCTTGAGCTGGGGCAATATCTGTGTGAGCTCCTCCTGGGCCAAAGTGGAGTTCGGCTCCCCGCTGTTCCACAGCACCAGGCACTTGTTCCCCAACTCAGGCACGTCCTCCATTTGGACATTCTCCAGCATCTGGATCTTGCGCTCTGACGCCTCATAACGAACGTTGCGGCGCTCAGTCAGAAGCACTACGAGCAACAGGACGAATACCAGCATCACCAGCTGCATCCGCTTGAAGCGGATCAGCGGCTCCCGCTGCCTCTTCTCTTTTTTATCTTGCGGCTTGTTCTCCGACTTTTTCATCCTTCCAAAACCTCAACGCCTGTCTGGCATTCGGAGAGAGGTAAATGCCTCCCTCCTCCAACGCGGAGATCGTCCGATGGATCTCACTGATATCCTTGTGTGCCAACGCTAACTGTATTTTCATGAGGTAGCCCTCCTCCTGGTCAGGCCACCTCTCCAACGCGAGCTGCACCCCGGCGTCCGCCGCGGCGTAGTCCTGGATATCCATATCCACTTCAAACTTCTTCTGGCACAGGCGGAGGCGCTCCTCCTCCGTCCACTGCTCCTCCTCCATCTGGCGGCTCAGTAAATCGCTCAGGATGACCTGCCAGCCCCGGAGCATGTTGCCGTTGAGCAGGCCGCTGTCCACATAGCGCTCCAGTGTTCTGACGTAAGCGTCCAGCAGGAGCCAGTCGCCCTCGTCCGCCTCCCAGTCCAGGCGCCGCTGGCGCAGCTCCTCCTCGTAGTCCTTCTGCAGCTCGACCATTGCGGTGGTGGCGTAGTGGACCACCTCGCTGTCATCGTTGCTCTTGGCCGCCATCAGGACGTCCACATACTCCCCTACGTTGCTGTATAGGATATCCATGATGAGCTGCCGGCGCACTGTGGCGTCGTTCATCAGCAGCGCTTCTTGAAGGGGGACCACCAGGTTCCGGGTGGAGTCCTCGTCCTGAATGATGCTCCTGTACACCTCGTCATTGATCTTCAGCTTCTCAACGCCGACCTCGATCTTGGCCTCCAGGTCGCCCCGGGAGGCAAACTCCAGAAAAATCAGGCACAGGAAGCCGAATATGGGGATAAAGAGGACGAACACCATGATCATAGAGGTGGATTTCAGTATCCTGATCTTGATCAGAATATAGACGATGAGGCACAGCAGCAGGTGGAGCAGCAGGAGCAGCCACAGGACCCAAGTGTATTGCCATGGCATGAGCTCACCCCACTCTCTCCGTCACATGGAAGGCGATGCCAGTTTCCAACAGCCGTCTCTCAACAAATTTGAAGCTGTCCCGGTTGACCTGGGCCAACAGCAGGTACATCGCCCCGTCCTCCCCTTCGCCAATGATATCCGCCGCGCGGATCCGGCGGGAGAACTCGTCGCTGACCCGCTGACGGTCCCGTTCGTCGATCTGGACCAAAACAAAGTCGGCGATCTGCGCGTCCTTCATTTCCTGCTGTACCGCCAGGATCTCGGCAAAGCGCTGGGGACGCATGATATTCGTACCCGGGTAGTAGTAGCGCTGCTCTGTCAGCTCCTCATTCTCCAATGCCCGGAGGAAGGACGTCTGCACCAGGCCGCACAGGATGCGGAAGATATTCATGTAGTTCATGTTGTACTGCTCAGGGGACGCGTAGTAGCACACCACGAACAACACCAGCTTATCCTCCCGGAAGATCCCGCACCCGTAAGCGGGCATCCCCTCCTCCATCTCCAGGTTCCGATAGATCCCGCCGGCCTTGATGGTGTTGAACATCTCGCTCCTCTCGGCGAGGGACATGGATTTATTCAGCGTCTGGCCCATGCGGTTGGAACAGACGACAAGGCGCGCGAAGCGCTGGTAATCGTCTACGGAATAGATGGCGATAGAGCGGTTTTCCAGGATATCCTCCATGGTCAGCAGGGCCTCCATGAAGATGCTCTGGGGCAGCACGCTGTCCAGGCGCTGCACCGCGTCAAAAATGCGGCCAAAGCTGTCTTTGAAGCCTAAAATCTGCTTCTTGTAGGCGCCCTTGTTTTCCATCGCGCCGCGGTAGACGTCCTGAAGGAAGATATACTTTTTGTGGAGCAGATCGTACTCCTCCTGGGAAAACGTGATCTCCTCCGTCCTTCTGTTCTTTACGTAGCCGGTGATTGCGCCGGTGGCGATATAGATCATGAACGGGATCCAGTTTTCCACGTTATAAAACAGCAGCGTCCACTCGACACCGCCCAGCATGTACTGTACCAGAAGCGCGATACTGGCCAGCAGCGCCGCCGCCACACCGATCCACACGCCGTGCATGGTACCCATGATGACCACGAAAAACAGCCGCAGGTCCACATATCGGAAATAGATGCTCACGCCCATATAGCGGTTGAGCAGTTCCACCAGGACGAAAAAGACCAGCAGCTCCAGGATCTGAAACAGCGGGTTGTCGCTTTGTAGGAAATCGTCCACCGCGTCCCGGATCGTGCGCTTTTTCATCCGGTGGCGGATGCAGTACGCCTCATAGTCAGCTTGGAGGTGGTCCAGCACATCCTCCGTGGGGATCCACCCGTAGGCGCGGCGCAGATCGTTCGGGTACGCCTCCCGGTTGATGGCGTCAGGCCCCTCTGTGAATTTGAATTCCGCCCAGGGCTCCTTCTCCTCCAGGATGGCGGCCATTTCCCCGAAGGTGTGGTGGAAGCCACTGCACACGTAGTAGCTCTGACTGGAGTCCGCGTTCTCCTCGATGATCCGCTTGAACAGGTTGGCCAGGTCATATTCCCCGATAAAATCCACTTCACTGTCCGACGGGTATGGGAGGACCACCTTTTTATTGTCGAAGAGCTGCTGATATACTTTGCCAAGGAAATTATCCTCGTTTGTGGATGTGGACAAATAGGGAGCCCGCAGGATGACTGTCTTTTGATTGTGGTGGGCGGACAGGTAGCGGATCAACTCCTCCTCCTGGGCCGACTGAAGCGCAACAGGGCTGATATACTCCCGCCCCTGCATCAGATTCCCGGCAGAGGCCAGTGGGGCCACATAGTTCAGGCTCTCGATGGACGAGAGGATGACCACTTTATCGACCGCGTTCTCTTCGCTCTGCTCAAAGAGCTTTTCCAGGTCCTGCAGCTCGCCGTAAAAGCCGGCCTGCCCGTCGGAGTAACCGGAGGCAAAGATGATCGTATGGAAGGAGTACACATCAAAAATCTGCTCAAACGCCTCTTCCTGGGTGGATACGTTCAAGCAGCGCACATCTGCATCCAGAACCTCAATGGGCTCGTGGGCGTCCAGGAGGACGACTCTGTAGTCCTTTGCCAGGTTTTGGAGCAGCTCCGGTGTGAAGATCCTGGTCAGACCGGTGATCAGAATATCTTTTTTGTTGCGGCTCTCCTGTCCGATGATCCCGCTCATGCCCGCTCACCTCCAGTCCATGGTAAGATATATCTTATTATATCACAAATCCCTATGGACGGACTATGTTGTTTGTGTACAAAAAAACACTTTTGGGAAAGCGACGGTCCGTCGCCGGTATCTGCCCAGTCCAGCTTTGGTCCCGGCGGCCTCCGGCTAGACTGGACCGCTTTTAGCCGATGCCCATTCTATTTTATCTTAGATTATACTATCTTTGCTTTTGAATTTCAATAAGCCGCGCAGAAAATCTGTATGTGCACTGTTCCTGTATTATCCATAGCTTTTACAGGGATAAACTGTCAAAAACATGGAAGAAAATGCAGAAAGATGAGGGATCGGACGGGCCGTGCACCCCAACGCACAGAAAAAAACAGCCGCGGGAACCAAAACGGTCCCGCAGCTGTCTCGATGCGTTTATCGGATCGGAGTCCATCCGGGAGAGGGCTCACGCCTTCAGGGTCCCGTCGGCCTCCCGCGGCTTGAGCTCCAGCTTGGTGCGCTTGTTGGCGCGCCAGACGTACAGGCCCAGGGACAGGCCGATGACGCCGTACACCATGAAGGTACGGAAATACTCGCCCAGGGCGGCCTGGCCGAACACGGCCTGGCCGATCTCGGGGCTCAGGATGAACATGGCGTGGAACAGCAGGCAGCCGGTGATGGCCTGGGAGATGGTGGCCTTGCTCACCGACGCGCCGCCCACCAGGATGGCGGCCACGGAGAAGTAACCGATGTTGTTGTGGGCGGTGTAGGTGTTCAGGGTGCCCATGTTCTGCAGGTAGATGATCATGCCCCAGGCGGCCAGCACCGTGGACATGATGGTGGCGATCACGCGGGTCCGGTTGACGTTGATGCCGTTGGTCTCCGCGATGGTCTGGTCCTGGCCGCAGGAGCGGAAGTCCTGGCCCAGCTTGGTGTTCATCAGCCAGGTGATGAACAGGGCCAGCGCCGCGATGACCAGCATCAGCACCACAGGCACCTCGCGCACCTTGGTCATCCAGCCGCCGGTCACGGCCTGCGCCACGGCGAAGATGCCCACCGCCAGGCTGAGCACGATGAACAGGACGAACTGGATGGGGCTCATCTTCTCCTTGGTGCCGGGCTTGGCCTTGCGCAGGAACTGATACCACAGGGTATAGGCCAGCACAAGGAACGCCATAACGGCCACAAAGGGGGCGAAGGGCACCTGGAGCAGGTTGTCCAGGGAGTAAGTAATGGTGCCCATATCCACGCTCATCCGGATGCCGATGCCGTCGTACAGGATCATGGGGTGACCCATCTGCACCGGGATAATGACGCCGATGACGAACAGGACGATGAACTGGTAGACGCCGTTGCCGAAGTAGCCCACGATCAGGGAGGTGATCATCTCCTGGCCCTTGGTCTTGTTGTACAGGATACCGGTGAGCAGGCCGATGATGACCGCGATGGGCAGGGCGATGAGGATGCACATCAGAAAGCCGCTCAGGCCGCCCATATCCCAGTAGCGCACCGCGATCACGGCCAGCTGGCCGGCGATCGCGCCCACCACGATACCGAAGTTCAGGCCCAGGCCGGCCACCACCGGGATGATCAGGGAGAGGATCAGGAAGGCGTTGCGGTAGAAGCGGTTGCACAGCTCCGTAAAGAACCAGTCGATGGAGACATCCCGGGCCAGGAACAGGCCCACGATGATGAATACCCAGAAGATGATGGTGACGATGTTGTCCAGCAGCCAGTTCTTCAGGTCAAAGGAAGAATCTCCCGTTAATTTCGTGATGATCCCCTTCATTATCGGTCGCCTCCATTCTTAACCTTGGTCAGAGCATACAGGATAACGCCGTTCTGGACGATGATCCGCATGATGTCGGACAGGTCGGTGCCGGTAAAGATCTGGTTGGCCACCGGCATAGCCGCGGTCATCAGGCCCTGGAAGAGGCAGGTGCCGATCAGCACGTTGGCGATGCTCACCTTGCTGGCGGTAGCGCCGCCCACCAGGACGGCGGCCACGGCCGGGAAGGCCATGTTCAGCGGCCCGTTGTAGAGCTGCACATAGCCATAGCCCTGGGCGTAGAGGATGATGCCCAGGCCAGCCAGCACCGTGGAGAGGATGTTGGCGATGACCCGGTTCCTGTCAATGTTCAGGCCGGAGGCCTCGGCGAAACGGGGGTTGCCGCCGCCGGCGTAGATGGCGTAGCCGGTCTTGGTGCGGAAAAACAGGTTGACCACACCGCAGAACACCAGCAGCACCAGGATCACGCCCACGGGGATAGTCACGCCGGCGATGTCCACGGCCAGCAGGTCAGAGATGATGCGGCTGGCCTGGTAGTTCTTCAGCTGGATGGTCTCCCGCAGGCCGCTGCCCAGCATCCAGCCCATCTTCCGGTTGGAGAAGGGGATGGCCAGCCACAGGATGTTGAAAAATGCCACGATGGCGAAGCCGGAGTAGGTGGCGATGGTCATTTCAGCGCCCTTCACCGCGTTCATCAGCTTGCCGTAGAGGAAGCCCAGGATGGAGCAGAACACGATGGCCAGCACAGCGGAGGCCGCCATCAGCGCCCAGCCGCTGAAATCGAACTGCATACAGACGATCATGGCCATCAGGCCGCCCTCGATGCCCACAGGGAGGGCGAAGTTGGGGCCGGTGCCGGATTTGATTGCGGGGAGCATGGCCAGCACCAGCACGCCGTTCATGCCCACGCGCTTGAGGATATCGGTCAGCAGTGTGGGGATCGACTGGCCGAGGGCCGCGGCCGCGATCAGGATCGCTACCAGCAGGGCGCCCACGGCGAAGGTGGGGATGCCGATCTTGTTAATGAATTTCTTGACGCTCTCAACCATTCGTCTCACCTCCCGCTCTCATTGCCTCTTCCTTGGAGACGCCGGACATCATCAGGCCGTAGACCTCGTCGGAGTCGTTGGGCGACAGCTCGCCGGCCACCCTGCCCTCGCAGATGATGATGATCCGGTCGCAGATGCTGCGCAGCTCGGCCAGCTCGGAGCTGGTCATGACGATGGTCATGCCCTTCTCCTCCGCCAGGCTCTTCAGCAGGTCCAAGATCAGCTTCTTCGCGCCGATGTCGATGCCTCGGGTGGGCTCGGACACCAGCAGCAGATCCGGGTCCAGCGTCAGGGCCCGGGCGATGCACACCTTCTGCTGGTTGCCGCCGGACAGGGCCCCGGTGTACTGGGCCACGGAGGTACAGCGGATATCCAGCTCCTTGACCATGTCCTCGGCGTGCTTGCGGATGGCGCCCCGGTCGCTGAGCTTGAAGGGGCCGACGCGGCGGAAGAAGTCGCCCTTGACCTCCATGCCCGAGAAGGCGATGTTCAGGTCGATGGGGCTGTCCAGCAGCAGGCCCACGCCCTTGCGGTCCTCAGACAGAAAGGCGATGCCCTTTTTCAGGGTCGTATCCGTCCGGGTCACATCCAGGGGCTCGCCCTTGTAGGTCACGGTGCCGTCCACCGGGTACAGGCCCATCAGGCCGTTGGCGATGCCCAGTTTCCCCTGCCCTGCCAGACCGCCGATGCCGACGATCTCGCCTTTCCGCACGGACAGGCTGACGTCCTTGACCTCCTCGCCGGGCATCATGACCCGCAGGCCTTTCACGTCCAGCAGGATCTCATCGCTGATCTGCCGGTTGCCCTCCACGCGGTCCAGAGAGAGGGCCCGGCCTACCATCAGACGCGCGATCTCCTTGGCGGTGATGTCCTTTGTGTTCTCCGTGGCGACCCACTCGCCATCCCGGAGGATGGTGACCCGGTCGGAGACGCGGATGATCTCCTCCAGACGGTGGCTGATGAAGATGATGCCGATCCCCTGCTTGGCCAGCTTGCGGATGGCGTCCAGCAGGTTCTCCGTCTCACTCTCCGTCAGCACGGCGGTTGGCTCGTCAAACACCAGGAACTTGATCCCGGTCTTGTCGATCTCGCGGGCGATCTCCACGAACTGCAGATGGCCCACGGGCAGGCCCTCTACCTGCACATACTCTTCGATGTCCATACCCATGACGTCCAGGGCCTTCCGGGCGTCCCGGGCCATGTTGTCCTTCTCCAAGGATTCCAGCCGCTTGCCGAACACCTTGGACATGAGGGTGGGCTTAGTGATCTCGCGGTTGAGCTTGATGTTCTCCGTGATGGTGAAGCCGGGGATCAGCATGAACTCCTGGTGGACCATGCCGATCCCGTTTTCCATGGCGTCATGGGGGGTCAGGATCCCGGCGTTCTTGCCGCCGATGCGCACCTCGCCGGTAAAGCCGCCGGTGGAGTGGATCACCGGCATACCGAACAGGATGTTCATCAGCGTGGACTTGCCCGCGCCGTTCTCGCCGATAAGGGCGTGGATCTCGCCGGGGCGGACGCTCATGTTGATGTTCTTCAATACGGCGTGGCCGGAGTACTCCTTGCCGACATTGACGAATTCGAGTATCCCTTCGTTCAAAGCTGCTGCCTCCTTTTTTTCAAGGATATAGAAAAGGCGAGGGGCCTGTGAGATGCATACAGGCCCCTCGCTTTCTCGCTGAATTTTCTACGAGCAGTACCTATCTATCCTCTCTCAAGGTCAGCCAGCGATCGGAGCGGGATCGCCGAAGTTCAGGAAGCCCTGGAGATAGACCATGTAGTTGTCATACTCCTTGCCGGTGCTGGGATCCTGATACTTGACGAGCTGGATATCGGTGTTGCAGTAGTCCGCCAGCAGATCCTGGACAGTGCCCATGTCGCACTTGCCCACCTCGCCGTTCATCCACAGGAAGGCGTACTCGGTGCTGGCCACGGTGTTGGCGATGGAGGCGGGCACGCTCCAGGTGGAGAAGTGGCCGCTCAGGCCGTCAGCCTCGAGCTGGGCGTTGATGGCGTCCACGGTGGTCTGCAGGCCGTTCACCAGGTCCTCAGGGCTCTCGATGCCCAGGGCGCTGGGGAAGCCGTGATAGGGGCTGGGGCAGCAGGGCAGCGGATAGTAGGCGCCGGCGTCGCGGACGGCCTCGATCAGGGGCACCTGCATGGAGCAGTTGGTGGCAAAGAACGCGGTGTTCTGGCCGTACTGGGCGACCATCTTGGGCACGTCCTCCAGGATGAACATCTGGGCACCGGAGACGCCGGCGTCAGAGGTGGGGTCGGGAGCGGTGGCGTCCACGAAGGTGATGCCCAGCTCCTCGCAGCGGGCCTTGATCAGGTCGCGGCAACCGGCCAGGGGGGCCTGAGCCATGTGGCGGGGGAAGCTGTAGTGAACAACGGTGTCGCAGCCGAAGGCCTTAGCCTGGTCCGCGATGGCGGTGCCCTTGTTGATCTCGTCGATGGACACGACGATGTCGGCGCGGGTCACGATGTCGTCAGCGTTCTCCTGGGGGGTGCAGTAGACGATCAGCAGGTCGTCCTTCTCGCGGCTCTCCAGGACCTTGTCAACGGCGGCGTTGGAGCCGGGGCAGGCCTGGTTGATGATGATGGCCTTGACGTCGGGGTCGGAACCGTACTTGTTGACCACGGACACGAACTGCTCCTGCTCGGTCATGAAGTTATCGGGCATGGTGTCGTGGACCACGCGGTCACCGTACTTCTCTACCATGAACTCGGCGGAGCGGTACTCCTCCTCGTTCTGGGACAGGGTGTTGGTGATGATGGCGATCTTGCCGTCGGTGGCGGCCACAGCGGCGTTGACCCGGGCCTGGAGCTCGGACTCCTCAGCGGCGGGAGTGCTGGCCGCGGGGGCGCTGGCCGCGGGGGCGCTGGCGGCGGGAGTGCTGGCCGCGGGGGCGCTAGCGGCAGGAGTGCTGGCCGCGGGGGCGCTGCCGCCGCCGCAGGCCACCAGGCTCATAGAGAGGGCCAGAGACAGCGCCAGAGCAATCGTTTTCTTCATTAGCTCGTTCCTCCAATTCTTTTTGTTGGTCTCTCACGTCGAAAACCGATTAGACCACGTAACCATTATAGTACGTCCGCGCAACAAGGTCAAGGTTTTTTTCCATTTTTTATTTTGGGTCCATGCAGACCGTTCCCCCTGTTTTGCTTGAAAACACGTGATTTCAACGATTCCCGGGCCCTGATAAATTTTTCTTGAATGAATTTTTCCCCTTTAGCTCATTCATGCCGGTGCTAGTTTATTCCTGAAGTCCCATTTCCTGTATTCCATATTCATTTTTCTTGACTTTCCTCCCCTGCCCTTCTAAAATATAGGCGTCAGTAATATGCGCCCAAGGGCGCGACAGAAGGAGGATCTACATGAATCACAGCAGACTGAATGTTATTCTGGAGAAGCTGGAGCAGCGCGGCCTGAAGCAGATGCTCATCTCCGACCCCGCCTCGATCTTCTATCTGACCGGACGCTACATCGACCCCGGCGAGCGCCTGCTGGCCCTGTACGTCAGCCAGGCAGGCGACCACAAGATCTTTATCAACAACCTGTTCACCGTCCCCGAGGACCTGGGTGTGGAGAAGGTCCGGTTCGCGGACACCGACGATTTCATGGGCCTGCTCAGCGCCTGCATCCACCCCGGCGAGGCCCTGGGCGTGGACAAGATCTTCCCCGCCCGCTTCCTGCTGCCCCTGATGGAGCGCTGCGGCGCCTCCTCCTACCAGGTCAGCTCCATCTGCGTGGATGAGGCCCGGGCCTGCAAGGACATGGAGGAGCGGGAGCGGATGCGCGCCGCCTCCGCCATCAACGACAAGGCCATGGCCCAGTTCCGCACCCTGGTGCGGGAGGGCATGACCGAGCAGGAGCTGGCCGACCAGATGCTGGCCGTCTACAAGAGCCTGGGCGCGGACGGGTTCTCCTTCAAGCCCCTGGTGGGGTTCGGCCCCAACGCCGCCATCGGCCACCACGAGCCCGACCACACCCGCCTGAAGGCGGGCGACTGCGTGCTGATGGACGTGGGCTGCCTCAAGGACAGCTACTGCGCCGACATGACCCGCACCTTCTTCTTTAAAAAGGTGCCCTCCGAGAAGCACCGCGAGATCTACGAGATCGTGCGCAGGGCCAACGAGGCCGCCGAGGCCATTCTGAAGCCCGGCATCCCCCTGTGCGAGATCGACATGGCCGCCCGCAAGGTCATCGAGGACGCCGGCTACGGCCCCAACTTCACCCACCGTCTGGGCCACTTCATCGGCCTGGAGGTCCACGACTACGGCGACGTGTCCTCCGCCAACACCACCCTCACCCAGCCCGGCAACATCTTCTCCATCGAGCCCGGCATCTACGTGGACGGCGAGGTGGGTGTGCGCATCGAGGACCTGGTGATGATCACCGAGGACGGCTGCGAGGTCCTCAACCACTACCCCAAGGTGCTGGACATCATCGAGTGATCCCCATCGGATACATATTTATACATGGAGCAGAGCGTCCGGGTCCCGGTTTTTCCGGGGTCCGGGCGCTCTTCTGCGCTGTTTTCCCACATTTTGGCTGTCCGGAGGGCGGTATCCCCGCAGCAGATGTGGAATCCCTCCATGCAGGCGTAAAATGGAAGTAAAGTTTTGTCGAAATTGTGAATTTACAACGGCGGCTTTTTCAATAAAATATAACTGTCCGCTCAAAGCAAGACACGCGCACAGCTGCGTATCCCCGCCGCTGTGCGCGCAGTCGTTCAAAACGTGTGAGGTGAAGGCAGTTTGAAACTTCCAAAAGAGATGTCCCACGCGGCCTATGAGTTCGAGGGGAAAATGCCCCTGTCCCAGGCCATCCCCTTAGGGCTCCAGCACGTGCTGGCCATGTTCGTCGGCAACCTGACCCCCATCCTGGTCATCACCGGCGCCTGCGCCGCCGTCAGCGAGCAGGCCCAGGCGGAGTTCGCCGCCGTTCAGGTGACCCTGCTCCAGAACGCCATGCTGGTGGCCGGCATCGTCACCCTGATCCAGCTGTTCGCCATCGGCCCCATCGGCGGCAAGGTCCCCATCATCATGGGCACCAGCTCCGGCTTCATCGGCGTGTTCCAGAGCGTCGTGAAGTCCATGGGCGGCGGCGTCCTGGCCTACGGGGCCATGATGGGCGCGTCCATCATCGGCGGCCTGTTCGAGGGTGTGCTGGGCTTCTTCCTGAAGCCTCTGCGCAAGTTCTTCCCCTCCATCGTCACCGGCACCGTGGTGCTGTCCATCGGCCTGTCCCTGATCTCCGTGGGCATCAACTCCTTCGGCGGCGGCAGCGGCGTGAAGGACTTCGGCTCCATGGAGAACCTGTTCCTGGGCTTTTTCGTGCTGGTGGTCATCCTGATCCTCAAGCACGGTACCAAGGGGTTCCCCAGCTCCTCCTCCATCCTGCTGGGCATCATCGCCGGCTACATCGTGGCCTTCATCATGGGCCTGGTGCTGCCCACCACCGGCGTCACCGCCGACGGCGTGGAGTTCACCAAGTCCTGGGTGCTCAACTGGGACAAGGTGGCCCAGGCCAGCTGGTTCGCCGTGCCTGAGCTGGTCCCCGTGCCCATCGTCTTCGACCTGCGGGCCATCCTGCCTGTGCTGGTGATGTTCGTGGTCACCGCCGTGGAGACCGTGGGCGATATCTCCGGCGTCATGGAGGGCGGCGTGGGCCGCGAGGCCACCGACAAGGAGCTGTCCGGCGGCGTCATCTGTGACGGCATCGGCTCCACCATCGCCGCTTTCTTCGGCGTGCTGCCCAACACCTCTTTCAGCCAGAACGTGGGTCTGGTGGCCATGACCAAGATCGTCAACCGCATCGCCCTGGCCACCGGCGCGGTGTTCCTCATCCTCTGCGGCCTCATCCCCAAGCTGGGCGCCCTGGTGTCCATCATGCCCCAGGCCGTTCTGGGCGGTGCGGCCGTGATGATGTTCTCCTCCATCGTGGTCAGCGGCATCCAGCTGATCATGAAGGGCCCCATGACCCCCCGCAACCTGACCATCGTGTCTGTGGCCCTGGGCGTGGGCTACGGCATGGGCGCCAACACCGGCATCCTGTCCAGCACCCCCCAGGCCATCCAGCTGATCTTCGGCGGCTCCGGCATCGTGCCCGCGGCCTTCTTCGCCATCGCGCTGAATATCCTGTTGCCCAAGGACAAGGCGGATATCGGCTAACGCTCCCCCGCCGCCAGGGCGGCCAGCTGTTCCAGCTGCTCCCTGGTGTCCACATCCATAAGCTCCAACTCATCCCGGACAGGTACATAGACCACCTGCCCGGGATATTTTTTCACCAGGAAGGAGCCGCCCTTCCCCTCCGGCAGGGCTTTCAGCTCCTCAAAGAGCCCCGCGGGGAACAGGACGGGGTTCCCGGGGACCGGCTCCCCCGCCTCCATCCGGCACAGCCGGTGGATGCGCTCCGGCGCCCCGGCGAAGGAGGCCAGCAGGGACAGCAGGCTCTCCCCTCGGAGCAGGGGCTGGTCGCCCAGGCAGAACAGACAGCCCGCCAGCGGCTCCGGAGACAGGGCCTGCACCCGCTCCAGCCCCAGGCGGACGGCGTCCCCCCGGCCGGGCTGGTCGTGGAGGACCACGTCCACTCCCCTGCCCCGGCAGTAGGCCGCGGTCCCCTCGCTCCGGGTCACCACCGTCCGGGCGGCCAGGGGCGCGGTCTCCGTCAGGTCCAGGACGTGCCCAATCAAGGGCTTTCCCAGGAAATCCGCCAGCAGCTTGTCCTGCCAGGGCGCGCCCTCCCGCTGGAACCGGCGGCCCAGGCCGGAGGCCATGACCACGCAGCCCACCGCCGGAATGCCGCGCGGAAGGCTGTCTCTGGATGTGCGCTGTTCCTCTCTCATACTGTCCGGGCCGCTCCTTTCCCGCCGCAGGGGCCTGGTATGCTCCAAATATAGCAAAGAAACCGCCCGCTGCCAAGGGCCGGGGCCGTGTTTTTTATTGTGTTTTCCCGGCGGATATGCTAGAATGAGGAAAAATCGCGGCGAGCCAGGGGGGGATTCTATGCTCACCATTCAAAACTACAAGAAGGCGGAGAGCCTGGAGGATGCCTGGACCCTGAACCAGAGGCGGGGCAGTGTCATCCTGGGCGGGATGCTCTGGCTGAAAATGGGGAAACGGACCGTTCAGACCGCCATCGACCTGTCCGGCCTGAGGCTGGATAGAATCGAGGAGACCCCCGAGGGCTGGAGCATCGGCTGCATGACCACCCTGCGCCAGCTGGAGCTCCACAAGGGGCTGAACGCCTACACCAACGGGGCCGTCCGGGAGGCGGTGCGCCACATCGTGGGGGTGCAGTTCCGCAACCTGGCCACCGTGGGGGGCAGCGTCTGGGGCCGGTTCGGGTTCTCCGACGTGTGCACCCTCCTGCTGGCCCTGGACAGCTATGTGGAGCTCTACAAGGGCGGCAACGTCCCCCTGGTGGACTTTTTGACCCGGGAGAAGGACCGGGACGTGCTGGTGCGGGTCATCGTCAAGAGGACCCCCGGGACCTTCCTCTACCGGTCGGTGCGCGGCAGCCAGACCGACTTCCCCGTCCTGGCCTGCGCCGCTGTCCTGGTGCCCGCGGAGAACGGGGACCGCCTGAGGCTGTCCGTTGGGGCCCGGCCGGGCCGGGCCGTCCTGTTCCAGGAGGAAGCGGTTTTCCGCGGCCCCATCTCCGAGGCGGACGCGGCGGCCTTCGGAAAAGCCGCGGCGGAGCACATCGCCACCGGGAGCAACCTGCGGGGGAGCGCCGAGTACCGCTCCCACCTGATCCAGGTGCTGGCCGCCCGAGCGGCTCTGGAATTGGGAGGTGCGGACCGATGCTGATCTCCATCACTCTCAACGGCAAAAAAATCACCTCCGACGTCTCCCCCGACGCGCTGCTGCTGGACTGGGCGCGCGCCCAGGGCTGCAAGAGCGTCAAGCGGGGCTGCGAGACGGCCAACTGCGGGCTGTGCACCGTATTTCTGGACGATGAGCCGGTGCTGTCCTGCTCCGTGCTGGCCGTCCGGGCGGATGGGAGACGGGTCACCACCCTGGAGGGACTCCAGGAGGAGGCCCGGGAGTTCGCCGGGTTCATCGCCGACCAGGGGGCGGAGCAGTGCGGCTTCTGCAACCCCGGTTTTGTCATGAACGCCCTGGCCCTGTTCCGGGAGAACCCGGACCCCTCGGTGGACGAGATCAAGGAGTTTTTGGCCGGCAACCTGTGCCGCTGCTCCGGCTACGAGGGGCAGACCAGGGGCATTTTGAACTATCTGGCCTGGAAAAAGGCCAGAGGCGGAGAGGGGGCGGCCACATGAAAGCGGTGAACCGGCCCCTGCGCAAGAAGGACGCCATGCAGCTGCTCACCGGTCAGCCGGTGTACACCCAGGACGTGGCCCCGGAGAACTGCCTGGTGGTCAAGCTGCTGCGCTCCCCCCACCCCAACGCCCTGGTGGAGACTATCAACACGTCCGCCGCCCGGAAGGTCCCCGGCATCGAGGCCATTTACACCTGGGAGGACGTGCCTCAGGACGCCCGGCGGTACACCATCGCCGGCCAGACCTACCCCGAGCCCAGCCCCTACGACCGGCTGGTGCTGGACCGGCACGTGCGCTACGTGGGCGACCCGGTGGCCATTGTGGCCGGGGAGGACGAGAAGTGCGTGGACCGGGCGCTGAAGCTCATCAAGGTCCAGTACCAGGTGCTGGAGCCCCTGCTGGACTTCCGGACGGCCAAGGACAACCCCATCCTGGTCCACCCGGAGGACAACTGGGAGGCCCTGTGCGACGTGGGGGCGGACAACAAGCGCAACCTGTGCTACCACGAGGAGAGCTCCTCGGGCGACATCGACGCGGTCCTGGCCGGCAGCGACATCGTCATCGACCGGACCTACCACACCAAGGCCTGCCAGCAGGCCATGATGGAGACCTTCCGCACCTTCTGCACCATCGACCCCTACGGGCGGCTCCATGTGGTCAGCTCCACCCAGATCGTGTTCCACTGCCGGCGCATCGTGGCCAACGCCCTGGGCATCCCCAAGTCCATGGTCCGGGTGAGCAAGCCGCGGGTCGGCGGCGGCTTCGGGGCCAAGCAGACGGCGGTGAGCGAGGTCTACCCCGCCTTCGTCACCTGGAAAACCAAAAAGCCCTCCATGATCGTTTTCAGCCGGGAGGAGTCCATGACCGCCTCCAGCCCCCGGCACGAGATGGAGATCCACATCCGCCTGGGGGCTATGCGGGACGGCCGCATCCGGGGCATCGACATGTACACCCTGTCCAACACCGGGGCATACGGCGAGCACGGCCCCACCACCGTGGGGCTCACCGGCCACAAGGCCATTCCCATGTACGGGAAGGCGGACGCCTTCCGCTTCACCTGCGACGTGGTGTACACCAATGTGATGGCCGCCGGGGCCTACCGGGGCTATGGGGCCACCCAGGGCTTGTTCGCGGTGGAGTCGGCCGTCAACGAGCTGGCAGACATGCTCCGCATGGACCCCTTCGACCTTCGGGAGAGGAACATCACCCGGGAGGGCGAGGTCATGCCCGCCTACTTCGACCAGGTCAACTCCAGCTGCGCTCTGGACCGCTGCATGGCCAGGGTCCGGGAGATGATCCGCTGGGACGAGAAGTTCCCCCTCCGGGACCTGGGAAACGGAAAGGTGCGCACCGTGGGCATGGGCATGGCCCTCCAGGGCTCCGGCATCGCGGGGCTGGACGTGGGCAGCGCCACCCTCCGGCTGGGGGACGAGGGGACCTACAACCTGACCATCGGCGCGGCGGACATGGGCACCGGGTGCGACACCATCCTGGCCCAGATCGCCGCCGAGGTGCTGGAGTGCCCCTTTGACGACATCATGGTTTTCGGCGCGGACACCGACTCCTCCCCCTACGACTCGGGCTCCTACGCCTCCAGCACCACCTACATCACCGGCAAGGCGGTGGAGCAGTGCGCGCTGAAGCTGCGGGAGAAGATCTGCGCCATGGGCGCGAAGCTGCTGGGCGTCCCGCCGGAGCGGACGGAGTTCGACGGCAAAACAATATACGCCCTGGACGAGGCTGGGACCCGGGGCGCCCGCGTGACCCTGGCCGACGTGGCCGCCGCCGCCCAGTCGGGCAACGAGCTGTCCCTGGAGGCCGCCTGCACCCACAGTTCCCCCATCTCCCCTCCCCCCTTCATGGTGGGGGCCGTGGAGCTGGAGGTGGACCTGCTCACCGGCGAGACGCGGGTGGTGGAGTTCGACGCCTGCGTGGACTGCGGCACCCCCATCAACCCCAACCTGGCCCGGGTCCAGGCGGAGGGCGGCATCCTGCAGGGCATCGGCATGGCCCTGACGGAGAACATCACCTACGACGAGAGGGGCCGGGTGCTGGAGAACTCCCTGATGCAGTACAAGATCCCCACTCGGCTGGACGCGGGGCCTATCCGGGTGGAGTTCGAGAGCAGCTACGAGCCCAGCGGCCCCTTCGGCGCCAAGTCCATCGGGGAGATCGTCATCAACACGCCGCTGCCGTCCATCGCGGACGCGCTGTACCGGGCCACCGGGCGCAGGTTCACCGAGCTGCCCATCACCCCGGAGCAGGTCGCCATGGCCGGCTGGCAGGCGACAGATAAACGGACCCAGAAAACAAACACACGGGAGGACGTCAACAAATGAAAGTATTGGAAGACCGCATCCGGAAGGACGGGATCGTCCGGGAGGGCAACGTGCTGAAGGTGGACAGCTTCATCAACCACCAGATGGACACCGACCTGTTCGAGGAGATGGCCCTGGAGTGGAAGCGCCTGTTCGCGGGCAAGCCCATCAACAAGATCCTGACCATCGAGGCCAGCGGCATCGGCATCGCCGCCGTGGTCGCCCGGGAGTTCGGGGTGCCGGTGGTGTTCGCCAAGAAGGCCAAGAGCATCAACCTGGACGACAACAACTTCACCACCCAGATCCAGTCCTTCACCCACAACCGGGTGTACGATGTGATCGTATCCAAGAAATTCCTCACGCCGGCGGACCACGTGCTTATCATCGACGACTTCCTGGCTAACGGCTGCGCCCTGATGGGCCTGCTGGAGCTGGTGGAGGAGGCCGGCGCCACCGTGGAGGGCATCGGCATCGCCATTGAGAAGGGCTTCCAGCAGGGGGGCGCGCTCATCCGCCAGAGAGGCATCCAGCTGGAGTCCCTGGCCATCATCGACGCCATGAGTGAGGACGGCCAGATCACCTTCCGGCACCAGGACTGAACCCCGGACAATATACCGGCAGGTCCGCCGCAGGAGCGGCGGCCCTGCCTCTGTGCTTTTCAGGCTTGTCAGAGCGGCCCGGGGGTGGTACAATTGCAGAGATATGATTTGGGCCTGACGGCCCGGGGAGGGGAATCGGTATGGAGTTGATGATGCGGTTGGCGCGGCTGTCTATGGCGGCTGCCATGGCGGTGTCCGTCACCGCGGGCCGGGGCGGCGCGCCCCTCTCTCCCACGGGTCCGCTCTCCCCCGCCGATCCAGTGCCGGCCATTTTGCAGAGCGCCGCCATGCCGGTGTACACTGTGGCGGGCTGGGGGATCAGCTGCACCGACCTGTCCTCCGAGGCCGCGCCCGTTGAAAATCGGACCCTCCGAACCATCATAGAGCTGGACGTCTCCGGGGAGGCCGTGCGTGTCCAGCTGTCCAACCAGTGGGGGGCGCAGGACCTGACCGTGGACCATGTGACCTTCGCCAAGGCCGCCGGGGGCGGCGGCGCGGTGGAGCCGGATACGGTACAGGACGTGCTCTTCTCCGGCGGGCGGAAGGCGGTGGTCCCCGCCGGGGGGACCCTGTGGAGCGACCCGCTGGACTTCCCCGTGGAGGGCGGCGGGCGGTACGCGGTCTCCTGCTACCTGGTGGAGCGGACCGGGCTCGCCAGCGGGAACATCTTCCACGCCGACGCCTACGCCGCCCTGCTGCCCGGGGACCTGACCCGGAGCGCGGAGATTCGCGGGACGGCCCAGAGCTCCAATTTCCTGGTGCGTACGGTGGACGTGTGCACCACGTCGGCGGCCGCCGGGGCGTTCGTCATCGTGGGGGACTCCATCTCCACCAACCGGTGGCCGGCGCTCCTTCAGGAGCGTCTGGAGAAAAGCGGGACAGCGGACGTCAGCGTGATCTGCCGGGCCGTCAGCGGGAACCGGCTGATGACCGGCGGCCGGCTGAGCCGGTTCGGTCCCAGTGTGATCTCCCGGTGGAAAAGCGACGCGCTGGACACCTCCGGCGTCTATGCCGTGCTGCTGGAGATCGGCGCCAACGACCTGCTCCATCCCGCCGGGCACCCGGAGTCCCAGGCCTTCCCCGTGGAGGAGATGATCGCCGCTGAGGAGAAGCTGATCCAGCAGGCCCACGACGCGGGGATCAAGGTGTACATGACCACCATCACCCCCTTCAACGGGTACGACGAGGGGGCGGGGAACCTGTGGAGCCCGGAGCTGGAGCAGGAGCGCCAGACGTGGAACCAGTGGATCCGGACCAACGACCTGATCGACGGGTACGTGGACCTGTGCGCCCGGCTGGAGGACCCCGCCGATCCCACCTCCCTCCAGGCGGCGTACACCACGGACCACCTGCACCCCTCCGAGCTGGGGATGGAGCTCATCGCCTCCTCCCTGCCCCTGGCGTGGTTCACGCGGAACTGACAGAAAAGGAAAACGGGACAGCGGAGCTTCCGCTGTCCCGTTTTTTCGGTTGAACTCAGGTCTCCGCAAACCCGTCGGGGAACACCACCACCAGCAGCCACTTGAAGGCCTCTCGCCCGTAGACCGCGTGGGGCACGTTGGCGGGCATGAGCAGGGACTCCCCCGCCCGGACTACATACTTTTCGCCGCCCACGGTGTACTCCCCCTCGCCCTCCAGGACGGTGACGAAGGCGTCCCCCTCGGACTGGTGGGTGGAGATCTCCTCCCCCTTGTCAAAGGCGAACAGGGTCACACTGACGGCGTCGTTCTGGGCCAGGGTTTTGCTGGCGATCTCCCCCGGCCGGACGGTGATCTGGCCGGCCAGCTCCACCACCTGCCGCACCGGGAAATTCTTGATGTACCGCTGCATGCTGTACGCTCCCTTCTGTGTTTGATCAGGTTTTCTTGGGGATATTGGCGGCCAGGCGGGCGATGGCCGGCCCCATGGCCTCCTGCCAGACCTGGAAGCCCCCCTGGGCGGCGATGTGCTCCTTGACCATGTAGTTGATGCCGCCGGGGGTGCACTCCTCCACCATCCGCTCCAGGCCCGCCGGGTCCAGCTTCACCGCCTGCTGGCAGATGGCCTGGAAGAACCCGGTGACGTAGCTGGCGGCCAGCTCCTCCGGCACGCCCTCCCCCTTGGACCACTGGATCAGCGCGTCCAGCACCGCGTAGAAGGGGGTCATGCACCCGGTCACCGCCGCCAGGACGGCGGCGTGATAGCGGTCCTCCACCTGGACCATGGAGCCGATGTGCCCGAAGATCTCCGCCGCCTCCGGCTGGGGCGGGCAGAGGACGATGGGCCCGTCGCAGAAGGCGTTGAAGGTCAGGGGGACCAGGTGGACCAGCACGCTGGTCTCCCCGATCCAGCTTTTGATCTGGGGCAGGGTCTTGTCGGACATGACGTTGATCACCTTGTGGTCCGGCCGGAAGCGCAGGCTGCGGCAGACCTCCTCCCCCGCCTGGGGCAGCACGGCCAGCACCACCCAGTCGGACTTGTCCACCACCTCCTGCATGGTCTCCGCCACGGTGACCCGGTCGGGGTAGGCGGCCTTCAGCTTGGCGGCCCGGTCCCTGCTGCGGGGGGAGACCACGATGGGGTAGGGCGTATCGGCGGCCCGCTCGCAGAAGCCGGTGACCAGGGCGGAGGTCAGGGTGCCGGTGCCGATAAAGCCCAGAACAGGTAATTTTTTCTCCATCTTTTCCTCTTTTCCGCCCCGGTCCGAACCGGGGCTTTGTAGTTTTGATCTGCCGCGGGACAAACAGGAGGTTGTCATCCCTTGATCCTGTATCCCGAGCGCTCAAGAACAGCCAACGCTTTTTGGTAATTCTCCATCTTTACGAAGATATAGTCTGTATTGTACGTCGAGACCGCGAAGATCGGGATGCCGCTGTCTGTCAGGATCGTTGAGATTTTGGACAGTATCCCAACCAGGGAAAAATCCAACGTGCCCTCAATGCGAAAGCCCTTCCAGCCGTCGTCACGCTGGACGACATTTTGGGGAACATCCTCTGTGATACATACAAGAGAATTTTCGTCATCTGTTTTTCCGATGAAGCAGTATTCCGCGTCTAAATCGACCAGGGAATAGTCTTTGACCTTACACACGGTGAAATCTTCCCCGAGTTTCTTTAGTTCCATGCCGCTACCTCTACGACTGACCTTGATTTACTGGTCTATCATACCATATCCCCGCGGCCGTTGCAAGCCGGGAAACCTGTCCGCCGCCGTTGACAGGGGCGGCTTTTTTCATTATAATGGGCGCGGAACCTTGGCCCTGTTTTTGGAGGAGATGAGCCCATGACCGACCCCTTTGGCCGGACGATCGACTACCTGCGCCTGTCGGTCACCGACCGGTGCAACTACCGCTGCCAGTACTGTATGCCCGAGGAGGGCGTATTCAAGCGCTCCCACAGCGAGATCCTCACGGTGGAGGAGTGCGTGGAGGTGGCCCGGGCCGCCGCCGCCTGCGGGGTGCGGAAGGTCCGCCTCACCGGCGGGGAGCCCCTGGTGCGCCGGGGGGTGCCGGACATCTGCCGGGGCATCTCCGCCATCCCGGAGATCGAGGAGCTGTGCCTGACCACCAACGCCGGCCTGCTCTCGGATTTCGCCGCTCCTCTGCGCCAGGCCGGTGTGGACCGGCTGAACATCAGCCTGGACACCCTCCGCCCCGACCGATTCGCCGCCATGACCCGGCGGGGCACCCTGGACCAGACCCTGGCGGGCATCGAGGCCGCCCAGCGGGCCGGGTTCGAGCACCTCAAGATCAACGCTGTGCTCATCGGCGGCTTCAACGACGATGAGATCGGCGATTTCCTGGCCCTCACCATGGACCGGCCCTGGGAGGTGCGGTTCATTGAGCTGATGCCCATGGGTCCCTGCGCCGGGTGGGAGAAGGGCCGTTTCCTCTCCAGCCAGGTGGTCCTGGACCGCTACCCCGCCCTGGAGCGGGTGGAGGACAGCGGCGTGGCCCGGCGGTACAGGCTCCCCGGAGCCAAGGGGACCGTGGGCCTCATCTCCCCCATCAGCTGCGACTTCTGCGCCCAGTGCAGCCGCATCCGGGTGACGGCGGACGGCAAGCTGAAGGGCTGCCTCCACAGCCGGGAGGAGATCCCCCTGCGGGGCCTCCACGGCGCCGAATTGGAGGCGGCCATCCGCCGGGGCATCGCCCAGAAGCCGGAGCGGCACCACCTCTCCCAGGGGGCCAGCGCCACCCCCCGGAGCATGAACCAGATCGGAGGCTGAACCCATGGACGAACTGACTCACTTCAACCCAGAGGGCAGAGCCCGCATGGTGGATGTGACGGAGAAGGCCGTCACCCGCCGGGTGGCGGCCGCCGCCGGGGCCGTGTATCTGGCCCCCGCCACCCTCCAGCGCATCCGGGAGGGGACCGTGGCCAAGGGGGACGTGCTGGCCGTGGCCCAGGTGGCGGGCATCCAGGCCGCCAAGCACTGCTGGGAGCTCATCCCCATGTGCCATCAGCTGCCCCTGACCGGGGTGGACATCTCCTTCTCCCTCTCTGACGACCCCTGCCGGGTGGAGATCCGCTCCCAGGTGTCCTGCACCGGGGTCACAGGGGTGGAGATGGAGGCCCTCACCGCCGTGTCCGCGGCGGCCCTCACCATCTACGACATGTGCAAGGCCATCCAGAAGGACATGCGCATCGAACACATCCGCCTGCTGTCCAAATCCGGCGGCAAGAGCGGCGACTACCAGCTCAAGGAGGAAGTCTGATGGCAAAGGTGGTATCTGTCAACATCAGCCAGCGCAAGGGGACCCTCAAACACCCGGTGCCGGAGATCCAGCTCAAGCTGCACCACGGCATCGTGGGGGACGCCCACGCCGGGGACTGGCACCGGCAGGTGAGCCTGCTGGCCGAGGAGAGCATCGACACCATGCGCGGCCTCTCCCCCATCCCCCTGGACCCCGGCGTATTTGCCGAGAACATCAACACCCTGGGGGTGGAGCTGAAATCCCTGCCCGTGGGGACCCATCTCACGGTGGGCGAGGCGGAGCTGGAGGTCACCCAAATCGGCAAGGAGTGCCACAACGACTGCGCCATCAAAAAGGCGGTGGGCAGGTGCGTCATGCCCACCGAGGGCATCTTCGCCGTGGTCGTCCGGGAGGGCACCGTCCGCCCCGGCGACGAGATCACCGTATTGGACGGCCAGTGATACCATATCAGGAGGGCTTCTCATGTATACAGCCGCAGTTTTGACAGTCAGCGACCGCTCCTCCCGGGGGGAGCGCGCCGACGGCAGCGGGCCGGTGGTGGCCGGGATGCTCCGGGAGGCGGGGTATCAGGTGATAGACACCGCCGTGGTCCCCGACGAGCAGGAGCAGATCGAGGCAAAGCTCATCCAGTGGGCCGACGGCCCCGCCCCCGCCCTCATCGTTACCACGGGGGGCACCGGCTTCTCCCCCAGGGACGTGACCCCGGAGGCCACCATCGCCGTCTGTCCCCGGCTGACGCCGGGTATCCCGGAGGCCATGCGGTACGCCTCCCTGCGCATCACCCCCAGGGCCATGCTGTCCAGGGCCCAGGCGGGCATTCGGGGCGGGAGCCTTATCATCAACCTCCCCGGCTCCCCCAAGGCGGCCCGGGAGAACTTGGAGGCGGTCCTGCCCGCCCTGGAGCACGGGCTGAAAATGCTGCTGGGCGGCCCGGCGGACTGCGCCGCGGAGACAAAATAAGGGGAAAAGAAAAGTCCCGAGGAAATATTCCTCGGGACTTTTATCATATCTCCTCGCGGGGGGCCGGGCTCTCCGCCAGCTTTTTGTCCTTGTACCGCAGCCAGAGCCAGAAGGCGCTCAGCGCCACCAGCACCACCGTCCAGGAGACGGGGTAGGACAGGTAGACATACTCCACGCCGTATCGGCTGGTATCCAGCAGGCCGCACCACACCAGACGCAGCGCGCAGGTGCCCAGCAGGTTGATGACCACCGGCACCACCGGCACACCGCAGCCGCGGATGGAGCCCACCAGCACGTCGGCGGCGCCGAAGATGATGTAGTAGGGCACCACCACCTGGAGGCGCAGCACCCCCGCCTGGACCACCTCCGGCTCCGGGTTATAGAGGCTGATGAACTGTGGGGCGAAGATCAGCACGATGGCGCTGAGGACGATCCCAAGCACGATGGTGCAGATCATGCACAGGCGGAATACAGGGCTCACCCGCTCCCGGCGGCCCGCGCCGATGTTTTGGCTGATGAAGGTCTGGCTGGCGTGGTGGAAGGCGTTCATGGAGCTGTACACAAAGTTCTCCACGCTGGACGAGGCGCTGCTGCCGGCCACGATGACGCTGCTGTTATAGGTATTGATGGCCCACTGCTGCACCGCGTTGGACAGGCTGAACAGGCAGGACTGAAGCCCGGCGGGGATGCCCACGTGGGCCATGCTCTTCAGGCTGGGCAGGTCCATGGTCAGCTTCTTCCAGGAGAAGTGCAGCGACCCCTGGGCGGCGCTCAGGCACCGCATGACCAGCGCGGCGCTGAGCAGCTGGCTGAGCACCGTGGCCAGGGCCACCCCGGCCACGTCCATTCTCAGGGCGATGACGAAGAACAGGTTCAGCACTACATTAGCCACCCCGCTGACCAGCAGGTACAGCAGCGGCCGGCGGGTGTCCCCCACCGCCCGCAGGGCGGCGGCGCCGTAGTTGTAGAGCATGACGAAGGGGGTCCCCACGAAGTAAATGCGCAGGTAGAGCACCGTCAGGCCGTAGATGTCCTCCGGGGTGGAAACCAGCGTCATGATGGGCCCCGCGGCGAGCATCCCCACTCCACCCAGGGCCACCCCGCCCACGATGGCCAGCAGAACGGCGGTGTGGAGGGCCAGGGAGATCTCCCGGTCCCGGCCCGTCTGCCCCGCGTTCCGCGCGATCACCACGTTGACGCCCACGGAGATGCCGATGAGCAGATTGGTCACCAGGTAGATGATGTTGGTGGTGCTCCCCACCGCGGCCAGGCTCCCATAGCCGGCGAACTGGCCCACCACCACCACGTCCGCCGCGTTGAACAGCAGCTGCAGGACGGTGGAGGCCATGAGGGGCAGGCTGAACAGCATGATCTTCCCCAGCAGGGGGCCGTGGACCATGTCGATGGTGGAAATACCGGTGCCTCTGGACGCCAAGGCGCTCTCTCCCTTCTAAGAATCAGCGAGATATTATACGTCCGTTCTCACCGCCTTTTCTTTGCATATCTTGCCCTTTTTCCTTCGTTTTCGCGCTGATTTTGCTCTTTTCTTTTCCCGGGAAATGGGCTATAATACTGCCCGGTCCCGGTCCCCTCCGGGGCAGAGAACGACACCGCACCAGGGAGGAGATCCTATGCGCGCAGCCGGCTACCGCCGCACCATTCACGCCAGTTACCTGGGCTATATCACCCAGGCCGTGGTCAACAATCTGGCCCCTTTGCTGTTCCTGATCTTTCAGGACACCTACAACCTGCCCCTGGAGCAGATCACCCTGCTGATCACCGTAAACTTCTGCGTCCAGCTGACGGTGGACCTGCTGTCCACCCTGTTCGTGGACCGGATCGGCTACCGGACGTGCATCGTCGCCGCCCACCTGCTGTGTGCCGTCGGCCTAATCGGGCTTGCCCTGTTCCCCACCCTGTTCGGGACCCCCTACGCCGGCCTGCTGTGCGCCGTTGTGCTGTACGCCGTGGGCGGCGGGCTCATCGAGGTGCTCATCAGCCCCATCGTGGAGGCCTGCCCCACCGAGAGCAAGGCCGCCGCTATGAGCCTGCTCCACTCCTTCTACTGCTGGGGCACGGTGGCGGTGGTGGTGGTGTCCACCGGCTTTCTGGCCCTGGCGGGCAAGGGCAGCTGGCAGGCGCTGTGCTGCCTGTGGGCTATCCTGCCCCTGGGCAACGCCCTGCTGTTCACCCGGGTCCCCATCAACGCCCTGACGGAGAAAAACGAGGGGATGCGCCCGGGGGAGCTGTTCTCCAACCAAATCTTCTGGCTCTTCCTGGTGCTGATGCTGATGGCCGGGGCGTCGGAGCAGGGCATGAGCCAGTGGGCCTCCGCCTTCGCTGAGCGGGGCCTGGGGGTCTCCAAGGCCGTGGGCGACCTGGCCGGTCCCTGCTTCTTCTCCCTCCTGATGGGAACTGCCCGGGCCCTGAGCGCCAAATATGAGGCGAAGATCGACCTGCTGGCCGTCATCACCGGCAGCGGAGCGCTGTGCGTGGGCGCCTACCTGCTCGCCGCCCTGGCCCCCTCCCCGCTGCTCTCCCTGCTGGGCTGCGGGCTGTGCGGGCTGTCGGTGGGCGTCCTGTGGCCGGGGATTTTCAGCCTGGCCAGCGCCCACTTCCCAAAGGGCGGCACCGCCCTGTTCGCCCTGCTGGCCCTGGGGGGCGACCTGGGCTGCTCCGGCGGCCCCACCCTGGTGGGGCTGGTGGCCGGGGCCTTTGGGGAGGACCTGAAGGCCGGCCTGCTGGCCGCGCTGGTATTTCCCGCGGTCCTGGTCCTGTGCAGCCTCCTCTATCGAAAAGCCAAACACTGATAAAATAGGAAGCAGCCCGGCGGGACCCCGCCGGGCTGTTTTTTCATATTATTTCGCGCTCCGGAACCGCTCCAGCAGGGCCGCGGGGTCGGGGCACTCCATGAATCCGCTCATGACGCAGCCCCCCGCCGCGCCGGCCGCCCGGACGGCGGCGATGTTCTCCGGGGAAATCCCCCCGATGGCGTACACGGGGATGGACACGGCAGCGCACACCGAACGCAGGAAGTCCAGTCCTCGGGGCTCCAGCCCCGGCTTGCAGGAGGTCGTGAACACGTGCCCGGCGGTGATGTAGGTGCAGCCCAGCTGTTCCGCCAGCACCGCGTCCTCCACACTGTGGCAGGAGGCGCCCAGGACATGGAAGGAGCTCCGCTCCCCCTCCGACAGCTCCAAAAGCAGATGCAGAGGAAGATGTAAAGTGAAACAGCCTGTCAGCTTGGCCGCCTCCGGAAAGCTGTGGAGGATGCAGGGGACGCCGTGCCGCCCGCAGATATCCAGGACTTCCCGCGCCAGGGCTGCGTACTCCCGCTCGGGCAGGTCCTTTTCCCGGAGGATGATCCCCGCCGGTCCCGCGGCGGCGACGCGCTCCAATTGGACAAGGAAATCTCCTTTACATAGTTTGCGGTCAGTGACACAGATGATATCAGACATACAGATAGTCGTTGAGCACGGGCTGGAGGCCCTGGCCCTCCATGTCCTTGTACATCTTGTCAAAGCTGCGGCCGTCGCTGATCTCGAACTGCTCGTCGCCCTCCTCGCCGCCGGACTCCTGACCGGTGTACTTGCTCTCGTGGTCGCCCACGCCGGTGGACACTCCGGCGGACACCTTGGTGGCGGCGATGCGGACGATGCCGTCCCGGAACCGGGCGTTCTCCCGGGAGGACACCGTGATGCCCGCGAAGGGCAGGAAGATGCGGTAGGCGCACAGCACCTGACACAGCTGCTTCTCCCCCACGTCCAGGGGGTTGATCTTTTCGTTGTTCACAATGGGCCGCAGCCGGGGGCAGGACAGGGACATCTCCGCGTGGGGGTACTTGCGCTGGAGGTAGTACAGGTGCAGGGCGCTGGCCAGGGCGTCCTTCCGGAAGTCGGCCAGCCCCAGCAGGGCGGAGAAGGCCACCCCCCGCATCCCGCCCCGGAGGGCGCGCTCCTGGGCCTCGAACCGGTAGGGCCACACCCGCTTGTGGCCCATCAGGTGGAGCTGCTCGTAGCGCACGTTGTCGTAGGTCTCCTGGAACACGGTGACGTAGTCCGCCCCGCACTCATGGAGGTAGGCGTACTCGTCCGTGTTGACGGGATAGATTTCCAGTCCCACCATGCGGAAATACTTCCGGGCAAGCTTGCAGGCCTCGCCGATGTATTTCACGTCGCTCTGGGCCCGGCTCTCGCCGGTGAGGATCAAAATCTCCTCCATGCCGGAGCGGGCGATGACCTCCATCTCGTGCTCGATCTGCTCCATGTTTAGCTTCATCCGGCGGATGTGGTTGTAGCAGTTGAAGCCGCAGTAGATGCAGTAGTTCTCGCAGTAGTTGGCGATGTACAGGGGGGTGAACAGGTACACCGTGTTGCCGAAGTGCTTGCGGGTCTCCAGCCGGGCCTTCTGGGCCATCCGCTCCAGGAAGGGCTCCGCCGCCGGGGACAGCAGGGCCTTGAAGTCCTCCACGGAGCAGGTGTCGTGCTCCAGGGCGGCCTGCACGTCCCGGGCGGTGTATTTGGTGTAGTCATAGCTGTCCATCTGGGAGATGACCTTGTCCATCACGTCGGACTGGATGCGCTCCATGCCGGGCAGGTAGGCCATATGGTCGGCCCGGGAGGAGGGGTCGTTCTCCAAACGGTGCTTCTTCTCCAGCGCCGCCGGGGAGAGGTATTCAGAGTCTACAAAGTATTGGTTGTCCATGGCGCCTCTCCCCTTCTTAGTCCCGCAGGAACCCGGTCAGCGGGTCGGAGGCGGCGGCGCCGCGGAGCAGCACCCGGCCCAGGCCGGACAGGTAGGCCGCCCGACCCGCCTCGATGGCGTTCTTGAAGGCCCCGGCCATCAGGGGCAGGTCCCCGGCGGTGGCCAGGGCGGTGTTGGCCATGACGGCGGCGGCGCCCATCTCCATGGCCTCGCAGGCCTGGGAGGGTCGGCCGATCCCCGCGTCCACGATGATGGGCAGGTCGATCTCGTCGATCAAAATTTGGATGAACTCTTTGGCGGCCAGGCCCTTGTTGGAGCCGATGGGGGCGGCCAGGGGCATGACGGCGGCGGCACCCGCGTCCACCAGGGCCCGGGCGGCGTACAGGTCGGGGTACATATAGGGCAGCACCACGAAGCCCTCCTTGGCCAAAATCTCCGTGGCCTTGATGGTCTCCTGGTTGTCGGGCAGCAGGTACTTGGAGTCCCGCATGATCTCGATCTTCACAAAGTCGCCGCAGCCCAGCTCCCGGGCCAGCCGGGCGATGCGCACCGCCTCCTTGGCGTCCCGGGCGCCGGAGGTGTTGGGCAGCAGGGTGACGCCCTTGGGGATGTAGTCCAGGATGCTCTCGTGCTCCTTGGTGTTGGCCCGGCGCACCGCCAGGGTGATGATCTGGGCCCCGGCGTACTTCACCGCGGCCTCAATGAGCTTCAGGGAGTACTTCCCCGAGCCCAGGATGAACCGGGAGGTGAACTCCCTCCCGCCCAGAATCAGTTTATCGTTGTCCATTATTGGTTCTTCCTTTCCTGTATCGTTTCGGCAGGCGGTTCAGCCGCCCCCCACAAAGCTGACGATCTCCACCACGTCGCCGTCGGCAAAGACGGTCTTGGCGTAGTCGGCCTTGGGGACGATCTCCTCGTTGCGCTCCACCGCCACCCGGCTGGCGTCGTAGTTCCTGGAGCTCAAATACTCCAGCAGGGACACGCCGTCCAGCTCCTGCTCCGTCCCGTTGATTCTTACCACAGCTGTTCCCCCTTTCCCTCACAAAAAAAGCCGCGCGAAAGCCCACACCCGAGGTGGTGTGCCCCTTCGTACGGCGTGCTTGTCCGATACTCTGGCCCCTATTATACTCACCTGGAGCTGGTTTGTCAATGGGGATTGATTCCCCTTCGCTCCCGGTTTATAATGAGAAAAACAGCAGGTTCAGGAGGTCTCTGTGATGAAGAAGATTGTTGTGGTCATTGACGCCCAGGGGGGCGGACTGGGAAAGCAGCTGGTGTCCGCCATCAAGAAGTCCGTGCCCTGGGCCCAGGTGACGGCGGTGGGCACCAACAGCCTGGCCACCTCCGCCATGCTCCGGGCCGGAGCCGACCAGGCCGCCACCGGGGAGAACGCGGTGGTAGTGGCCTGCCGCACCGCGGACGTGATCATAGGGCCCATCGGCATGGTCATCGCCGACGCCCTGCTGGGGGAGATCACCCCCGCCATGGCCCGCGCCGTGGGCGGCGCCCAGGCCGCCCGCATCCTGATCCCCTTCGGCCGGTGCAGCAACATCGTGGCCGGGATGCCGGACCTGCCCGCCTCCGCCCTGGTGCAGAAGGCGGTGGAGGCCCTGCTGGACCTGGAACGGGAGACTTAATCGTACTTCGCCGTCACGCCGCTGCCGGTGCTCTCGATGGTCACGGCGCCCTCCCGGGTCAAAAAGACCTGGGCGCCGGCCTGCTCCAGACGGGACACCACGTCCCCGTCCTCCGGCTCCTCCTCCGAGGAGGTGATAACGGCGATCTTGGGGCTCACCGTGTCGATCAGCGCGTTGGATAGCTTCCCGCTCCTGCCGTGGTGGGGGACCTTCAAAAAGTCGCAGCTGTCCCTGTGTACGGCCAGATACTCTGTGAGGCGCTCATCCTCCGCGTCGCCCATGAACAGCAGCCGGTCCTCCCCATGGGTGACCGTGACGATGAGGGAGGAGTTGTTGCTCTCGTCCTTCTCGTACCCTCCCGCGGGGGGATTGACTACACACTGGGCGTCACCCAGAGAGAACCGCAGCGTCTGCGTGACGGTCTGCGCCTCCAGCCCCGCCTCCTCCAGCGCTTCGACGTATTTTTTGTAGGCGGAGGAGTCCTTGGGGCAGTTGGACTGAAGCACCTGGCCCACCTCTACCTCGGAGAGCACCTTTGCCGCGCCGCCCACGTGGTCTTTGTCAAAGTGGGTGATGATCAGGCAATCCAGCCGCTCTATCCCCTGGTCCTCCAGATAGCGGACGATCTCCTTGCCGAACCCCTTCTCCCCGCAGTCGATCAGCAGGGCGGCGTCCTCCGTGGTGAGCAGGAAGGCGTCCGCCGCTCCGGCGGAAAATGCGTGGACCGTGAGGGTCTCCATGGGCTCCGGCTCGGGGGCGGGAGCTGGAGCGGGTGCAGGCGTGGGAGCAGGCGCAGGAGCGGAAGCAGAGGCGCACCCGAACTGTCCCGCCATAAGAAGCAGCGCCAGCGCAAGGCCGGCGGCGCGTTTTTTCATCCAAAACTCCCCCATTCTCAAGTCAGGATCGCGGTTTCATCATACGCCATCCAGGCCATTTCGTCAATGGGGCTTGACAATCAGCCAGATTTCTTATACAATGAGCAAAAGTCCGCAGGAAGCGGACCGCGGGCGCCGAAGCGCTCAAGTTTCCCTCTCTTTTTGATTTGAAGCGTATGTCAGGAAGGCATACACCACCCCCAAGGGGCGGCGTATGCCCTCTTTTATTCTGCCGGAAGGAGTTTTTGTCATGTCGTCTGTGAAAAAAATCACTACCACCGCCATCTGTACCGCCCTGTGCTACATCCTCCCCCCCGCCTTCCACGCGGTGGGACTGGGCACCGCCCTGTCCCCCATGCACCTGCCGGTGCTGCTGTGTGGCCTGGTGTGCGGGTGGCCCTACGGGACGTTCTGCGGGCTGGCGGGGCCGGTGCTGGCCAGTCTGCTCAGCGGCATGCCGCCAGTAGCGCGGCTGCTCTACATGGCCCCGGAGCTGATGGCATACGGCTTTTTCACCGGCCTGCTGTTCCAGCGCATCCGCACCGGGCAGTTCTACGCCGACCTGTACCTGGCCCTGGTCCCCTCCCTGCTGCTGGGGCGGATCGTGGGCGGCGTCGCCCAGGCGCTGGTGCTCCTGTCCTCCGCCCAGCCCTACTCCGTCTCCCTGTGGGCGGGGGCCTACCTGGTGGGGACCCTGCCGGCGGTGGTCTTACAGCTGGTCCTGCTCCCTGTGCTGGTCACGGTGCTGACCCGGGCCCACCTCGTCCCCGAGCGCTACCCGGGCGCAAAGCAGCGCGTCTGAATCGGAAAACGCCAAGGGCGGCCCAAGCAAGGGCCGCCCTTGGCGCTTAGAGAAGGTATATGGCAGGAAAACGCTTAACCAAACACGGGCAGTATGTTCATGAACAGGGTGATGATGATGCCGTTGAAGAAGTCGATGAACAGGGAGCCCACCAGGGGCACCACGAAGTAGGCCTGGGGCGCGGGGCCGTAGCGCTTGGTGAGTACCTGCATGTTGGCCATAGCGTTGGGGGTTGCGCCCATGCCGAACCCGCAGAAGGCGGAGGTCATGACGGCGGCCTCGTAATCCCGGCCCATGATATTGAACACAATGAAGCGGGCGAACACAAACATCAGCACGGTCTGGGCCACCAGCATGACGATCATGGGCAGCGCCAGGTCGGCCAGCTGCCACAGCTTCAGGGACATCAGGGCGATGGCCAGGAAGATGGACAGGGACACGTTGCCCCACAGGTCGATGGCGGTGGAGGGCATCACGATGTGCCTGGCGTCGCAGAAGTTGCGGATGATGGCCGCGATGACCATGGAGCCGATGTAGGTGGGGAAGGTGAACTTGATCACGTTGCCCGCGATCGTGATCTGAGCGCTGTTGAAGGCGGCGGTGAGCAGGGTGCCCAGGCCGGCGGCCACGATGAGCAGGATGGCGGCGTTGGTGAAGGCATCGGCGTCCAGCCGCTCGGCCCTGGCTTTGTCAGCGGCGGACTCGCCGTCCATCTCCATGATCTCCTCTTCGCTCTCGTTGGACTTGAGGTCATACTTATGGATGATGCTCCGGGCGGTGGGTCCGCCCATCAGGGAGCCGGCCACCAGTCCGTAGGTGGCCGCCGCGATGGCCAGCACGTTGGCCCCGGCGATGCCCAGGTCGTTCTCCATCATGGGACCGTAGGAGCCGGCGGTGCCGTGGCCGCCCACCATGGGGATGGAGCCGGTGCACAGGCCCAGACGCAGGTCCCAGCCGAACACGCCGGCCAGTACGCTGCTGAGCAGGTTCTGCATACACACCATGACAATGGCCACGATCAGGAAGATGAACACCTTTTTGCCGCCCTTTTTCAGCAGACGGAAGCAGGCGGTGTAGCCCACGCTGGTGAAGAACAGGGTCATGAAGAAGTTCTTCACGTTCTCGTCAAATACCAGCTCCACCACGCCGGTCATGTAGAGGACCAGGTGCACCAGAGCGAACACCAGTCCGCCCGCCACCGGGGCGGGGATGCAGCAGCGGCGCAGGAACTCGACCTTGGTGGTGAGGAAACGGCCAAGCACAAACAGCAGCATGGCCACACCCGCGGTCTGGTACATGTCCAGGGTGAATTTTGCCATTTCCATTGATTCTTCTCCTTCTTTCTCCGTATTTCAGGGGCTCTCCATCCCCTTCCCCGCAAGGATAGCGCGCTCCCTTCAATTTCCTTCAATTTCGTGCGGAAAAGGAAAACTTTCGGCAAGGTGCACAAAAGCGCCGCGGGACATTTCCCTGCCCCGCGGCGCTCTTTTTACCGTATTCACTCCCCGGCCAGAGCCACCAGGCCGTCCAGGAATTTTTTCAGGTTCACCTTTCCGCCCCGTCCCTTGCCGCGCATCCGGTCCATCTCGGCGCGCACCTCGGGAAAGGAGAAGAGGACGGAGGAGTAGCGGGTGAAGGACTCGCTGCCGTAATCCTCAAGGCCCAGACTGGCGATGTGGCTCAGCCCCCGCTCCACCGTGCGCCGGGCCCGCTGCTCCATGGATTTGGGGCTGTCGCTGAGCTGGGCGCACAGGGCGCCCACCCCGATCTGAGAGGCCCGCTCCCCGTGCTCCAGCAGGTAGAGGCATATCTCCTCGATGTCCTGGGCCCCCTTCTCCCCGGCCATGCCCAGCTGGCTCAGGTCATACTGGATGCGGCGGCGCTGGACCTCGAAATCTTTCGGGGAAGGGGCCTGACTCTGCTCGGTAAAGACGCTCCGGATGGTGTGCAGGGCCCGCTCGTTTTCCAGCTGCCGGCCTACGGCACCGATGACCTGCCGCACCTCAATGAGGTTGATGGGCTTGCTGATAAAGAAGTCCACCCCGGCCAGGTACGCCTTGGCGACCAGCTCTTTCGCGGACACCTGGGAGATCATAATGAACTTGGACCTGCACCCCTGGGCTTTCAGCGCCCGGACCACTTGGATGCCGTCGCTGCCCGGCATGAGCAGGTCCACCAGGATCAGGTCGGGGTCCAGGGCCAAGATTGCCTTCAGGTCTGGCTCCACCCCGCCGCAGTCGCCGCACACGGTGCCCAGCTGGCTGCGTTCCACGATGTCCTCCAGCACGCTGATGACCGACAGGTCGTCCTCGATGATATAGATCCTCACGTCTTACTCTCCTCTCACCGCCGCCAGGGGCAGCTTCACCGTGAATAGGGCGCCCTGGCCGGGCTGGCTGTCCACCTGGATGGTGCCGCCCAGCTCATCCACCAGGAACTTCACCGCGCTCAGGCCCACGCCCCGGCCGATGTTGCCGGTCTCCGGGTCGAACTTGGTGGAGTAGCCCACCTGGAACAGGCTGCGCATGGCCCGGGGCGGGATCCCCGGCCCGTCGTCCCGGACGGTGAGCACCAGCTGCTCCCCCTCGGGGCGGATCTCCGCTCGGACGGTCCCCTTCCCGGAGCCGCTCTGGATGGCCTCCACGGCGTTTGTCACCAGGTTTTTCATCACCGACAGCAGCCGGTAGTGCTCCCGGATCTCCATGTCCGCGCCGCACCAGCACTCCAGGCGGATATTCTGTCGGCCCTCGCCCAGCACGCGGCGGGTGGAGTCCTCCAGGATGCGCAGCAGGTCGCTCAGCCGCAGCTGCTCCTGGTCGTAGGCGTCGGCCACCTCCCCCTCCAGGCCGCGGATGATGCGCAGGTTGTCTTTTTTGATCTCATGGACCTCCCGGGCGATGGAGAGGGCCAGGGCGCGCTCCTCCTCGGGCACCTCCAGCTCCCCCAGGTGCTCGTACAGCTGGTAGGCCCGGCTCATGACGCCCTCGATGTCCTCGGAGTCCTTTTTGAGGAAGTACAGCTCGTTTTTCAGCTCCGCCGTCATGAGGAACAGCCGCTGGTAGCGCCGCTCGTGCTCCTGGCGCAGCAGCAGCTGGTGATAGTACCAGGCGGCCCAGAGGGCCACCGCCGCGGCCAGGGCCCGGGCCAGTGCCAGCGCGGCCAGGGATAGGATCATCCCCCCGGTGTCCTGGGCGGGAAGGCCGTTGGTCAAAACCGCCTCCCCGGCAGTTCGGGCGGGGACTCCCCCGGACAGGAACAGGTTCAGAGCATTGGAGCAGAAGTCGCACACCCAGAACGCCGCCCCCATGCGCAGGTGGGACACGGAGCGCCGGTCCCGGATGAACAGGCACAGCAGGCAGTCGTAGCACAGATAAAACACGCCGGCGGGGAACTCCAGCCGCAGGGCGTGGAGCACAGGCACCCCGGACAGCAGGTCCAGGGCGATGCGCACGGCCATGACGCACAGCCCGGTCACCCAGCCGGTGTCCGGCAGGTGGCTGCTGCGCATCATGGTCATCAGAAGGATCGGGTAGAGAATGGCGGCCGCCGACACCCGGAACCCCTCCGCCCACACGGACAGGTAGAGCTGGGAGCTGAGGGCGACCGCCGCGCCGATGATCAGCCGCCGGTGCCAAGCGGTCAGATGCAGGTTGGGACGCATGTGCGCCTGCACGCTCACATCCCTTCCCTCCTTTTCCGGGGGCCGAACCCCCTGTTCGCTGTCAACATCATACGACACCCGCCGCAAAAATGCAAGATATCTTTCACTTCGGATGCAAAAGTGGCCCGGCTCACAGGCCCAAGACGCGGCGGTAGTTCTCCCGGTCGGTATCCCCCTCAGTGCTGATGAGCAGCACCCGGGCGCATTCATCCAGCCCCAGGGCCCGGCGCAGGCCGTCCAGCCGCTCCTCTTGCATGATGCCGGCCAGCACCCCGGCGCCCACGGCCCCGGACTCACCGGAGACAATCCTCCGGTCCCCCGGCTCCGGGCGGCCCAGCAGGCGCATCCCCGCAGCGGAATAGAAGTCGCCCACGGATAGGAATGCGTCGGCATATGCGTTCAGGATCTCCCAGCTGATGGTGCACGGCTCGCCGCAGCACAACCCGGCCATCATGCTGTCCATGTCCCCGGTGACGAAGCGCAGCTTCCCGTCGTCCGCCAGGGCGCTGCGGTAGTGGCAGTCCGCCTTGTCCGGCTCCACGACGGCGGTGACGGGGCGCTCCTCCCCCCAGAGGCCGGCAAAATAGCCCAGGACCGCCCCGGCAAAGCTGCCCACCCCGGCCTGGAGGAACAGATGGGTGGGCCGCTCCCCCTCCAGCTGGGCGGCGATCTCCCGGGCCAGAGTGGTGTAGCCCTGCATGATATGGGCGGGGATCTCCTCATACCCCGGCCAGGCGGTGTCCTGCACCAGGGTCCAGCCGTGCTCCTGGGCCTGGCGGCTGGCCAAACGCACCGTGTCGTCGTAGTTGTATTCCGTGATCTCCGCCTGGGCCCCCTGGGCGCGGATGTTCTCCAGCCGCTCCTGGGCGCTGCCTCTGGGCATATAGACCACCGCCCGGTGGCCCAGCATCCGGGCCGACCAGGCCACGCCCCGGCCGTGGTTGCCGTCGGTGGCGGTGACAAAGGTGAGCCGGCCCAGCTTCTCACGGGCCTCGGGGGCGCACAGCCCCGCGTAGCCCAGCTCCTCCAGGGGACGGCCCAGCCGGTCCGCCAGACAGCGGGCCATGGCGTAACTGCCCCCCAGGGCCTTGAAGGCGTTGAGGCCGAACCGCTCCGACTCGTCCTTCACCCAGACCTGGGCCACGCCCAGCTTTCTGGCCAGACCGGGCAGGGACACCAGGGGCGTGGGGGCGTAGCCGGGCAGACCGGCGTGAAAGGCGGCGGCCCGCTCCGCCTGGGCCGCGCCGGTCAGCTCCAGGGGTGCCGGGGGATGCTCCCCCCGGGCGCGGACAAGGTAGTTGAAGGCCTCCATCCTCACCACTCCTTTCTGATCTCCGACTCCCGAACGCCGTACTCCTCCATAAACGTCCGCAGGTCCTCCGGGCCACGGATGAGCATCACGTCGGTGAATTTTCCGGTGGCCTCGTCCTTGAAGCCCGCCGTCTGCTCCCCGGTGCAGATGCTTGCGCGGATAACAGGGACCTTCCCGGTCTTGTCAAAGGGCGGCGCGGAGCTTTTTTGGGCTTTTCCAAACGGAAACACAGAGTACCTCTCCCCTCGGTATTTATTCTTAAACTCAGTGTAGCACATCCGGCGTCCACCGTCCAGCGAAACCTGCCCGGGCGTTTTTTTCATTTGCTATTGATTCCCGACACAAAATAGCTTACAATGTGGTCGCTTGACCTGACCCCATTTTGATTCAGATAAGGAGGCGCGCGTATGACCGCGTTTGACCGCCGGCTGCTCCAGTACCGGGATGAGCTGGAGTGGCTCTATATGTATCTGTACGACGACCGGGAGAAACTGCGCCAGCTGGAGCAGGCCATGGCGGAGGCCTACGGCCGCCGCGGGATGAGCCTGAAGCGGCTGGACGGCCGCCGGGAGAAGGACCCCAACTGGTTTTTGTCCGGCAATATGCTGGGCATGACCATGTACACCGACCTGTTCGCCGGAGATCTGCGGGGCGTGGAGGGAAAGCTGGACTACCTCAGCCAGCAGGGGGTGACCTACCTCCACCTGATGCCCCTTTTGAAAATGCCCCACCCGGACAACGACGGCGGCTACGCCGTGGAGGACTTCGGCCAGGTGGACCCCGCCCTGGGGACCAACGGGGACCTGGAGCGCCTCACCGCCGCCATGCGCAAGCGTGGCATGAGCCTGTGCCTGGACTTCGTGCTCAACCACACCGCCGACACCCACCAGTGGGCCCTGCGGGCCAAGGCCGGAGAGCAGGATTACATCGACCGCTACATCTGCTACGACACTCCGGATATCCCCAGGGAGTATGAAAAGACGGTGCCCGACGTGTTCCCCCAGACCGCGCCGGGGAACTTTATCTGGGTGGAGGAGATGAAAAAGTACGTCTGCTCCTCCTTCCACCCCTACCAGTGGGATTTGAACTACCGCAACCCGGCGGTGTTCAACGACATGGTCTCCGCCATGCTGGACCTGGCCAACCTGGGGGTGGAGGTGCTGCGCATCGACGCCACGCCCTACCTGTGGAAGGAGCTGGGCACCACCTGCCGGAACCTGCCCCAGGTCCACACCATCATGCGGATGATCCGGCTCATTATCGACACGGTGTGCCCCGCCGTCATCCTCAAGGGGGAGGTGGTCATGGCCCCCCGGGAGCTGGCCGCCTACTTCGGCACACCGGAGAAGCCGGAGTGCCAGATCCTCTACAACTCCTCCACCATGTGCACCCAGTGGAGCGCCCTGGCCAGCGGGGATACCCGCCAGCTGAAGCACCAGTTGGACAACCTGCACTCCCTGCCCCCCCACTGCCACTTTGTCAACTACCTGCGCTGCCACGACGACATCGGCTGGGGGCTGAACGAGGAGTTCGGCCGGACCATCGGCCAGGACCCCCTGCTGCACAAAAAATACCTCTACGAGTTCTACGAGGGCTCCTTCCCCGGCAGCTGGGCCCGGGGGGAGCGGTACAACTACGACCCCGCCACCCAGGACGCCCGCACCTGCGGCACCACCGCCAGCCTGTGCGGCATCGAGAAGGGGCTGTATGAGGGGGACGAGGACCAGGTTTCCATGGGCATCCAGCGGGACCTGATGATGCACGCGGCGGTAATGTGCATGGCCGGGTTCCCCATGCTGTCCAGCGGCGACGAGATCGGCCAGCTCAACGGCTGGGACTACCACGACGACCCGGACCGAATGGAGGACAGCCGCAACCTCCACCGCACCCGCTTCAACTGGGACAACGCCGCCCTGCGCTCTGTGCCCGGCACCGTCCAGCAGCGCCTCTGGGACGGCCTGCGGGAGCTGGAGGGCATCCGCGCCCGGGAGGTGTGCTTCTCCCCCGACGCCCTGGTCACCACCTGGGACACCCACAACGACCACGTGCTGGCCCTGGTGCGCCGCACCTGGGAGGACACGCTGGTGTGCCTGTTCAACTTCACCGGCCAGGAGCAGCGGGTCTGGCTGGACGCCCTGGAGGGGACCTTCTCCGACCTGATCTCCGGCGGGACCTTCCCGGTCTCCGGGGGTGTCCTGCGGCCCTACCAGTACGTCCTGTGCGTCAAAACGGACGCCGGCGGGCAGGACTGATGCGGGCGTTTTCCAGAGGGGCGGTATAGACCGCCGCAAAACTGGAAAAACTATCCTCATCCCAAACATGGAGGTGAGGAACATGAGCGGCTACCAGAACGATCAGAAGCAGCGCAGCGGCAAGAACGGCAAGAACAACAAGACTACTCAGACTACCCAGAACGATCAGAACCGGGAGAATCAGCGCAGCGGCCAGGGTCAGCAGAATTGACGCCTGCGGCGCGCAGTTCCCTCCGCTCCCTGCGGGCGGAGGGAATTTTTATACAGGACAGGCCGCCGCAGGCCCGGGGCTGTTTCGTCAGAATGCAAGTTTTTTCTTTTTACTTGCATTTTTGCCCGTTTCCCTGTTGACATTTTTCCCACCGTCCCGTAGAATGGACTTGAGATGGCAGAGAGGCCGCCCGCAGTGGTCCCCTGCCCTTTTTCATACCAGGAGGCGGTTTTATGGACAGCTTGATCCGGCACACCGATCAGATCAACCAGCAGCTCGCCCGCTACGGCGTAAAATTCGGCATCTATAAAAACGGCGTCTTTAACGAGCGGCTTTTCCCCTTCGATGCGATCCCCCGCATCATCCCGGCCGACCAGTTCGACTACCTGGAGCGCGGCCTTAAGCAGCGGGTGACGGCACTAAACCTGTTTTTGAAGGACATCTACACCGGGGGGAAGATCGTCCGGGACGGGGTGGTGCCGGCGGACTTCGTATACGCCTCCTCCGGCTACCTGTCCGCCTGCGAGGGCATCGTGCCCCCCAGGGGCATTTTCAGCCACATCTCCGGCATCGACCTGGTCCAGGCCGAGGACGACTGGTACATCCTGGAGGACAACCTGCGCATCCCCTCCGGCGCGTCCTACCCCCTCATCGCCCGGGACCTGTGCCGCCGGGCCTCCCCCATCACCTTCCAGACCAACCGGGTGGTGGACAACCGGAACTACGCGGAGATGCTCCGGGGCGTCATGGACAACGTCAACTGCGGCGGCATCAACGTGGTCTTTACCCCCGGCCGGTACAACGCGGCCTACTTCGAGCACTCCTACCTGGCCGAGCGCACCGACTCGGTGCTGGCCGAGAGCCGGGACCTGTATGTGGAGAACGACGTGCTCTGGTATCAGGGCCTGGAGCAGACCTACCGGGTGGGCGCCCTCTACCGCCGGGTCAGCGACGAGTTTTTGGACCCCGTGGCCTTCCGGCCCGACTCCCTCATCGGCATCCCCAACCTGATGGCCGCTTACCGGGCCGGAAACGTGGCCATCATCAACACCCCGGGCAACGGCGTGGCCGACGACAAGGGCATCTACTACTTCGTCCCCAAGATGATCCGCTACTACCTGGGCGAGGAGCCCATCCTCCACAACGCCCCCACCTACCTCCCCTTCTACGAGGAGGACCGGAAGTATGTGCTGGACAACCTGGAGAAGCTGGTCATCAAGGACGTGGCGGAGGCCGGCGGCTACGGCGTGGTGTTTGGCCGGGACTTGACGAAGGAGAAGCTGGCCCAGTTCGCCGAGACCATCAAAAACGAGCCCCGGCGGTTCATCGCCCAGGAGATCATCAACTTCCTGGACCTGCCCGTCATGGAGAAGGGCGAGCAGGTCATGCGCAAGGCCGACCTGCGGGCCTTTGTCCTCTCCGGCGAGGAGGTCCAGGTGTGGCCCTCCGGCCTGACCCGGTTCTCCCGCGACCCGACGTCCTTCGTGGTCAACTCATCTCAAGGAGGAGGTTTCAAAGACACATGGGTTCTAAAATAAAAAGCGAGCATCTGTACTGGCTGGGCCGGTACACCGAACGGGTGCTGATCTCCGTGCGCCTGCTCATGGACATGTACGACCAGATGATCGACGGCGACCCCATCGACTACCAGGGGTTCTGCACCCGGATGGGGATCGACAATATCTACACCGACGCCGCCGACTTCTGCCGCCGCTACCTGTTCGACGCCGACGACCCCGACTCCATCTACTGTGCCATGCGCTTCGCCTACGACAACGCCATCGTCCTGCGGGAGGTGCTCACCAGCGAGGGTCTGTCCTACATCCAGCTGGCCCTGACCGCCATCGAGCACGCCGCCGAGAGCTCCAGCCCCCTGGTGGAGCTGCAGGTGGTCATCGACAACATCAACGCCTTCCGGGGCAGCTGCTACGAGCACATCGACGAGTCCAGCCGCAACATCATCCGCTGCGGCTCCAGCGTGGAGCGCATCGACATCATGATCCGCACCCGCTACCACTTGAACCGCCTGTCCGACGAGGTGAGCATGCTGCTCAACCGCCTGTATAAGACCAGGCTGGAGCCCGACCAGGAGTGCCTGAACAGCCTGGTGGACGCCGTGCTGGACTCCAGAAAGCCGGAGGCCAGCGACGAACAGCTGCTGGTGTGGGTGGAGAACCTGTTCCCTCTGTGACACCGGCTCCCCGGCCCCTTTGGAAGCGTGGGGCCGGAAAAAACTCCCGAGAGGATGTACCCCTTGAAACGACTGGATTTTACTTACCGCACCAGCATCAAATTCGAGTTCCCCGCCATCGACCACTCCTTCTCCCTGCGCTATATGCCCCGGCCCTCCCGGGTCCAGCGCCTGCTGGCCTGTGAGATCTCCCTGACCCCCGACGTGGCCTGGTCCCTGCAGAAGGACGGCTTCGGCAATCTGATGCAGATCGGCACCTGCCGGGCCCCCCACGACTCCATCTCCTTCGTGGTGTCCGGGGCGGTGTCGGTGGACCTGTCCCGCAGGCAGGAGGAGGACTGTCACCCCTCCTTCCGCTGCCCCTCCCCCCTGACCTGGTGCAGCCCGGAACTGATGGACTTTGCCAGGGCCCACGACCCCGGCCCGGACCGCACCCCGCTGGAGCGGGGAATCGCGCTGATGGAGGCCGTCAACGACCGCATCGTCTACACCCCCCGCAGCACCACCGTGGACACCACGGCGGCCCAGGCCTTCGCCCTGGGCAAGGGGGTGTGTCAGGATGAGAGCCACGTGCTCATCGCCCTTTGCCGCTATCTGGGCATCCCCGCCCGGTACTGCTGCGGCCTGACGGTGGGCGAGGGGGCCACCCATGCCTGGGTGGAGGTGTGGTCCGGCGGCATGTGGTACGGCCTGGACCCCACCCGCCGCCAGCAGGTGGACGAGACCTACCTGGTCATCGCCGTGGGGCGGGACTACTACGCCTGCCCCGTGGACCGGGGCGTGCTCCGGGGCGGCGGCCGGCAGGAGCAGACGGTCTACATGAAGGTGCGGGAGAGCTGATGGAATCAAAAAGAGCCCCGCGGCGCGCGCCGCGGGACCCTTTTCTATTCAGCGGCCGGAACGGCCCGCTTTTTGCCCCTGGCGGGGGCGCAGTCCATCCGGGTGATCACCCGGGTGTGCGGGATCTCCACCCAGGTTGCGGTGGGGACCAGGAAGGTGCTCACAGTGATGGGCAGCCAGGTGAGCACGAACAGCCAGTACCACCCCAGCCCCTTCACGATCCGCCAGTCCCAGCGCCCCTCGGCGGTGAGGACGGCGGCGGCGCTGAGGGTGGCCATCCCCGCCGCCGCCATCGTCCCGGCGGCCAGCGGGAGCAGGAACGCCTCCAGGGAAAACTGGCCGCCGGAGACCCCGGCGCACAGGGCGGTGAGCAGGGCCTGGATCAGCCCGGCCGCCTGGATGGCGGGGATGAGCAGGGTGACGCACAGATCGGCGGACAGCCGCCCCTCCCGCCGAAAAACAGCGGCCAGCAGTCTGGGGTAGAACTTCCCCGCAACCTGGAGGGTGCCGCTGCTCCACCGCCGGCGCTGGATGACCGACTGGCCCCAGGTCAGGGGCTGCTCGTCGTAGGTTACCGCCCTGGGCGCCCAGGCGATCCTGATGCCGGCGGACACGCACTGGGCGGTCATCTCCAGGTCCTCGCTGATGGTGTTGGTGTTCCAGCCGCCGATGCGCTCCAGGGCCGGCAGGGTGATCATGAAGCCGGTGCCGTTGAGCATGGCGGACAGCCCCATGGCGGCCTTGCCCGCGTTGTGGAACCGGTCCATCATCCAGTAGTAGATGGAGCAGCAGGCGGACAGGGGGGTGTCATAGGGGTTCTTGCTGTCCCGGAACCCCTGGGCGGCCTGGGCCCCGGCGCAGCGGGCGTTGTTCATCTCCCGGAGGAAGTCCGGGTGGGCCAGGTTGTCCGCGTCAAAGACGCACACCGCGTCGCAGCCCCGGTCCCGGAGCACGGGCCAGGCCCAGTTGAGGGCCTCCCCCTTCGTTCTCACCGGAAAGGGGCACTCCAGCACATTGGCCCCCAAGCTTCGGGCAGCCCGGGCGGTGTTGTCGGTGCAGTTGTTGGCCACCACCCAGATCTCATAGAGCTCCCGGGGGTAGCGCTGCATGAGCAGGCTGTTGATCAGCGGCCCGATGACCTGTTCCTCGTTACGGGCGGCGATAAGCACCAGAAAGCGGGTGCAGGGGCGGTGCCGGCCGTAGTTGGGGGCCCGGCGGGCGGACATCAGGGCGGTGAGCAGGTAATACCCGCCCCAAAGGGCCAGGACCAACCCCAGCATCCGGGTCAGCTGGGGCAGCAGTTCGGCGGAAAATTTCAGCATAGGCGATCCCTCCTGTGTTTGGCCCCCATGCTAACACAGGATCTTTAAGAGCGGACTGTGGGCCCGATTAAGAATGTATGAAAGTTTCCTTAAAAGAAAAAAGCCGCCCGTAGGGCGGCTTTTCTTATCTCTATGCGCGTTATCCCCTGTGAGCGGCGGCCTGGTCCAGCAGCTCCCCGGCACTTTTCAGCAGGGCGGGCGTTACAGACGCGCCGCCCACCAGCCGGGCCAGCTCCTGGACCCGGGCGTCCCGGTCCAGCCGCTCCACCCGGGTGTAGGTGCGCCCGGCCCGCTCCCCCTTCTCCACGGAGAAGTGGGTCCCGGCCATGGCCGCGATCTGGGGCAGGTGGGTGACGCACAGCACCTGCTTGTGCCGGGCCAGCTGGGCCATCTTGGCCGCCACCTTCTGGGCGGCCCGGCCAGACACGCCGGTGTCTACCTCGTCGAATACCAGGCTGGCGATGTTGTCGTCCTGAGCCAGCACATTTTTCAGGGCCAGCATGATCCGGGCCAGCTCGCCGCCGGAGGCCACCTTCTGGATGGGCTTGAGGGCCTCACCCAGATTGGCGGACATGAGAAACTGCACCTCGTCCGCCCCGGTGTCGTCCATGCCGAACTCCCCCGCCTTGGGGGCGAACTCCACCTGGAAGCGCACCTTGGGCATATCCAGCTCCCGCAGCTCCTCCTCCACCCGCTTCTGCAGCGCCTGCGCCGCGGTCCTGCGGGCCGCGGAGAGGGCCTGGGCCTTCTGCTCCGCATGGGTCCGGGCCTTGGCCAGCTCCTGCTCCAGCCGGGCGATGGTGTCGTCGGCGTACTGGATGCGGTCCAGCTCCTCCCGGCAGGAGTCCAGATAGGCCAGCATATCTTCCACCGTGGGGCCGTACTTCTTTTTCAGGCGGTAGAGGGTGTCCAGCCGCCCCTCGATGGCGTCCAGCTCCTCCGGGGAGAAGTTCATCTCCTCCCGGATGTCCCGCAGCTGCTCCGCCGCGTCGTCGGCCAGGCAGCGCAGCTGGGTCAGGCTCTCCCCCAGCTGGGCCATCTTCTGGCTGTACCGGGCCACGCCCCGAACCTCCCCCTCCGCCTGGGCGATGAGGGCGGCGGCGCCGTCGGAGTCGTCATCCCCGTCCAGGGCGTAGGCGGCGGCCTGGATGGCGTCCATCAGCCGGCCGGAGGCGCGCAGCAGGGTGCGCCGCTCCTCCAGCTCCCCGTCCTCCCCGGAGCGCAGCTCGGCCCGCTCCAGCTCCCGGATCTGGTAGGTCAGGGTGTCCACCCGGCGGGAGCGCTCGGCCTCGTCCATCTGGAGGGCCGTGATCTCCTTTTTCAGCTGGGCCAGGGCGCGGTAGGACCCCTGGAAGTCCTCCAGGGCGCCCCCGGTGCGGCCGAAGCTGTCCAGATAGCCCAGGTGGAAGGCCGGGTCCAGCAGCTGCTGGCCGTCGTGCTGGCCGTGGATGTTCAAAAGCTGGCGGCCCAGCTCCCGGAGCTGGGAGACAGTGACCAGCTTCCCGTTGACCCGGCAGGCGTTGCGCCCGTCGGACTGGATCTCCCGCTGGAGCAGCAGCTCCTCCCCGACCTCCACGCCGTTCTCCGCAAACCACGCCAGCTCCGGCACCCCGGTGAACACCGCGTGGACCAGGGCGGACCTGGCCCCGGTGCGGATGAGCTCCCGGCTGGTGCGCTGGCCCAGCACGGCACTGATGGAGTCGATGACGATGGACTTGCCCGCCCCCGTCTCGCCGGTGAGGACGTTGAAGCCGGGGTCGAACTGGATGTCCGCCGCCTCGATGAGGGCGATATTCTCGATGTGGAGCAGTGAGAGCATCCCGCGCCCCTCCCAAGTCACTTCAAAAGTTTGTGTACCTCGCTGCTGAACGCCTCGGCGCTGGCCACGTCGCGCATGATGAGGATGCCGGTGTCGTCCCCGGCCAGACTGCCCACCATGCCGGGGATCTCCATACCGTCCAGGGCGGAGCAGGCCGCGGAGGCCAGGCCGGGCATGGTCTTGACCACTACGATGTTCTGGGCCAGCTCCACGGAGGTGACCCCCTCCTTGAAGATGTTGCGCAGGCGGCTGGCGGAGTTGGCGCCCGCCTTGGAGCCGGAGGGCACATAGCGGTAGCCGCCCTGGTGGCGCAGCTCCTTGACCAGGCGCAGCTGCTTGATATCGCGGGAGATGGTGGCCTGGGTGGCGCTGTACCCCCGGATCTTGAGCTGCTCCAGAAGCTGCTCCTGGGTCTCTACGTCCTGGGCCTGGATGATGCGCAGGATTTCCATCTGACGGGCACTTTTCATCCTTGGAGTCCTCCTAATTTTTGATTGATGATCTGGTAAAAGCTTCGGTCAGTCAGCCGGACCAGCTTGGTGGTGTGGGAGGCGCGGCGAATCTCCACCCGCTCGCCGGAGGTCACGCGGATGGCCTTGCCCCCGTCGATGGCCAAGTTCAGGTGCTTGCGGCTGCCCCTCGGCAGCTGGACGGTGAGCACCCGCTCCGGGGCCAGCACCATGGGCCGCGCCCCCAGCTGGTGGGCGCAGACCGGGGTGACAATGATGTTGTGGGAGGTGGCCTCCACGATGGGGCCGCCGGCAGACATGGAGTAGGCGGTGGAGCCGGTGGGCGAGGCGATGATGACCCCGTCGCCGGTGAGGCCAGCGGCCAGCACCCCGTCGGCCCGGACCTCAAGCTCCGCCACCCGGGCGATGGAGCCCTTGGAGATGACCGCGTCGTTGAGGGCCAGGTCCTCCATGGTCAGCTTGTCCCCGCGGAAGATGCTCACCTGGAGCATCATGCGCTCCTCGATCCGGTAGTCCCCCACAGCCAGCCGGGACAGCAGGGACAGCTCCCCCCGCTCCAGCTCGGCCATAAAGCCCACGCTGCCCATGTTGACACCCAGGATGGGCACGTCCCGGAGGGTGGCATCCCGGGCGGTGTGGAGGATGGTGCCGTCCCCGCCGAAGCAGACCATCAGGTCGGCCCGGTCCAGCTCCTCCTCGATCCTGCACAGCTTGAGGCTGCGGGGCAGGTCCAGCTTGTCCCCCTTTTTGGGGGCGAAGGGCAGACACACGGCGGTCTCCACGCCGGAGCGCTCCAGGATGCGCTGGGCCTCCAGGGCGGCGCGCAGGCCGCGGTCCCGGTATGGGTTGGAGCTGAGGATCACTCTCATGGCTCGTTCTCCTTAAAATTTCGGTGGGATTCCTCCACCAGCGCGGCCAGGTCGCCGGCGTAGTCCGGCCCCGGCGCGGCGGAGAGGAGCCCCAGGTACTCGATGTTACCCTCGGGGCCCCGGATGGGGGAAAAGGTCAGGTCCTTCACGGTAAAGCCCGCCTGCCCGGCGTGGGTCAGGAAGTGCTCCAGCACCTCCAGGTGGACGGCCGGGTCCCGGACGACCCCCTTCTTGCCCACCTTCTCCCGTCCGGCCTCGAACTGGGGCTTGACCAGGCACACCGCCGCCCCCTCCGGTTTGATGAGGGCCCGCATGGGGGGCAGAATCAGCCGGAGGGAGATAAAGGACACGTCCACCGAGAAGAAGTCCAGCCCCTCCGGGATCTGTTCCCCGGTGAGGTAGCGGGCGTTGGTGCGCTCCATGCACACCACCCGCGGGTCGCTGCGCAGCCGCCAGTCCAGCTGGTTGTAGCCGGAGTCCACGGCGTAGACCCTGGCCGCGCCGTTTTGCAGCATACAGTCGGTGAAGCCGCCGGTGGAGGAGCCGATGTCGGCGCAGACTGCCCCCTCCAAATGGATGGGCCAGCGGCGCAGGGCCTTCTCCAGCTTCAGGCCGCCCCGGCTAACATAGGGCAGGGCCTTCCCCCGCACCTCGATGCCCGTCCCTTCGGGGACAGGGGCGCCGGCCTTATCTACCTTCTGGCCGTTGACGTAGACCAGCCCGGCCATGATGACGGCCTGGGCCTTCTGCCGGCTCTCGGCCAGGCCCTGTTCCACCAGGGCCACGTCCAGCCTCGTCTTAGCCACGGCCCAGCACCTCCATCGCCCTGTCGGCCAGGCTCTCCGCGTCCAGGCCCAGCAGCTCCCGAAGCTTTGGGACGCTGCCGTGGGTGGTGAACGTGTCCCCGGTGCTGCACAGGGCCACCTTGGCCCGGATGCCCTCCCGCCCCAGGCAGGCGGCCAGGCGGCGGCCCACACTGTTGGAGGCGATGGTGTCCTCCGCCGTCAGCAGGGCTCCGGTTTTCCGCACGCTGGCCAGGGCGATCTGCTCGGGCAGCGGGGTGATGGTGTTGAGCTTGACCACCTCGGCGCTCACCCCCCGGCCGGCCAGGATCTCCGCGGCCCTCACGGCCTGGGTGGTCATGGCGCCGTAGGACACCAGGGTCAGGTCGGTCCCCTCCCGCAGCACGGCGGCGGGAGCGCCGGAGCAGTCGGCGGTGAACTCCCCCTCGCCCCCTCTGGGGTAGCGGATGGCCACGGGGCCGGGGATATCCAGCACGGCGGTGCGCAGCATGGAGCGCAGCTCGGCAAAGCTGGCCGGGGCCAGGACGGTCATGCCGGGCACCGTGTCAAAAAAGGCGGGGTCAAAGACGCCCTGGTGGGTCTCGCCGTCCTCCCCCACCAGACCCGCCCGGTCCACGGCAAAGACCACGTGCAGGCCGCCCAGGGCCACGTCGTGAAGGAGCATATCGTAGGAGCGCTGGAGGAAGGTGGAGTACACGGCAAACACGGGGATCATCCCCTGTTTGGCGAGCCCCGCGGCCATGGATACGGCGCACCCCTCCGCGATGCCCACATCGAAGCACCGCTTGGGGAACTCCCGCTTGAACCCCTCCAGCCCCGTGCCGGTGAGCATGGCGGCGGTGAGGGCACACACCCGCCTGTCCTCCCGGGCCAGCCGGACCAGCTCCGCGCCGAACACGGAGGAGAAGCTGTCTCCGGCGGGCTTTTTCAGCGCGCCGGTGTCCGGGTCGTAGGGGCCGACGCCGTGAAAGACGTCCGGATTGGTCTGTGCAGGTGTAAAGCCTTTCCCCTTTATGGTCCGCACGTGGAGCAGGACGGGCTCGTTCAAATCCTTGGCATAGCGCAGCAGCTTGGTCAGTTCGGCCACGTCGTGGCCGTCCACGGGCCCCATGTAGTAGAAGCCCATGTCCTCGAACATGCTGCTGGGGAGGATGGTCTGCTTGAACGCTTTTTTCAGGCGGTGTGTAAAGCGGTACACCTTGCGCCCGATCCAGGTCAGTCCCATCACCTTCCGGTAGCCCTTTTTGAAGGTGAGATACTGGGGCTTGAGCCGCTGGCGGGCCAGGTGCTCCGCCACGCCGCCCACATTCTTGGTGATGGACATACCGTTGTCGTTGAGAATGACGATCATGGGCTCCCCGCTCTGCCCGGCGTTGGACAGCCCCTCGTAGGCCAGCCCGCCGGTGAGGGCGCCGTCCCCCAGCAGGGCCAGCACGTGGTAGTCCTCCCCCAGCAGGGTGCGGGCCCGGGCCATCCCCACCGCCACCGCCACCGAGTTGGAGGCGTGGCCGGCGATGAAGGCGTCGTGGACGCTCTCCGAGGGCTTGGGAAACCCGGAGATGCCCCCGAACTGCCGCAGGGAGGACATCTCCTCCCGCCGGCCGGTGAGCATCTTATGGGTGTAGCACTGGTGCCCCACGTCAAAGACCAGCCGGTCCACGCTGGTGTCGAACACCCGGTGGATGGCCACGGTCAGCTCCACGCTGCCCAGGTTGGAGGCCAGATGGCCCCCGGTCTGGGCCACGTCCTGGATCAGCTCCGCCCGCAGCTCGTCGCACAGCTGTGCGGCCTGGGCGTCGCTGAGGTCCGCCAGGATGGGGCGGTATCGTTTTTGCGTATCCGGCATAGAAAAACCTCCGGGAATCTATGGCGTCAGCCGTACAGCTGTACGCCGAACCAGCCGATGCAGCAGCCCAGGATGGCGCCCATCAGCACTTGGAGCGGGGTGTGGCCCAGCAGCTCCTTGAGCTCCTCGCCCAGCAGCTCCGGGGAGATGTCCTCCCAGCTCTCCAGAATGCGGTTGAGCACCTTGGCCTGCTCCCCCGCGGCGCGGCGGACGTTGCAGGCGTCGTACATCACCACCAGGGCCAGCACCGCCGCCAGGGCGAAGGACACGCTGGAGAAGCCCTGCAAACGGCCCACGGCCATGGCGGTGGCGCACACCAGGGCGGAGTGGGAGCTGGGCATCCCGCCGCTGCTCAGGGCCAGCCTGATGTCCATGGTCCCGTGGACGCACAGGTTGATGACCACCTTGAGCAGCTGGGCCGCCAGCCAGGACAGGGCGGCCAGGTCCAACACCAGGTTGCCCGTCAGATAGGAGACGTATCTCACCACAGTCTGTCCGCTGGTCTGTAATTGCAGCATGTGCGCTCACTCCCCGCCGGCTATGCGCCGTTTCTTTCTGTCAGCTGCCCCGCCGGGCCAGCTCTCCCGCCAGCCGCGTCAGGAACCGGGTGCCTCCCGGCCACGTCCCCCGCTCCAGGGCGCGGCAGGCCGCCTGGGTGTGCTCCCACACCCGCTTTTCACACTCCTCCACCCCCAGCAGTGACACATAGGTTGTCTTGCCGTTGGCGGCGTCGGAGCCGATGGGCTTGCCCAACACCTCGGCGGTGGAGGTGACGTCCAGGATGTCGTCCTTGATCTGGAATGCCTGTCCCAGGTGGGCGGCGTACTCCTCCGCAGCGTCCAGGCAGGCGGCGTCCGCCTCCCGGCCGCCGAACGCGGCCAGCACGCCCATGACGCAGGCGGCCTTCAGCAGGGCGCCGGTCTTTCTGTCGTTGATTGCGGTCAGCTCCTCCAGGGTGCGGCTCCGGCCGTCCTCCAGGGTGTCGTAGTACTGCCCGGCGCACATCCCCTGCTCCCCGGCGGCCCGGGCCAGGACGCAGGCCGCCCCGGCCCTCGCCCGGGCGTCCGCCTGCGCGGAGAGCACCGTGTGAAAGGCCGCGGCCTGGAGGGCGTCCCCGGCCAGGGTGGCAGCGCACTCGCCGTAGACCTTGTGGCAGGTGGGCCGGCCCCGGCGCAGGTCGTCGTTGTCCATGCAGGGCAGGTCATCGTGGATGAGGGAGTAGGTGTGCAGCATCTCCAGGCCGCAGCCGAAGTCCAGGGCGTCCTCCATGGCGCCCCCCGCCGCCTGGCAGAATTTCATGGTCAAAATGGGGCGGATGCGCTTGCCCCCGGCCAGCAGGCTGTACCGCATGGCCTGCTCCAGGCCCTCCCCGGTGAAAAAGGACGCCAGACGCCCCTCCACCAGCTCCCGGGCCTGGGCCATCTCCTGCGCGAAATCCATCACATGTCCTCCCCGAAGGGGGCCTCCACCGGCTCGCCGCCGTCGCCGGCGGTGAGCAGCTTCACCTGCTGCTCGGCCTGGTCCAGCTGGGCGGTGCACTCCCGCATCAGCTTACTGCCCTCCTCAAAGAGCTTCATGGCCTCCTCCAGGGGGGCGTCCCCCCGCTCCAGCAGGGAGACGATCTCCTCCAGCCGGGCCATGGACTGTTCAAAGGTCAGCTTTTTCTTTGCAGCCATTCCTGTTCCTTCCTTTCCTCGGCGCGGCAGTTCACAGTGCCGTCGATCAGGCGGACCGTGAGGGCGTCGCCCGGACAGATCCCCTTTACGCTGGTGAGCACGTTCCCCTGTTCATCCGCGGCAATGGCGTAGCCCCTGGAGAGCACCTTCAGCGGGCTCATGGCGTCCAAGGCGGCGGCCAGCCGCCCCTGGCGCTGTCTCTGCCCGGCCAGGATGCGGCGGAGGGCGCCGGCCATGCGCTCCGCCTGGTAGTCCAGCTGCATCCGCCGCTCCCGGAACAGCCCGCCGGGCTGGGAGAAGGGGCGGCTGTCCGCCAGACGTTGCAAGTCCCGGCGGCGCTGGGAGAGGGTGCGCTCCAGCCCCCGCCCCAGGCGGGGCGCGGCGGCGCGCAGCCAGGCATACAGCTCCGCCTGGTCAGGGACGGCCAGCTCCGCGGCGTTGGACGGGGTGGCCGCCCGCAGGTCGGCCGCGAAGTCAGCGATGGTCACGTCTGGCTCGTGGCCCACGGCGGAGATGACGGGGATCCGGGAGCGGGCGATGGCCCGGGCCACTATCTCCTCATTGAAGGCCCACAGCTCCTCCATGGAGCCGCCGCCCCGTCCGGTGATGATCAGGTCGGCCACCCGTTGCCAGTTGGCCCAGTCAATGGCAGCAGCGATCTCCTCCGCCGCCCCCTCCCCTTGGACCCGGACGGGGAGGACATACACCCCGGCGGAGGGCCAGCGGGCCCCCAGGATGCGGATCATGTCCCGCACCGCCGCGCCGGCAGGCGAGGTCACCAGGGCGATGCGCTCCGGGTAGGCCGGGAGGGGCTTCTTCCGATTCTGGTCGAACAGGCCCTCCCGGAACAGCTTCTCTTTCAGCTGCTCAAAGGCCAGGTGCAGGTCCCCCGCCCCCTCGGGGATGAGGCGGGAACAGTAGAGCTGGTACTGGCCGTCCCGGGGAAAGACGGTGATCCGCCCGGCGGCCACCACCTGCATCCCGTTTTGGGGCCGGAACCGCAGGGAGGCGGCGTCCCCCCGGAACATGACGCAGCGCAGAGCGCCCTCTGCGTCCTTCAGTGTAAAGTAGTGGTGCCTGGAGGGGTAGAGCTTGTAGTTGGACACCTCGCCCCGGACCAGGATGCCGGACAGCACCCGGTCCCGGTCCATGAAGCTCTTGATATACTGCCCCACCTGGGAGGGGGTGAACACGGTCTGTTCCATCATAGGCCCGCCTCCCCCGCCTCCAGGGCCCGCCAGGTCAGGACGGCGGTCCCCATGGCGTTGTCCGTGGAGTATTGGGGCTGGGCAAAGACCGCCCCGCACTCGCCCTCCAGGGCGGCGCGCAGCCGGGTGTTGGAGGCCACACCGCCGGAGCACAGCACCGGCAGGCCGGGGTAGGCGCGCTGGGCCGCCTGGGTGGCGCGGAGCACCACACTGGTCACGGTGTCGATGGTGAAGCGGGCGATGTTGGCTGCCTTCTCCCCGTCCTCCCACATGGCCTTCACGATGTTCTCCATCCCGGACAGGGAAAATGTGAAGTTATTCAGCTTTACAGTTCGCTCCAGGCGGGCGTCCGCCTGGCTGTACAGCGCATCCAGGGCCCTGCCCGCCGGGAACGGCAGTCCCAGCAGCACCCCTGTGCGGTCGATGAGCTGGCCGGCGGAGATATCGCTGGTGCCGCCCAAAATCTCGGCCCGCACCGCCACCCCCTCCGGCTCCACTTTTAAGAGCTCGGTGGTGCCGCCGGACAGGTGCCAGGCCAAAAAGGGCCGCTCCAGCAGGTCCAGCCGCCCGGCGCTCCAGGCCGCGGCGGCCAGGTGGCCCTGCTGGTGGGAAAATTCGTAACAGGGCACACCCAGGGTGCGGGCGATGGACCGGGCCTGGGAGGTCCCGGCCAGGAAACAGGGCATGTAGGAGCCCTCCACCGCCCGGGGGCGGCTGCTGGCTCCCACCGCCTGGATGCCGCTGAGCAGATCCTTCTCCCAGAGCTGGGCCAACAGATCAGGCAGCTGCCTGACGTGCTGAAACAGCGCGTCGCTCTGGCGCAGGCCCAGCTCGCCGGGGCGCACCTGGAGCAGCTTCCCCGCGTTGAAGCCCTCCGCCCCATCATAGACGGCGGCGGAGGTGGTGTAGTTGCTGGTATCAAGGGCAAGCACCCGCATGGCTCATCCCTCCGCCTGGGGCTTGTCCGGCTTGGGGGGCGTGTCGGAGAACTCCGCCCGGGCAAAGGAGCCCAAAATGCCGTTGACGAAGGAGACCACCTCCGCCGGCTCGTAGCGCTTGGCGATATCCACCGCGGCGTTGATGGCGGCGGCGTTGGGTACGTCGGGCATATACAGCACCTCGTACATTGCGGTGCGCATCACGGCGGCGGCCATGCGGGGGATGCGCTCAAACTTCCAGCCCACCGCGTACTGGCTGATGTAGCCGTCCAGCTCCGGGCCATGGAGGTAGACCCCCTGGACCAGCCGGCGGATGTAGTCGGCCTGCTTCTGGTTGGGGAACTCGGCGTAGAGGGCGCTCTCCTCCCCCAGCTGGGCAAAGCGCTCCGGGGTCAGTTCAGCGTCCAGCAGCGTCTGGGCGTCGCCGCCGGTAAAGGCCAGCTGGAACACCAGGTGGACGGCGATCTCGCGGGCAGTGTTTCTCGTCATGGGGACTCCTCCAAAATATGGTTCTTCGGCGCGGAACGCGGTGGATTCAAATCAAGGCAACAGTGATATTATACAGGAATATGCAAGGAAAAGGAACCCCCAAATTTGCATTCGGGGGTCCCTTTTTCCCGTTTTTGTTATCCGTAAAAATTATGACCGCCGATCCGGCCCAGGGCGGGGCGCACGCCGATGGCCCAGCTGTTGGGCATGGAGTCGAAGTAGAGGGCGCCGCGCACCTCCTCCACCACGGCGCCGTCCAGCACCAGCTTGGCGGCAAGCACGCTGCTCTCGTTGGGGACGCGATCGGCCAGAGCGCCGTTGGCGTAGGTGGTGAACTGGTTGGGCGCGGCCAGCACCTCCTCGATGGTGTTGGGGAAGAGCGGGTTAGCCACCCGGTTCAAAATGACGTTGCCCACGGCCACCTGGCCCTTGAGGGGCTGATTGCCGCTCTCCGCGTAGATGATGCGGCTGAGCCAGAACAGGGACTCCGGGTCGTAGACCTCCCACGCGCTGGCAAGCACGCCGTCCCCCCGGGTGACCCGGATGGTATCGGTGGCCCCGTCCCAGGTCAGCTGGGCGTCGAAGGCCTCGGTGAGGACCTTCAGCGGGACGGTCAGCCGGCCGTCCGACATCTGGACGCCGTCCTGGACATATAGGTACCGGTCATTTGCCTGGATGTAAAAGGCGTCCGCCTGGGCCTTGATGGTCAGGCCGGGGGCGGTGACGGTGGCGGTGCGGCTGCCCTGGTCCCAGGCCGTCCTGGCGCTGGCGGAGAGGGCGCCGGCGGTGTCCGCCAGGACCACGTAGGTCACGCCGTTCTGGAGGGTGCGGCCGGTGCTCAGGGGGGCGGGGGTCCCGTCAATGAGGAAACCGGCATCTCCGGTGACCTGGGGCGCGGCAGGGTTTTCCTCCGGCTGGGTGCCGGGCTCCTCCTCCGGCCCGGGGTCCGGCGCGGGCTCCAATTCGGGGGCGGGGTCCTGCTCGGGCTCCTCCTCCGGCTTTTGCTCGGGAACGGGGTCCTGCTCGGGGGCGGGCTGGGTGTCGTCCTCCTCGGGCGGGACCTCAGGCTGCATCTGCGAGGGGTCGTAGTACCGGCCCTCCAGGCCCTCCGGGTCCCGGTACTCCCAGACGATGTCCTCATCCTCCGGAACATCCAGGCCGGTCTGGGCGCTGGCGCCCATCAGCAGCAGCATGGCCACCCCGCACAGCAGGACGGAGATCAGCTTGCGCTTCATATTCGATTCTCCTTAACAACAAAAAATGGTGTCAAATTGGCAACAGTTTTCTGGTGTGATTGTAACCGTTTTGTAACTGTATTGTAACCATTTCGTAAGAATCGCGCAAGGGCAAAAATCACTAGATATCCCGCGGCATTCTTGTGTATATTTTCGGCTTTCCACAGGTATAATTCAAATTTTTTGGTTTTTTTCTCCATTTTGACAGGGGCAGACACCTCACAAGACGGTAAAAACGCCGCCGGACGAGCCTGCGTCCGGCGGCAGATCTGCTCGGTGTTCACCGGCCCGGCACTCCGGCCAGGTCCCGGATCACCTCGCCGGCCAGGACCAGCCCGGCGGCAGCGGGGACAAAGGCGGTGCTGCCCGGCACCGGGCGGCGGGACCCTGGCTCCTCCCCCTCCTGGGGCGCGTCCGCGTCCTCCAGCGGGACAAGGGGCGGCTCTCTGGAGTAGACCACCTTCAGGCTTTTGATCCCCCGCTTTTTCAGCTCCTTGCGCATGATCCGGGCCAGGGGGCACACGCTGGTCTGATAGAGGTCCGCCACCTCAAACGCGCTGGGGTCCAGCTTGTTCCCGGCGCCCATGCTGCTGATGATGGGCACCCCGGCGCGCTGGGCCTGCTCCACCAGGGCCAGCTTGCCGGTGACGGTGTCGATGGCGTCCACCACGTAGCTGTACCGGGTGAAATCGAACCGGGGCGCCGTCTCCGGGGTGTAAAAGGTCCTGTAGATGCGGACCACGCAGTTCGGGTTGATCTCCAGAACGCGCTCCCGGGCCGCGTCCACCTTGTACTCCCCCACCGTCCGGTGGGTGGCCAGGATCTGGCGGTTCAGGTTGGACAGGCTCACCCGGTCGTGGTCAATCAAATCCAGTTGTCCCACCCCGCTGCGGGCCAGGGCCTCCACCACATAGCCTCCCACGCCGCCTACGCCGAACACGGCCACGCGGGCGCGGGACAGGCGCTCCATCCCCTCCCGGCCCAGGAGGAGCCTGGTGCGGGAAAACTGATCGCTCATCTGTTCCCCTCCCGGCTCAAAGGGTGCGGATAGAGGAGATGCTGTCCGAGATCTGGCGGGAGACGGCGGGGTTGTTCATGGTATACAGGTGTATGCCGTCCACACCGCTGGCGATCAGGTCGGAGATCTGGTCGATGGCGTAGGCGATGCCGGCCTCCCGCAGGGCCTGGGGGTGGTCGCCGTAGCGGGCCAGGATACGGGTGAGCTTGCGGGGCATACTGGCGCCGCACAGGGACACCATGCGCTGGATGGAGGAGGCGCTGAGCACCGGCATGATGCCCGCCTCGATGGGGACGCCGATGCCCGCGATGCGGCACCGCTCCAGGAAGCGGTAGAAATCCTCGTTGTCGAAAAACAGCTGGCTGACCAGGTGCTCCGCCCCGGCGTCCACCTTCTGCTTGAGGTAGCGGATATCGCTGACCGGGTCGGGGCTCTCCGGGTGCCCCTCGGGGTAGCAGGCGGCGGAGATGCCGATGCCGCTGCGGGCGCGGATATAGGCGACCAGCTCATCGGCGTGGGTGAAGTCGGTCTTGGGCGGGTAGTCCGGGTTCACGTCCCCCCGCAGGGCCAGGATGTTGTCCACCCCGTCCTGCTTGAGCTGCTCCAGCAGCAGGTCCACATCCCCCTTGTCCGCGCCGACGCAGGTCAGGTGGGCCATGGCGGGGATGTGGTACTGGTTTTCAATGATGGACGCGATCTCCCGGGTGGTCTGGTGGACCCGGGCGGCCCCGCCGGCGCCGAAGGTGACGCTGATGAAATCCGGACGGATATCCTTCAGGCCGTCCAGCGTCTTATAGATGCTCTCCACGGGGGTGTCCTTTTTGGGCGGGAACACCTCGCAGGAAAAGACGGTCCTGCCTTTTCCAAACAGTTGGCTGATCTTCATGGGGGAACTCCTCTCTCTGTCTGCGCGCGGCCCGGCCGCGGCTGTGATGTGGTCCAGCAGGTGGATTATAGCAGAAGAAAAGCAATATTTCAACGGATATCGCCGCCGCTGGCGCAAATGATACACAGGGGCTTGACAAAATACGGCCCCGGTGCTAAACTGTGGGGCGCAAAGGGGAGTAGTCGGCGCGCCGGGTGCGCGCGGCAAACCAACAAGCATGTGCGGCCCCTCCTTGGGTCGAGGCCGCTCTGGTTTTGCCTTAATTGACCAGACCTGCGTTCCTGTTGGGGCGCGGGTCTGTTTTTTTCAGGCGGTCCCCGCAGCACACAGGAGAACGACCGGGAAAGGGATGTTGGATATGAGTTTCTTGTGGCAGAGCGCGCTGTCGGTGACCTGGCAGCAGCTGGTGATGTACGCGGTGGGAGGCATACTGATCTACCTGGCGGTGGAGAAGGGGTTTGAGCCGGCCCTCCTTATGCCCATGGGCTTCGGGGCGATCCTGGTCAACCTCCCCCTGTCCGGGGTCATCAACCAGTTCAGCCAGGGGGTGGGCGAGACCCACGGCATCATCCAGTGGCTGTTTGAGACGGGCATCGAGGCCAGCGAGGCCATGCCCATCCTGCTGTTCATCGGCATCGGCGCCATGATCGACTTCGGCCCCCTGCTGGCCAACCCCAAGCTGTTCCTGTGCGGCGCGGCGGCCCAGGCGGGCATCTTCCTGACCATCATCATCGCCGCCGCCCTGGGCTTCGACCTGAAGGACGCGGCCTCCATCGGCATCATCGGCGCGGCGGACGGCCCCACCTCCATCCTGGTCTCCCAGGTGCTCCACAGTAACTACGTGGGGGCCATCGCCGTGGCGGCCTACTCCTACATGGCCCTGGTGCCCATCATCCAGCCCTTCGCCATCAAGCTGGTGACCACACAGAAGGACCGGGCCATGCGGATGCCCTACACCGCCCAGAGCGTGTCCCGGCGCACCCGCATCCTCTTCCCCATCGTGGTATCGGTGGTGGCGGGATTTGTGGCGCCGGCGTCGGTGGCCCTGGTGGGTTTCCTTATGTTCGGCAACCTGATTCGGGAGTGCGGCGTGCTCTCCTCCCTGTCCCAGACAGCCCAAAACGAGCTGGCCAACCTCATCACCCTGCTGCTGGGCATCACCATCGCCTTCTCCATGCGGGCCGACCAGTTCGTCCGGCCGGAGACGCTGATGATCATGTGCCTGGGGCTCGTGGCCTTCGTGCTGGACTCGGTGGTGGGCGTGCTGTTCGTGAAGGTCCTCAATCTGTTCACGAAAAGCAAGATCAACCCCATGATCGGCGCGGCCGGCATCTCCGCCTTCCCCATGTCCTCCCGGGTCATCGAGAAGCTGGGCCAGCAGGCCGACCCCCAGAACCACCTGCTCATGCACGCGGTGGCGGCCAATGTCTCCGGGCAGATCGCCTCGGTGGTGGCCGGCGGCGTGGTGCTGCAGTACTTCACCAATTTAGGATAAGGAGGGCGGAACGATGAATCTTGACAATGTGCTCCAGGCCGTGGTCATGCTGGGCCAGGGGATGGCGGGCATCTTCGTGGTGCTGGGCGTTATCGCCCTGCTGGTGCTGCTGATGCACAAACTGGACGACCGAAAAAAGTGATAACAGCTCCCTTCCGGCGGCCTCCCTTCGGGGAGGCCGCTTTTTCACAGCCAGTCGTCCACCACGTCCCGCAGGGAGGCTGGCCCGACCTGGCAGCGGGCCAGCTGGGCCAGCAGCTCCTGGACCCGCGGCGCGCTGGTGGTCAGGCCAGGGACGCTCACGCTCTCGCCGTCCGCCTCCTCCACCCGCACGCCGTAGTTCTCACAGGCGAACCGCCCCGCCTCCACCTGCTCTACCAGCAGGAAATAGCGAAATTCCCTCCGCCTTCCGCTCTCATCCACCACCGCGCAGACGTCTGTTTTCAATTCCATCATATTGTGGTCCTCCCCCTGTTTTTTTAATTTGAACACATTATATAGTGCTCCTGCAAAAAAGGAAAGAGAAATCGACCGCAGGATATGACACGGTTCGGGACGGTTCGGGGCGGCCGCTGGGGAACGGGTGCGGAGCCCGTCGGAACGTGCGGTATAATGGGGAAAATTTCCAGATGAGACCGCAGGCGCCGCGGCCGGACACATAAAAAAGAGGCCCCAGCGCATACTAGCCCTGATTCTGTTTGCGAGGTGAGGTCCTATGACCGCGAAAAAGCTGGGGCGGCAGACGGCGGCGCTGGCATATCCCCCCTCCTTTGCCGGGCACGCCAACGTGGTGGGCAAAAAGGAGGGCCAGGGGCCGCTGGCCGCCTCCTTCGATTTCATCGGGAATGACGACACCTTCGGGGAGGCCACCTGGGAGAAGTCGGAGCAGGCCATGCAGAAGCAGGCCCTGGCCCTGGCTCTGGACAAGGCCGGCCAGCCGGCCTCCAGCCTGGACTGGCTGTTCGCCGGGGATCTGCTGAACCAGTGCATCAGCTCCTCCTTCGCCGCCCGGGGACAGGACGCGCCCTACTTCGGGCTGTACGGCGCCTGCTCCACCATGGGCGAGGGGCTGGCCCTGGCCGCCATGCTGCTGGACGGCGGGTTCGGGGCGTGGGCCGGGGTGGTCGCCTCCTCCCACTTCTGCTCGGCGGAGCGGCAGTACCGCAACCCGCTGGAGTACGGCGCCCAGCGCGCCCCCACCACCCAGTGGACCGCCACCGCCGCCGGGGCGGCCATCCTGGCCCGGGAGGGCCCGGGGCCCTATCTCACCCACGTGACGGCGGGCAAAATCGTGGACAGGGGCATCACCGACACCAACAACATGGGCGCGGCCATGGCCCCCGCGGCATACGAGACGCTGAAGGCCCACTTCCAGGACACCGGGCGCGCCCCGGAGGACTACGACCTGATCGTCACCGGCGACCTGGGAAGGCTGGGCAGCGAGCTGCTGGAGGAGCTGTTCCGGCGGGACGGGGTGGAGCTGGCCCCCCGGCACACCGACTGCGGCCTGCTCCTCTACGATATCGAGGCCCAGGACACCCACTGCGGCGGCTCGGGCTGCGGGTGCTGCGCGGCGGTGCTCACCGGGTACCTGCTCAACGGGATGCGGGCCGGGACGTGGAACAACATCCTTTTCTGCCCCACCGGGGCCCTCCACTCCCCCACCACCGCCTTCCAGAAGGAGTCCATCCCCGGCATCTGTCACGCCGTGACCATTTCCAACACGAGGTAAGGAGGAGCGACCGTGGAGTATTTGAAAGCGTTCCTGTGCGGCGGCCTGCTGTGCGCCGTGGGACAGATCCTCATCGACAAGACGTCCCTGACCCCCGCCAAGATCCTGGTGTCCTACGTCACCGCCGGGGTCCTCTTGGGCGCGGTGGGCCTGTACCAGCCCCTCATCGACTGGGCTGGGGCCGGGGCCACGGTGCCCCTGACGGGATTCGGCAGCCTGCTGGCCAAAGGGGTCCGGCAGGCGGTGGCGGAAAACGGCCTGCTGGGCGCCCTCACCGGGGGCATGACCTCCACCGCCGGCGGGATCACGGCGGCGGTCTTTTTCGGGTTCCTGGCGGCGCTGGTATTCAAGTCAAAGCCAAAAAGCTGAAAAGAGCGCGGGCCGCTTCCGGCGGCCCGCGCTCTCTCCGTGCTCAGTGGTCAATCGGAGAACAAGGGGGTAGACAGGTAGCGGTCGCCGGTGTCGGGCAGCAGGGCCACGATGGTCTTGCCCTCGTTCTCCGGCCGCTTGGCCAGCTGGATGGCCGCCCACAGCGCGGCGCCGGAGGAGATGCCCACCAGCACGCCCTCGGTCCGGCCCACCAGCTTTCCGGCGGCAAAGGCGTCGTCGTTCTCCACGGCGATGATCTCGTCATATACGGCGGTGTTCAGCACATCGGGCACAAAACCAGCGCCGATGCCCTGGATCTTGTGGGAACCGGCGGTCCCCTTGGTGAGCACCGGGGAGGACGCCGGCTCCACCCCCACCACCTGCACCGCGGGCTTCTTCTCCTTCAGGTACTCGCCCACACCGGTGACGGTGCCGCCGGTGCCGATGCCGGCCACGAAGATGTCCACCTGGCCGTCGGTGTCGGCCCAGATCTCAGGTCCGGTCGTCGCCTTATGGGCGGCGGGGTTGGCCGGGTTGACAAACTGGCCGGGGATGAAGCTGTTGGGGAGCTCCGCGGCCAGCTCGTCGGCCTTGGCGATGGCCCCCTTCATGCCCTTGGCCCCGTCGGTGAGAACCAGCTCCGCGCCGTAGGCCTTCATCAGCTGGCGGCGCTCCACGCTCATGGTTTCGGGCATGACGATGATGATCCGGTAGCCCCGGGCGGCGGCCACGCTGGCCAGGCCGATGCCGGTGTTGCCGGAGGTGGGCTCGATGATGACGGAGCCGGGCTTGAGCCTTCCGCTGGCCTCGGCGTCGTCGATCATGGCCTTGGCGATGCGGTCCTTCACGCTGCCCGCGGGGTTGAAGTACTCCAGCTTGCCCAGCAGCCTGGCCTTCAGGCCCTCCTGCTTCTCGATGTGGACCAGCTCCAGCAGCGGGGTGTTGCCGATCAACTGGTCGGCGGATGTGTAGATCTTGCTCATGACGGTGACCTCCTGTATCAATAAATTTTATTAACCTATCTTTCAGGTTGGTATATAGGGATTATAGCGTCCTGCCCTTCCCTTGTCAAGGGGGTCCGCGATAAATATTCCGGGATATCCCCATAAATTTTTATTGAATTACTACAAACCCTGCGTTATAATAGGATAATCAGAAAGGAAGTGGGTACGGTGCTGATCTCCACCAAGGGGCGTTACGCGCTGCGGGTGCTGACTGACATGGCCGAACACCAATCCGACGAATATATCCCGCTGAAGGAGATCGCCCAGCGGCAGGGCATCTCGGAGAAATATCTGGAGAGCATCGTCAAGGCGCTGGTGCGCAGCGGGATGCTGGACGGCCTGCGGGGCAAGGGCGGCGGCTACCGCCTGAACCGCTCCCCCGACCAGCTCACTGTGGGCGCTATCCTGCGGCTGACGGAGGGCTCCCTGGCCCCGGTGGCCTGTTTGGAGGAAAACGCCCCGCCCTGCCAGCGGATGGCCGAGTGCCGCACCCTGCCCATGTGGCAGGGGCTGGATAAGGTCATCGCCGACTACCTGGAGCGGTTCACCATAGCCGACCTGATGCGGCAGGACCAGCCGGGAGACAACTACATCATATAAAAACTGTGGGGCGCCCCTTTGGGAGCGCCCCGCAGTTTTTTACTTTTCAAAAGCCTGGGCGCATTCCTTCAGATAGTCCATCACGTCCAGCTGCTGGGGACAGGCGCTCTGACACTGTCCGCAGGACAGGCAGTCCCCCGCCCCGGTTCCGTCCTTGACGGCCCGGGCGTAATCCCGGCGGCCCTCCTCCTCCCGCTCCCACACCAGCTGCTTGTTGCGGGCGGCGAAGATATCGGGGATGGGGATGTGCTGGGGACAGCCCTCGGTGCAGTAGCTGCACGCGGTGCAGGGGATGGAGCGGACGCTGTTGATGGCCGTCTGGGCGGCGCGGATGGCGGCCAGCCCGGCCTCATCCAGGGGCTGGAAGTTCTTCATGTAGGACAGGTTGTCCTCCATCTGCTCCAGGTTGGACATGCCGGACAGAACGGTGATGACCCCGTCCAGGGAGGCGGCGTAGCGGATCGCCCAGGAGGCGTAGGAGGCCCGGCCGTCGGCGGCGGTGTCCAGCACCTTGCGCACCGCCTCGGGGGGATCGGCCAGCATCCCGCCCTTCACCGGCTCCATGATGACGATGGACTTGCCGTGCTTCCGGGCCATCTCATAGTTGGCCCGGGCGGCGATCTCGGGGTGCTCCCAGTCGGCGTAGTTGATCTGCAGCTGGACGAACTCCGCGTCCGGGTTGGCGGTGAGCAGCTGGTCCAGCAGCTCCGGCCCGGCATGGAAGGAGAATCCCCAGTGCTTGATCAGCCCCTTGGCCTTCTGCTCCCGGACGAAGTCCCAGAGGTGGTACTCGTCGTACTTTTTGTAGTTGCCGGCCTGGATGGCGTGGAGCAGGTAGTAGTCGAAATAGCCGGCGCCGGTGCGCTCCAGGCTGGTGTAGAACTGCTGCTTGGCGCTCTGCTCGTCGTGGGCCCCGGACCAGGCGCACAGCTTGGTGGCCAGGGTGAAGCTGTCCCTGGGGTAGCGCTCCACCAGGGCCTCCCGGGCGGCGCGCTCGGAGTCGCCCTTGTCATAGACATAGGCGGTGTCAAAGTAGGTCTGCCCGGCGGCCATAAAGCGGTCCACCATCTGCTTGACCTGCTCCATATCGTACTGCCCGCCCTCCAACTTGGGCAGGCGCATCAGCCCAAAGCCCAGCTTGGGCGTGTTCTCTCCAAAGTAGCGCTCCATGAAAGTCGCCCCTTTCTCCGGTTTCTTCGGGTCCTATTATACTGTATCGGTCCCAAAAAGGCAAGCTTTCCCGGGAAAACCAACAGGATTTCTCAGCGCTGGCAATAAAAAAGGCCGCGCCCGCGGGCGCGGCCTTTTCTGCCGTGTTTTACTGTTCGTCGTGCTCGTGGCAGCTCTCGCAATCGCCGCCGCACAGCAGGTCGGGGTCGTAGGCAATGCCGTTCTTGTCGTAGTAGTCCTTCACCGCCGCCTTCACTGCCTCCTCCGCCAGGACGGAGCAATGCAGCTTGTAGGCGGGCAGGCCGTCCAGAGCCTCCACCACCGCCTGGTTGGAGAGCTGGATGGCCTCCTCCACCCGCTTGCCCTTGATGAGCTCGGTGGCCATGGAGCTGGTGGCGATGGCGCTGCCGCAGCCGAAGGTCTCAAACTTCACGTCGGTGATGACGCCGTCGTCGATCTTCAGGTACATCTTCATGATGTCGCCGCACTTGGCGTTGCCCACCTCGCCCACGCCGTCGGCGTCGGGGATCTCCCCCACGTTGCGGGGATTGCGGAAGTGGTCCATGACTTTTTCACTGTATAACATATTGGCGCTCTCCTCTCTCCAATTCCTTCCACACGGGGGACATGTTGCGCAGATAGGCAACTACTTCCTCCACGGACTTGATGATATACTCCATCTCCTCCGGGGTGTTCTCCTCGCACACGGTCAGGCGCAGGGAGCCGTGGGCCACCTCGTGGGGCCGGCCGATGGCCAGCAGCACGTGGCTGGGGTCCAGGGACCCGGAGGTGCAGGCCGAGCCGGAGGACGCGGCGATCCCCTTCTCGTCCAACAGCAGCAACAGGGACTCCCCCTCGATGCCCTCGAAGCAAAAGTTCACGTTGCCGGGCAGCCGGGGCTCCCTGGCCCCGTTGAGAGCGCAGTGGGGGATTTTGGACAGCCCGTCGATGAGGGCGTCCCGCAACCGGGAGACGTAGGCGGCGTTCTCCTCGATCTTGCCGCAGGCCTCCTCAAGGGCCACGGCCATGCCCACGATGGCGGGCAGGTTCTCGGTGCCGGCCCGCTTGCCCCGCTCCTGGGCGCCGCCCTCGATGAGAGGAAGCAGGGGGATGCCCTTTCGGACATACAGCACGCCGGTGCCCCGGGGGCCGTGGAACTTGTGGGCGGACAGGGACAGCATGTCGATGTTCTGGGCCTTCACGTCGATGGGCAGGTGGCCCGCGGCCTGGACGGCGTCGGTGTGGAACCACACGCCCTTCTCCCGGCACACCGCGCCGATCTCCGGAATGGGCTGGATGGTGCCGATCTCGTTGTTGGCGAACATGACGGTAACCAGGGCGGTCTCCGGCCGGATGGCGGCGGCCACATCCTCCACCTTCACCAGCCCCTGCTCCCCCACGGGGAGCAGCGTGATCTCAAAGCCCTCCCTGCGCAGGCGCTCCAGGGTGTGAAGCACGGCGTGGTGCTCGAAGGCGGTGGAGATGATGTGGGTCTTACCCTTCTTTTTCCCCTGGAGGGCGGCGTTGACGATAGCCTGGTTGTCGGCCTCGCTCCCGCCGGAGGTGAAGTAGATCTCCCTGGGGTCGGCGTTGATGCACCTGGCCACCTTCCTGCGGGCCGCCTCCAGCGCGTCGGCGGCCAGCTGGCCGTGCATATACAGGCTGGAGGGGTTGCCCCAGGTCTTTTCCATGGTCTCCACCATGGCCTGGCGGGCGGCGGCGCTCGTCTTTGTGGTCGCCGCGTTGTCTGCATAGATCATGACAAAAGCTCCTTTTCCCTTTGGAACGGTCAATTTATCCCCTTTGTATGAATTAAATTGTCCCGTTGAAATCCTTATAACCTATCGGTTTGCAAGGATTATAACTCACCTGCCCGGTTTTGTCAATGGGGCGGGACATTTTTTTCAAAACCGCTTTGGACCCCATTGAAATCCCACCGGGCCGGGGGTATAATCAGGAAGAAAAAGGTTCCGGAGGTGAGCAGATCATGCTGATTTCGACCAAGGGGCGCTATGCGCTGCGGGTGATGGTGGATATGGCCGAGCACCGGAGCGAGGGCTACCTGCCTCTGAAAGAGGTGGCCCGCCGCCAGGAGATCTCGGAGAAATATCTGGAGAGCATCATCAAGGTGCTGGTGCAGAACGACCTGCTGGTGGGCCTGCGGGGCAAGGGCGGCGGCTACCGCCTGGTGCGGGACCCGGAGGAGTACACCGTGGGCGCCATCCTGCGCCTGACTGAAGGGGAGCTTGCCCCGGTGGCCTGTCTGAGCGGGGACCGGAAGAACTGTCACCGGGTCAGCGAGTGCCGCACCCTCCCTATGTGGAAGCGGCTGGATGAGATCGTCAACGAGTATCTGGACAGCGTGACCATCGCCGACCTGATGAACACCATGCAGTCCGGGGACAACTATGTGATCTGATTTGAACAGCAAAAAGAGCGGCGGCCCGGTTGGGCCGCCGCTTTCCGTGTCTCTAGTCCTCCAGGGCAGCGGCGCACCGCTTCAGCCGGGCGCGGCGCTCCCGCCAGTCGGGCATGAGCCGGTCCATCACGGCGTAAAAGCCGGGGCCGTGGTCGTGGTGGAGGAAGTGGGCAAGCTCGTGGAGGGCCACATAGTCCCGCAGGGGCTCGGGACACCGGGCCAGGGCGGTGTTCAGGGTGATGTAGCCCTGCCGCCAGTGGCAGTTGCCCCACTGGCTCTTCATTTTGCGCAGCTTGAGCTGGGGCATGTCCACCCCCAGCGGGACCACCAGGGGGTAGACCCGGTCCAGGGCCTCCCGGAGCAGGCTTTGGCACTCCTCCCTGGGCGGGAGAGGCGGAAGGTCCGGGGCGGGCGCGGTCTGCCGGGCGGCGGCCCGGAGGATCCAGGCGGCCTTCTCCCGGATGAAGCCGTCGGCGTAGGCCAGGGTGCAGCGCACAGGCACAGACAGCACCGGCGTACCCTCCCGGTTCACCCGGAGGTTCAGGTTCTTCACCCGCTTGCGGACCAGAACATAGGTGACCGGCCCCGCCGGGGTCTCCACCAGGCGCAGCTGCTCCATGCCGCCGCGTCCGGCCATGGAAGTATCGTTTTTTTTCGGTCGCCGGGGGTCCATGCTCATAGAGGTTCTCCTTTGATTCGGTCCATCTGATTGAAAATCGGGCGGCGGGAGGGGCCGCGTCCCGGGCCGGCGCGCAAAAATCGCGGCTGGTGCCCCGGCCGCGATTTTCATCTCTGATTCAGGCCCCGCAGGCGGCCACGGCGGCCTCTATGGCCGCCTCCTCGTCCCGCATGGCGGACAGGGTCATGTCCAGCAGCTTGTCCAGCTCCCAGCCCAGCAGCTGGGCGCCGTCGGCGATGACCTCCCGGGAGCAGCCGGCGGCGAACTTCTTGTCCTTGAACTTCTTTTTCAGGGACTTCAGCTCCATATCCGCCACGCTTTTGGAGGGGCGCATCAGGGCGGCGGCCCCGATCAGGCCGGTGAGCTCGTCGGCGGCGTAGAGCACCTTCTCCATCTCGTGCTCCGGTTTTATGTCAACTGTGATCCCCCAGCCGTGGCAGGCGGTGGCGCGGATGATGGACTCCTCCACCCCGGCCTGCCGCATCAGCTCCTGGGATTTGACGCAGTGCTCCTCGGGCCACTGCTCGAAGTCCAGGTCGTGGAGCAGGCCGACGATGGACCAGTACTCCGCCTGGTCGCCGTAGCCCAGCTGACGGGCGTACCAGCCCATGACGTGCTCCACGGTGATGGCGTGGCGCAGGTGGAAGGGCTCCTTGTTGTACTTTGTGAGCAGGTCCCAGGCCTGCTGTCTGGTCATGGGCATAGAAATCACTCCTGAATCCTGTCAAAAATGGGAGGCGGTTGTCCGCCTCCCATGATTTTAATCGGAATCTCCTGTTCTGTCAATACGCGACCACGATGCCGCCGTCGTCGGCATAGACGGTGGTGACGCCGCCGGCCTCCAGCATGAGGATCTGGCTGAACTTGCACTTGGCCTCCATCATGGCCCGCACCTCCTTGGCCCGCTCCGGGCAGTTGCAGTGGCACAGGCCCACCACCTTGCCCACGTGGACAGGGTCGGCAGCGATGCGGTCCACCATCTTGACCAGCGCCTGCTTGGTGGTCAGCGCCTGCCCCAGCTTGCAGATCTCCCCCTCCGGGGTGGAGCCCATGAACAGCTTGATCTTCAAGGCCCCGGTGATCACCGCCTGCAGCTTGGTCAGCCGGCCGTTTTTCCGCAGGTTCTCCAGGCTCTCCAGGACGAAGAAGGTCTGCATCTCGTAGATATAGCGCTCCACCTGCTGCACCACCTCGTCGAAGGGAGCGCCGGCACCGGCCAGCTCCCGAATCCTCCGGGCCACCAGCACCTCGCCGGAGACGGCGGAACAGGAGTTGAACACGTGGACGTTGACCTCAGGGCGCTCCTCCAGGAGCAGGCGGCGGGCCTGCTGGGCGCTGTTGTGGGAGCCGCTGAGCAGCGCGGACAGGGTGACTACATACACGTCATCCGCGCCCTGATATGCGTCCAGATAGCTCTGGGGGGAAGGACAGGCGGTGGAGGTGCCCTTCTCGCTCTCCCGCATGGCCTTGAGCAGCTCGGCCTGGTCGAAGGTCTCGTCGTCCACAAAAGTGCTCCCGTTGGAGAAAATCGTCAGGGGGACCTTGACGAAGTACGGGTCCTTGAGCATCTGCGGGGTCAGGTCACAGCAGCTGTCCACAACGATCTTAAAACTCATATTTTTCATCTCCAGATATGATTTTCAAAATCAGTTTAGACTAAGTATAGCACACTGCACAGGAAAAGTAAAGGTGTAATCCATCTATTTTATTTTTTCTGTCGAACCGGGAATTATTCCTCCATTCCCTCCTGCCGCTCCTCCTCTTCCAGCTCCGCCAGCAGCTTCCGGTCCTCCTTGGAGGACAGGTCCAGCCGCTGGTACAGGTCCGGCCGGCGCAGGCGGGTGCGCAGGATGGACTGTTTCCGCCTCCACTTCTCCACGTTGACGTGGTGGCCGGACAGGAGGACAGGGGGCACGGCGCGGCCGTGCCACACCTCGGGTCGGGAGTACTGGGGGGCCTCCAGCATCCCGTTCCAGTGGCTCTCGTTCTCATAGCACTCCGGGTCGGACAGCACCCCGGGCACCAGGCGGAACACCGCGTCCGCCACTGCCATGGCCGGGATCTCCCCGCCGGTGACCACAAAGTCGCCGATGGAGATCTCCTCGTCCACGCACTCCTCGATGAACCGCTCGTCGATGCCCTCATAGTGGCCGCAGACCAGAATGAGGCGGCTGTGGTCCCGCGCCAGACGCTTGGCGTCCTCCTGGGTGAAGGGCCGGCCCGCGGGGGACATGTAGATGGTGTGGATCCTCTCCCCCGCCTCCTGGCAGATGTGGTCCCAGCACCTGTAAAGGGGATCGGCCTGCATCACCGCGCCGCGCCCGCCTCCGTAGGGGTAGTCGTCCACCTGCCGCTGCTTGTTGACGGTGTAGTCCCGGATCTGGTGGCACTCGGCGCGGATATAGCCCCGCTCCTGCCCCCGGCCCAGGACAGACTCACACAGCATGTCCCCCACCACATCGGGGAACAGGGTCATGATATCGATACGGTACATCTTAAAGGCTCCTCTCGGGCTGCTTTTCCCCTATTATAATACGCCGGCCCCACGGCCGCAAGTCCCGATGCGCCCGATCCCCGCCCCGCCAGGCGCCGATTCCGCCGCGGGAATCTTGACGGGCGGGGAAAAAGACAGTAAAATAGGAATCAGTTCCCATCCTGTTCCGCGCTTATGCGTTATGTCAACTTATAAGGAGAACGCTCCATGAAAAGATTCTTCTGCGCCCTGGCCGCGGGCGCCCTCCTGCTCTCCCTGGCCGCCTGCGGCGGCAGGACCCCCGGCGGCAGCTCCAGCAGCGCCGGGGACAGCTCATCCTCTGGCTCCGGCAGCTCCAGTTCCTCCAGCTTCAGCGCTTCCGCCTCGTCCAGTGCGCCGGAGGAGGCCCCCCCGCCGGAGCCCAGCATCCCCCCAATCTCCCTGAACGCCTACTCCCCCGGCAGCGAGAACTCCGTGCCCACCAAGGCGTTGCTGGAGTTTGAGCGGCTGGTGGAGGCGGCCTCGGACGGGGCCATCGACCTGCACGTCTACCACTCCGACCTGCTGGGGGACGACGAAAAGGCTTTTGACGCCGCCCGGCTGGGGACCGTGGACATCGTGTTCGCCTCCACCCCCAGCGCCGCCTCCTTCTACGCTCCGGCCAAGCTGCTGGAGCTGCCCTTCCTGTTCCGGGACGAGGCGCAGGCCTGCGCCGTGACCAACGGCCCGGCGGGCCGGCGGCTCTTTGAGGGGCTGGAGGAGTATGGCCTGGTGTTCCTGGCGGAGGGCGACGGCGGGATGCGGCAGCTGTCCACCACAAACCGGGCGGTCCACACCGCCGGGGACGTGCAGGGGCTGCTGATCCGGGTGCCCACCACCCGGCTGTACATGGATCTGTGGGAGGAGCTGGGGGCCACGGTGGTCTCCCTCCCCCTGCCCGAGCTGGCGCTGGCCCTGTCCAACGGCACCGCCCAGGCCCAGGACAACGCCGCCCACCACATGACCGCCAACAACACCTACCGGCACATCCGCTATTTCTCCCAGATCAACTGCATGTGGTCCGGCTTCACCGTGGCCGCCAACGCGGCGAAGTGGGAGGACCTGGACCCCGAGGTGCGGGAGCTCCTTACTGAGCAGGCCGCCGCCGCCGCCCGGTACAGCTTTGACGTCATCGCCCAGGACGACCAGGACGCCATGGCCAGGCTGCGGGACTCCGGGGTGGAGATCGACCTCAACCCGGATGTGCAGTCCTTTCGGGACGCCCTGGGGGGCGACAGCTACTACGACCGCTACCAGAACGAGTCCTGGTTCGACCGGGAGCTGCTGGACGCGCTGCTGGCGGCGCGCTGAACTCCGGCTGAATAAATTCCCGCCGCTCCGGCAGGGCGGCGGGAATTTTGTTGTTTACTTTCATGTGCTAATCTGGTAAAATCGAAGCAGCGTGAAATACCCCATTGGGAAAAGGAGGACGCCATGTCAAAGGTCTATGAAAAGCCCTCCAGCGACCTGCTCTACCAGGCCCTCACCTCCCTGAAAAGCGAGGAGGAGTGCCGGCAGTTCCTGGAGGACCTGTGCACCGTGTCCGAGCTGAAGGCCATGGAGCAGCGCATGGAGGTGGCCATGCTGCTGGACGAGGGCCTGATCTACAGCGACATCCTGGAGCGCACCGGCGCCTCCAGCGCCACCATCAGCCGGGTCAACCGCTGCCTGCACTACGGGGCCAACGGCTACCGCACCATCATCCCCCGCCTGCGGGAGAGGCAGAAATGAGCTGCTACGACTTTCTGGCCGGGAGCTACGACGCGCTGACCTACGATGTGGACTACCCCGCCTGGGCCGATTACATCGAAAAGCACTTCCGCCGGAACAAAATCCCGGGGAACACGGTGCTGGACCTGGCCTGCGGCACGGGCTCTCTCACCTTTGAGCTGGCCCAGCGGGGGTACGAGATGATCGGGGTGGACCTCTCCCCCGAGATGCTCAGCCAGGCCGCGGAGAAGAGCCGGGAGGGCGTTGAGGTAGAGCCCATCTTCCTGTGCCAGAGCATGGACAGGCTGGACCTGTACGGCACCATCGACGCCTGCGTGTGCTGCCTGGACAGCGTCAACTACGTCACCGACCCCAGGAAGCTGAAAAAGGCCTTCCAGCGGGTCCACCTGTTCCTCATGCCCGGCGGGCTGTTCCTGTTCGACGTGAACACCCCGGAGAAGCTGGCCGCCCTGGACGGACAGGTGTTCCTGGACGAGACGGAGGACACCTACTGCGTATGGCGCACGGAGTTCTCCCGGCGCGGCGGGCTGTGCTCCTACTTTATGGACATCTTCCGCCTGGACCCGGACACCGGCAGGTGGGACCGGGGCGAGGAGCTGCACCAGGAGCGGGCCTACACGGTGGACGAGCTGACCGGTTTTCTGAAAGAGGCCGGATTCATCGACATCAAAGTGTTCGGCGACCGGCGTATGCGCGCCCCCAGGCCGGGGGAAGGGCGTATCTTTTTTACGGCGCGGAAGGACCCCGCCGCCATTGATTCCATGCGGGAGAAGTGAACTATGAGCGACGAGATCGTAAGAGCCATCACCGCCGACGGAAGCGCCAAGGTGGTGGCCATCTCCGGCCGTGACCTGGTGGAGCGGGCGCGGAATATCCACACCCTGCTGCCCGTGGCCACGGCGGCTCTGGGGCGCACCCTGATGGGTGCGTCCATGATGGGCGATATGCTGAAGGAGCAGAACGGCGCCGTGACCATCCAGATCAAGGGCGGCGGCCCTCTGGGCACGGTGCTGGCGGTGTCCGACTGTGACGGGAACGTGCGCGGCTACGTGCAGAACCCCCATGTGGAGCTGATGGAGAAGGCCCCCGGCAAGCTGGACGTGGGGGCCGCGGTGGGCACCGACGGCACGCTGACGGTGCTCAAGGACATCGGCCTGAAGGAGCCCTACGTGGGCTCTATCCACCTGCTCTCCGGGGAGATCGCCGACGACTTGGCCATGTACTTCGTGGAGAGCGAGCAGATCCCCACCGCCTGCGCCCTGGGGGTGCTGGTGGGCACCGACCAGTCGGTGACCGCGGCGGGGGGCTACCTCATCCAGCTGCTCCCCGGGGCCGGCGAGGACGTGATCGACCGGATTGAGGCCGGGGTCCAGCGGCTGGGGCCGGTGAGCCGGGCCCTGGAGCGGGGCCTGGACGCGGAGGGCCTGCTGCGGGAGGTGCTGTCCGGCTTTGAACTGGAGATCCTGGAGAAGCACCCGGTGGAGTACCGGTGCTACTGCTCCCGGGAGCGGGTGAGCCGGGCGCTGATCAGCATGGGCCGCCAGGAGCTCACCTCCCTGCTGGAGGAGCAGGGCGAGGCGGAGCTGACGTGTCAGTTCTGTGACAAGATCTACCACTTTACCTCCCGAGAATTGCAGGCACTTTTGGACGAGATGGGATGAAAAAAGCGGCGCGGCCACTGGCCGCGCCGCTCAGCTTATCGAAAAAGCCTCGCAGAGTTCGCGCCCGCAGGCGCGAATACAGTGTAATCCATTTTTCCCGGCGGCGCGCCCCAGGGCGGTCTCTCTTGCCCCTGCGGGGCAATTCACCTTCTGTACGTCGGGAAAAATTCCTCTCGGCCCGCAAACGTGCGAGTGGAATGGGCCCCCAGCCGAAGCCCAGCGCAGCGGGTTCGGCTGGGAAAGGAGGAGCAGCGTAATACGTGAGCTTTCGCCGCAGGCGGAAGCGAAGGATATGGAGCTTGCGACGACGCGCGATGCAGCGGGCCGCAGTCCCTTGTCAAAAAAGGCCATAGGCCTTTTTTGACAGTTATACCTGCATGGCCTCCAGCACGTCGTACCGCTCCATCTGCAGGTGCTTGGTCATAGCCAGCGCCTCCTCGATGGGGATGGCGATCAGCTTGCCGTCGTGGGTGCCGATGATGCTGTTGGCGCTGCCGTCCACGATTGCCTTGACGGCGGAGTAGCCCATGCGGGTGGCGATCTCCCTGTCCCGGGCGGTGGGAGAGCCGCCCCGCTGGATGTGGCCCAGCACGGTGACCCGCGGGTCGATGCCGATCTCCTTATGGATGCGCTTGCCGATGTCCACGGCGCTGCCCACGCCCTCGGCCACCACGATCATGAAGTGGGTGTTGCCCTGGAGCCTGGAGCGGCGGATGCGCTCCACCACGTCCTGCTGGAAGTCCAGCTCCCGCTCGGGGATGAGCACGGCGGTGGCGCCTACGGCGATGCCCACGTACAGGGCCAGGAAGCCGGCGTGGCGGCCCATGACCTCTACCACGGAGCAGCGCTCATGGGACTGCATGGTGTCGCGCAGCTTGTCGATGCACTCGATGGCGGTGTTGCAGGCGGTATCAAAGCCGATGGTGTAGTGGGAGCAGCCGATGTCGTTATCGATGGTGGCGGGGACGCCCACCACGGGGACGCCCAGCCGGGACAGCTCCAGCGCGCCGCGGAAGGTGCCGTCGCCGCCGATGGCCACCACCGCGTCCAGGCCCAGCAGCTTGCAGGTGGCCACAGCCTGGTCCCGGCCCTCAGGAGTCATGAACTCCTGGCTGCGGGCGGTGTAGAGGATGGTGCCGCCCCGGGAGAGGATGTGGCTGACGGAGCTGGAGTCCATGGGGAAAAAGTCGCTGTGGACCAGGCCATTCCAGCCCCGGCGGATGCCCACGCACTGGATATCGTTGTCGAGCGCCGTGCGCACCACCGCGCGCACAGCCGCGTTCATGCCCGGCGCGTCGCCGCCGCTGGTGAGGACACCGATGCGTTTTACCTTATCTGCCATAGAGTATCACTCCTTCTTCATAGGCCCGCTGTGCGGGCCGCTCTTCGTGGCATATTATGGCACTTCTCGCCTGCCCTGTCAAGCGCGGCGGCCTTGGACAGCTCACCAAATGCCCTCCTCTCCGCCCCAAAAAAATCTATGAAAAATCCGGAATTACCTGTTGACAATTCCAGAGTCGTTTAGTATAATAAGCAAGCCGTCGCGAAAGCGGGCCCACCGGGGAGCATAGCTCAGCTGGTAGAGCACATGCCTTACAAGCATGGGGTCACAGGTTCGAGCCCTGTTGTTCCCACCAAAGCCCCACTCCCCCGGACTACCTGGCGCGGTAGTTCAGTTGGTTAGAACGCCGGCCTGTCACGCCGGAGGTCGAGGGTTCAAGTCCCTTCCGCGTCGCCATTTGCCTCTGTAGCTCAGTTGGTAGAGCAGGGGACTGAAAATCCCCGTGTCGTTGGTTCGATTCCGACCGGAGGCACCAAGTTTACATCGTCCGGGGGAGCTCCCCTCCCCCGGACAACCTGCGAGTGTAGCTCATCTGGTAGAGCGCCACCTTGCCAAGGTGGAGGTAGCGAGTTCGAGCCTCGTCACTCGCTCCAATTTATTTTGGAGCGGTCCGCTCCAAATCCGGTGCCATAGCCAAGTGGTAAGGCAGAGCTCTGCAAAAGCTCCACCCCCAGTTCAAATCTGGGTGGCACCTCCATAGAAAAGGCCCGCCTGCGGCGGGTCTTTTTCTGTCTATGCGCTGCCCCGCCCGGAGCGACACTTTTCCGGCGGGACCGGCGCTTTGTTTTTTACACAGGATTTGGAAAAAATTCATGCTGCGGCTTGAAATCCCAGGGGCACAATGATACAATTTCAGCAGCGCACCTTATATAAAAAAGGAGGCTGTTTAGGATGGAGATCCGCAAAGTCGCCCTGATCGGGGCGGGCGCCGTGGGCGCCTATTTCATCTGCCAGCTGGACGGCGCCGAGGGCGTCGATTTCACGCTGATCGCCGAGGGAGCGCGCAAGGAGAGATTGGAGCGGGACGGCATCCGCATCAACGGGCAGGTCCGCACCCCGCGGGTGTCCACCCCCGGGGAGGCCGGGCCCCAGGATCTGGTGCTCATCTCAACCAAGCACGGGGCCCTGCCGGAGGTGCTGGAGTACCTGCCTCAGTTGGTGGGGCCGGACACCCTGGTGCTCAGCCTGCTCAACGGCGTGGACAGCGAGGAGAAGATCGCCCGGGTCATCGGCTGGGAGCACGTGGTCTACTCCCTCATGCGCATCTCCGCCCGGCGGGCCAACGGGGAGATCACCTTCAAGGTCTCCGGCTACCAGGGCGTCTTTTTCGGCATCCCCAGCGCCGGACCGGCGGAGAAGGAGAAGCTGGACCGCTTGGCCGCCCTGTTCACCCGCACGGGGATCGAATACTACGTCATGGAGGACATCCTCACCGACATGTGGCTGAAATACGCCAGCAATATCTCCAACAATCTGCCCCAGGCCGTCATCGGGGCCACCGCCGGGATGTACTCCGTCAGCGCCCACGGGAAGTTCCTGGCCCAGAAGCTGTGGTCGGAGACCAGGGCCGTGGCCGCCGCCCGGGGGATCACCTTGGACGAGGAGGTGCTCATCTTCCCCGGTGCGTCCAACGGGGCCAAATACTCCACCCTCCAGGACCTGGAGGCGGGGCGGCACACCGAGGTGGACATGTTCCTGGGCGAGCTGATGCGCATGGCCGGGGAGTCCGGGGTCGTCGTCCCCTGCTGCGAGTACGTCTACCACGCCATCAAGGCCATCGAGGAGAAGAACGACGGGCTTTTTTGACCGATCAGCCGCAAAACAGCAGTTGACAACAGGATTTTTTGTGATAGAATAGTTGGGCAAACCGCGATGACGAAGCCAAGTGCGGCACCCTGCGGCGCAAGCGAGAGGGGATGGTGAGAGCCCTCATGCAGCAGGCCCGCGCACGCCACTTCCGAGCCGCCCGCGACGAGCGGGACGCCCCATCCCCGTTACCGGATGCAGCGAGACGCCGGGCACAGCTCCTCCCCTGCCCGGTAATCAGGGTGGTACCGTGGATTATCTCCGCCCCTGGCTTACGCCGGGGGCTTTTTTTGTGGAAAGGAGCGATGCGCTTGCGCCGCGACACTGTGAAAAAACGCGCCCTCCTGCTGGTCCTCGCCCTGGGCGCGGCCCTGCTGCTGTGTGCCTGCCGGGGGCACCCCCTCCCCGACGGACTGGAGGAGAGCGCCCTGCTGGAGACCGGCCGGGCCGTGGTGGCCCAGCTCAACGAAGGCGACTGGCAGGGCGTTTACGACCGGATGCGCGCCGACGGCCGGGAGAGCACCTCTCCGGAGGACATCCAGACCTATATCCAAGCCGTACTGGACAAGGCCGGCGCCTATGTCCGGGAGGACGACAGCCTGACCACCGGCCAGACCCTGGAGGGCACCGGCGAGGAGTACGGTACCGCCGTGTTCTACTGCAAGCATGAGAAAAAAGACGTGTCCTACCGCATCGCCTTCAGCACCGATCTGGAGCTGATGGGCTTTGAGGTTAAGGCCCGTTAAGGCAGGTCCCCTGCCATTTTGGAAGAAAACCATATTTTTGGAGGTAATTGACTATGCGCGATCCCAAACCCTACGGCCTGAACGAGCTGCGGGAGATGTTCCTGAAATTCTTTGAGTCCAAGGGCCATCTCCGCCTGCCCAGCTTCTCCCTCATTCCCCAGAACGACGCGTCCCTGCTGCTCATCAACTCCGGCATGGCCCCCATGAAGCCCTGGTTCACCGGGGAGCAGGAGCCCCCCCGCCACCGGGTGACCACCTGCCAGAAGTGCATCCGCACCGGCGACATCGAGAACATCGGCCACACCGCCCGCCACGGCACCTACTTCGAGATGCTGGGCAACTTCTCCTTCGGCGACTACTTCAAGAAGGAGGCCATCCCCTGGGCCTGGGAGTTTCTGACCTCCCCCGAGTGGGTGGGTCTGGACCCGGACCGCCTCTACCCCTCTGTGTTCGCCGGCAACGAGACCACCCCCGCCGACGACGAGGCGTGGCACATCTGGCACGACGAGATCGGCATCCCCGCCGAGCGCATCTTCAAGTTCGGCAAGGAGGACAACTTCTGGGAGCACGGCTCCGGCCCCTGCGGCCCCTGCTCCGAGATCTACTACGACCGGGGCCCCGAGTGGGGCTGCGGCAAGCCGGGCTGCACCGTGGGCTGCGACTGTGACCGGTATATCGAGGTCTGGAACGTGGTGTTCTCCCAGTTCGACAGCGACGGCAACGACCACTACACCGAGCTGAAGCAGAAGAACATCGACACCGGCATGGGCCTGGAGCGGCTGGCCTGCGTGTGCCAGAACGTGGCCTCCCTGTTCGACGTGGACACCGTCATGAACATCACCAATAAGGTGTCTGAGATCACCCACGCCCACTACGGCGAGAGCCACGACAAGGACGTGTCCCTGCGGGTCATCACCGACCACATCCGCTCCTCCGTGTTCATGATCGCCGACGGCGTACTGCCCTCCAACGAGGGCCGGGGCTACGTGCTGCGCCGCCTGCTGCGCCGGGCCGCCCGCCACGGCAAGCTGCTGGGCGTCAACGAGCCCTTCCTCCACGATGTGGTGGACACCGTGGTCCACGAGAACGAGGGTCACTACCCCGAGCTGCGGGAGCGCCAGGAGTATATCACCAAGGTCATCCGGGTGGAGGAGGAGAACTTCGCCCGCACCATCGACGGCGGTCTAAAAATTCTGGACGACTTTATTAGACAGCATCATGTTCAAAGTGAGGAAAGAATCAAAGACCTTATCCTTGATCGGGATGAAAGCAAAATTACTTTTTCCGGTGCAGATGCTTTTAAGCTGTATGATACCTACGGATTTCCAATTGACTTAACTATTGAAATCGTTGAAGAGAATAACATGACTGTAGATATGGACGAGTTCCGGGCCCTGATGGAGGAGCAGCGGGTCCGGGCCCGCAAGGCCCGGGAGGCCCTGGGCGACCTGGGCTGGGCCGGCGTGGAGTTCGGCAAGGACGTGCCCGAGACCAAATTCGTGGGCTACGACCACACCGCCATTGACGGGGCCAAGGTTGTCGCCCTGGTAGTGGAGAACGAGCAGGCCGAGGAGGTCATGCCCGGCGTGGAGGCCATCGTGGTGCTGGACCAGACCCCCTTCTACGCCGAGATGGGCGGCCAGGTGGCCGACCACGGCGTGATCACCGCGGAGGGCGTGTCCTTCACCGTCACCGACGTGCAGAAGAACAAGGGCGGCAAGTATATGCACTACGGTAAGGTCACCCAGGGCATTCTGAAGCTGGGCGACGCCGTCACCGCCGCCATTGACATGGACCGCCGCAAGGCCATCATGCGGGCCCACTCCGCCACCCACCTGCTGGACGCCGCCCTGCGGAAGGTGCTGGGCGACCACGTCCACCAGGCCGGTTCCCTGGTGGAGCCCGACCGGCTACGCTTCGACTTCACCCACTTCTCTGCCATGACCGCCGAGGAGCTGGGCCAGGTGTCCGCCATGGTCAACGAGGCGGTGCTGGAGGGCTACGACATCGTCACCGAGGAGCTGCCCATCGAGGAGGCCAAGAAGAAGGGCGCCATCGCCCTGTTCGGCGAGAAGTATGGCAGCACCGTGCGGGTGGTGGACATGGGCCGCGGATACAGCGTGGAGTTCTGCGGCGGCACCCACCTGGACAACACCGCCAAGGTGGGCGTGTTCCACATCAGCAGCGAGTTCTCCGTGGCCAGCGGCGTGCGCCGCATCGAGGCCACCACCGGCAAGGCCTCCCTGGAGCTGATGAACCGCAACCAGGAGATGCTCTTCCAGGCCGCCGCCGCCCTGAAGGCCAAGCCCGGCGAGCTGCGGGAGAAGGCCGAGTCCACCATGGGCGAAATCAGGCGCCTGCACCAGCTCATCGAGAAGTACAAGGCCAAGGAGGCCGCCGGCGAGACCGAGCGCCTGCTGTTTTCCACCCACGACGTGGGCGGCTTGAAGATGCTCACCGCCGTGGTGCCCGAGGCAGACGCCAACCGCCTGCGCCAGATGGGCGACATCCTTCGGGACAAGGAGCCCTCCATCGTGGCCGTGCTGGCCGCCGTCAACGGGGAGAAGATCACCTTCCTGGCCGTGTGCGGCAAGGATGCCGTCAAGGCCGGCGTGAAGGCCGGGGATATCGTCAAGCAGGTGTCCGCCATCGCCGGCGGCTCCGGCGGCGGCAAGCCCGACTCCGCCATGGGCGGCGGCAGGGACCCGCTGATGGTGGACAACGCCTTGGCTATGGTGGACAACGTGGTGTCGATGAAGCTGGGTCTGTAAGGAGTTTTCTTATGGAATTTGAATGCCGCTACACCCACGACTGGGCATACAACCAGGCCCTGTACCGGGCGATCCGCCGGCAGAACCTGGCCTCCACCCTGTTCTGGGTCCTCTTCGCCGCATTCGGCGGCGCGATGTGCGTCTACAGTGTGCATAGCGCCGGGAGCTTCACCGCGGTCAGCGCATTCTACGCCCTGATCCTGGCGGCCGTCCTGCTCTTCCTCCTCAGCGTCCCTCTCCAGGTGCGCCGGGGCTGGAGGAAAAACTGCGAGAAGTGGGGCCGGGACTCCTTTGAGGCCGAGCTGAAATTCGGCCAGAGTATCCTGTTCCACGACGACACCGGCATGGAGGCCGACATCCCCTGGAGCAAGGTCACGGAGCTGGTCCTGCTGGGGGACTTCTTCCTCCTCCGGGGCGACCAGCCCGCAAGGAAAAAGGGGCGGACCAAGAAGGTGAACTTCCTCTACTTCCCAAAATCCGGCTTTGCCGACGGCACCGGGGACGCCTTCCTGCTCTGGGTGGCCCGGGAACACCCCGGCGTGGCCCTCTCGGGCGCGGACCGGGACAAGCTCCTGAAACAGCAGGAACAATAAAACAGCGCGGCGGCCCAAATCCGGGCCGCCGCGCTTCTCTTTTCTGATCTTATCCCGCCTGGGGCATGGTCACGGTGACCTTGAACAGGTCGCCGTCCACGGCCAGCTCGAAGATGCCGCCCTGGAGTTCGGTGAGGCTCCGGGCGATGGACAGCCCCAGCCCGGACCCCTCGGTGGTGCGGGAGGCGTCCCCCCGAACAAAGCGCTCCATGAGCTGCTCCGCCGGCACGTTCAGCGGCTCCCGGGAGATGTTCTTCACCGACAGGATGACCTGCCCCTTCCCTCGTTTGAGCTCCAGGTAGACCCGGGTGCCCGTCAGGGCGTATTTGCAGCAGTTGCCCAGCAGGTTGTCCACCACCCGCCACAGGTGCCGGCCGTCGGCGTAGACGTAGGCCTCCTCCTCGGGCATGGTGCGGATCACGGTGAGGTCCTGTGCCTCCAGCTTTTCGGCGTACTCCCCCAGGGCCTGGTCCAGCAGCTGCACCATGCCCAGCTTCTCCCGGTTGACGGTCAGCGCGCCGGTGGACGCCTTGCTGGCCTCCACCAAGTCCTCGGTGAGCTTTTTCAGCCGCTGGGCCTTCCGGTCCAGCACCTCGATATACTCCACCGCCTTTTGGTCGGTCTGCTCCGTGTTTTTCAGCAGGTCTACATAGTTGATGATGGAGGTCAGCGGGGTCTTTAGGTCGTGGGAGACGTTGGTGATGAGCTCTGCCTTGAACCGCTCGCTCTTCATCTGCTCGTTGACCGCCGTCTGGAGGCCCACCGACAGGTTGTTCAGGTCCTCCGCGCAGGCGCGCAGTCCGGGGGGCAGCTGTTTTGTCTCGATGTGACTTTTCAGCTCGCCGGCGGCCAGGGAGCGGCTGGCCCTGCGCAGGGCCTGAAAGCCGATGGCCCACCAGCACACCAGCAGAAAGACGGCCAGACTGGCCACCCCCCACAGGAACACCAGCAGTCCGAAGTGGTAGAACCGCCACAGGAAAAACACGAAGGTGCTCAGGATATAGCCCCCGCAGACCAGGGCCGCCCTCCAGAACAGGGGGATATTTTGGATGAAATACCCTATCGCCCGCAGAAGGACATGGATGGCCCGGGCCATCCACTTCACGACCTTGTACAGCAAGGTCGTGGCCAGGAAGGTCCCCGCCTTGACGCGCACCACCACGGTCCGCAGCACCAGGGCCCCGGTCCCCATCCCCAGGGCGAACAGGGCGGCCAGAGCGTACTCCGTCAGGGGGACAGAGAAGTCGCCGTCCAGAGGCGCCCAGTCGTGGAAATAGTAGCCCAGGTACAGGTCCCCCAGGTCCAGGATCCCCCAGAGGATCAGGAAGATGACCCCGGCGGCCGCCGCCAGGTAGAGCTCCAGGAAAACCTTCTCCTGCCAGGTGGGGACGATCCCCTCCTTCCCCGCCCTGTGGCCGCTGGCCCACAGCAGGTACAGCAGGCACAAAAGTCCCGCCGTCAGCCAGACTGCGACGGCCTTGGCCCGGCTGGGAAACATCAGATGGGCCCAGTTCCACTCCTCGGCGATCTGGGTGAACTCGTCGGAGGCCCCGCCGGTCACCTCCCTGGCCACGCCGTACTCGATGACCAGGGGAGGCTGCGCCTGGGCGTCCTCACTCTCCGCCATATCCGGGCTGGCGGCCAGCTCCTGCTGCGGCGCGGTCTGGCCGTTGGACCAGGTCAGCCAGGCCTCCCCGTCGTGCTCCACGTAGTAGTGCCCGGGGGTAAAGACCGCCTGGTGGACCAGGTCCACCTCGTCCTCCAGGGCGTCCCAGTACTCCAGGTTGGTGTCGAGCTGGCCGCCGTAGATGTCGGACACCCGGAAGCGGAACCAGGTGCTCTCCGGTCGCAGGGCCTGCTCCGCCTCCTGGATCTGCCGGTCCACCCGGCCCAGGCGGTACTCCACATCCTCCCCGGCGGCCTCCAGCTCCAGCAGGGTGCTCTGGTCCTGGTAGAGGGCGTAGAGGGCGGCCACGCTGTCCGCCCGGTCCTCCATGGCCCGGTAGACGGTGCCCAGGTCCTTCCAGTTCCCCGTCACCATATAGGGCAGGGTCTGGATCAGCCGGCACCCGGCGATCCCGGCCAGGAAAAACGCCGCCAGCATCAGCAGGGAGACCAGGAATTTTGCCGGACCGTTTTGCTGAAGCTTTCTCACTTTTTACCACCCGCCTCGATCTTGTAGCCCAGCCCCCAGACCACCTTGAGGTAGCGGGGCTCGGCGGGGTTGATCTCGATCTTCTCCCGCAGGTGGCGGATGTGCACCGCCACCGTGTTCTCCGAGCCGTAGGCCGGATCGTTCCACACCTGCTCGTAGATCTGGGCGGAGGAGAACACCTGTCCCGGGTGGGACAGCAGCAGCTTTAGGATGTTGTACTCGATGGGGGTCAGGGCCACGGGGGCGCCGTCCACGGTAACTGCTTTGGCCGCGTCGTCCATGACGATGGGCCCGGCGGCGAGCTGGCCCGGTCCCTTCTCCGCCCCGCCCAGGCTGGTGTAGCGGCGCAGCTGGCTCTTCACCCGGGCCACCACCTCCAGGGGGTTGAAGGGCTTGGTGATGTAGTCGTCCGCGCCGATGTTCAGCCCCAGGATCTTGTCGTTGTCCTCGCTCTTGGCGGTGAGCAGGATGATGGGCACGTTGCTGTCTTCCCGCAGCTTGGCGGTGGCCCGGATGCCGTCCAGCTCCGGCATCATCACGTCCATCAAAATCAGGTGGATCTCCTGCTCCTGCACCGCCTGGAGGGCCTGGCGGCCGTTGTAGGCGGCCACGGTGCGGTAGCCCTCACTGCCCAGGTAGATCTCCAGCGCCGAGACGATGTCCCGGTCGTCGTCACAGATCAAAATGTTGTACATGGCCCTCTCCCCTGTTGGATATCCGCCCACCTGGGCAGACCGTGTTGATTTTAGGATAGCATAGACTTTTTAAGTTGCAAGAAGAAATTTTTTAAGAACTCCTTAAATCCTTCCCACGTTCTGCATAGGGAAGGCGGCTGGAAATGTTCCCATGTATTATGTAAATTCTGTGTTTTCCCAACTTTTCCGTGATAAAAGTGTATATTCCAATGGTTTATGAACTTTTTGTAACAATTTTTTTCGTCTTTCTCCCGGTGTTGACAAGCGGTTTCAATTATGTTACAATTTGGTTACAAAATTGAAACCAGGAGGATCCGTATGTCTTCTGAGAAAGCCCCGCTCACCTACAAGGGTCACCCCCTGCGCCGTAAAGGCAATCTCATTTACTATGGCTCTATGGCCGAGAAATATATCATCATGCTTCAGGTCCTCGCCTCCCAGAAGGTGGACGACGACCTGACCCTGGCCTCCAAGGTCTCCGTCCAGCTCCAGCTCACCGACCCCGACCTGAAAAGCCGGGACCGCGTGGTGAAAAAGACGGAGAAGGACGACCTGTATACGGCCATCGACGTGGCCAGCATCTGGCTGGACCGGGCGCTGAGCGGCAGGTAACCGCAGACGCCCCACGAAAGAAAAAATCCCACGGGAGGGACAATCGCTATGAAACTTCCGAGAAAACTGGGCTCCAGGTTCGCCGCCGGCATTTTGGCCGCGGCGGTCATGGTAACGCCCGCCATGGCCGCCGCCGGAACCGTGAACGCTGACGGAGGCCTGCGCCTGCGCACCAATGCGAGCACCAATTCCGACATCATCACCCTGCTGCCCAACGGCACCTCCGTGGAGGTGCTGGGCGACGCCCAGGACGGCTGGTATCAGGTATCCTACAGCGGCTGGACCGGCTACGTCTCCGGCGACTACCTGAACGTCTCCTCCGGGCAGGTGAAGGTCGCCGCCGCCCAGGCCGACACGGTTGCCGATCCCTCTGACGGCGTCACCGGCACGGTCAATGCGGTGGGCGGCCTGCGGCTGCGCAACGGCTCGGGCACCAGCGCCGCCATCCTCACCGTGGTGCCCAACGGCACCGTGGTCCCTGTCTCCGGCATCACCGAGGACGGCTGGTTCCAGGTCACCTACAAGGGCACCGTGGGCTATGTGTCCGGCGAGTATCTGGAGCTGGACGAGGACGACGTGCAGACCCTGGAGCGGGTGGGCGACCCCATCTACGGCCGGGTCACCGACGGGCCCCTGAATATCCGCTCCGGCCCCTCCACCGACTACCCCCGGGTGCGCCAGCTGAGAGTGGGCGCCGTGGTGCAGATCATCGAGGAGAACAACGGCTGGTATCAGATCGCTGACGGCTTCATCTCCGGCGAGTACATCGAGATCATCGACGCCGCTGAGGCCGCCGCCGCGACCACAGCCTCCGGCACCGCCGCCCAGATCGTGGAGTTTGCCAAGCAGTTCCTGGGCTACCCCTACGTGTACGGCGGCACCTCTCCCCGCGGGTTTGACTGCTCCGGCTTCGCCAAGTACGTCTACTCCAACTTCGGCATCACCCTGAACCGCACCGCCTCCGCCCAGATGGACAACGGCACTCCCGTCTCCAAGGGCGAGCTCCAGCCGGGCGACCTGGTATTCTTCCTCAAGGCCGGCAGCTCCGCCAGCAGGGCCTCCCACGTGGGCATCTACATCGGCAACGGACAGTTCATCCACGCCTCCACCTCCCGCACCGGCGTCATCATCACCGACATCAACTCCTCCTACTACGTCAACAGCTTTGTCGGCGGCCGACGCCTGGTATAACGCAATACATAAAGGGCCCGGAACCAGCTCGGTTCCGGGCCCTTTTTTGTTTATTTCCGCTCCAGCAGCTCCAGGAGCAGCCTCTCATTCTCCCCGGCGGCCCGGGTCAGGGCGGCGGATTTCTCCTGCAGGCGGGCCTTCACGGCGGTATAGTCAGACATCAGCGCGTCGGCCTGGGCGATGGCCTGCTCCCGGCGGAAGTCGGTGACCCGGCCGGCGGAGGGCATCCCCAGCTCCTCCAGGTAGCTGGCCACCTTGGGGTCGTAGTCCAGGCCCAGGGTGGGCACCGCCATCCGTGCGGCGAAGATCAGGGTGTGCAGGCGCATGGCCACGCACAGCTTGGCCTCCCCCAGCACCCCCATCAGCTCCCTGGGGGAGCAGTGGGCCTCCAGGATGTGGAAGGGCTCCTCCATGGCGCCGCTCACCTCCCGGGCGGCCCGCAGGTCCCGCTGGGGCTGCATCAGCAGGAACAGCAGCTCCAGGCCGTAGGTCCGGCGCAGGTGGTCGCACAGGGCGGCCAGCTCCCCGCTGAAGCCGCCCGTCTCCGGCCATTCCCGCACGGAAATGGCGGCGAAGGGGGCACCGGGCCGCAGGCCGGCCTGGCCCAGCAGCTCCCGGGCCCGCGCTCTGGGGGCCGGGTCCAGCTGGAACACCGGGTCGGCGGTGACATACAGATCGGACCGCTCCACTCCCATCTCCCGCAGCTCCTGGGCGGAGTTGTGGTCCCGGAGGGTGACCAGAGCGGCCTGCTCCACCGCCCGCTTCACCCGACGGCGGTTGGCGGGCCTGTCCACCGGGCCGATGCCGTTGGCGTAGAGCATCACCGGCTTGTGGAGCATCCGGGCGGCACGGATGATGGCAAGGTAATACAGGATGGACCGGGTGGAGGTGCGGTCCTGGAGCAGGCTCCCGCCCCCGGAGATCAGCGCGTCGCACCGGCGCAGGGCCTTCATCACGTTCCAGACACTGAACCGGGGCAGGGCCTCCAGGCCGTAATTCTTCCGGGTCTCCTCCGGGTCGTTGGACAGCACCGTGACCGCGATCTCGTCGCTGGCCCGGGTGATGGACTGGTGGATGGACTGTAAAATGGCGTCGTCCCCGGCGTTGGAAAAGCCGTAGTAGCCGCTCATGACCACGTGGTACTTCCGGCGGCGCACCTGCTCGTACATATCCAGGCAGTCCTGGGCCATGCGGCGCACCGAGTAGTGGTCCAGGATGACCTGGCGGCCGTAGGCGCCCAGCCGCTCCTTCTCCCCCGCCGGCAGAGCCAGAGCGGCGGCCAGATCCCGCCGCAGGACAGCGGGCTCGGACATGGGCAGGCCCCGGCAGCAGAAGTTGCCCAGCCGGGCCTCCTCCAGCTTTTCCGGGCCAAACAGGCCCTGGTAGCCCTCGTTGCCTGCCACGATGACGGGCTTTCCGGCGGCCATGGCCTCCAATGCCGAGCGGGAGACCCCCACGAACACGTCCCCGGCGGCGGCGATCTCGTTGATATCGGTGCGGGGACCGGGCATGACGATGCAGGTGCGGCCAAGTTTTATGTTAACTTGTTCCGCCCTGGCCCGCAGCTCCTCGTAGACGTTCCCGCCCCCGGCGATAAGCAGCTGCATGCCGGGGACCAGCCGGTCCAGCTCCGGGGCGATCTCGATGAGCTGCCGGGCCACCAGGGCCCGGTCCTCGTCCATCCGGCTGACATAGGAGACGATGGGCCTCCCGCCGTCCAGGCAGAACTCGGCCAGCACCCGCTCCCGGGAGACCGCGGGGGAGAACTTTTCCGTGTCGATGCCGTTGATGGTGACGGAGATGTGCTCCTCCGGCAGGCCGTACTCCCGGATGAGGTAGGCCTTGATATCGTCGGAGACGGCGATGGTGCGCTCCCCCCAGTTGGTCAGGTAGCGCAGGGCGCCGCTGGTGTCGAACACCCAGTGGGCGGTGGTGACGAAGGGGAATTTCAGGCTGGCCTGCAGCGTCCCGCACAGGAAGGCCGGGATGCGGGCGTGGGCGTGGACGATGTCGGGCTTCTCCCGGCGGATGACCTCCCCCAGCAGCTTCCGGGCGCGGAGCATATCCCCCACGTCCCGGCGGTGGAGGGGGGCCGCGTAGTGGCGGATGCCGGCGGCGGTGACCTCCGGGACGTAGACTCCGCCGTTGGAGACGATGACCACGTCGTGCCCCTGGGCTCTGAGCTGCTTGGACAGCTCCACGATGTGGGTCTCCGCTCCGCCGATATCCAGGCCCATGGTGGCCATCAGGATCTTCATCGCGGCACCCCTTTACAGGATCTGGCTGATCGTGCCGTTGAACTCGGCATAGGCGGTGTAGTAGGTCCGGGCAGCGTTGACACCCAGCTCATAGACCCGGTTGATGACGTAGTGGCCGTTGCTGACCCGGCCGCTGCCCTTCACTGTGAGCAGCAGGTTGCAGTAGTCCTCGTTGGTCAGGGTGGTAAAGCGGCCGCTGGGGAGCAGCTCGGTCTTGGAGCCGGGGCCGGGCAGGCGCTCCACCTGCTGGATGATGCCCAGGGGGCCGCTGCCGCTGGAGTTGTTCACGTCGTACAGGCTGTCCCCCACCTGGATGGCCTCGGCCACGTTGGTGGGGATGCACTCCACCAGGCAGGTGAAGGTGATGGGGGTGTCCGCGGAGCTGGTGTTGGTGACCTGCATACTGCCCCGCAGGTTCAGTGCGACCGCGATAAAGGCCACCACCAGCACCACCAGCAGGTCGATGACGCTCACCTTGCCTAACAGGCGGCCGTTCTTGTCGATGATCCTGCTCATCCCTGCTCCCCCCTCTCAATGGAGTACACTTCACCGGAACCGATATAGCCCGGGCCCTTGACGCGGACCGCGGCCCCCACCCGCAGGGCGTAGCCGCCGCCCACCGACACCTGGGACTCGCTGATCTCGGCGGCGCTCTCCACCTGGATATACACGTCCTCCCGGCCGGGGACCTCGGCCTTGTAGTAGGAGAGGGTCTCCTCGTCGATGGCGTAGCAGCTGGCGGGGACCACTTCAGCGGACACCACCGTGCCCAGGGGGTAGTTTTGCACGATGTCGGTCAGGTCGTCGCCGGGCTGGACCAGCGCTCCGGACCCCTCCATCATCCGCTTGACGCACAGGGTGTAGCGGACGGTCTGGGCGGGGGCGGCGGAGGGCGCGGCGGCCGGGCGCATCCGGCTCCAAATCAGGAAGGCCGCCACCGCCAGGGCCGCCAGGATCACCAGCGCGTCAAACAGGTTCAGTCGAAACCGGAACTTCTCATTTTTTTGTTCCATGGTTGGCTCCTTTCAGAATGTCCAGGTAGACATTCTCCACATTTTGGGCGAAGATCTCGCCGGTGTACTTCTCCAGGTAGAGCTCCCGGGCCCGCCGGGACATCTCCGTGCGCTCCTCCGGGCGGTCCATCAGCCGCGCGGCACACCCGGCCAGGGCGGCGGCGTCCCCGTTGGGGAATACCAGGCCGTTCTCCCCGTCAACGATCAGGTCCGGGTTGCCCCCGCAGCTGCTGACCACGGCGGGCAAGCCCATGCTCATCCCCTCCAGCAGAGACAGGCTGGAGGTCTCGCTCTGGGTGGAGGCGTTGATCTGGAGGTCCATGGCCCACAGGGCCCGCTCCACCTCCCGCACGAAGCCGGCGAACACCACGCTGCCCGGCGGGAGGGACGCGGCCCGCTCCTTTAAGGCGGGGAGGCGGCTTCCCTCCCCCGCTATCAGCACCCGGGCGCCGCGGCCCTGGGCCAGCAGCCGCTCCAGGGCGTCCAAGAGGATACCGTGGCCCTTGTACTCCTCTACCCGGGCCAGGATGCCCAGCACGAAGTCCCCGTCCCCGAAACCGTACTCAGCCCGGGCCTGCCGGCGCTGCTCCGGCGTTGGCGCGGGGATGGGCGCCACGCCGTTGTAAAACACGTGGATGCGCCGCTCCGGGATACCGGAGGCCATCAGCAGCTCCCGGGCGGACTGGCCCACGGCCAGAACCCCGTCAGCCAGCAGGGCGTCCGCCGCCCGGTTGGCCAGCTTCCCCGGCGGGGTGGCCATCAGCCCGTGGGGCGGAAAGGCGCAGTGCTTGGTATACACCACTTTTCTCCCCTCCAGCCGGGCGGCCACCCGGCCGGACAGGGCACCGTGGGTGTGGACCAGGTCGGGCTTCAATTCACGGATCAGGTCCCTGAGCGCCCGCACGTCGTCCCGGTGGAAGGAGCGGTCCGCCATGCCCCCCACCTCATAAACAGCGGCGCCGGCCCCCTCCAGGGGCCCTTTCAGGGCGCTGCCCGCGGGGATGGCCACCAGGAGCTCGAAGCGCCTCCGGTCGGCGTACCGCAGGTAGTTGAGCAGCACCCGGCCGGCCCCGCCGATGTTGGTGTCGCTGATGATGTTCAGCACCCGGATCATCCGGCCACCTCCCGCTCCGGCAGGGCGCTGCGCCTGGCGCACAGGCAGCCCAGAGACAGGTAGCTCCAGAACAGGAGCAGGACCCGGTAGTTATAGAAGGAGAAGTCGGTCATCCCCTGGACCAAAAACCCCCCGATCCCGCAGATGAAGGCGATGAGGAGCAGGCGGTCCGGCAGGTCACGCTCCCGCTTCAGCGCGCCGCACAGGTGGCGGAAGTAGCAGAAGAGCATCACGCCGAACACCGCCAGGGCGCAGGCCCCCGCCTCGCAGACGATCTGTAAAAACAGGTTGTGGGAGTGCAGGGCGGTGGCGTGGTTGTAACTGTAAAAGGGGTAGACGCTGTTGAAGGCGGCGGTGCCGGGGCCGATCCCGCACATCCAGTAGCCGTCCCTCAGCATGGCCAGCGTGCCCATCCAGATGGACACCCGGTAGGAGGAGGAGTTGTCCGTCAGGTTGCCGATGCTGGTGAACCGGCTGACCACCGAGTCCGGCAGGACGAAATACAGCGCCGCCAGGGCGAAGGGGGCCAGGATGATGAGCCTGGGGTTGAGCAGGATGAAGAAGGCCGCGCCGGCGCACAGCAGGCCCAGCCATGCCCCCCGGGACATAGTGAGCAGCATACACACGCACATCACGCCGCAGCAGCAGAAATAAAAGACCCGCTCCCCCGTTCTCCTGCTGCCCAGCAGCTTGGCCCCGCCCAGGGGGATGGCCAGGATCAGGTACTGGCCAAGCATGTTGGGGTTCTCCAGGGTGGCATACGCCCGGAAGGTGTCGCCGAACATGTCCTTGTCCACCCAGGCCGCCGCCTGATAGCCCCAGCGAAAGACGTACTGGAGGATGCCGCAGACGGACACCGCCGCGGCGGCCAGAACCATCAGGAAGAGGATGAAGTCCAGCTGGCTGCGGCTGGTGACGGCGTTGTAGAGCACCACGGCAAACAGGATGAAGGCCACGGTCAGGATACCGGGCTGGAGGCTTCCGGCCAGGTCCACCGACAGGGCGGTGCCGGCCAGGTAGACCGCCGCGTAGAGGATGATATAGCGGTTGATGGGTGAGTAGGCCAGCTCCCGCCCCGGCTCCCGCAGCAGGCGCAGGGCCAGGGAGCAGTACCCCACCCCGGCCAGGCCCAGCACCGCCATGGTGGGCAGGATGGGGGCCAGAGCGGCGGCCGCTCCGCACCAGAACCAGGTCTGGAGGAAGATGCTGCCGCTGAACAGCTTGTCCAGCCGCAGGGCGCGATAGAGTTTACATAATATTTCCCGTATCTTCTGCCACAGGCGGAAGAATACGCTGCTCCGGCTGGTCTCCTCCCCCGCCAGGGGGGCCAGGAATGCCTGCACCACCCGGCTGTTCTCCCACTGCGCGCCGAACCACAGGCACACCGCAGCCAGGAACCGGCCCAGCAGGCTGGACCGCCAGATTCGCATGATCGCTTCCATAGCTCAACCTCGTTTCAGGATACGTTTCGCCAAGTCCCACACCAGCCCGGCCTCCCGCAGCCGCAGGAGCAGGGCCAGGGGGAAGTAGACGGCCACGCCGGCCAGCACCGCGCAGCCGATGGAGAACAGCAGACCCAGCTTGCCGCCCAGCGCGCCGCTGCTCACAGCGAGGGCGGCCCAGGCGGCTGCTGCCATCCCGGCGGCGGCCAGGGCCATTTTGCCCAGCTCCACCAGGAAGGCGCCGCTCAAAAAGCCCTCCCCCCGCCGCTCCAGGGGCAGGTCCAGCAGCAGGGCGTACACTGTGGAGGACACGGCGGAGGCGATGGCCAGGCCGGCCACCCCCAGCCTCTGGGTGAGGGCCATACACAGGCCCAGGTTCACCCCGATGGACAGCAGCCCCGCCACCAGCGGTCCTCTCCCCTGCTGCCGGGCGAAGTAGGCCCGGCTGAGGATGTTCTGGGCGGCGTAGCCCACCATGCCCAGGGACACCCAGAACAGGCCCTGGGCGGTGATATCCACGGCGAAGGCGTCGAACTGGCCGTCGCCGTAGATCAGCTCCACCAGCGGGCGGGAGATCACCATCAGCCCCGCCGCCATGGGCAGCACAAAAAACAGACAGCCGTGCATGGTGACCGACAGGGTCTCCCGGAACTCCCCCTCCCGGTCGCCGGCGGTGAGCCGGGACAGGCGGGGGAAGATGACGTTGGTGATGGACAGCACAAAGACCCCGGCGATGACCAGATACAGGTTGGTGGAGATCTCGATGGCGGCCACCCCGGCCCCGTCGTATAGGTGGGAGCCGAACCGGGAGTTGATGGTCAGGTTGATGGGCTGCACCCAGGTGGACACCATCACGGGGAGCATGAGGGCAAAGACCTTTTTCATCCCGTCGGAGCGCACCTCCAGCCCCGGATAGTACCGGAACCCCTTTCTCCTCAGCGCGGGCATCTGCACCAGGGCCTGGAGCAGCCACCCCACCAGGAAGGCCCCCGCCAGGCCGTAGACGCCCATGGAGCTGTCCAGGAAAAGGAAGTACAGGATGATGACCCCGTTGGACACCACGCTGATGAGGGCGGGCACGTTGAACTCCCCCAGGGACTGGAGCACCCCCACGAAGGAGAAGGCCACCCCGGTGAAGAACACCGTGGGGAACAGCATCCGGGTCAGAGAGACGGCCAGGGCGGCGGTCTGGGCGTCGTACCCGTCGGCGAACAGGTTCACCAGCGGGCCGGCAAAGACCGCCCCCAGCGCCGACAGGGCGGCGCACAGCAGGGCCATGACAGTGATGAAGTTCCCGCCGAACCGGAAGGCCTCCTCCCTGCCCTTTTTGGTCAGGTACTCGCTGAACACGGGGATGAAGCAGGCGGTGATGGCCGAGGCAAATACCGCGTCAAAAAACACCCTGGGGATCCGGCTGGCGGTGTAGAAGGCGTTGGCCTGCATCCCCACGCCGTAGTGGACGGCCAGCAGCCGGTCCCGGTACAGGCCCAGCAGCTTGCCCGCCAGGGTGATGGCCATCATCACGCCGATGGTCCGTGTGGAATTGTCCCGGTCCTCCGGCATAGGACTGCCCCTCTCCCGCGGAAATTTGTGCCAGCGCAAAAACTAGTTTATTTTACACCATGCTTGTCCGCATTTCAACCTTGCCCCGGGCGAATTCATGGGAAATTCATAAATTGTCCCGGACGGACCGGGACTTTTTCCCATTGCAACGGCCTACCTGTTGTGGTATGATAGCAAAAGCATCCCAATTTGTAGAACGATCCACCAAAGCTCTGTATGCCGCGCCCCTCCACGTATCCGGCGCGGCGGAAAGGTACGGTCCCCAAATGAAACACGTTCCCCGCACTTCCCTGCCCCGCCGGCTGGGCGCGCTGGCCCTGTCCCTGCTGCTCCTTCTCCCCACGGCCTACGCTTCGGCGGGCGAGGAAAAACTCCGAACGGAGTATGAACTGGCCGACGGGCTTACATACGTGAACACCATCACCAGCCACCCCGCCGGCGGACGGGTGGAGAGCTACGCGCTGGAGCTGTCCGACAGCCGTGACGTGCTCCCCATCACCCTCCAGAGCTCCGGCACCCTCTACTCCGGCGCCACCATCGGCCGGGCGGTGGAGCAGGCCGAGGGCCTGGGCTACCGCGTGCTGGGCGCCGTCAACAGCGATTTCTTCGCCATGTCCACTGGTGTGCCCATGGGCATCGTCGTCGAGGACGGGGTGTACAAGTCCAGCCCCGAGGGCAGGACCGCCCTCACCATCACCGACGGCACCTTCGCCCTGGTGGAGCAGCCCCAGGTGACCATCACCCTGACCAACGCCTCCACCGGTCAGGAGACCGCCCTGACCCACCTGAACAAGTGGCGCTCCGCGGGGGGCGGGCTCTACCTGCTCAACGAGTATTTCTCCACCGTGTCCACCCGCACCTCCACCGACGGGTGGATGGTGCGCATGGTGCCCCTGGACAGCGAGGCGGAGCTGTCCGTGTCCGGCCAGATGGAGCTGGAGGTCACCGAGCTGCTGGAGGGCAGCGAGGCCGCCCCCATCGGGGAGGACAACTACATCCTCACCGCCGACAAGGGCGCCGGCATGGAGTCGGTGTTCAAGTCCTTCCAGGTGGGCGACATCATCACTCTGACCACCCAGTGCTCCCCGGAGCTGGAGGACGCGCAGTGGGCCTGCGGCGCTGGCGACGTGCTCATCCGGGACGGGCAGGTCACCGATTCCTCCGCCTGGGCCTACGCCAAGGACGGCCGGAACCCCCGCACCGCTCTGGGCGTGAAACGGGACGGCACCACGGTGCTGTACGCGGTGGACGGCCGGCAGTCGGGCTACTCCGCCGGTCTGAGCGAGGCGGACCTGGCCAATGAGCTGCTGGAGCAGGGCTGCCAGTGGGCCGTCAACCTGGACGGCGGCGGCTCCACCACCATGAGCGTGTGGGTCCCCGGCCAGGCCGGCCCCGCCATCGTCAACCGGCCCTCTGAAGGCAAGGCCCGCTCCTGCGCCACCTACCTGCTGCTGGTCACCGAGGAGACCGGCAGCGGCCGCCCGGAGCGGCTGGCCCTGAAGAACGACGGCCTGGTGGTGCTGGCCGGGACCAGCGTGGACCTGGGCGAGGTGGCCGTGCTGGACGACGCGCTGAACCTGCTGGATGAGCAGGCCGACGACGTGACCATCCGCTCCCAGGACGACCTGGGCGAGGTGGACGGCACGATCTATACCGCCGGGGACCGCGCTGGCACCGACACCTTCACCCTGCGCTCCCGGGACCTGGACGCCCGGGGCACAGCGCAGATCCACGTGGTCACCGAGCTGACCGAGCTGGCCGTCACGAAGGCCGGGGAGAGCGGGGCCCTGACCTCCCTCTCCGTGAAGCCCGGCGAGCAGGTGGCCCTGGCCGCCACCGGCCAGTTCTGGTCCCGGACCGCCATGCGGGACGTGGACGGCGTCACCTGGAGCGTCCAGGGGGACGTGGGCAGCGTGGATGAGTTCGGGGTATTCACCGCCGCCGACGGCGGGGCCTCCGGCACCATCACCGCTCAGGCCGGCGGTCTGACCAAGACCATCCCCGTGGCCCTCACCGGCATCCACCTGGACGTGACCGAGGAACACTGGGCCTTCCCGGCGGTGGAGTACTGCTACAGCAATGGACTGGTCAGCGGCGTCACCCCCACGGAGTTCGGCCCCTCCCAGCAGATCCGACGGGGCGACTTCCTGCTGATGCTCTACCGCGCCGCGGGCCAGCCGGCGGTCACCACTACGGCTGACTTCCCTGACCTGTCCGCCGAGGACTACTACTACACCGCCATCTCCTGGGCCGTGGAGAACAGCCTCGCCTCCGGCATGGACGACGGCACCTTCGCCCCCAGGAGCAACGTCACCCGGGAACAGGCCTTCGTCATCCTCAACCGGGTGCTGCCCATCCTGGGCATCCACCTGGACAGCGTCCCCGCCTACGTGCTGGACCAGTTCAAAGACCGCGCCGACCTGGCCTCCTGGGCCGCCGACCACGCCGCCCCCCTGGTGGCCTACCAGATCGTCAGCGGCAGCGACGGCCGGCTCAACCCCAAGGGGGAGCTGTCCCGGGCGGAGATGGCCGCCCTGCTGTATAAGCTGGGCAGCTTCGACCCGGCGGCCGTCACCCCTGTCATCCCCGATCTGCCTGCGGACGCGGTCACCGGCGTGGTCTCCGGGGCCTCCACCCTGAACGTCCGTTCCGGCCCCGGCACCAGTTATGAGGTCCTGGGCCGGCTGGCCGAGGGCGACACGGTCACCGTCCTGGAGCGGCTGGACAGCGGCTGGCTGCGCATCCAGTTCCCCGGCGCCCCCGAGGGCGGATACGTCTCCGCGGATTACGTGGCCATCCAGGGATAACAAAAACGCACCCCCGTCCCAACGAAAGGGACGGGGGTGTTTCTTTTCTTTTCTATTTGACCCGCAGGCGCTTGACCAACTCCTCGCTGGGCTCCACCCAGGCGGTCTCATAGGTGGTGTAGACCACCATGCCGGGGCGGGCGCCGGCGGGCTTCTTCACGTACTTCACCGGCGTGTAGTCCACCGGAACCCGGCCGCTCTCCCGCCCCTGGGAGAACCAGGCGGCCAGACGGGCGGCCTCGTTGAGGCTCTGCAGGTCCGGCTGGCCCCCCTCGGTCCACAGGATGACGTGGGAGCCGTGGATCTTCTGGGTGTGGAACCAGATATCGCTCTTGAAGGCCTGCTTGCAGGTGAGCAGGTCGTTCTGGGTGTTGTTCTTGCCCACGCTGATGCGCAGGCCGGCGCTGGAGCGGAACTCCATGGGCTTGGAGGACACCCGGCGCTCCCGCCCCTTCGCCTTGGAGGGGCGGCGGAGATAGCCGGTATCGGTGAGCTCCTGGCGGATCTCCTGCAGGTCCCGCTCCCCCTCGGCCAGCTGGATGCTCTCCAGCACACTGTTGAGATACTCCAGCTCCTTCCGGCCCTTCTCCAGCTGGACGGTGAGCACCCCCTCGGCGGTCTTGGCCTTGTTGTACTCCTTATAGTATTTGGCGGCGTTCTGCTGGGGGGTCAGCAGGGGGTCAAGTTTTATGTCAACTTCTTTCCCCTCCGGGTCGTAGAAGTCCTCCGCCCGCAGGCGGCCCATCCCCCGCTCCATCCGGTAGAAGTTGGAGGTCAGGATGTCCCCCAGCTCCCGCAGCCGGTCCCGGCCCCTGGTGGCGGCCAGCTCCTGCTCCTGGAGGCCGATCTTCCGGGCGGTGCGGTCCCGGGCGTTGGTGACGGAGCGGATCAGGTCCCGGCCCCGCTGGCGCACTCGCTCCAGGGCCTCCCGCTGCTCGTAAAAGCGGTCCAGCAGCTGGGAGAAGGTATCGAAGGTCTGCCGCTCCATCAGCCCGCCGTACTGCTCCGCCGGGAAAAACGTAAAGTCAAAAGGCTTGCTGTCCCGCAGTAGCATGGTTGGGGTAAAGCGTCCCTCCTGGACAGCACTCAGCAGCCGCTCCAGCCCGTCCAACAGCCGGGCGCGGCCCTCTTCCCCCAGAACGTTCAGCCGCACGTCGGTCTCCCCGCCGGCGCGGAAGGCCAGCTCCCGGCACACCAGGGGGGACAGGCCGGAGAAGGTGTCCAGCAGCCACCGGTCCGCCTGGGCCTCCTCCGGGGCCCGGGCCAGCAGGCCCTCCAGCTCCGCCCGGTCCAGGGCGGTGGGGTCGAGCTTGTCCTGGGCGGGAGGCAGGCGGTAGAACATGCCGGGCAGCACCTGCCGCCTGGAGGACACGTCGCCGTCCACCCTCCGCAGGCAGTCCACGATGCGGCCCTCCCCGTCCAGCAGGATCAGGTTGGCCCCCCGGCCCAGGCACTCCAGCACCAGCCGGCGCTCCACCCGGTCGCCTAGCTCGTCCAGAGCTTCAAGTTTTATGTCAACTACCCGCTCCAGATGGGGCTGCTCGAAGGACATGACCCGCGCGCCGCTCAGGTGCTTGCGCAGCAGCATACAGAACATGGGCGGCACGTCCGGGTTCTCCCGGCTGATCTGGGTCAGCTGGGCCCTAGGGCGGCTGGGGTTGGCGCACAGCAACAGCCGCACGTTCCCCGCTGGGGCGCGCAGGGCCAGCACCACCTCGTCCCGACTGGGCTGGTATATCTTGTCGATCCTGCCCCCCGCGGCGGCGGCGTTCAGCTCCGCCGCTATCCCGGACAGGCACAGGGCGTCCAGAGGCACCTCTCACACACCGCCTTCCGCATTTTCCGCGCGCTCTGCCCCCGCCATGAGGGCCTCGAAGAGCTGGTTGAGCCGGTCGGTCCTCCCCTGGAGGTACAGCCAGCCGAACAGGGCCTCCAGGGCGGTGGCGGCCTGGTACTCCCCCCGGCTGGCGGCCTTGGGGATGGAGTGGGGGGCGGTGTTGCGCCCCCGCCGGAACACGTCCGCCTCCTCCCGGGTCAGCAGGGGCAGCAGGGTCTTTGTCATCTCCGCCTGGGCGGGGGCGGCCACATAGCGGACGGTGGCCCGGTGCAGGTCGCCAGCCCTGGCCCGGCCGTGGAGGCACAGCCAGGAGCGCACCATCACCTCGAACACGCTGTCCCCCAAATGGGCCAGACCCAGGCTGCTCAAGGCCAGCAGTTCCTCCCGGGGCATATCCAGGTGGAAATAGTCGGTCAAAACGCACCGCTCCCGTCAAAACAGATTTTCCCTATCATAACATGCCCGGGCCCGCTTGGCAAGCGGGCCGACGGCACAAAAAAAGACCGCCGCGCACGGCAGTCTCTTTTTGTTCTGAGCAAATCACTGGGCCTCCACCTGGCCGAAGGTACGGCCGTTGTAGGTCAGGCAATTTTTGCACATTCTGTGGGGCAGCCGGTAGGCACCGCACTTGGGGCACTTCACGATACCGGGGGTCGCCAGCTTCCACACGGAGCTGCGCCGCTTATCGCGCCGGGCCTTGGATACTTTCCCTTTGGGAACCGCCATTTGTGACACCTCCTTCGGTTTTTGCGTGCCGGTTCATGCACTTTTCGCTCTTACTCATCCAACAGCTGCGCAAGCGCCGCCAGCCGTGGGTCCACTTCAGGACGGCAAGTACACGGGCCGAGATTCAAATCGGCCCCGCACCTGGCACACAGCCCCCTGCAGTCTTCTGAGCAAAGGTTTTTTGTGTCCATCGCAAGGATGAAGGCCGTCTCGGCCAGCTCGTCCAGATCCACCTGGCCGTCCTCCAGGAGCACGATCTCGTCGTTCTCCTCGTCCTCCAGCTGGCTGGCCAGCAGGCAGTCCAGGGGGACCGACTTGTCCCGGAAAAACTGCTTGCCGCACCGGTCGCACCGCAGGTCCAGCTCCGTGCCGGCCGTCCCCTCCAGCGCCAGGGCGCCGGCGTGGTTGGTCACGCGGCCCTGTACCAGCACGGGCTTCGTGATCGGCCGCTGGCCAAAAAAGTCCAGCTCGGACAGGTCCATCTGGAACCGGAAAGGCTTTGACGCATCCGGGACGTGGATGATATCCCGCAGATCCAGCCGCATCAAATACCCCTCCCCTGGGGGCAGGCCCCATACTTGCATAATGGTACAGCGAGTATTATAAAGAAAAAGCCGGCGAATGTCAAATACTTTCTGCGTTTTCCTGCACAAAAAATTTCTCAAAAGCCGCCCCGGGACGGTGATTTTCACGGCGGGCAGGTTTTGGCGGCCCCTGGCTTGCAATCCGCGGGGGGCCGTGGTAGAATTACCTGAAAAATGGAACGGGAGGGGTGCGCGTGCGGGAATTCACGATCGGAAAGAACGACGCCGGGCAGCGGCTGGACCGCTGGCTGGGCAAGGCCCTGCCCCTGCTCCCCGCCCCGCTGGCCCAGAAGTACATCCGCCTCAAGCGGGTGAAGGTCAACGGAAAGGGCTCCAAGCGGGACGCCCGGCTGGCAGAGGGGGACGTGCTGCAGCTGTACATCAACGACGAGTTCTTTGACCGGCCCACCCCGGAGAACGCCTTCCTCTCCCTCTACCAGCCCAAGCTGGACATCCTCTACGAGGACGAGCACATCCTCCTGGCGGACAAGCGGCCCGGCATGGTGGTCCACCCGGACGAGTCCGAGCGGGTAAACACCCTGCTCACCCACATCCAGGCCTACCTGTACCAGAAAAAGGAGTGGTCCCCCTACTGGGAGAACTCCTTCGCCCCCGCCCTGTGCAACCGCATCGACCGCAACACCGGCGGCATCGTCATCGCCGCCAAGACCGCCGAGGGCCTGCGGGTCATGAACCAGAAGATCAAGGACCGGGAGATCGAGAAGTACTACCTGTGCGTGGTCCAGGGGAAGCTGCCCAGGCCGGAGGGAAAGCTGGAGAACTACCTGTTCAAGGACGAGGCGAAAAAGCAGGTCTACGTCCGCTCCCGGCCCGAGCCGGGCGCCCGCACCGCCGTGACCCTCTACCGCACCCTGTGCGTGAGGGACGGCCTGTCCCTGGTGGAGTGCGAGCTGGTCACCGGGCGCACCCACCAGATCCGCGCCCAGTTCGCCGCCGCCGGCCACCCTCTCATCGGGGACGGGAAGTACGGCAGCGAGCGGGAAAACAGGAAATACGGCCGCCACGGCCAGGCGCTTTACTCCTATAAGCTGAAATTCTCCTTCACCACCGGCGCCGGGCCCCTGGAGGCCCTGAACGGGCGGGTGTTCCAGGTGCCTAGGGTGGACTTTGTGGAGGAGTTTTTCCCCGGGTTCTCCCTGGAGGGGGCCTCTGATACAGACCCTAATCAATCAGAATCGGTATGACGTCGCGGAAAAACCGGCAAAAAAGCGCCCCGGATCAGACCGGGGCGCTTTTTCTATTCCAAATTTGGCCGTCAGCGGAGCTCACCCGCGGAAGGCCAGCACCTCCGCCCGCTCGGGAATGGAGGGCGCCGCCCCCTGGCGGCCGATGGCGATGGCGGAGGCCCTGGCGGCCTGGTCCATGGCCGCCTCCACAGTTTCCCCCCCCGCGATCCCGGCCAGGAAGAAGCCGGTGAAAGTGTCCCCGGCGGCGGTGGTGTCCACCACCTGCACCGGGTAGGCCCGCTGGCGGACAGTCCGCGCCTTGTCCCGGTAAATGCTGCCCCGGGGGCCCAGGGTCAGCACCACCCGGCTGTCGGGATAGCGGCGGAGCAGCTCGTCCAGGCACTTCTCCTCGTCGGTCTCGCCGCCGCACAGGTCGGCGGCTTCCCCCTCGTTGAGCAGGAACCAGCTCACCTTCTCCAGGGGCAGCTCCAGCAGCGCCCGGGTCATAGGGGACGGGTTCAGTACGATGTCCAGCCCCCGCTCCGCCGCGGCGGAGATGAGATAGCCCAGCTCGCTGATCTCGTTCTGCAGGACCAGGAGGTCGCCAGAGGCAAATTTGGCCAGGGTCCAGTCGATCTGTTCCCGGGTGATGGCCTGGTTGGCCCCGCCAAAGAGCAGGATGCAGTTCTCCCCCGCTGGGTCCACCTGGATGATGGCGTGGCCGGTGGCGCAGTCCTCCAGCCGGCGGATCAGGGAGATATCCACCCCCCCATCCCGCAGGCAGTCCAGCAGCATACCGCCGTCGGCGGCGCCCACGCTCCCGGCGTGGAACACCTGCCCGCCGGCCTTGGCCAGGGCCAGGGACTGGTTGAGGCCCTTCCCGCCGCAGAAGGTCTCTACCTTCTCCGCGGCCAGCGTCTCCCCCGGGCGGAGAAAGTGGGGCACGGTGTAAACTTTGTCCAGGTTCAGCGAGCCGAAATTCAAAATCTTCACAGCGGCGTCCTCCTTATATATTTATGTACAGAGCGCTTTACAGCTCCCGGAAGGCGAAATCCCCAAAGGACGTGCGCCCCATGTTGCGGGAGCCGCAGCCGAACATGCCGTACCGGAAGGCACCGTCCCGGGCGGACAGCACCTGCTGACCGTCGATGAGCAGGGCGATCTCCTCCCCCGCGCAGCGCAGTTCCAGCCGGTAGGTCCTGTCCCTCTCCCAGGGGAAGGGGCACCGGGCAAGCTCGGTCAGGCCGAAGTCATTCTTCAGGATCACCGCCCGGCCCGCGCCGTCCAGCCCGGCGAGATACCCCCGCTGGGTCCCCTGGGCCCGGCAGAGCAGCAGGTGGCTCTCCCCGTGGAGGGGGGTCACCGGGGCGGAGCAGACATAGTCCCGGGCGTAGTAGCTGCCGGTGTAGGCGAAGGCCGGACCGCCGCACAGCAGGTTCAGGGTGCCGCCGTAGACGTCCCAGGCCCCGCCGTCCATGGAGAAGGGCGTGATAGCCGCGAAATTCTTGCACTGCTTTTTGATGGCGATGGTGTACTCCGCCCGGCCCCGAACGGTGAACTCGTCCAGATACACCGTCCCCAGGAACTTGGTCTTGTCGTACCCCTCCAGCACGATGCCGATCTCGTCCACCTGGTCCCCCTGGGTGTCCGGGATGGAGAAGGTGAGGTCGGTCCACTGGCCGGGTGTGAGCTGGGTGAAGCCCTGGACGTGGTCCACCTTGTCCGAGCAGGTGCGCACATAGGGGGCCGCCCCGGGCATCTCGGTCCCGGACCAGGGCTCCAGATACAGCTTCATGGAGACGGTCTGGCCGGGGTAGGCGGTGGGGCTGAACACCGGGCTGTACCGCTCGTCGGAGAAGTCCTCCCGGGTATAGAAGGGCTTGTAGAACACCTTGCAGGGCTTCCCCCGCACCACCCGGTCCAGCAGGATCTCCAGCGAGCCGGTACCGGCCCAGGCGTGCCTGGTGCTGTGCTTGACGGTGCACAGGAAGGGGTCGGAGACCCGGAAGTTGTGGGTGCTGCCGGGCAGTTCAAAGTCGAAATGGATCTCCCCCGGCGTGATGCTCAAGCCCGCGGGGGGCTCCTCCCCCACCAGGCGGCAGCCCAGCAGGGCCACCTCCTTGGCGAAGGTGGGGATATCCACGATGTTCAGGCAGCCGGACACGCTGGAGCAGACGATGCTGTCATTGATGGGGTCCAGATACCGCCGGGGCAGGCCCTCCACCCCCCGGGCCACACCCAGGACGGTGCCCACGCTGCCGGCGTTGCAGTCGGTGTCCCAGCCGGCCATGGCGGCGATCTCCACTGTGCGGGCGAAATCGCCCCCACCGTACAGCATGGCCATGACGCACACGCCGGCGTTGGGGATGATGTGGCACGTGCCTGGGTACTTGTCGTAGCCCCAGTCCCGCCCCAGCATCTCCCGGCAGGCGCGCCAGTCGCCGGGGTGCTCCCGGTGGAAGGCGCGCACCGCCTCGGCCACCGCCCGGTAGGTGCACTCCGCCGGGATCTGGGCAAGGGCCGCGTCCAGGATGGCGTCGATCTCCGCCGTCTCAAATGCCTTGGAGATGGCGGCGCACAGGAACCTGGCCCCCCACAGGCCGTTGCCGTCGTGGGAGACGCTGGCCGCCGTCTGGCCCAGGTCCGCGGCCTTCTGAGGATTTCCGGGACAGACCAGGCCCCAGGTGTCGATGAAGATCTGCCCGCCGATCTGTTCGGCCAGGGTCCGGCCGTTCTGCTCCATGGAGCCGGAGGCGGGGGCGGGGACGCCGTTTTTCAGGTTCAGGAAGGCGGTGTGCTCGGTGCTGACGCCGTAGCCCCCCCACCAGAACATGCCGACTCCCTCCCGGCTGTAGTTGAGCCAGGCCCGGGCCACGTCCTGGGGGGTGAGAGGGCGGTCCTTCGCGTCGTCATACAGGGCCCGCAGGAAGAACACGGGGCCGTTGGCGTCGTCGTCAGCGGCGAAGTTTTTGTACTGCTTCACGTAGTCCGTGATGTCCCCGTAGGTGTCCCGGATGCGCTCGTAGGACCAGACCGTGGGCTCTACCGGGGCGCCCAGGCGGATGCCCACGTTCATCCCCAGGAACCCGGCGTAGACCTTTTCCAAGTAGCGTTCTGTCATCATGCAGCCTCCCATCCGTCATCAGGCGGTGTTCGACCCGCCGCGCGGTATTTACGAAACCGGTTGCCTGTATTATAAAACAGGGAAAAACAGATTGCAAGACCCAAAAAAGAAAAGAATAAAATAGAAAAATGGGGTTGCAGATTCCCCTGTGCTGTGATAGAATAAAGAAACTCATATAAAAATTCCGTTAAAGGAGTGCATCCCCTTGCCGGACAGACAGATACACAGCATCGCGGAGATCGCCCAGATCTGCGGCGTGTCCAAGGCCACGGTCTCCCGCGTCATCAACAACAACCCCAAGGGGGTCAGCGCCGAGACGCGGGAGCGGGTGCTGCGCGCCATCCGCGAGCTCAATTACCGCCCCAACGCCCTGGCCCGCAGCATCGCTGTATCCCGTTCCAATATGATCGGACTGGTGGTGCCCGACGTGGGCAACCTGTTCTACCCCCAGATTATTCGGGGGGTCACCGATTATGCCGACTCCAAGGGCTACGCCGTGCTGGTGGGCAACTCGGACTACAACCCTGAGCGGGAGGCCCAGCAGCTGCTGTCCATGGTGGACAAGCGGGTGGACGGCATCATCCTGTGCTCCGGCGTGTCTAACCGGGACTTCCTGCTGGACTTCCGCCGGTACAACGTGGCCCTGGGCCTCATCGGCCGGTCCTTCGACACCTCGGTGAGCAACGCCAGCATCACGGGCGACAACGTGCGGGGCGGCTACAAGTCCGCCGCCTACCTGATCCGGGGCGGGCACAGGCGCATCGCCTATGTGGAGGGCAACCCGGACGTGTCCGGCTCCCGGGAGCGCCTGGAGGGCTACCGCCAGGCACACACCGCCGCCGGGCTGCCGGTGTACCAGGAGCTGCTGCTCAGCGGGGAATACAGCATCCAGTACGGCCGCCTGGCCGCCGACCAGCTGCTCAACCGCAAGATCCAGTTCGACGCCATCACCACGGGCAGCGACCTGATCGCCATCGGCATGGTGTCCCAGCTGCTTCAGCGGGGGGTGCGCATCCCCGAGGACGTGGAGCTGATCGGCTTCAACAACACCGAGCTGGCCAGCGCCTTCCATCCCGCCCTGTCCACCGTCTCCAAGCCCCACTATGACATGGCGCAGTACATCACCGAGCAGGTGATCCGCGTGGTGGAGGGGGAGCAGGTCAAGCTGCCCCACACGGTGGTGGAACCCCAGCTGGTGCTGCGGGAGACCACCCTCCCCCGACCCTACGACAACGAGTATTAGACTGATAATTCAGATCCGCGCAAAGGGCAGGCTCCATCCGGGGCCTGCCCTTTTTCGCTCTGAAATCGGGCCTCCAGTTAGCGGCCGCCCGCTGGACGGGTCCGGGGGCAGCATTTTCAGTCCCATAAAAATTTTGCATTTATCATTGGTTCGAATGAGACAGAATATACCCTCTTCTGTTCGGAATTTTTACGCTTTTTTAACGGGTTTTTAGCGGTTTTTTTATAACTCTGTGAGAAACTTTGCCGCCTTTATGAAACATTTATCCTATGAATCGAACTAAATCGGTTTCATACAACAAACCATTTTTTGTCCAATCAGCTCTGTCCAGGGTCGTTAAGACTTTGTAAATATTCGATAAAAATGCCCGGAAAAATCTGTGCAAATAGCGAATTGCAGATTTTTTCTCGCAAGCTTATAATTGCAGATGGAGAGAAACCGGTTACGGTCTAAAAAGGGCCGCAACACACCATTTTGAAAGGGAGGGAATCATTCTGAACCAGATAGAATCTGCGTCCCCGATGAAAAAAGCGCTGCATCGGATGTGGAAGGACCGGATCCTGTACCTCATCCTGGCGCCCACGATCCTCTATTTCGTAGTCTTCCGCGTCTGGCCCATGATCAATATGCGCCTGGCCTTCTACGACTACAACGCCAGAGGACCGTGGACCTTCGCAGGGCTGAAGTATTTTAAGCTGGTCTTCAGCTCGCCCGCCTTCGGGGACATCCTGAAAAACACCCTGATCATCAGCTTCATGAAGTACGTGCTGCTCTTCCCCTTCTTCGTCATCTTCGCCATCGTGCTCAATGAGCTGCGGCTCAAGCGCTTCCGGCAGTACGTACAAGTAGTCTCCTACCTGCCCCACTTCCTGTCCTGGGTCGTTATCGCCGGCATCTGGATGTCCTTCCTGGGCCCCTCCCCTACCGACGCGCTCAATGAGATCCTGGGCTGGTTCGGCGTGGCGCCGGTGAGCCTGCTCACCAGCAAGGGGGCCATCCGCTGGGTGCTGTTCCTGTGCGAGGGCTGGCGCAGCCTCGGCTGGGACTCCATCATCTTCTTCACCACCATCCTCAACATCAGCCCCGACCTGTATGAGGCGGCCAAGATGGACGGCGCCAACCGCTGGAACATCATCCGCTACGTGATCCTGCCCGCCCTGGTGATCCCCATGACCACGGTGTTCATCCTGAACCTGGGCTTCTTCATGTCGGCCGGCTTCGATCAGGTCTACAACTTCACCAACAACGCGGTCAACAGCGTCATCGACATCCTAGACACCTACATCAACCGCGTCGGTATCGAGAACGCCCAGTACTCCATCGGTACTGCGGTCTCCCTCATCAAGGGCGTGGTCGGCGTGGTCCTGGTGCTCATGACCCACGTGACCAGCAAAAAACTGACAGGAGAGGGTGTGTGGTAACATGACGAAAAAGAGAAAGCCCCTGGGCATCCTCCAGTGGGTCATTATGGCCATCCTGTTTCTGATCACCCTGAGTATGCTGATCCCCCTGCTGCACATCCTGGCCCGCTCCCTGTCCGACCCCTCCCAGTCTACCGCTATGGGCGGCCTGGAGATCTTCCCCCGGGGCTTCAGCCTGATGAACTACCAGATCATCTTCAGCAACCCCAACATCATGCCCGCCGTGCTCAACTCCATCTTCATCACCCTGGTGGGCACCCTCATCAACATCACCCTCACCATCATGGCCGCCTACGTCCTCACCCGGCCCGGCCTGGTGGGCAAGAAGATCCTCATGGTGTTCTTCATCATCATGATGCTCTTCGATCCGGGCATCGTCCCTGAGTACATGGTCATCAAGAGTCTGAAGCTGATGGGGAGCCAGTGGTCGGTCATCCTGTGTCAGGCGGTGAACGTCTACTACCTCATCATCATGATGCGCTACTTCCAGGAGGTCCCCCAGGACATCTACGAGGCGGCCAAGATCGACGGCGCGGGCCACATGCGCACCCTGTTCTCGGTGGCCGCCCCTCTGGCCAAGGCCGGCATCGCCACCCTGACCATGTTCTACGGCGTGGTCCGCTGGAACGAGTACTACCGGGCCGGCATCTTCATCTCCTCCATCTCCAAGGTGCCCCTGCAGGTCATCCTGCGCCGGTTCGTGGTGGACGGCGACGTGACCACCCTAGTCGGCACACAGAATCTGATGGACTACAACGAGCTGGTCGCCAACCTGGACTTCACAGCCCTGCAGTACGCCACCATCGTGGTAGCGGTCATCCCCATCCTGATCATCTACCCCTTCGTGCTCAAGTTCTACACCAAGGACGCCATGGCTGGCGGCGTCAAGGGCTGATCCCCGGTCCGGCCGTACACCGTGCGATCCCGCCGCGGACACGCGGCGGACGCGATATAAAACAGTATATTGGAGGTTTAAGTATGAAAAAGCTGTTGTCCTTTGCTCTCGCTCTGGCGATGATGATGGGCTGCCTGGCCGGCTGCGGCGGCGGTTCCACCAGCACCCCCGCGGCTCCCTCCCCCAGCAGTCCCAGCTCTCCCGCTGCCTCCGCCCCCGCCGGCGACGGCACCATCGGCTCCCCGGACGCCCCTGTGGAGGTCCACGTGATGGTCAAGGACGTGTTCCCCAACGAGGAGGACGTGCAGCTGCTGTGCAAGGCCATCAACGAGAAGATGGCCGCCCACGGGCAGTACGTCAACGTGATCTTTGACGAGCCCCCGGCAAGCGGCTACGCCTCCGCTCTGCCTCTGGCCGTGATGAACGGCGAGGTCACCTCCGACCTGATCTACTTCCAGGGCGGCGACCAGGCTGTCACCCAGCAGGGCTTCCTGGAGGACCTGACCCCCTACATCGCCAGCTCCACCTATGTCAAGGACCTGATGGACGAGACCAACGTGGCCAAGCTGCAGAGCTACCCCTACCTGCTGTGGCTGGCGCCCCCCCGCACCAACACCCCTGTGATGCGCTCCGACTGGTGCGAGCAGCTGGACACCTATGACGCGCTGATCGCCGACCCCACCATCGACAACTACTACGCCTTCTTCAAAGAGATGAAGGATGAGGGCCTGGTGGAGTACGCCCTCACCGCTGACGGCGACACCACCCGCTTCGACAGCGTGTTCAACCACGCCTTTGGCGTCACCGGCACCATCATCAAGGAGGACGGCAAGTGGATCTTCAGCAAGGCCAGCCAGGCTGAGAAGGCCAAGCTGGAGTTCTACGCCAAGCTGTACGCCGACGGTCTGCTGGACCCCGACTACCTGACTAACGACTGGAGCGTCATGGAGCAGCGCTTCTATGACGGCAAGGCCGCCATTCTGGTGGGCACCGCCGGCGGCACCATCCAGGTGTACGACACCAAGATGGTCTCCGTCAACGGCGAGGCCGCCGCGCTCACCGTCCTGCCCCCTGCCAAGGGCGTCTCCCAGTCCTACAAGTCCGTGGACGTGACCAAGGAGTCCCGCGGCATCGGCATCAACGCCGACTCCAAGAACAAGGACGCCGCCTGGGCGGTGCTGGAGTTCATGGCCAGCCCCGAGGGCCGTATCCTGGATAAGGTGGGCATCGAGGGCGTGCAGTACAACGTGGTGGACAACAAGATCGTCTTTACCGACAAGTTCTCCGGCTGGTGGGCCCGCTTCTGGGATACCACTTACAAGTTCGATCCACAGGATCCCTCCCTGGCCGAGCCCGTCCTGTCCCCCGCGGCCCAGGAGTCCCTGGACATGGTCAACAAGTACCTGACCATGGATACCAACATCCTCATCCCCGACGAGATGACCCCCCAGTGGGACGCCATGAACAACCTGTATAACGAGTACGCCACCGATATCATCACCGGCGTGAAGCCCATCAGCGCGTTCGACGAGTTCGTGCAGAAGTGGAACGCCGCCGGCGGCGACCAGTTCACCCCCATCCTGACTGATGCCCTCGGCTAAAGATCTCTCCCCCCGCTGAGGAATACCGGGCGGTTTTCGTCTGAACAAAATGGACCATCCTGCCTCGTAAGCGAGGCAGGAGCGAGGAGATTACAGTATGCTGAGCAGACAAGAATTTATCCAAGACCGCGCCCGGGTATTTGACAAGGTGTATGGCGCTCTGTCCGGCCTGGCCATCGGGGACTCCTTTGGGGACGCCTCCCGCAAGCAGGAGAACCGGGTCAACTACGCCGTAACCACCGACTTCAACAAAGGCGCGTCCTGGAGCACAGACGACACCGAGTTCGCCCTGCTGACAGCCAAGACCCTCATCCGCTGTCACGGCAAGCTCACCACCGAGGAGTGCCTGCGCTCCTGGATGGAGGACGTGGTGACCCAGGACGAGTACAAGCGGGGCGGCGCCAGCGAGATCGAAGCGGCAAACAACCTGCGGAAAGGGATCAAGCCCCCCCTCTCCGGCAAATTCAACACCTTCCACATGAGCGACGGCTCCTCCATGCGCATCGGCCCCGTGGGCATCGTGTGCGCCGGAGATCCGGAGAAGGCCAGAGAATTTGCCCGAATCGAATCGGAGATCAGCCATTTCCGGGATGGCATCTGGGGCGCGCAGGCCGTGGCGGCGGCCGTTGCGGTGGCCATGGTGGACGGCACCATGGACGAGATCCTGGACGCAGCGATGCAGTCCATCCCCGAGGAGTCCTGGCTGTACTACAACCTCAGCCAGGCCTACGCCCTCCTGGATGGACGGGGCGGGCACCTTCTGGACGCCTGGATGGACCTGCATGACCTTCTGTGGACCAGTTCCTGGGCCACCACGGCGGAAGCGATCCCCTCCGCTTTCGTGTGCTTGAAGGCCGTGCACGGGGACTTCCGCACCGGCGTCACCGTGGCCGGCAACTTTGGCCGGGACGCGGACACCATCGGCGCTGTCGCCGGCGTCATACTTGGAGCCAAGTACGGCGCCAGCGGCATACCCGCCGCGTGGATTGAAAAGACCCGTTTCCCCACCGGTACCTGCCTGACCTTCACCAAAGGGATCGACATCCGCGCCTACGCGGAGCAGTTGACCGATATTTTGATGGAGGGGTAACGGCAACGACCGAAGATGGGCCGCCGAGAGGCGGCCCATTCTTTTTCTGCCCTCCCCCGGCAGACGCCCCTTGACAGCCCCGCCCGTTCTGTGGTATCATAAATCGAACATTCGTTCTCTGCGTGAGAGGGGAGGCGGACACAGTGGCCGGCAGGACCTATATCGCCATCGACCTGAAGAGCTTCTACGCCTCGGTGGAGTGCGTGGAGCTGGGCCGCAACCCCCTGACCACCCACTTGGTAGTGGCCGACCTGAGCCGCACAGAAAAGACCATCTGCCTGGCGGTCTCCCCCACCCTGAAAGCCTACGGCATCCCCGGCAGGGCCCGGCTGTTCGAGGTGGTAGAGAAGGTAAAACAGGTCAACGCCCAGCGGCTCCAGCGCGCCCCCGGCCGCGCCTTCACCGGCTCCTCCTCCGACGCCCCCGCCCTGGGGGCCGACCCCGGCTTGGCCGCCGACTACATCGTGGCCACCCCGCGGATGGCCCTCTACATGGAGTACAGCGCCCGGGTGTACCAGATCTATCTGAAATACGTGGCCCCGGAGGACATCCACCCCTACTCCATCGACGAGGTGTTCATGGACGTCACCAACTACCTGGGTATCTACGGCCTAACCCCCCGCCAGCTGGCCCGGAAGATCATTCTGGACGTGCTGGAGACCACCGGCATCACCGCCACCGCCGGCATCGGCACCAACCTGTACCTGTGCAAGGTGGCCCTGGACATCGGCTCCAAGCACGTCCAGCCCGACCGGAGCGGGGTGCGCATCGCCCAGCTGGACGAGATGAGCTACCGGCAGACCCTCTGGTCCCACCGGCCCCTCACCGACTTCTGGCGGGTGGGGCGGGGCTACGCCAAAAAGCTGGAGGCCCACGGGATGCACACCATGGGGGACGTGGCCCGGTGCTCCCTGGGCGGGCCGGGCGACTTCCACAGCGAGGCGCTGCTGTACAAGCTGTTCGGGGTGAACGCGGAGCTGCTTATCGACCACGCCTGGGGCTGGGAGCCGTGCACCATGCAGGCCATCAAGGCCTACCGGCCGGAGTCCAGCAGCGTGGGCTCCGGGCAGGTGCTCCAGTCCCCCTACCCCTTTGACAAGGCCCGGATCGTGGTCCGGGAGATGGCCGAGTCCCTGGCGCTGGACCTGGTAGACAAGGGGCTGATGACCGACCAGCTCGTCCTCACGGTGGGCTTTGACCGGGAGAACTTCCAGGACCCGGACCGGCGGCGGAGCTACAAGGGCCCCATCGCAGCCGACCACTACGGCCGGCCCGTCCCCAAGCACGCCCACGGCAGTCAGAATCTGGAGAGGTACACCTCCTCCACCCGGGTGATCGTCCAGACCGTGCTGGACCTGTTCGACCGGACGGTGGACAAAAACCTGCTGGTCCGCCGGCTGAACGTCACCGCCGCCCGCGTCCTGGGGGAGCACGACGTGCCCCGGGAGGACGGCTTTGAACAGCTGGACCTGTTCACCGACCAGGCCGAGGCGCGGCGGGCCCGGGCCGCCGAGGAGGCCGGGCTGGACCGGGAGCGGCACATCCAGCAGGCTATGCTGTCCATCAAGCGCAAGTACGGCAAAAACGCCATCGTGAAGGGCACCGACCTGGAGGATGGGGCCACAGGCATGGAACGCAACGCGCAGATCGGGGGGCACAAGGCATGAGCGGACCCTATGACGACATCATCCATCTGCCCCACCACGTCTCCCCCACCCGGCCCAGGATGTCCCTGGCGGAGCGGGCGGCCCAGTTCTCCCCCTTCGCGGCCCTGACGGGCTTCGAGGGGGTGCTCCAGGAGACCCGGCGGCTGACCGACGCCTGGGCGGAGCCGGACGAGGACGTAAAGGCGGAGCTGGACCGAAAACTGCAGCGCCTCTCGGACCGGCTGGCGCAGGGGCCCGAGGCATCCTTTACCTACTTCGTCCCGGACGAAAAGAAGGCCGGCGGCACGTACGTGACGGCCTCCGGCCCAGTGAGGAAGATCGATGTCTTTGCCCGGCGGGTGGTCCTCCGGGACGGCACGGAGATCCCCATCGACCGGATCGTGCAGATCGAGCTTCCGCCCGCCGGGACGGCGGGAAGGGGTTGACAGCCGACCCGCGCTGTTATACAGTGGGGACAGCGGCGCAGCAGCGGCCGCCGTCCCCAGGAGGAAAGGCTGATTTTTGCGGACAGGGAGGCGCATTTCCATGAAAAAAATAAGGATCACATCCCAGAATCTCATCGCGGCCGCCGTTTTGCTGGCCGTGCTGCTCACATCGTGCCTGTGGCTCTCGGACCGGCTGTCCTCGCCGGAGCTCCACCAGACGTCCATTGAGGCGCTGGACAAGCGGAAGGGCACCGTGATGGAGCTGACCGCCGCCACCGCGGCCAGTTCCGTCGCCATCTCCGCGGTCCCCGGCGACGCCACCACCCCCATCGCCGACCAGGTCGCGGAGCTCAGCTCCTACCTGCTCCTTGTGACGGGGATCATCCTGCTGGAGAAGTTCCTGCTCACCATGACCATCAAGGTAGCGTTCACCTGGCTGATCCCCATCGCGTGTATCCTGGGGATATTGTACCAGTTCATCCCCAGGACCGCCCTGAAACAGCTGGCCATCCGTCTGGGGGCCTTCGCCCTGGCCATCTGCATGATCATCCCGGTCAGTCTGAAGGTGGGCGACCTGTTTGAGGAGACGTTCCACCTCCAGCAGGCCGTGGAGAACGCCCAGCAGGCCACCGAGGATGTCCAGAAGGACACCGAGGAGGGGGAGGCCGAGAGCGGGACGGGCGGCATCACCGGCTGGTTCTCCCAAATCGGGGAGCAGCTCACCAGCAGCGTGACGGACGCCGTCGAGCGGGCGAAGGACGCCCTGAACAGCTTTATCGACGCCGTGGCCGTGCTCCTCATCTCCAACTGCGCCATCCCGGTGCTGATCATGTTCCTGTTCCTGTGGCTGGCCAAGGCCATCGCCTCCCTGCCTCTCTCCGGGGAGGAGGAAAAACCGGCGCCCGGACCGGGGCCCCGGATCGACTGACTTACTGCAAGACCCCCCGCCTGTGCAGGCGGGGGGTCCGTTTTTTGGATTTGGGGCGTCAGTAGAGCATCATCTCCGCCGCCTCCTGGAACCGCAGGCCCAGCCGCTCCAGCTCGGGCCGCCAGCGCTCGTACTCCTCCGCCGTCATGCGCCAGGCCAGCCCGCACCCGGCGGTGATCTCCTTTGGGACGGGGATTAGCCGCCCGGGGATGCCCCCCTCCTGGCAGCGCCTCTCCATGGCCATGGCCTCGGTGGTGGTGTGGAAGGTGAGCACGGCGCACCGCTTTTTCTCCCGCACGGCTCACCCCTCCCCCGCGATGTCCGCCACGGCCTGGACCGCCCGGTCGATCTCCGCCTCCGTGTTGAAGCAGGAGAAGCTGAACCGCACCGCGCCCCGCTCCTGTGTGCCCAGGGCCCGGTGTATCAGCGGCGCGCAGTGGGCCCCGGCCCGGACGCAGATCTCCGCCTCGTCCCACAGCCGCCCGCTGACCTCGGCGGCGTCCAGCTCCCCCACGTTCAGCGTGACGATGGGGGCCCGGACCGGCGCGTCCAGGTCGCCGTAGAGGGTCACGCCGGGGATGGACCGGACCCCGCCGGCAAACCGCCGGGCCAGGGCGTCCTCGGTCCGGTGGATGTCCTCCATCCCCCGGTCCAGGAGGTAGTCCAGCGCCGCCCCCAGGCCGGCCAGGCCGTGGCCGTTCAGCGTCCCGGCCTCCAGGGCCTCGGGGAGCTGGCTGGGGTGGGCCCGGTCAAAGCTGCGGATGCCGCTGCCCCCCACCAGCAGGGGCGGGAGGTCCAGCCCCGCCCGGACGCACAGGCCGCCGGTGCCCTGGGGACCCATAAGCCCCTTGTGGCCGGTGAAGCACAGCACGTCGATGCCCAGATCCTCCATGTGGACGGGCAGGGTCCCGGCGGTCTGGGCCGCGTCCACGATGAGCAGCAGGCCGTGGGAGCGGGTGAAATCCGATACCTTTTTCAGGTCCACCACGTTGCCCGTCAGGTTGGAGGCGTGGCCCACCACCACCGCCCGGGTGTTGGGGCGCAGAGCGTCCCCCAGGGCGTCGAAGTCCACCCGGCCCAGGGCGTCCGCCGGGAGGATGGTCAGCTCCGCCCCCTGGTCCTCCTTTCGGTACAGAGGCCGGAGCACCGAGTTGTGCTCGCAAACAGTGGTGATCACGTGGTCCCCCGGCCGGATGAGCCCTCCGATGGCGGTGTTCAGCGCCTGGGTCACGTTGGCGGTGAAGGCCACCCGGGCCGGGTCGGACACGCCGAACAGGGCGGCAACCTTTTCCCGGACGCCGTAGACTAGCCGGGCGGCGGCCAGGGTGGGCCCGTGGGCCCCCCGGCCCGCGTTTCCAATGGTGTGCAGCGCCCGGCACATGGCCCGCTCCACCTCTGGAGGCCGGTGGAGGGCGGTGGCGGCGCTGTCCAGGTAGATCACGGCCTGACCACCAGACCGGCCTTAGTCAGCTTCTCCACGATGTCGTACATATTGGTGACCCCGCCCACCCGGAGCTGGTCCGTCAGACCGTAGAAGTTCAGGCAGGTGCCGCAGGTCAAAATCTCCACCCCCTGGGCCTCCAGGGCTTTCAGGTCCTCCAGGGAGGCGGAGCCCCCGCAGGTGAGCCTCGCCCCGCCGTTGTAGAACAAAACGGTGGAGGGCAGGGTGTCCTGCTGGGCCAGGGCGTAGAGGAAGGCCTTCATCAGGGCGGCCCCCAGCTCGTCGTTCCCGCTGCCCATGGTGCCGGACGTCACGGCCACCACCACGTTCCCCCTCCTGGCGTCGGGGATGCAGACGGTCTCCTCCGGGGCGGCCTGCTCCGGCGCGCCGCCGTTCACGGCCAGTACCACCCGGAACCGGTTCTCCCCCAGCTTCTCGGAGGTCACGCTGTAGCCCTTCTGGTTGGCCATCTTGGTCAGGTTCTGCACGGCGATCTCGTTGTCCACCAGGGTCTCCACCGTGCCGGGAACGCCGTTCAGCTCCTGGATGGCCGCCTTGGTCTTGACCACGGGGATGGGGCAGGCGTCCCCCATAGCGTCAACGGTCTTTCTCATTGATAAACCCACCTTTCCCGTTTATTTCACAGTTACCTCGGGTTCGCTCCGCTCCGTCAGCTCCCCAATGACCGCCGCGGGCAGGCCCGCCGCCCGCAGCTCCTCCTCCAGCGCGCCGGCCTGCTCCGGGGAGACGGCCAGCAGCAGCCCGCCGGAGGTCTGGGGGTCGAACAGAATTTCCTCCATGGCGAAGGGGACGCCCTCGAAGCGGACGGACTCCCCGGCGAAGTTTCGGTTGCGCTGGCCCGCCGCCGTCAGCAGGAACTCGTCGGCGTGGCGCTTGGCCTCCGAAATGACCGGCACCTGCCGCCAGTACACCACGGCGGACCGCTTCCCGTCCAGCATCTCCCGCAGATGGCCGATCAGGCCGAACCCGGTGACGTCGGTGCAGGCGTGGACGTCGTACCCCGCCGCGATCTCGGCGGCGTACTTGTTCAGGGTAGTCATGGAGGCGACGGCCTCGGCCATCCCCTCCGGGGAGGCCTCCCCCACCCGGTTGGCGGTACACAGGATGCCCACCCCCAGCTTCTTGGTGAGGATGAGCCTGTCGCCGGGCTCTCCCCGGTTGTTGACCAGCACCCGCTGGGGGCGCACCGTCCCCATAACGGACAGGCCGTACAGCACCCCGTCCCCAGCGATGGAGTGGCCCCCGGCCAGGGTGCCCCCGGCCTCGATGACCTTCTCTGAGCCGCCCCGGAGGATCTCGCCCAAAATATTCAGGTCCCACTTCTCCGGGAAGCACACGATGTTCAGGGCGGTCTTTACCTCGCCGCCCATGGCGTAGATGTCGCTGAGGGCGTTGGCCGCCGCGATCTGCCCGAAGGTGTAGGGATCGTCCACCATGGGCGGGAAGAAGTCCAGGGTCTGGACCACGGCGGTGTCGTCTGAAATCCGGTACACCGCTGCGTCGTCCCGGCTGTCGTAGCCAACCAGCAGGCTGGGGTCCTCCGGCCCTCTGGGCAGCCGGGACAGCACCCGGCTCAGCACGCCCGCCCCCAGCTTGGCGGTGCAGCCGCCCCCCTTGCAGAATACGATCTTCTCCTCCATAGGCAACCCTCCTCACGCTTACAGCCCGATTATACGACTTTCTCGGCCATTTTTCAATTCCTGCTTTCCGGCTGGCCGCCGCTTGCATTGGGCCGCCGTTCGCGGTATACTGAAAAAAACGGCGGGGAGGCGGAACAGATGCGGTTTTGGGAGGCGCTGGGCATCCAGAGGGGCGTCACCGCCGTGATTGGCAGCGGCGGCAAGACCTCCCTGCTCCACGCCCTGGCGGCGGAGCTGCCCGGGCGGGTGGTCCTGTGCACCACCACCCGGATGTTCCCCTCGGCCCTCTGCCCCACCCTGCTGGACCCCGGGGCGAAGGATCTTCCGGCGGGGACAGACTGGGTGATCTGCGCGGGCTCGCCGGCAGAAAATGGGAAGATCGGGCCCTGCGCGGCCCTCCCCATCGGGGCGCTGGCGGCGCTGGCCGACTACGTGCTGGTGGAGGCGGACGGCGCCCGGGGTCTGCCCCTCAAGGCCCACGCACCCTGGGAGCCGGTGGTCCCGCCGGAGGCAAACCGGGTGGTGTGCGTGGTGGGGGCGGCCGGGTTCGGCCAGCCCATCGAAAAGGCCGTCCACCGGCCGGAGCTGTGGCGGGCGGCGGACACCTCCCCCTCATCCGCGGCGGAGATGCTGCTGCGGGAGGGCGGCTGGGATATTATTTATGTAAACCAGTGTGACGACCCGGCGCGATACCAGCAGGCCCGGGAGCTGGCCGCCGGGCTGGCGGGCCGCCCGGTGTGCGCCGGGAGCCTGCGGAGGGGGGAAATCCAGTGCTTGTAGTCATCAAAGGGGCCGGGGACCTGGCCTCCGGCACCGCCCTGCGGCTCCACCGGGCGGGGTTCCAGGTGGTCATGACCGAGCTGCCCCGGCCCACCGCCATCCGGCGGACGGTGTGCTTCTCCCAGGCGGTGCTGTTCGGCAGCTATACGGTGGAGGACGTCACCGCCCGGCTGGCGGAGAGCTCGGAGGGCGTCCGGCTCATCCTGGAGGCGGGGGAGATTGCCGTGCTGCGGGACCCGGAGGCGGCCTGCGTCCGGGAACTGCGGCCCGACGTGGTGGCAGACCTGATTTTAGCCAAGCGGAACCTGGGCACAAAAATCACCGACGCCCCGGCGGTCATCGCCGCGGGCCCCGGCTTCACTGCCGGGGTGGACTGCCATGCGGTGGTGGAGACCATGCGGGGGCACTACCTGGGCCGGGTGATCTGGGAGGGCTCCGCCCTGCCCAACACCGACGTGCCCGGCCTCATCGGCGGCTTCGCCGGGGAGCGGGTGCTGCGGGCCCCGGCGGACGGGACCTTCCGGCAGCTCCGGGAGATCGGCGAACTGGTGAAGGCCGGGGACGTGGCCGGGACGGTGGAAGGCCGGCCCATGGTCTGCCAGATCGACGGGGTGCTCCGGGGCATTTTGGCCGACGGCACCCCGGTCCACAAAGGCATGAAGGCCGGGGATGTGGACCCAAGGTGCGAAATCAAACACTGCTACTGCGCGTCAGACAAGGCTCTGGCGGTGGGGGGCGGCGTGCTGGAGGCGGCCCTGGCCCTCACCGGGGCCCTCCGGGACGGGGCGCGGAAAGCAAATTGAGGACCAAAAACACATAAGGAGCGCCCCCAACCCGGCAAGCCGGGCCGGGGGCGTTTTGCCGGCCCCGTTCCCGCTCCGCTCCACGCGGAGGAAAATCGGCGCATTTGTCAAAAACAGGCGGGGCGGGCCCCTCCCCGCCCTTGCCACATACAGGAAAAGCTGGTATACTGACCTGGAATACCGGCCTGTTTGACAGCGCGCCGTGTCCCGCCGTCCGCGGCGGGGCGCATATTTGAGAGGAGGCAGATGCAGTATGAAAAACCTGTTTGATCTGACCGGGAAGGCCGCCATTGTGGTGGGCGGGGCCACCGGGCTTGGCCGCGGGATGGCCACCGCGCTGGCGGACGCCGGCGCGTCCGTCGTGATCGCCAGCCGCCGCATCGAGACGGTGGAGGCCGCCGCCCGGGAGATGTCCGCCGAGACGGGCGGGACCGTGATCCCCATGCAGCTGGACGTCACCTCACTGCCCGCCATCCGGACGTTCGTGGACCAGGTGGCGGCCCGGTTCGGCCACATCGACATCCTGGTGAACAGCGCCGGACTGAACATCCGCAAGTCTGCCCTTGAGTTCGAGGAGGCCGACTGGGACCGGGTCACCGACGTCCAGCTCAAGTACGTCTTTTTCATGGACCAGGCCGTGGGCCGCTACATGGTGGAGCACAAGATCCGGGGGCGCATCATCAACGTGGGCTCTCTCAACAGCGTCCTGGGCCTGAAAAACATGGTGGCCTACTGCGCCTCCAAGGGCGGCATCGTCCAGCTGACCAAGGCCCTGGCCAACGAGTGGGCGCAGTACGGCATCTGCGTCAACGCCATCGGCCCGGGCTACTACTTCACCGAGATGACCGAGCCCCTGCTGAAGGACCCGGCGGTGGTCAAGGGCTTTGAACAGCGCATCCCTGCGGGCCGCCTGGGCGTCCCCGGCGACCTGGCCTCCACCGCGGTGTACCTGGCGTCCGACGCCTCCAGCTACGTGACCGGGCAGATCATCTATGTGGACGGCGGCTGGCTGGTCAATTGAGGGGAAAGGCAAAGGGGTACTGGAAGAAAAAAGGCCAGTACCAAAAATTAGAATGTACCGGATCACTGAGCCGGAAATTTGAGAAGGTGCCGTAATGCGAGGCAGAATATTTGAAATAATAGAGATATCAAAAGACGGCGATAGGGCAAGTTTGATTTATGATTGGTCGATGATGGCTGTTATAATTCTAAGCCTTATCCCGCTGGCATTCAAAGAAACCACGATTGGTTTTGAGGCAATAGACAGATTCACAGCTTGCATATTTGTTTTGGATTATCTGTTACGGTTATTTACAGCAGATTTGAAACTTAGAAAAGGGGCAATTTCATTTTTTATTTATCCGTTCACCCCTATGGCCATCATTGATCTTTTGGCCATTCTGCCCTCCTTTACCAGTCTGTTCCCTGGCCTGCGCTTGGTGAAACTGCTTCGGCTATTTCGGACGTTTAGAGCGTTTCGGGTTTTTCGCTCTTTCAAGTTTTTTCGGTACGCAAAGAGTATCCGTATCATTATGGATGTAATTAGGGATCAGCGCGCTCCGTTGCTGGCCGTTTGTGGGCTGGCTGCCGGATATGTGTTGATATCTGCGCTGGTTATCTTCAATGTGGAGCCAGAGACCTTTAGTAATTTTTTTGAGGCGATATATTGGGCAACCGTCAGTCTTACAACAATGGGCTACGGCGACATCTACCCAGTCACCACGATTGGGCGTATTGTTACCATGATATCATCATTTGTTGGGATTGCGATTGTAGCACTGCCGTCTGGCATTATCACAGCAGGATATATGGACACCATAAAGAAAGAAAAGGAAGATCAAAAATAAACCCCGGAAGATGCAGCCGAAAACAAGGTCGAGCACTTCTGCCACAAAGCAGAAAAAAGCCTGTAGTTGTAACAACTACAGGCTTTTCACTGGCCGGAGTGTAATAATAGGATTTATGGTTTCAGGATTCGGAAAGGAGGAGCAGCGGAATGAGCGCGCTCTGACTTTTTAAAAAAAGTCGGAGCAAGCAATATAGAGCTTGCTCCGACTTGGTCCGAGTGTCGAGATTCGAACTCGAGGCCTCTTGAACCCCATTCAAGCGCGATACCAAACTTCGCCACACCCGGAAACCGCTCCGGGGCTTTCGTCCCGGACAGCTTTTGTATATTACCACACCTGCTCTGAAATTGCAAGAGCTTTTTTTGAAAAAAACAAGTTTTTTTCTGCGGGGCGCGCTCCGGGCCGAGGCTACTTCCGGGTGGGGAGGCCGGCGGCGACGCCGCCGGTGCGGACGACCCGGGCGTAGGGGTGGACGACGAACACCTCATACAGCCGGGCCAGCATATCCCAGGTCCAGCAGTCCATCACTCCGCTGGCGGTGAGACCGCAGCGGCGCTGGAGCCAGCGGATGTTCTCCGCGCAGGAGGTCCCCAGGCAGCCGTCCACCTGGTTGGTCAGCAGCCCGTCAAAGACCTGGCCCAGCCCCAGGAACATGGCCTGCATCGGGTACAGGTACAGCTTGCGCTCCCCCATGCAGGCGCTCTGGCCGCTGGGGAAGGCCCGCAGGGGCCTGGGGTCGGCCAGCTCCCCCTCCGCGGCCAGCCAGGCCCGCCGGATGGCCTCCCAGGTGCCCTGATTCACCACGCCGTTCACCGGCGGATAGAAGTGCTGCTGAAAGGCCATTACCGCCTCCCGGGTCTGGCTCCCGAACAGGCCGTCCGGGGTGATCTGGGGCAGGAAGGGGTACTTCTGGGCCAGCCTGCGCAGCATCACCTGCAAACTGCGCACCGGCTGGCCGGTCATCTCCTGGTGCAGCTGCTCCACGTTCATACCAGCACTGCTCCTTTCTCGTCCGAGGCCCCCCGCTCCAGGGGGTAGCCGGGGTACTGTCCCAGCCGGGCCGCCCGGGCGTACCCGTCGTCCCGGGAGCCGGGGTCCGGCAACAGGGCCGCAGTGTCGGGGAACCGGGCCGGGTCCGCCTCCAGGTAGTTCTCGATGCCCAGATACTCCCGGTACAGGCGGTTCCAGGTCTGCTCCCCCGCCACGCCGTCGGCGGCCAGGCCGGCGCTGTTCTGGAAGGCAGTCACCGCCGCCTCGGTGGCCGGGCCGAAGTCCCCGTCCACCTTCAGCGGCCGGAGGGTCTCCCGAAATTCCGCCAGCACGGCCAGCATGTACTGCAGGGTGCGCACGTCCACCCCGCTGTCCCCCCGGCGCAGCACGCCGGGGTAGCGGAACCCGATCTGCCGATACTGCTGTCCCTCGCTGTACAGCTCCGACAGGTGAGTCACCCCCACGTACATGTGGACCAGCTGATACCAGGTGGCCCGGCCCACCACCCCGTCGGGGGTCAGGCCAAAGACCTCCTGGAACTTCCGCACCGCCGCCTGGGTGCTCTCGGAGAAGATGCCGTCCACCGGCCAGATCTTGGGGATGGCGGGGTAGTTCTGGGAGACGCGGTTCAGGGCCGTCTGGATGAGGAACACCGGCTCGCCGATCATCCCCAGGCGCTGGGCGGTGCCGGGGTAGGACTCCTCCACCTCCCGGACGGGGCCGCCCTGGACGATCTCGATGTTGTTCCCGTAATAGCTGCGCAGGATCTGGACGGAGTCATAGCCCCGCTGGCCCAGCTCCTCGCTGCCCCACTGGGACAGGCCGTCGCAGGTGGTGGTGGTGCCGTTGCAGAATTTGGCCGCCAGGGGCTCTACGAAGCCGATGCGGCGGATGTAGCTGGTGAAAAGCTCGTCTACCATATCCGAAATATTCTCAAAGATGCTCCTGTCATGGATGTACCGCTGGTCGTAGGCGGTGGTGTTGGTGATCTGGAAGTCGTAGCCCTGGCTGGGGTAGTGCTCGGTGTACACCCGGTTCAGGGCGAACGAGGTGATGGCCAGGATGTTGGCCCGGATGGCCGAGACCGTCCAGGTGGGGTAGATCTCGCTGGAGGTGACGTTTTTGACGTAGTACGGGAACGGGACCGTCACGTTCTGGGCCCACTGGCCGGGCGGGCCCAGGTGGACGGTGATCTCGTCCGGGATGTAGGGCAGGATGATGGGCATGGGGCCACCTCACCGCAGGCCCTGGGGCGGGGTCTCCTGGACGTCCACCTCGCTCAGACTGTTCTCCCCTTCGGCCAGTGGGCTGAGTTCCATGGGCTGGAAGGTCTCCACCCCGGGGAAGATCTGCACGTCCTCCACCACCAGCATGGAAAAGCCCGGGTGCTCGGCCCACACGTCGCACACGGAGTAGCCCGGGTCCAGCCCCCCGGGGCTCTGGCTCTCAATGGCGTCCGGCGAGTCGATCTCCACGGGCTGGGTGTTGCCGCTGCTGTCCGTGGTGCGCACCCCCAGCAGCTCCCGCATCCCGTCCGCCAGCCGGTGGGTGACCACCACCGTGGCCCCCGGGATGGGGATCTGCGCCCGTGAGGTGAACACCCTCACCATCAGCCGTCCACTCGACATCTGTATCCTCCTCCTCCGGCGGGGTCGCCGCCTGTTTCCCCATGCTATGCCGGAGAGGGCCAAAACGTGAACCGCCGCCTGCTGACGCAGGCGGCGGTTTTTTCAGGAACAGGTCAGGACCAGCTCTCCTCCAGCTCGGAGCGCTTGGCGCGGCCCATGAGGTCGGTGAGCACCGTGTGGACGTCCCGGCCCTGGTAGAGCACCTCGTAGGCGGCCTGGGCGATGGGCATCTCCACCCCGGTCTTTTCCGCCAGGGAGCGGGCGTTGGCGGCGGCGTAGTAGCCCTCCACCACCGCGCCAATCTGCCGGACGGCCTCCTGCACCGGCACGCCCTGGCCGATGAGAATGCCGCAGCGGCGGTTGCGGGAGTGCATGGAGCAGCAGGTGACGATCAGGTCGCCCACCCCGGCCAGGCCGGTGAAGGTCTCCTTCCGGCCGCCCAGGGCCTGGCCCAGCCGGGCCATCTCGGCGAGGCCCCGGGTCATGAGCATGGCCTTGGTGTTGTCGCCGAAGCCCAGGCCGTCACAGCAGCCGGCGCACAGGGCGATGATATTTTTCAGGGCGGCGCAGATCTCGGTGCCCACCCTGTCGTCGGTGGTATACACCCGGAACCGGCCGTTCATGAACAGGTCCTGTACAAATTCGGCGCAGGCGGGGTCAGCGGCGGCGGCCACCACGGCGGTGGGGATATGCCGGCCCACCTCCTCGGCGTGGGAGGGGCCGGAGAGCACCACCACGGGGCACCTCTCCCCCACCTCCTGCTCGATGACCTGGCTCAGGCGCAGGGAGGTGTCCTTCTCGATGCCCTTGGACACGGAGATGAGCACCGTGCCCGGGTCGGCCAGCTCCCGCAGCCTGGCGGCGGTGGTCCGCACGGCGAAGGAGGGCGTGGCCAGCACCACGGCGCCGCAGCCTCTGACGCAGGCCATGTCGGTGGTCAGCTTCAGCTCCGCGGGCAGGGGGACCCCCTTGAGCATGGGGTTCTCGTGGGTCTCCCGGAGCACCCGGGATTCCTCCTCGGTGTAGGACCACAGCGTCACGTCGTGGCCGTTTTCCAGCAGCAGCAGAGCCAGGGCCGTCCCCCAGCCCCCGCTGCCCAGGACCGTGATCTTCATAGGCGCGCCTCCCCTTTATTTTTTATGTAAACTTAACTTGCTCTCCGTGCCGTTCAGCAGCCGCTTGATGTTGCTCCGGTGCTTCCACACCACCAGTCCGCCGCAGATAAAGCCCAGCACCACGATGACCGGGTCCGGGTAGCAGACCCAGGTGGCAAAGGGGAAGCTGGCCCCGGCCCACACCGAGCCCAGGGACACATACCGGGTCAGCAGCACCAGGATCAGGAACCCGCCCCACACCACCAGGGCGATGCGCCAGTCGATCATGATGGCGATGGTGCCGCCGGAGAGGATGCCCTTGCCCCCCTTGAAGTGGAACATGCAGGGGAACATATGGCCCAGCAGGCACCACAGACCGGCCCAGTATTTGGCAAGGAGCACCTCATATCCGCCCGAAAACGGGGCGACCAGGGCCGACGCGATGGACAGGGCCAGCACCGCCTTGAGCACGTCGCAGAGGATGACCACCGCCGTCAGCGGCCCGCCGAAGGTGCGGTGGAAGTTGGTCAGCCCCGCGTTGCCGCTGCCGTGATGGCGCACATCGTCCCGCAGGATGTACTTGGACACGATGACCGCGCCGTTGAAGCAGCCCAGGAAGTAGGAGCTGGCCGCAATGACGGCGGCGGTGATGACCAGCAAGAGGAGGGCCACCTTCGCTGCTCCCAGGAAAGGATATTCCATAGCTCAGTCCTCCTTGTCGCTCTTCTCCCGGATGGTCATGCGCACAGGGGTGCCCTCCAGGCCGAAGGTGGCGCGAATTTGGTTCTCCAGATAGCGCTGGTAGGAGAAATGGAACAGCCGGGCATCGTTGCAGAAGCAGACGAAGTGGGGCGGGCGGGTGCTGGTCTGGGTCATGTAGTAGATCTTCAGCCGGCGGCCCTTGTCCGTGGGGGGCTGGACCCGGTTGGTGGCGTCGGCCAGCACGGAGTTGAGCATCCCGGTGGTAATCCGGGTGGCCGCCTGGTCGTTGACGTAGTTGATGAGGTCGAACAGCCGCTCCACCCGCTGCCCGGTGAGGGCGGAGATGAAGATGATGGGGGCGTAGGTCATGTAGGACAGGTCTCGCATCACGTCCTGGCGCATCCTGTCCATGGTCTTGCCGTCCTTCTCCACAGCGTCCCACTTGTTGACCACGATGATGCAGGCCTTGCCCGCCTCGTGGGCCAGACCGGCCACCTTGGTGTCCTGCTCGGTGACCCCGTCCCGGGCGTCGATCATGATGAGGCACACGTCGCTGCGCTCGATGGCCATGGTGGCCCGGAGGACGGAGAATTTCTCGATCCGGTCGTCCACCCTGGACTTCTTGCGCATCCCGGCGGTGTCGATGAACAGATACCGGCCCTTCGCGTTCTCAAAGGGGGTGTCCACCGCGTCCCGGGTGGTGCCCGCCACATCGGAGACGATGACCCGCTCCTGGCCCAGGATGCGGTTGATAAGGGAGGACTTGCCCACGTTGGGCTTGCCGATGACGGCCACCTTGATGCGGTCGTCGTCCTCCTCCTCCCCGTCCTCCGGGGGGAAGTAGGCGAAGCAGGCGTCCAGCAGGTCGCCGGTGCCGTGCCCGTGGACGGCGGAGACGGCGATGGGGTCGCCCAGGCCCAGGTTGTAGAACTCGTAGATGTCCGGGTTCTCCCGGCCCACCTGGTCGGCCTTGTTCACCGCCAGCACCACCGGCTTGCGGGAGCGCAGGAGCATATTGGCCACGTCCTGGTCGGCGGAGGTCATGCCGGTCTTGACGTCGCACACCAGGATGATAACGGTGGCGGCCTGGATGGCGATCTCCGCCTGCTCCCGCATGAAGGACAGGATCTGGTCGTCACTCCCCGGCTCGATGCCGCCGGTGTCCACGATGTCGAAGGTGCGGTTCCTCCACTCGCACTGGGCGTACAGCCGGTCCCGGGTGACCCCGGGGGTGTCCTCCACGATGGACAGCCGCTGGCCGCACAGCTTATTGAACAGCAGGGACTTGCCCACATTGGGCCGGCCCACGATAGCGACTAAGGGTTTCATAGCATCACGCTCACTTGTTCAGATTACCCCCGGACGCCGGGGTTGTAGCGGTAGAACTCGTCCTCCTGCACGGGGGCGGCGGAGGGAATATCCGGCGGGGCGGCGCCGCACATGGCGTCCAGCAGCTCGTAGCCGTCCTGGGCCACCGGGAACACCGGCACCCCCAGCTCCCGCTCCACGTCGTCCAGGGACACGTCGTCCAGAAAGACCCGCTCCCCGGCGCGGAGCATATTGGCCGGGATGAGCAGCCGCTCCCCCAGCTCCTTCCCCCGGAGCTGCTCGATCAAATCGCCCCCGGTGACCAGACCGGCCACGGTGATGGTCTCCCCGAAAAAGCGGTTGACGACGGGGTAGACTGCCCCGGCCAGCTTTGGGTTCTTTGCCTCTGCCAGCTCCGCCAGTTCCCGCAGGTAGGGGGCGGCAGACACGCCGGTGGCGATGGAGAAGGGCCCGGCGCCCTCCATCTCCTCGGGCCCCATCAGGTCCAGGGCCCGCAGGAACTCCGCTTTCAGCAGGCACAGCATCCCCACCCCGTTGTCCAGCTGGGTGAAGTCCTCAAAGTAGTCCTCCGGGGGCAGCGCCCGGCCCGCCAGCAGGTAAAACTCGTCGGAGCACCAGACCAGGCGCGTGCCGGTCTTTTCAAAGTGGGCGGCGGCGAAGGCCTCCACCTGGTCCACCAGGGCGGCGGCGGTGTCCCGGGTGTAGCTCTCCAGGGGGTAGAGCCCCTCCCGGAACCGGGTCACCCCCACGGGCACCACCGACACGCTGTTTACCGCCGGATAGAGGGCGGCCAGATCGGCCAGCGTTTTGTCCAGCGCGGGGCCGTCGTTGATGCCGGGGCAGGAGACGATCTGGCAGTTCATGGTGATGCGCTCCTTCGCGAAGCGCTCCATGATATCGATGCCCCGGCCGGCGTTCTTGTGGCCCAGCATCTCGGCCCGCAGCGCCCGGTCGGTGGTGTGGACCGAGATGTTCACCGGGGACACCCGCAGGTCGATGATGCGCTGCACCTCCCGGTCGGACAGGTTGGTGAGGGTTATGTAGTTGCCCATGAGGAAGGACAGCCGGGCGTCGTCATCCTTGAAGTACAGCGTCTTGCGCATCCCCGGGGGCAGCTGGTCCACAAAGCAGAAGATACACCGGTTGGCGCAGGAGCGGGCCCGGTCCATCAAGTAGGTCTCAAAATCCAGGCCCAGGTCCTCCCCCTCCATCTTCCGCACCCGGACGGTGCGCTCGGCCCCGCCGGGGTCCCGCAGGGTGAGGGTCAGCTTTGGGTCGTAGGAGTAGAACTTGTAGTCCAGCACGTCCACGATAGGCCTGCCGTTGACGTGGGTGAGGGTCTCGCCCACCCGCACTCCGGCCCGGCCCGCCGGGCTGTGGGGGGCCACCGCGCGGATCACCGTCAGACTCATGGACACCCCTCCTCCCGCCGCTCCGGGCACAGACTGATTCTATTTTATGATTATAGCCCAACCGGCGGCGTTTTTCAAGAGCGGACCGCTCCCCTGTCCGCCAAAATGCGGCGGGGAGGGCCGTCCCCTCCCCCGCCGCCCTAGAGGACGTTTTCCAGACTGGGCCGCTCCATCTCGGCCAGCAGCCGGAGCTGCTCCATGAGCGCCGCGTTGGCGGCGGCGTACCGGCCGGCCTCCTCCGCCTCCAGATACTCCCGCACCGTCTCCAGGGACAGCACGATCTCGTCCACCTCGTCGTGGTGCATCAGGGCGTAGAGGGCGAACTCGCGGTCCTCCCACGCCTGGGCGACCTCCTGGGTGACGGCGCGGGCCTGTGCCCACTCCCCCCGCTCCGCCAGGGCCTGGGCCTCGAAGAGCCGGGTCCGGCAGCTGTCCGTCAGCTCCCCCACCCAGCCGGCGGAGAGCAGCGACCCCGCCAACAGCCCCGCCAGGATGAGCACCGCCAGATACAGGCGCTTCACGGCGCGCCTCCCCCCTTCAAATGGTCTTTCGGGCCAGGTAGATCCCCCCCGCCTCGTCCACTGTCATGAGAAAGACGGCGGAGGGCTCCGGGCAGTCCCGCTCGGCCAGCCGCTTCTCCAGCCAGCGCAGGTCGTACCCCCGCCCCTTCAGGTTGTGCTCCAGCACCCGGCCGTCGTTGATGAGCACCGTGGGCAGGCCGGTCTCCCGGCTGTCCAGGTGGAGCTGCTGGGCGGTAGCGGGCTTGAGGCCGGCGTAGGGCAGCACCGACAGGCTCCCGTCGGTCTCCAGGATGGCGTAGTTGATCTCGGAGGGGTCCACATAGCCCTTGCTGCGCAGCTCCTCCAGCAGCTCGTCCACCGTCAGGCGGGTGCGGCGCATCTCCTGCTGGTCGATCTTCCCGGCGCGGATGATGACGCTGGGCCTGCCGCACATCAGGGCGCGGAAGCGCACGTTTTTCATGGTCAGCACCGACAGGATCATGGTCATGGACAGCAGGGCCAGGATGGGGATCACCCCGGCGTGCAGCGGGATGCCCAGGTCCTGCATGGGCACCGAGGCCAGGTCGGCGATGAGCAGGGAGAGCACCAGCTCCGACGGCTCCAGCTCCCCCACCTGGCGCTTGCCCATCAGGCGCACGCCCACGATGATGAGGATGTATAAAATCACAGTGCGGACCAGGGTGGTGAACATAGGCGCCTCCGGCTGGAAGGATTTGGATGGCAAAGGCCTTCCGCCCCTCAGTGTGCCCGGGAAACGGAACACTATCCAAAAAAACCGGATAAAAAAACTGAGAATTTCAGGGGATGTGCTATTGAAAAACAGGCCGCGTTCCGCTACAATGATAGAAATGCCTGGAGGCAATGGGGGCTCCCGGCACAGTATGGATGGAAGGCGAGTGATGAGAATGAAAGCGGCTTTGATCCTGGCCAACGGCCGGGTGTTTTCCGGCTCCAGCATCGGCAGCACCGCCGAGCGGGTCTGCGAGATCGTGTTCAACACCTCCATGACCGGCTACCAGGAGATCCTGACCGACCCCTCCTACGCGGGACAGGCCATCGTGATGTCCTATCCCCTCATCGGCAACTACGGGGTCAACCACGAGGACAACGAGTCCAGCCGCCCCTGGGCGTCCGGCTTTATTGTCCGTCACCTGTCCCCCCGGGGGAGCAATTTCCGCTGCGAGGACACGTTGGACTCCTATCTGAAACAACATGATATCACCGGGATCGAGGATATTGACACCCGGGCGCTGACAAAGATACTCCGCAGTCAAGGGAGCATGAATGGGATGCTCACCTGTGCGGAGCATTTTAATGTCCAGGAGGCGCTGGAGAAAATCCGTGCCTACCGGGTGCAGGGCACCGTGGAGCGGGTGAGCTGCAAGGCCCCCGAGGACCTGCCCGCCTACGGGGAACAGAGACGCCGGGTGGCCGTGATGGACTACGGCGTGAAGCGCAACATCGTGGAGTGCCTGCGCCGCAGAGGCTGCGCCGTCACCCTCTTCCCCGCCGCCACCCCCGCGGAGACGGTGCTCTCCGGCGGCTACGACGGCGTGATGCTCACCAACGGCCCCGGCGACCCGGCGGACAACGTGGGGCTGGTGGCCGAGATCAAAAAGCTGTACGACTCCGCCATTCCCATCTACGCCATCTGCCTGGGCCACCAGCTGCTGGCCCTGGCCACCGGGGCGCGCACCGGCCGGCTGGACTACGGCCACCGGGGCGGCAACCACCCGGTGCGGGACATCGAGGCCGGCCGGGTGTTCATCACCAGCCAGAACCACGGCTACATGGTGCTCTCCGACACGGTGGACCCGGCGGTGGCCCAGGTCAGCCACGTCAACGTCAACGACGGCACCTGCGAGGGCCTGAAATACTACCGCCCCAGCTGCTTCTCCACCCAGTTCCACCCCGAGGCCAGCCCCGGCCCCCAGGACACGGAGTACCTGTTCGACCGCTTCATCGCTTCTATGGGAGGTGACCAGTAATGCCCAAGGACCCGAGGATCAAGAAAGTGCTTGTGCTGGGCTCCGGCCCCATCGTCATCGGCCAGGCCGCCGAGTTCGACTACGCCGGCACCCAGGCCTGCCGCGCCCTGAAAGAGGAGGGCGTGGAGGTGGTGCTGGTCAACTCCAACCCCGCCACCATCATGACGGACAAGGACATCGCCGACCACGTGTATATCGAGCCGCTGAACATCCCCTCCGTCACCCAGGTGATCCAGATGGAGCGGCCCGACTCCATCCTGCCCACCCTGGGCGGCCAGACCGGGCTGAACCTGGCCATGAACCTCCACGAGCAGGGCATTTTGGAGAAGTACGGCGTGCGCCTGCTGGGCACCAGCCCCGAGTCCATCCGCAAGGCGGAGGACCGCCAGGGCTTCAAGGACTGCATGGAGTCCATCGGCCAGCCCTGCGTCACCTCCGAGGTGGTGGAGACCGTGGACGGCGCCGTGGCTTTCGCCGAGAAGATCGGCTACCCGGTCATCGTCCGGCCCGCCTACACCCTGGGCGGCACCGGCGGCGGCATCGCCTACGACGAGATGTCCCTGCGGGAGATTGCCGACCGGGGCATCAACCTCAGCCGGGTGGGCCAGGTGCTCATCGAGCGGTGCATCGCCGGCTGGAAGGAGATCGAGTTCGAGGTCATGCGGGACTCCGCCGGCAACGTGATCCAGGTGTGCTCCATGGAGAACATCGACCCGGTGGGTGTGCACACCGGCGACTCCATCGTGGTGGCCCCCACCCAGACCCTGGCCAACAAGGAGTTCCAGATGCTGCGCACCGCCGCTCTGGACATCATCACCGCCCTGGAGATCGAGGGCGGGTGCAACTGCCAGTTCGCCCTCAACCCCGACAGCTTCGAGTACGCGGTCATTGAGGTCAACCCCCGCGTGTCCCGCTCCTCCGCCCTGGCCTCCAAGGCCACCGGCTACCCCATCGCCAAGGTGGCCGCCAAGATTGCCCTGGGCTACACCCTGGACGAGATCCCCAACGCGGTCACCGGCAAGACCACCGCCTGCTTCGAGCCCACCATCGACTACTGCGTGCTGAAGATCCCCCGCCTGCCCTTCGACAAGTTCACCACCGCCAGCCGCACCCTGGGCACCCAGATGAAGGCCACCGGCGAGGTCATGGCCATCGCCAACTCCTTCGAGGGGGCCTTGATGAAGGCCATCCGCTCCCTGGAGCTGAACGTACGGGCCCTCAAGCTGGACAAGCTGGAGGGGCTGTACACCGACGAGATTGAGGACCTGCTGGTGAACGTCACCGACGAGCGGCTGTTCGTGGTGGCCGAGGCCCTGCGCCGGGGCTTCTCCCCCAGGAAGATCAACCACATCACCAAAATGGACATCTGGTTCCTGGATGGCTTCAAGCGCATCATCGACATGGAGGAGGAGCTGAAAGCCTGCCGGGGCGTGCCCGATGCGGACACCATGCGCCGGGCCAAGGAGATGTGCTTCGCCGACAGCTACATCGGCGCCCTGTGCCACATGAAGCAGGCCGAGGTGAAGGCCCTGCGGGAGTCCTACGGCATCGTGCCCGCCTTCAAGATGGTGGACACCTGCGCCGCCGAGTTCGACGCCGAGACCCCCTACTACTACTCCACCTACGACGGGGAGAACGAGGCAGTGGACAGCGGCTCCGGCAAAAAGAAGGTGCTGGTGCTGGGCTCCGGCCCCATCCGCATCGGCCAGGGCATCGAGTTCGACTACTGCTCCGTCCACTCGGTCTGGGCCTTCAAGCGCCTAGGCTACGAGACCATCATCATCAACAACAACCCGGAGACCGTCTCCACCGACTTCGACGTGGCGGATAAGCTGTACTTCGAGCCGCTGACCGCCGAGGACGTGCAGAACATCGTGGAGCAGGAGCACCCCTGGGGCGCGGTGGTGCAGTTCGGCGGCCAGACCGCCATCAAGCTGGCCAAGGCCCTCACCGACATGGGGGTGCACATCCTGGGCACCTCCTCCGACGGCGTGGACGCCGCCGAGGACCGGGAGCGGTTCGACGAGATCCTGCAGAAGTGCTCCATCCCCCGGGCCAAGGGAAAGACCATCTTCACCACCCAGCAGGCCCTGGACGCCGCCCACGAGCTGGGCTACCCCGTGCTGGTACGGCCCTCCTATGTACTGGGCGGCCAAGGCATGGAGATCGCCTACAACGACCGGAACATCGAGGAGTTCATGCGCATCATCAACCTCACCGTCCAGGAGCACCCCATCCTGGTGGACAAGTACCTGATGGGCCGGGAGCTGGAGGTGGACGGCGTCTACGACGGGGAGGACATCCTCATCCCCGGCATCATGGAGCACGTCGAGCGGGCCGGCGTTCACTCGGGCGACTCCATCGCGGTCTACCCCCCCCTCCACCTGGAGGAGAAGCACCGGGAGCTGATCCTGCGCCACACCAAAAATATGGCCCAGCACCTGGGGGTCATCGGCCTGATCAACGCCCAGTACATCCTCTACGACGACGATATCTACGTCATCGAGGTCAACCCCCGGTCCTCCCGGACCATCCCCTACATCTCCAAGGTCACCGGCGTGCCCATCATCGACCTGGCCACCAAGGTCATGCTGGGCCAGAAGCTGAGGGATTTGGGCTACGGCACCGGCATCTACCGGGAGGCCGACTACTTCGCCGTGAAGGCCCCGGTGTTCTCCTTCGAGAAGCTCACCGACGTGGACACCGGCCTGGGGCCGGAGATGAAGTCCACCGG
>CANQHN010000003.1 GCA_947623745.1 uncultured Oscillospiraceae bacterium
TATAATAATATGCGGACTTTGAAAAATGATATAGAGGATGCATTAAACATTGAAGTACTAAAAGCAAGGGGAATTTTGGAGTAATTCAACTATTGCAATAGAAGATTCAAAATAGAAGATCCAAATATAAAAAGAGAACAGCCATACCTGGATCGATTTCCGAGTATGGCTGTTCTCTGCGTTGCACCCCTGTTTGGCAGCTACCCAATGTCAGTACTGTTTCGATACTGTTTTATTGGAAGCTACCGCAGGCGGGGCTTTTTTATGTCCTCTGGTACAGGTGGAGGTCGAAGCCGATCTCCGTCTCCAGGCGGTCCAGCTGTTCCAGCCGCTCCACGCCCTCCCTGGGGGTCTTCCAGGCGTAGGGGGTCATGCGGAACAGGGCCAGGATGTCGGCGGGGTCGTCCAGGGCGATGGAATACCGCACGGGGACGGCGCCCAGGTAGGCGAAGCCGGGGTACTGCTCCACCTTCACCGGGTTCTCGTAGGGCTGGGGGTAGAGCACCTGCTTCATCTGCCACAGGTGGCGGGCGGAGGGGACCACATAGAGGAAGTGCCCGCCGGGGCGGAGGACCCGGGCGAACTCCGCCGCCGCCAGGGGGGAGAAGATATCGAGCAGCAGGTGGGCGCAGCCGTCAGGCAGGGGGAGCCGGTAGGCCGAGGCCACGGCGAACTGCCCCTGGGGCAGGCGCCTGGCCGCCCGGCGCAGGGCGAACTTGGAGATGTCCACCCCGGCGATACGAGGCTCCCTGCCCGCGCCGGCCAGGGCGTGAAAGACGCCGGCGGTGTACCAGCCCTCGCCGCAGCCGCTGTCCACCACCACCGGCGCGGAGTCCGCTCCGGTGAGGCCCAGGGCCTGTTCCTCCAGGGCGGCGCGCAGGGGGAGGTAGTACCCCTTGTCCAGAAAGGCGGAGCGGGCGGCCACCATCTCCCGGTCGTCGCCGGGGGCCTTGGAGTGCTTGCGGTTGGGGGGCAGCAGGTGGGCGTAGCCCTCCCGGGCCAGGTCGAAGCTGTGGCCCGCGGGGCAGCGCAGGACGTTACCCTCCCGGCACAGGGGGGCGGAGCACAGGGGACAGCAGAAGAGGACCACGGCGGTCGCCTCCTTTCGGTGTTTATGGCTATTATGGAGGAAATCGGGGGAAGATGCAAGGGGGAGTTTTCGGCCTGCGGGCGGGGCGGAGAGAAGTTTACATAACGCAAAAACGGGGCAGAAAGTTCTTCACAGCGCGATTGACAGGAAAAGCGGCGCACCGTATAATAGAGGAAAACAGCTGGAAAGGGGAGCGCGGCCGTGGATATCCACCTCAATGACGTTCTGAAAATGAAAAAACCCCACCCCTGCGGCTGCCAGGAGTGGCTGGTGCTGCGGGTGGGGATGGACTTCAAGCTGCGCTGCCAGGGCTGCGGCCGTGAGCTGATGCTGCCCCGGAGCAAGGCGGAGAAGAACATCCGCAGGGTGACCCGGGATGGACAGATCGTGGAAAACCTGTGACGCGAGAGGATCATGACCATGGACAAGAGATTTTGGAGCAGCCGGATCCAGACGCTGGTGCCCTACACCCCGGGGGAGCAGCCCAAGGACCGGGTGTTCATCAAGCTGAACACCAATGAGAACCCCTACCCGCCCTCCCCGAAGGTGCTGGAGGCTATCCGGGAGGCCACCGACGCTCGTCTGCGGCTCTACCCGGACCCGGAGGCCCTGGAGCTGCGGAAGGCGCTGGCGGAGTTTTACGGCGTGGGACCGGAGCAGGTGTTCTGCGGCAACGGCTCGGACGAGGTGCTGGGGCTGTGCTTCTACGCCTTCTTCTCCCCGGGGAAAAAGGTGGTGTTCCCCGACATCACCTACAGCTTTTACCCGGTCTATACGGAGCTGTTCGGGCTGGACTACGAGGAGATCCCCCTGAACGGGGACTTCACCCTGCCGGTGGAGCGGTTCCTGGGGGGCAACGGCGGCGCGGTGGTGTGCAACCCCAACGCACCCACGGGAAAGACCCTGCCCCTGTCCGATATCCGGCGCATCCTGGAGGCCAACCCGGACGTGGTGGTGCTGGTGGACGAGGCCTACGCCGACTTCGGCGCCCAGTCCGCCGTGCCGCTGCTGAGGGAGTACCGGAATCTGGTGGTGGTGGGCACCATGTCCAAGTCCCGCTCCCTGGCGGGGCTGCGGGTGGGGTACGCCCTGGGCAGTCCGGACCTGATCGCCGGGGTGAACTGCGTGAAGAACTCCTTCAACTCCTACCCGCTGGACCGGATCGCCCTGGCGGCGGGGGAGGCCGCGGTGCGGGACACGGCGTACTTCGAGCAGACCCGCAGAAAAATTATGTCAACCAGACAGCGGACGGCGGAGCGGCTCCGGGAGCTGGGGTTCCTGGTCCACGACTCCAACGCCAACTTCATTTTCATCACCCACCCGGCCAGATCCGGAAGGGAACTGCAGCAGGGGCTGCGGGACCGGGGGGTGCTGGTGCGCCGGTTCGACCGGCCCCGGATCGCCGACTACCTGCGGGTGTCCATCGGCACCGACGAGGAGATGGACGCCATGTGCGCCGCCTGCGCTGAGATCTTGAAGGAGTAATGTTATGAGATACGACAGCGACCTGCTGTACCGGCCGCCGGGGGAGTGGAAGAGCTACCTGCTCCAGTGTACCATCGGCTGCTCCAACAACCAGTGTACCTTCTGCGGGATGTACAAGGAGAAGAAGTTCCGCGTCCGGCCCGTGGAGGACATTTTGGAGGACATTGACATGGCCCTGGACTACTACGGTCCGGGGCTGCGGCGGGTGTTCCTCATGGACGGGGACGCCATCGTCATGAAAACCGGCGAGCTGATGCAGGTGCTGCGCAAGCTGTACAGCGCCTTCCCCCTGCTGGAGAAGGTGACCCTCTACGCCGGGCCCCGGAGCACCCTGTCCAAGTCCCCCCAGGAGCTGAAGGAGCTCCACGACGCGGGGCTGAGCCGGGCCTACCTGGGGGTGGAGAGCGGCAGCGACGACGTGCTGCGGTTCATCCACAAGGGGGTGGACGCAAAGACCATGCTCCTGGCCGGGCAGCGGCTGGTGGAGGCGGGGATCGACCTGTGGGTCACCGTCATCCTGGGCATGACCGGCGCCAACGGCGAGGGGGGCGACTGGCAGGAGCACATCCTGTCCACCGCCAAAATCATCAACGAGATGCGGCCCCGGCACCTGTCCGCCATGACCTTCGCCCCCGCCAAGGGGACCCCCCTGGGGGACGACGTGCTGGCCGGGCGGTTCACCGTGTGCGACGCGGACCACATCCTGCGGGAGTGCCGGATGCTCATCGAGCACCTGGATGTGGACCCGCTGCACTTCACCAGCAACCACGCCTCCAACTACCTGCCCCTGAAGGGCGGGCTGCCGGAGGACAAGGAGAAGTTTCTGGCCCTGATCGACCAGGCCCTGGAGGGGAAGATCAGGCTGCGCAAGACCCTGAATCGGGGGATCTGAACGGGGAGGAGTTGCCATGGCCTACCGCCCGCTGGCGGACGAGATCCGGCCCACCACTCTGGACGAGGTGGTGGGGCAGAAGCACATCCTGGGGAAGGACGGACTGCTGCGCCGGGTGATCGAGGGGGGCAGCGTGCCTAACCTCATCTTCTACGGCCCCTCCGGGACGGGGAAAACCACGGTGGCCAACATCATCGCCCAGCGCACCAACCGGCCCCTGCACCGGCTCAACGCCACCACCGCCACCATCGCCGATATCAAGGCCATCATGGAGGAGATCGGCACCCTTCTGGCCCCGGAGGGGGTGCTGCTGTACCTGGACGAGATCCAGTACTTCAACAAGAAGCAGCAGCAGTCCCTGCTGGAGTTCATGGAGAACGGGAAGATCACCCTCATCGCCTCCACCACCGAGAACCCCTTTTTCGCCGTGTTCGGGGCGGTGCTGTCCCGGGCCACGGTGTTTGAGTTCAAGCAGATCACCGCTGAGGACGCCCTGCCCGCCATCGACCGGGGCATCTCCATCATGGAGGAGCGCCTGGGGGCGCAGGTGGTGTGTGAGGACGGGGTGCGGGAGCACCTGGCCTGGGCCTGCGGCGGGGATATCCGCAAGGCCATGAACGCCATCGAGCTGCTGCTCACCGCCGCCAGGAGGGAGCAGGGGAAGATCACGGTCACCCTGGCCGACGCCAGGACCGCAGCACAGAAGTCCGCCATGCGCTACGACCGGGAGGGGGACGCCCACTACGACATCGCCTCCGCCCTGATGAAGTCCCTGCGGGGCTCCGACCCGGACGCGGCGCTGCACTACCTGGCCCGGTTTTTGGAGGCGGGGGACATCATCACCCCCATCCGGCGCATTTTGTGCTCGGCCAGCGAGGACGTGGGGATGGCCTACCCCCAGGCGGCCCTCATCGTCAAGGCCCTGGTGGACAACGCCATGCAGCTGGGTCTGCCCGAGGCGCAGCTCCCTCTGGCCCAGGCGGTGATCCTGCTGGCCACCGCCCCCAAGTCCAACTCGGTGGTGGAGTCCATCGGCGCGGCCCGCGCCGACGTGCGCGCCGGGAAGGTGGGGGACATCCCCCGCCATTTACAGAACGTCCACGCCGACTCCGCCGGGCTGGAGCGGGAGCAGGGCTACCTCTACCCCCACAATTTCCCCGGCCACTGGGTCAGGCAGCAGTACCTGCCCGACGAGCTGAAGGACGCGCACTACTACGTGTTCGGCGACAACAAGACCGAGCAGGCCGCAAAGCGGTACTGGGACGAGATCAAAAAGAAGTGAGGGAGGGCCGCCCGGAGGGGGCGGCCCTCTTTTTGCGGCTGACTTGTCCCGGACCGGGCGGAAAATGGGTGAAATGGGGCTTGTCAATGGGCGGGGAAACAGGTAAAATAATATCCTGCTGAACGGACCGGGGCGCGCCCCGCGCCGTTTTGTCCGTACCCATTGGAAAAAACCGCGCCGCCCGCGGCGAGGATCACAGTACACAGGAGGAAGGCCATGAACCGCACTTTGGAGCGTATCCTGCCCAAGGTACAAAAGCCCGCCCGGTACACGGGAGGGGAGTACAACGCCGTGGTCAAGGACCGGGACACGGTGGACCTGCGCTATGCCCTGTGCTTCCCCGACACCTATGAGATCGGCATGTCCAACCTGGGCTGCCGCATCCTGTACGGCCTGATGAACGAGCAGGACGGCGTCTGGTGCGAGCGGTGCTACGCCCCCTGGGGGGACATGGAGGAGGAGATGCGCCGGGAGGGCATCCCCCTCTACGGCCTGGAGAGCGGCGACCCCATCGCCGGCTTCGACATCATCGGGTTCTCCCTGGGGTACGAGATGGCCTACACCAACGTGCTCAATATGCTGGACCTGGCCGGCGTCCCCCTGCGCTCCGAGCAGCGCCGGGGCCTGGCGCCCCTGGTGGTGGCCGGGGGGACCTGCGCCTTCAACCCCGAGCCCCTGGCCCCCTTCGTGGACTTCTTCGTTCTGGGCGAGGGGGAGGACGTGACCCTGGAGTATATCCAGCTGTTTCGCCGGGCCAAAAAGGAGAACTGGAGCAAAGAGGAGCTGCTGCGGGCGGCCGCCCAAATCCCCGGCATCTACGTCCCCTCCTTCTACGAGCCGGTCTACCGGCCTGACGGGACGCTGGAGGCCGTGGAGATCAAGGAGGGCTCCGGCGCCCCCGAGGGGGTCGAAAAGCGGATCGTGGAGGACTTTGACAGCTCCTACTTCCCGGTAAAGACCATCGTGCCGTCCACCGAGATCGTCCACGACCGGGTGATGCTGGAGCTGTTCCGGGGGTGCATCCGGGGCTGCCGGTTCTGCCAGGCGGGGTACATCTACCGCCCGGTGCGCTGCCGCGGGGCGGAAAAGCTGGCGGAGTACGGCAAGGCCGCCTGCGCCGGCTCGGGCTACCAGGAGATGACCCTGTCCAGCCTGTCCTCCACCGACTACCCCCAGCTGGTGGAGCTGTGCGACGAGCTGATGGACTACTGCCAGCCCAGGGACATCGGCCTGTCCCTGCCCTCCCTGCGGGCGGACAGCTTCTCCATGGAGCTGGTCCAGCGGCTGCAGAAGCTGCGCAAGGGCGGGCTCACCTTCGCCCCCGAGGCGGGCACCCAGCGCCTGCGGGACGCCATCAACAAGAATCTGCGGGAGGAGGACCTGATGCAGTCGGTCCGCACCGCCTTCACCGCGGGCTGGAGCGGCGTGAAGCTCTACTTCATGCTGGGCCTGCCCACCGAGACCGACGAGGACGTGCTGGCCATCGCCGACCTGGCCCGGAAGGTCTACTTCGCCTGGCGGGAGTGCACCCCCAACATGGCCCGGGGGGTGCGGATCACTGTGTCCACCTCCTGCTTCGTCCCCAAGCCCCACACCCCCTTCCAGTGGGAGGCCCAGGTCACCATGGAGGAGTACCAGCGCCGGGTGGGCCTGCTGCGGGACGCGCTGAAGTGGGACCGCTCCATCACCTACAACTGGCACGACCCCCAGGCCAGCTATTTAGAGGCGGTTTTCTCCCGGGGGGACCGCCGGCTGGCCGACGTCATCGAGGAGGCCTGGAGGCGGGGGGCCAAGTTCGACTCCTGGAGCGAGTACTTCTCCTTCCAGCGCTGGATGGACGCCTTTGCCGCCTGCGGCCTGGACCCGGCCTTCTACGCCCACCGGGAGCGGGGGAGGGACGAGGTGTTCCCCTGGTGCCGCATCGACCCGCCGGCCCACACCGGGTTTTTGTGGCGGGAGCGGGAGAAGTGCTACCGGGCCGAGACCACCCCGGACTGCCGGACCCACTGCTCTGGCTGCGGGGCCAACCGCTATCTGACGGGAGGTGTGTGTAATGGCTGACCGCCTGCTGTTCTCCAAGACGGGGCGCGCCCGGTATATCTCCCACCTGGACCTGATGCGCACCTTCCAGCGGGCCTTCTTCCGGGCCGGCATCCAGATCAAGCACACCGGGGGCTTCAACCCCCACCCCTTCGTCTCCATCGCCCTGCCCCTGTCGGTGGGCTACTCCAGCCAGTGTGAGATCCTGGAGTTTGGCCTGATCGGGGGGGCCGCGGCGGAGGAGGTGCCGGAGCGGCTCACCGCCGCTATGCCCGAGGGGATCACCGTCCACCGCTGCTACGCCGGGGGCCGTCCCCTAAAGGAGCTGGCCTTCGTGGATTACATCGTCACCATGGAGTACGGGGAGGGCCGCCCCCCGGAGGCGGAGGCCGCCCTGCGGCAGCTGCTCAGCCGGGACAGCCTGGTGGTGCGCAAGAAGTCCAAAAAGGCGAAGAGCGGCTACACCGAGGTGGACCTGATTCCCCGCATCCGCTCCTGGAGCCTGGAGTGCGCCGGGGACGCCATGACCCTGGACGCGGTGCTCTCCGCCCAGAACCCCGGCCTCAACCCGGAGCTCATCCGGGCCGCCTTCTGCGAGGCCTTCCCCCAGTACGCCCCGGACTACGTCTGGTTCCACCGCCGCGGGGTGCTGGACGGGGACGGGAACCCCTTTGAATAGGGACAAATTTTTCCAAAGGGCTTGTCAAACGGCCCGGAACCCGGTATAATAACTAAAGTGCCATGAGGCGACATACAGATTTGGAGGGATTTTCTTTGGAGGGTACAGGAGCTTTTACTTTTAGCAATATTATCATATTGGTACTGATGTTTGCGGTGCTGTGGTTCTTCATGATCCGCCCGGAAAACAAGCGGAAGAAAGAGGCCCAGGCCATGCGCGACTCCCTGGCCGTGGGCGACGAGATCACCACCATCGGCGGCATCACCGGCACCGTGTGCGCGGTGAAGGAGAACACCATCGTCATCGAGTCCGGCGCTGACCGGGTGCGCCTGGAGATCACCAAGTGGGCCGTGTCCAGCAAGGGTACTCCTGCCGCTGAGCCCCAGCAGTAAACAGCGGAAAACAGGCATGTTCGATCCCCTCCCCGCATAGATTTCAGGCGTGAGCTTGGAATCTGCGGGGAGGGTTTTTTATGAAGAAGAGCGGGAAGCGTCAGGAGGAGCCGGGGAGCGCCTGGATGGCGGTGGCCACGGCGCTGCTGCAGGGGGGCGTGCTGGCGCTGGCCGTCACCCTGCTGGCGCTGTTCGGGTGCGCGGCGGCGGTGTCCGCCGGGGTGATGGGCCAGGGGACCATGGGGCGCGCGGCCATCGCCGTGTGCGTGCTGGGGGCGCTGGCGGGCTCGGCGGTGTCCATGCGCCGCCGGCGGGAGCTGGCCCTGCCCCTGGGGCTGGGCACCGGGGCGGTGCAGTTCGCGCTGCTGCTGGCGGCGGGGGTGCTGCTCTATGAGGACGCGCCCGACCTGGGGAGCGTGCCGCCGGTGCTGTGCGCCTGCCTGTGCGGCGGGGCCTGCGGGGGCATCCTGGGAAGAAAGACCAAGAAAAAACGCAGAAGGTGATTGAAATGGGAAAAGGGTTGTGTTATAATAACCTCAAACTATGCGGGCCTGCCCGCAGCGATTCGGAGGAGATTCCCATGAAACACATCCAGACCCTTAACGGCGCCACCCTGAAGAACAGCGCCGCCCACGGCGGCTGCGGCGAGTGCCAGACCTCTTGCCAGTCCGCCTGCAAGACCTCCTGCACCGTGGCCAACCAGAAGTGCGAGAACCAGGGGCAATAAAAGCACATTGAGATGAAAAGTGGCCCATGCGGTGCGCATGGGCCGCTTTGCTGTGTAATTCAACAGCGATACGGAGGAGAATTCTATGATACATACCTTTACCGCCCTGGGCCGCCACATCGCGGTGGATGTGAACAGCGGGGCGGTCCACGTGCTGGACCAGATGTGCTGCGACCTGCTGTCCCTGACGGATGGGCCCCTGGGGGAGGAGTGCCCCCGGGATTTTTTGGACAGGCTGCCCCAGTACGACCCCGAGGAGCTGCGGGAGGCCTGGCGGGAGCTCCGGGAGCTCCAGGACCAGGGCCTGCTGTACTCCGACGACAGCTATCTGGACCCCCAGGCCGCCATGGCCCTGCCCAAGGCGGCGGTGGTGAAGGCCCTGTGCCTGCACGTGTCCCACGACTGCAACCTGCGGTGCAAATACTGCTTTGCCTCCACCGGCGATTTCGGCACCGGGCGCAAGACCATGGACTTCGAGACCGCCAGGCGGGCCATCGACTGGGTCATCGCCAAGTCGGGCAAGCGGCGCAACATCGAGGTGGACTTCTTCGGCGGCGAGCCGCTGATGGCCATGGACACGGTGAAGCGCACCGTGGAGTACGCCCGGTCCATCGAGGAAAAGTATGACAAGTGTTTCCGCTTTACGATCACGACCAACGGAGTCCTGCTCAACGAGGAGAATATGGAGTACATCAACCGGGAGATGTCCAACGTGGTGCTCTCCCTGGACGGCCGGCCGGAGGTCAACGACAACATGCGCCCCACCGTCAACGGGAAGGGGAGCTATGACGTCATCGTGCCCCGGTTCCAGAAGCTGGCCGCCATGCGGGGCACCAGAGACTACTACGTCCGGGGCACCTTTACCCGGGAGAACCTGGATTTTGCCGCCGACGTGATGCACCTGGCCAGTCTGGGGTTCCGGAACGTCTCCGTGGAGCCGGCCAGCGGCGCGCTGGACGACCCCTACGCCATCAAGGCGGAGGACCTGGAGCGGGTGGAGGCGGAGTACGAAAACCTGGCCCGCCAGCTGCAGGGCAGGGGAGGGGAGATCAACTTCTTCCACTTCAACGTGGATTTGAAGCAGGGCCCCTGCGTCATCAAGCGCCTGCGGGGCTGCGGCGCCGGGTGCGAGTACGTGGCCGTCACCCCCGACGGGGACATCTACCCCTGCCACCAGTTCGTGGGCCGGGAGGAGTACCGCATGGGCAGCGTGTACGACGGCACCTTCGATATGGAGCTGTCAGGGAAATTCGCTGAACAGAACATCTATACCAGGCCGGCCTGCCGGAAATGCTGGGCGCGGTTCTACTGCTCCGGCGGCTGCTCCGCCTCCAACCTGATCGTCAACGGCGACATCAGCATCTCCAACGAGGTGGCCTGCGCCATGGAGCGCAAGCGCCTGGAGTGCGCCATCGCGTTGAAGGCTACGGCGGCCGGCATGGGGGAGGAGCCATATACGGAATGTAATAATACAGACTGTAATCACTGTAATCAAGCGGACGAAACGGCGTAAAAAACAACATCTTGGACCGCGGGAACGCGGCTGAACCTACATCTTGAGCCGAGGCGGGGACGGAACGTGCCCCGCCCCGGCTTTTGGTTTCCTAAGTTGACATAACAGAGTTGACATAAAGTATTGACAGAATTGACGAAAATTAAAAATTTGCCGAAAAAGCCTTGCGAAACCTGTTTTTACGCGCTATATTAGCATTGTTCTTATTTCTCCGCATTTTTCCGCTGTTTCTATTTTTCCCCACCGGAACATAATTTGGTTTCAGGGGGGATACACGATGAGAAGGAACAGACGGACGAGTGTGGACCTGCCTGCCGGCGAGACCGCCGCCCTGCTGGTGCTGGGCGCGGTGTTCCTGGCGGGGGGCGCGGCGGGCTGCCTGGCCGCCGCGGGTATCCGCGGAGACGCCGGGACGGCCCTGCGTGATTACTTGTCGGCCTATCTGGCCCTGGCCGGAGAGGGCGGCGGCGCGGTGAGCTTTGCCGGCGCGCTGTGGGAACAGCTCAGCTTTTCCCTGTGCACCCTGCTGATGGGGTTTGCCGCCGCAGGGCTGCTGGGCATCCCGGCCCTGTTCGCTGTCAAGGGATTTACCTTCGCATTCTGTGTGGCCTGCTTCTGCCGCCTGTTCGGCTGGGCCGGTCTGGGTCCGGCGGCCTTCCTGTTTGGGCTGCCCGCTCTGCTGTGGGCCCCCGCACTGTTCGTGCTGGGCGCCCAGGCCATGGGCAGCTCCCGCTCGGTGCTGCGGCGCTTCCTGGGAGAGCCCGTGCTGCCCGCCTTCTGTCAGGCCGGCTACTGGGCGCGCTGCGCCCTGTGCGCCGCTGCCCTGGCGCTGTGCGTGGCGCTGGAGTATTTCGCCCTGCCAGCCCTGGTGGGGGCGTCTGCCCGGATGATGGGCTGAAAAACAACAATGAAAAAGAAAGGAGCTGATACCGTGCAGGACTACCTGAGCACCTACGAGAACTATTTGAGAACGGAGAAAAACGCCTCTGACAACACGGTCAGCTCCTATATGCGGGACGTGCGGCAGTTCTCCGCCGCCATGGAGAAGAAGGACCTGGAGCTGGGGGAGATCCTCCCCAAGGACGTGGAGGACTACATCCACGGCCAGACCCGCAAGGGCAAGTCGGCCGCCACGGTGACCCGCTCCCTGGCCTCCATCAAGTCCTTCTACAACTGTTTGATGAACCTGGGCCTGGCCCAGAGCAACCCGGCCAAGAACGTGGCCCCCGCCAAGGTGGAGCGCAAGCTGCCCCAGGTGCTCACCAGCGCGGAGGTGGAGCTGTTCCTGGAGCAGCCCGAGGCCACCGATCTGAAGGGCTACCGGGACCGGGCCATGCTGGAGCTGCTGTACGCCACCGGCCTGCGGGTGACGGAGCTCATCAGCCTGGACGTGGACGACCTGAACCTGCCCGGCGGCGTGCTGCATTGCAGGAGCAAGGGCCGCGAGCGGGTCATCCCCCTGTACCCCGTGGCGATCCGGGCGCTGAGCGAGTATCTGACCAACGTTCGGCCCCAGCTGCTGGAGGACAAGGACGAGACCGCCCTGTTCGTCAACATGGGCGGGGAGCGGATGAGCCGCCAGGGGTTCTGGAAGCTCATCAAGCACTACCAGGAGAAGGCCGGCATCCAGAAGGACATCACCCCCCACACCCTGCGCCACTCCTTCGCCGCCCACCTGCTGGAGAACGGCGCCGACCTGCGCTCCATCCAGGAGATGCTGGGTCACGCGGACATCTCCTCCACCCAGATATACTCCCGCCTGGTCAACCAGCACCTGAAGGACGTCTACCGCAAGGCGCATCCCAGAGCATAAGTGAAAAAAGGGCCGGCCTGCCGATCTTCTCCTTTCGGATTTCTTCGGCAGGCCGGTTGATTTTATCCAAAACAGGAACACATCCCCCGGCGGGCCGGGCGGATGTGTTCCTTGCTGTTTGCGGCTGTTTTTTATTCCGGCAGAGGGGTGACGCTGACCACCCCGCCCAGCTGGAGGGGCCAGGTCTCCAGCACCTCGCCGCCAAAAACCACGGCGATCCGGTCGCCGGGGGAGAGGGCGGTGTCCTCCCAGGAGAAGGTCACTTGGTCGCCCTCCCGTATCCCGCCGGTACACTCGGCCAGGACGGCGGCGCCGTTGACCTCCAGCACCACGGCGGCGAACTTGGCCTCGCTGGGGCTGAAATTGGGGGAGGCCCCCTCCTCTACCTCCCGGGCGCCGGAGGGGAAGATGTACCCCACCGCCGGGTCATAGGCCAGGGTGAAGGCGGGCTCAGCGCCCTCCTGGGGCGGGAACTCCACCGCGGGCTCGGTGGGTTCAGGAGAGGGCTCCAGGTACCCGTCGTCCCCAGGGCGGAGGATATCCGGCTCCTCGGCGAGGACGGTGCCGTCGGCGTAATTTCCCGGCCCGACGGGGGTATCTGGGTCAACAGCGTGGGAGACGGCGCCGGCCGGATATTCAACTACAGCGTCCACGGAGTCCCGCTGCCCCGCCGTCACATGGATGGCGTCATCCTCCGGGTCCAGGCGGGACAGCAGCGCCAAAACCTGGTCGTCCACCTCGGTCAGCCAAAGATTTACGCGGTTTTCCTCCTCGTCCACCCCGGAGCCGGCAAAGACCTCCTTGATGAGAGAGTAGTCCAACAGGCTGTCCTGGAGCTGGCGCAGATAGGACAGGGAGTATTTCCCGGGGACGAAGTCCACGTTCTCGCTGCCTAGAGCGTCGATGATCTCCTGCCGCAGCTCCGGGGTGTCCAGCTCCTCCACCAGCACCAGGGTCAGCCGGGCCACCCGGTCGGGGCGGTGGTTGTTCAGGTAGCCGCCGCCGTACCAGCCGGGCCAGTTGGGGTCAAAGCTGTCCTCCTGCTGCCCGTATGTCTCACACAGATAGTCCAGGAGCGCGTTGTAGAGGCCGATGGCCTCGCTCTGGGAGACGAAAGCTGTCTCTCCGCTGCCGGTAGTGGAGCTGTCTCCGCTGTCCGGGGTGGTCCAATTCACCTCGCCGCCGTCGGGGGACGGGGCGGGGTCCGTCTCCACTACAGCGGACTCGGCGGTGGAGGTCTGCACGCCGTACTCCGCCAGGGTGCAGCTGTGGAGCCTGACGTTCTCACTATGGCTGGAAACGGCGCTGTAGATGGGGAAGGCGGCCGCCGCCAGTACGGCGCAGGCGGCCACGGCGGCGTATTGCTTCCAGGGCGCGGGCCGCCTGACGGGGGAGGGGGCGGCCAGCTTCTCCCGCAGGGCGGCCTGGGCCCCCTCGCTGGGGGACAGCCGCCCCTGCATGGTGCGGAACAGATCGCTATTCATCGAAGTAGTCTCCTTTTAACGTCTCGCGGAGCATGTCCCGGCCCCGGGACAGGCGCATGCGCACCGTGCCGGGGCGCAGGGAGAGGGCCTTGGCGATCTCCCCGGTGGACAGCTCCTGGAAATAGAACAGGTACAGGGGCAGGCGGTACGCCTCGTCCAGCTCCGACAGGGCCTGCCACACCCGGTGCTCCTCCGGCTCCCGGAAGGGGACGGCGGTTTCCGTCTGCTCCTCCAGGGGGACGGTCTTTTTCCGCCAGGTGGAGGCGGTGACCCGACGGGACAGGTTCAGCGTGGTGCGCAGCAGCCAGGCGCGGCGGTGCTCCTCGTCCCTGAACTGCTTGCCGGACTGGCAGTAGGCCAGGAATACCTCCTGGAACACGTCGTCGGCGTCGGCCGGGGAGCCGGTTTTGGCCAGGGCCAGGCCGTACACCGAGTTCTGATAGCGGTGGATCACGTCCTCCAGCTCGCCGCCCGCGCGCAGCGGCTCAGTTCCCATGGGCGCTCCCCCCTTTCACCTGTAACTCAAAGTTTAGGCCCGAATTGTCACAGCGAAAAAACTATTTCCCATTTTATCAAAGCTGTGATATAATTACAATGTATTGTTATGGGCAGGAGGGACGGCATGATCATTTTGGGCATCGACCCCGGGGTGGCCACCATCGGCTTCGGGGTGATCCGGGCCGACCGGCAGAAAAACACGCTGCTCCAGTACGGCGTCATCACCACCCCGCCGGGCATCCCCCTGTCCAGCCGCCTGTTACAGATCTCCAACGACATGCAGGAGCTGATCCATACCTTCCACCCCGACGAGATGGCGGTGGAGGAGCTGTTCTTCTCCAAAAACATCACCACCGGCATCGCCGTGGCCCACGGCCGGGGGGTGATCCTGCTGGAGGCGGAGCGGCTGGGGGTGCCGGTGTTCGAGTACACCCCCATGCAGGTCAAGCAGGCGGTGGTGGGCTACGGCGGGGCGGAGAAGAAGCAGGTCATGCTCATGACCCAGCGCCTGCTGAACATGAGGGAGATCCCCCGGCCTGACGACGCGGCCGACGCCCTGGCCCTGGCCATCTGCCACAGCCGCACCGCCACCTCCCTGCTGAATACCGAACGGGTGTTCGACCCGGCCAAATACGACACGCGATAAGGAGCGTCTGCTATGTTCTACTACGTCAGCGGCACCGTGGCCCACATCGAGCCCTACCTGGCCGTCATCGACTGCGGTGGGGTGGGCTACGCCTGCCGCACCACCAGCTACAGCCTGTCCGCCCTGAAACAGGGGGAGAAGGGCAAGCTGTTCACCTACCTGAATGTCCGGGAGGACGCCATGGAGCTCTATGGCTTCGCCACCGCCGAGGAGCTGCGGCTGTTCCAGCAGCTCATCTCCGTGTCCGGCGTGGGGCCCAAGGCCGCCCTGGCCATCCTGTCGGCCAGCACCCCGGCCAACCTGGCCCTGTCCATCATCACCGGGGACGAGAAGGCCCTCACCCGCGCCCCCGGCGTGGGCAAGAAGATCGCCCAGCGGGTGATCCTGGAGCTGAAGGACAAGCTGGCCAAGGGCCAGTCTTTCGGCCCGGCGGGGGAGACCTACGGCGGCACCGGCGTGACCATCATCCCGGAGGACAAGCTGTCCGAGGCCTCCGCCGCCCTGGCGGTGCTGGGCTACTCCCCCGGCGAGGTGGCCGCCGCCCTCAAGGGCATCGACCTGGACAGCCAGAGCCTGGAGCAGATCATCAAGCAGGCGCTGAAACGGATGGTAAAGCCGTAACCGAGAAAAAACGCAGTTTGGAGAGGGGAGAGGCGCGGCATGGCCAAGCTGGAGCGGAGACTGACCGGGGATTTTGACGCGGTGCTGGACGCGCTGGACCGGGGCATCCTGGAGGGCAGCGTGTCCGCCACCTATGAGGACGGCAGCGACTACGCCGCCGGGGAGGTGCGCTGCGCCGTCCGGGTGTACGAGCGGTACAGCTACGTGGGCGGCAACCGGGTGAGCCTGAACCTGACCCTGGCGGGGACGGGGAGGAAGCTGTTCCTCTCCGCCATCACCTCCGGCGGGAGCCAGGCGGTGTTCTTCAAGATCAACACCTGGGGGGAGGAGGCCTTCCTGGACACCCTCCGGGAAATCGTGGACGGCCTGCCCGGCCGGGGAATTTAGTGGAGGACCTGGATGGACAGGGAACAGGCCGCCGGGCTGATCATCACGGCCGTGATCCTGCTCCCCCTGCTGATCGCCGGGATCGCCTTGTGCCTCGGCCACGGGGCGGACCTCATCGCGGGGTACAACACCGCCTCCCCGGAGGAAAAGGCCAAATGGGACGAGAAGGCCCTGTGCCGGGGCGTGGGGGCCCTGGTGCTGCTGATCCTCGCCTGCATCGCGGTCACCGCGGCGGGCGGCGTGTTCGAGAAACCGCTCCTGCTCTGGCTGGGGCTGGGTTCCACAGCGGCGGTCACGGCGGGCGGGCTCGTCTATCTCAACAAGAGCAAGCGATTTAAGAGGAAGTGACGTTTTGAGCATCAATTTTTCCGACGAGGGCTTTGGGGCTGAGCGCTACGAGCCCCTGGTGACCACCTCCCTCACCCGGGAGGACGAGGGGGAGTACTCCCTGCGGCCCAGGACCCTGCGGGAGTACATCGGCCAGGAGAAGGCCAAGGGCAACCTGGAGGTGTTCATCCAGGCGGCCAAAATGCGGCAGGAGCCCCTGGACCACGTGCTGCTCCACGGCCCCCCGGGACTGGGCAAGACCACCCTGTCCGGCATCATCGCCAACGAGATGGGGGTGAACATCCGCATCACCTCCGGCCCCGCCATCGAGAAGCCGGGGGACCTGGCCGCCCTGCTCACCAACCTGAACGAGAACGACATCCTCTTTGTGGACGAGATTCACCGGCTCAACCGCCAGGTGGAGGAGATCCTGTACCCCGCCATGGAGGACTACGCCATCGACATCATCATCGGCAAGGGGCCATCCGCCAACTCCATCCGGCTGGACCTGCCCAAGTTCACCCTTATCGGGGCCACCACCCGGGCCGGACAGCTCTCCGCCCCCCTGCGGGACCGGTTCGGCGTGACCCTGCGGCTGGAGCTGTACACCCCGGAGGAGCTGGCCAGGATCGTCACCCGGTCCGCGGGCATCCTGAGCGTGCCCATCGAGGAGGCCGGGGCCATGGAGATCGCCCGCCGCAGCCGGGGCACCCCCCGGATCGCCAACCGGATGCTGCGCCGGGTGCGGGACTTCGCCCAGGTGAAGGCCGGGGGCGTCATCACCAAGAAGGTGGCCGACGAGGCCCTCACCGCCCTGGAGATCGACCACCTGGGCCTGGACGCCATCGACCACCGGATGCTGCGCAGCATCATCGAGAACTACCGGGGCGGCCCGGTGGGGCTGGACACCCTGGCCGCCACCATCAACGAGGAGGCGGTGACCCTGGAGGACGTGTACGAGCCTTACCTGATGCAGCTGGGGTTCCTCACCCGCACCCCCAGAGGGCGCTGCGTCACCCCCAAAGCCTACCAGCATCTGGGCCTGTCCGTGCCCGGCGGCGGGGCAGAGGAGCTGGAGCAATTGAGCTTTTGACCCCGGTTTTGGGGCCCCTGCGCCCCCGGCGGGAGCCGATCATTTGAAAAAATCAGCGATTCCACAGAAAAAGCGGGAAGAGATCCAGAGTTTTGAACAAAATAATTTGGACAGCCTCTTGACAAAAACTGTTATTTTGTTTATCCTATATAGGAGCCTGTTTATGCTTTTTGACCAGACTGATTTTCAGGCGCTCCCGGATGGGGAGCTCTGCCGGCGCGCCGCCTGCGGCGAGCCCCGGGCAGAGGAGGAGCTGGTCAGCCGCTACGGCCGCCTGGTCCGGGTCTGCGCCCGCCCGCTGTTTCTGGCGGGAGGGGACAGCGAGGACCTGATCCAGGAGGGGATGCTGGGGCTGCTCTCCGCCATCCGGAGCTACGATGCCGGCCGGCCCGCCTCCTTTCGGACCTACGCCGAGATCTGTATCCGCAGCCGGCTGGCCACCGCCGTGCGGGCGGCCCAGCGGGACAAACACCTGCCTTTGAACCACAGCGTCTCGTTCGAGACTCCTCTTTTTGACGGAACCAGCGCGTATCTGTTCTCCAGTGAAGAGAGCCCTGAGGATGTGATCATCGGCCGGGAGGCGCTCCAGGAGCGGCTGGACGCTCTCAGGGACCAGTTGTCCGATTTTGAATCGGAGATCCTTTCCTATTATCTGGGCGGTCTGTCCTGTGTCGAGATCGCCCGCCGGGTGGGCCGCCCCCCCAAGTCGGTGGACAACGCGGTCCAGCGCATCCGGCGCAAAATGGCGCAGTTACCCAATTCCGGCGTATCCAGCGAGAGCTGATCGCAAATACACTGCTAAATCAAAGAGAGGGAAATTCCAATGTACGAAGACAAGATCCTGGTATGCAAAGAGTGCGGCAACGAGTTCACCTTTACCGCTGGTGAGCAGGAGTTCTACGCGGAGCGCGGCTTCCAGAACGAGCCCCAGCGCTGCAAGGCCTGCCGTGACGCCCGCAAGAACGCCGCCCGCGGTCCCCGTGAGTACTTCACCGCCGTGTGCGCCGCCTGCGGCGGCGAGGCCCGCGTGCCCTTCGAGCCCAAGTCTGACCGCCCCGTGTACTGCAGCGAGTGCTTCGCCAAGATGCGCCAGCAGTAATTACCAGGAGAAAGAGGGAAAAAATGCCGCCCGGCCGGGCGGCATTTTTTTTGAAAAACGCTCCGCGCAACCCCCGGTTGCGGAAAGTTCCAGCCCGGAGTGGTGGATTTTAGGGGGGAAACCGCTACCCTGATGGGGAAAGGAGGCGTTTCTATGACGCTGGGAGAAAAGATACAGAGGCGGAGAGGCGAGCTGGGCCTCTCCCAGGAGAAGCTGGCCGAGGCGGTGGGGGTGTCTCGCCAAGCGGTGAGCAAATGGGAGCTGGACGATGCGGTCCCGGACACCAACAAGCTGCGCCCCCTTGCCAATGCCCTGGGGATGACAGTGGACGGACTGCTGGACGACGGGGCGCCGCCGGAGGGGACGCCCGCGGCGGCGCCGGTCCCGGAAAAGCCGGGCTGGTTCGCCCTGCACTGGTACTGGCTGGGGCTCATCCCGGTGGTTCTGGGCGTGCTCCATCTGGTGATGCTGCTGACGATATTCGGCCCTGTTTTGGGTCAGATCCTGTTTATGAGGTGAGCTTTATGGTAAATATCGCTGCTGTTTTGCCGCTTCTGGTGCAGGCCCTGGCGGCTGTTGGGATGATCGTTTTCGGCCTTGTGGTTTTCTTCCGGGGCCGCGGGCAGGTGCGGAAGAAATATGGAAAACGTTAAAAAACTGAAATTCTCCATTGCAAAAGGGCGAAGGGTGGGATATACTATCCCTATCACAAGAACAAATGGAGGAATCCTGTTATGACCATCACCAAAGACACCGTCATCGGTGACATCCTCACCATCGCCCCCCAGACCGCGCCCCTGTTTCTGAGCATCGGGATGCACTGTCTGGGCTGCCCCGCCTCCCGCGGCGAGACCGTGGAGGAGGCCTGCATGGTCCACGGCGTCGACCCCGAGGAGCTGTTGGCGGAAGTCAACGCCATGATCACCGAGTAAACCAACAAAAGGGGCGGCGCAGGCCGCCTCTTTTCTTCATCAAGAGCAGGAGGAGCGCTATGAAATATACGATCTTGATGGGCAGCCCCCACCATAAGGGGAACACCGCCGCCCTGCTGGCCCCCTTTATGGACGAGAACGAGCTGATGGGCATCGAGCAGGACGTGATCTGGCTCTACGACCGGGATATCCGGCCCTGTAAGGGCTGCAAGGCCTGCCAGGACGCGAAGGGCAGCCTGGGCTGCGTCCAGGACGACGACTTCCAGGCCATCTTCGACTCCATCCAGACCAGCGACGTCATCATCTTCGCCACCCCCATCTACTCCTGGTACTGCACCGCCCCCATGAAGGCCCTGATGGACCGGCTCATCTACGCCGGGTGCAAGTACTACGGGAAGGAGAAACAGCCCTCCGCGTTTTTCATGAAGCAGGTGGCCACCATCGCCACCTGCGGCTACCCCACGGAGAACGGCGCCGGGCTGTGGGAGGAGGGCCTGAAGCGCTGGTGTGAGCACGCCGAGATGGACTACCTGGGCATTTTCTGCCGCCGGGACAGGGGCAGGCCGGAGGAGTTCACAGGCGAGGACGTGGAGACCGACGTCCGGGACTTCGCCCACGCCCTGTACATCATGGTGGGGCACTCCATGTGATATGGAGCGCAGGCTGGAACTGACCCCCCGCCTGCGGGCGGTGGCCTCCCTGGTGCCCCGGGGGGCGCGGCTGGCCGACGTGGGCACCGACCACGCCTACCTGCCGGTGAGCCTGCTGCTGGAGGGGCGCATCCCCGGCGCCATAGCCGCCGACCTGCGCCCCGGACCCCTGGACCGGGCCCGGGACACCGCCCGGATCTACGGCTGCACGGACCGGATCTCCTTCCGCCTGTGCGACGGGCTGACCGGCATCCGGCCGGGGGAGGCGGACGCGGTGTCCATCGCCGGCATGGGCGGGGAGACCATCGCGGCGATCCTGTCCGCCGCAGAGTGGGTAAAGGAGAAACGCTTGCCGCTGATCCTCCAGCCCATGACCGCCCAGCCGGAGCTGCGCCGGTGGCTGACGCGGAATGGGTATGCCATCCTGGAGGAAAAGCTGGCCCAGGAGGGGGAGCTGATCTACGTGATCCTCTCCGCCCGGGCCGGGGAGAGCGCCCCCATGGGCTCCGCCGAGGAGTGGGCCGGGCGGCAGTTCCCCGGCATGGACGCCCCCCTGCGGGGGGCCTATCTGGACCACCTGCTCCGAAAGGCCGGACGGGCCCTGGAGGGGATGGCCCGGAGCAGGATGGGGAGAGAGCTCCCCGGCTATCACGAGCTGGAGCAGGTCTATGAGGGCCTGCTGGAGATGAAAAAGGAGTGGGAGCAGTGGCTTCGGTAAAAGAGGTGTACCGGCGCCTGGACACCTGGGCGCCCTTTGAGACCCAGGAGGGGTTCGACAACGCCGGGTTCCTGGTGGGGCACGGGGAGCGGGAGGTCACCGGCATCCTGGTGGCCCTGGATATCACCCCCCAGGTGGCGGAGGAGGCCGCGGAGCGGGGCTGTAACCTGATCGTGGCCCACCACCCGGTGATCTTCGACCCGGTGAGGGCCCTGACGGACGAGAGCGGCACCGGCCGCCTGCTGCTGGCCCTGGCGGAGCGGGGGATCGCGGCCATCTGCGCCCACACCAACCTGGACGCCGCCCAGGGCGGAGTCAACGACTGTCTGGCCCAGGCCCTGCTGCTGGATCAGGTCGAGCTGCTGGAGCAGTCCGGCGTGGACCGGGAGGGCCGCCCCTACGGCATCGGCCGGGTGGGATTGGCCCACGCCGCCGGCTGCGGCGCGGCGGAGTACGCCCGGTTCGTGAAGGGACAGCTGGGCGCCGCCAGTGTGCGCTACGTGGACGGGGGAAGGCCCGTCCGCAGAGTGGCGGTGGGGGGAGGCTCCTGCGGCTCCATGCTGCTGGACGCGGTCCGCGCCGGGTGCGACACCTTCGTCACCGCCGACGTGAAGTACAACGTCTTTCTGGAGGCCAGGGAGCTGGGGATCAGCCTGATGGACGCCGGCCACTTCGCCACCGAGGACGTGGTGTGCCCGGCCCTGGTGGAGTTCCTGCGGGGAGAGTTTTTGGACGTGCCCGTCCTGCGCTCCGCCGTCCACCGGGAGGTCTACCGCCAGGCCTAGCGGAGGAAAACAGAAAAAAGGTGCGCCTGTCCGTGAGGACAGGCGCCCTTTTTTGTCAATGTGCAAGTAAGCCTGTAAGCCGGGTTCTGTCTTTCAAGACAGCCATCTATCTCGACGCACTGTTGCCAGTACGCTCAAGCCGCCTCCCCGGGACGGCCGGGCCGGCCTGTGTGTCCCTCCACGGCGTTGCTCCGGATAGAGTTTACAGCAATGGACGCTTCCACGCCATTGGGTGGGCTCTTACCCCACCTTTCCACCCTTGCTGGGCGCGGCGGAGCCCCGCCCAGCGGTATATCTCTGTTGCACTTTTCCTAGGGTCGCCCCCGGCGGGTGTTACCCGTTATCCTTGCCCTGCGGAGCCCGGACTTTCCTTACAGCCGGGCCTTTCGCCCCGGCCGCGCGGCTGTCCAGCTTACTTGCCCCGCTATCATACCCCCAAAACGGGGGAGATGTCAAATGGTTTTCTGCGCTCCGGGGAGAAAACCGAAAATCCCCCGGCTGGTAATCGTTGAATTTTTTTCCGGGGTATGGTATCATAATAAAGTTGTGAATCCATCACATCGGAAAGGGGTACTTACCATGGCCGATATTCAGGAATATTTTGACACTCTGCGGGAGAAGCGCATCGCCGTGCTGGGCGCGGGGGTGAGCAACACCCCGCTCATTCGGATGCTGCTGCGGGCCGGGCTGAACGTGACCGTCCGGGACAAGGCCGCCAGGGACCGCCTGGGGGGCGTGGCCGAGGAGCTGGAAAGCCTGGGCGCCCGGCTGGTGCTGGGCCCGGACTACCTGGAGGACCTGACGGAGGACATCATCTTCCGCACCCCCGGCATCAGCCCCAACAACCCCCACCTGCGCCAGGCGGTGAAGAACGGGAGCGAGCTGACCAGCGAGATGGAGCTGTTCTTCCGCACCTGCCCCTGCCGCCTGATCGGTGTCACCGGAAGCGACGGGAAAACCACCACCACCACCCTGATCACCGAGTTTCTCCGGGCCGCCGGCTATAACGTCTACGTGGGCGGCAACATCGGCAAGCCTCTGCTGCCCGATGTGGCGGGGATGGAGCCGGACGACTTCGCGGTGCTGGAGCTGTCCTCCTTCCAGCTGATGACCATGGACCAGAGCCCCAATATCGCCGTGTTCACCAACCTCTCCCCCAACCACCTGGACTACCACGGGTCCATGGGGGAGTACATCGCCGCCAAGGAGCACATTTTCCTCCACCAGGGGCCGGAGGACCGGGCGGTGTTCAACTTCGACAACCAGCTCACCCACGACCTGTCCATGGCCGCCAAGGGGCAGGTGGTCTACTTCAGCCGCCGCCAGACCCTGGACCAGGGGATCTTCCTGCGGGACGAGGCCATCTGGCTCACCAACGACCAGGGCAGCCGGGAGGTGCTCCCCCTGGCCGACATCCGCCTGCCCGGCGTCCACAACATCGAGAACTACATGGCGGCCATCGCCGCCGTGGACGGCCTGGTGCCCGACCAGGTGGTGCGGGAGGTGGCCCGGAAGTTCACCGGCGTGGAGCACCGCATCGAGCTGGTGCGGGAGCTGGACGGGGTGCGGTACTACAACGACTCCATCGGCACCAGCCCCACCCGGACCATTGCCTGCCTGGAGTCCTTCCCCCAGAAGATTATCCTGATCGCCGGCGGCTATGACAAGGGAGTTCCCTTCACAGGGCTTGGCCTGGAGATCGTGGACCACGTCAAGACCCTGGTGCTCACCGGCGCCACCTCCAAGGCCATCCGCGCCGCGGTGGAGGCAGCCCACGGCTACGCCCCGGGCTGCCCGGATATCCTGGAGATCGACGACTTTGCCGACGCGGTGAAGGCCGCCCGGGCCGCGGCGGAGCCGGGGGACGTGGTGGTGCTTTCGCCGGCCTGCGCCGCCTTTGACAAGTTCAAGAATTTCATGGAGCGCGGCAGGTTCTTCAAGGAGCTTGTCGGCCAGTTCCAGTAAGGAGACATGCGCATTGGACTACGAACGAGTGTTGACGCGCCTGTGCGGCCTGTCCGCCCCCAGCGGCTTTGAGGGGGCGGCCGCCCAGGCCGCGGCGGAGCTGCTCGCCCCCCTGGCGGACGAGGTGTCTGTCACCCGGCTGGGCAGCGTGCTGGGGGTGCGCCGGTGCGGGCGGGAGAACGCGCCCAGGCTGTTGCTGGACGCCCACTTGGACGAGATCGGGTTCCTGGTCACCGGCCATGAGGAGGGCTTCCTCCGCTTCGCCCCGCTGGGCGGGGTGGACCCCAGGATGCTCCCCGACCGGGAGGTGGTGGTGATGACCCGGCCGCCCATTCCCGGGGTGGTGGCCTGCCTGCCCCCCCACGTCCAGACCCGGGAGGACATGGACAAGTCCGTCCCCATCTCCGAGTCCTGGATCGACGTGGGGCTGACCCAGGAGGAAGCCAGGCGCCGCATCCCCATCGGCACCCCTGTCACCTTCCGCGCCCCCTGTTTCCCCCTGGGGGAGGGCCTGCTGTGCGGCAAGGCCATGGACGACCGGGCCTGCTTCGCCATCCTGCTGGACGCGCTGGAGCGCCTGGAGGGGAAGGAGCTGGCCGTGGACCTGTACGTGCTGGGCAGCACCCAGGAGGAGGTCAGCAGCGCCGGGGCCATCACTGCCGCCTACGGCGCGGCCCCGGACCTGTGCGTGGCGGTAGACGTGACCCACGGTGCCACGCCGGACGCCAAGAAGGAGGAGACCTTCCCCCTGGAGGGCGGGCCGGTGATCGGCCGGGGCCCCAACTGCACCGGCTGGATGTCGGACCGGCTGGAGGCGCTGGCCGGAGAACTGGACATCCCCTGCCAGATCGAGGTCATGGCCGGGGCGTCGGGCACCAACGGCTGGCCCCTCCAGGTCAGCCGCGAGGGGGTGGCCACCGCCGTGCTGTCCCTGCCCCTGCGGTATATGCACACCCCCGTGGAGGTGTGCGCGAGATCCGACCTGGAGCAGACCGCCGCGCTGCTGGCGGCCTTTGTGGAGAGCCTGGGAAGGGAGGCGGAGGACCGTGCTTGAGCTGCTGAGCCAGCTGTGCGCCCTGGACGGCGTGTCCGGGGACGAGGGGGCGGTGCGGGACTTCATCGCGGAGCGCGCCCGGCCCTTTGCTGATTCGGTCCGCACCGACGCCCTGGGCAACCTGATCGTGTACAAACGGGGGGCGAAGCCCACCGGGAACAAGCTGCTGCTGGCCGCCCACATGGATGAGGTGGGGATCATCGTCACCCGCGTCACCGACGAGGGCTACCTGAAATTCGACTTTGTGGGCGGGGTGGACCGCCGGGTGGCCATCGGAAAGCAGGTGGTGCTGGGGAAGGACAAGGTCCCCGGCGTCATCGGGCTGAAGGCCATCCACCTGGTCAGCCGGGAGGAGCGGAAGAAGGCCCCCAAGACCGACGCGCTCTATATCGACATCGGAGCCAAGGACCGGGACGCCGCCCTGGAGCTGGTGCGCCCCGGCACCTACGGGGCCTTCGTGGGCGCGCCGGAGCCCTTCGGCGACGGCTTTTTGAAGGCCAAGGCCATTGACGACCGGGTGGGCTGCGCCGTGATGCTCAAGCTGCTGGAGGAGGACCTGCCCCTGGACGTGACCTTCGCCTTCACCGCCCAGGAGGAGGTGGGCACCCGGGGGGCCTTCGCCGCCGCATTCTCCGTCACCCCGGAGATCGCCCTGGTACTGGAGACCACCGCCGCCGCCGACCTGCCCGGTCTGGAGGACCACCGCCGGGTGTGCGCCCCCGGCCGGGGGCCCGTCATCTCCTACATGGACGGCGGGACCATCTACGACCGGGCGCTGTTCGAGGCCCTGCGGGGCCTGGCGGAGGACAACGGGATCCCCTGGCAGACCAAGGAGTATATCGCCGGGGGCAACGACGCCCGCACCATCCAGCGCACCAAGGCCGGCGTGCGGGCGGCCGCCCTGTCCGCCGCCGTGCGCTACCTCCACGCCCCCGCCACCGTGGGCAGCGTGGCCGACTTTGAAAATATGCTTCGGCTGACCCGGCTGTTTCTGGGCTGGGCGGCCGATGCGCTGTGAATTGAAGGAGAAGGAAATGGAACTGTTTGAACTGATCCAGACGCTGTGCATGACCCACGGCCCCTCCGGGGACGAGGGGCCCATCCGGGAGACCATCCGCTCCCTGGCCGAGCCCTTCGCCGACGAGGTGCGCACCGACGCCATGGGGAACCTTATCGTCCACAAGCGGGGGAACGGCCCCCGGGTGCTCTTTGCCGCCCACATGGACTCCATCGGCTTTGTGGTCACCCATATTGAGAAGGAGGGGTTCCTCCGGGTGGGCCGCCTGGGCGGCATCCCTGTCAAGGAGGCGGCCTACGCCCCGGTGCTGTTCAAAAACGGCGTGGCCGGCGCGTTCGTGCCCGAGGAGAAGGCCGAGTTCGGCAAGCTGAAGCTGGACGAGTGCTACGTGGACATCGGCGCGGCGGACGGGGAGCAGGCCAAAAAGCTGGTGCAGGTGGGGGACACGGCGGTCTACGCCAACATCCCTTACTGCAACAGAGATAAAGTGTTTTCCCCTTACATGGATAACCGGGTCTCCTGCGCCGTCCTGCTCTCCGCGCTCTCGGAGATTAAGGACAGCCCCAACGATTTGTGGTTCGTGTTCACCGTCCAGGAGGAGGTGGGCCTGCGGGGGGCCAAGACCGCGGCCTGGGGCGTGGACCCGGACTACGGCATCGCGGTGGATGTCACCGACGTGGACGACACCCCCGGCTCCGAGAAGTCCGGCACGGCCCAGCTGGGCAAGGGGGCGGCCATCAAGGTGATGGACTCCTCCGTGATCTGCCACCCGGCGGTGGTGGAGAAGCTGTCCCAGCTGGCTCAGGCGGCCGGCATCCCCGCCCAGCGGGACATCCTGCGGGGCGGTGGCACCGACGCCGGCGCCATCCACACCACCCGGATCGGGGTGCGCACCGGGGGGATCTCGGTGCCCTGCCGGTATATCCACACCCCGGTGGAGACCGCCGACCTGTCCGACGTGCGCGCCTGCATCGACCTGACGGCCGCCTTCGCCAAGGCGGAGCTGGAAAAGCTGTAATTTTTGATAAAAGAAGGATTGAATAGGAAAATGCCTTTACAGATATCCGACCGGGTCCGCGCCCTGGGGGACCGGGCCCAGCGGGAGCTGGCGGAGCAGTTTGCCCGCATCGACGCCATTTCCCAGGAAAACACCCGGCGGGTGCTCTCCGCGTTCCAGGACCACCGGGTGGCCGACGGCTACTTCGCCGGCACCACCGGCTACGGCTACGACGACCTGGGGCGGGACAAACTGGATGAGATCTACGCCCAGCTCTTCGGCACCGAGGCCGCGCTGGTGCGTATCCAGTTCGTCAACGGCACCCACGCCATCACCGCTGCCCTATTCGGGGCGCTGAAGGCGGGGGACGTGCTGGTGTCCGCCGTGGGCGCCCCCTACGACACCCTGCTTGGGGCCATCGGCGTGGTGGACAAGGGCCACGGCTCCCTGAAGGACTACGGCGTGGAGTACCGGCAAGTGGAATTGCTTGACAACAAGCCCGACCTGGAGGGCATGGCGCGGGCCGCCGCCGACCCCAGGGTGAAGGCGGTGCTGATCCAGCGCTCCAAGGGCTACTCCACCCGCTCGTCCCTGTCCGTGGCGGAGATCGGCGAGATGTGCAGGGTCATCCGGGCGGCCAACCCCGGCGCCGCCATTATCGTGGACAACTGCTACGGCGAGTTCGTGGAGACCCTGGAGCCCACCCACGTGGGGGCCGACCTGGTGGCCGGGTCCCTCATCAAAAATCCCGGCGGCGGCCTTGCCCCCACCGGCGGCTACATCGCCGGGCGCCGGGATTTGGTGGAGGGGGCCGCCATGCGGCTGACCACCCCAGGCATCGGGGCGGAGTGCGGCTCCACCCTGGGGCAGAACCGACTGCTGTATCAGGGGCTGTTCCTGGCCCCCCACACGGTGGCCCAGGCGGTCAAGACCGCCGTGTTCGCCGCCAGAGTGATGGAGCTGCTGGGCTATGAGACCGAGCCCAATTCCGGCGCGGTGCGCCACGATATTATCCAGATGATCCACATGCGAGAGCCGGAGGCCCTGAAAAAGTTCTGCAAGGGCATCCAGTTCGGCGCCCCGGTGGACTCCTACGTGACCCCGGAGCCCTGGGACATGCCCGGCTACGACTGCCCGGTGATCATGGCCGCCGGGGCCTTCATCCAGGGGGCGTCCATCGAGCTGTCCGCCGACGCCCCCATGCGGGAGCCCTACACCGTCTACCTCCAGGGCGGCCTGACCTTCGAGTCCGGGCGGCTGGGGGTGCTGCTGGCGGTGCAGGAGCTGCTGGGGGAGTGAGCGCATAGGTCAAGCGCCCTTTGACATATCCTTATCCCGATGGGGGTGGGGATATGCTCCGGGACTTTGGCCGAAGGATGCGCTGGCAGCTGGCTTTGAGACGGAGGCGGCCCGCCGGGCCGCCTGTCCGCCCGGCCCCCTGGGCGGAGTTTGCGCTGACCGCCCTGCTGGGCTGCGCCGCGGCCGCCGGGCTGGTGACGCTGCTGGGGGCCCGCATCCGCCCCATCGCAGCCCAGGCCGCCCGCACCCAGGCGGAGAACACTGTCACCCGCCTGGTGGAGCAGGCGGTGCTGGCCGACCTGGAGGAGCGCGGGGTGGATTACAGCGACCTGGTCACCATCCAGCGGGACGAGAATGGCACCATCACCGCGTTGACCACCGACATGGCGCAGCTCAACCGCCTGCGGGGGGAGCTGCTGGAACGGGTGCTGGATGAGCTGGAGGGAGTTGGGGTGTCGGATATCCACATCCCCCTGGGCAGCCTGCTGGACATCGACTTCCTCTGGGCCGCGGGCCCCGACCTGAAGCTGCGCAGCATGTCCGTGGGCACCGTGTCCGCCCGGTTCGACAGCCAGTTCACCTCCGCCGGGGTCAACCAGACCCTGCACCGGCTCTGGCTGGACGTGGAGGTGCCCATGACCCTGATCCTCCCCGGCGACCAGGTGGAGGTCCGGGCGGGGACCCGGCTGTGCGTGGCGGAGACCGTCATCGTGGGCCAGGTGCCCGACGCCTTTTTGCAGATGGACCCGAAAACGTAAGAAGAGGAGAGGCCCGTACCGTGGTGGAGACCCTCGTTTGGTATCTCGGAAATATTCTGGACTACGGGGCGCAGATGCTGCCCTGTATGATACTTGGGCTGGCGGGCTTTCTCCTCCTGCGCCCGGCCAGAAGGCGCCGGCTGGTGCGGCTGGGCCTGGAGAGCGGGCCCCTGCGGGAGGGCGCGCTGCTGCTGTTCGTCATGTTCTGCGCCGGGCTGGCGGCGCTGACGGTGTTCCCGGCCAACTTCTGGAGCCGGACGCGCTGGCACTGGGTCCTGCAGGGCTCCGAGCCCCTGTTTCCCCCTGTGACCTGGCCTGTCCGCTTCTCCGACATCCAGCTCAACCCCTTTCAGGAGATCCAGCGGGCCTTTCGGGGCCCCTGGGTCATGTTCATGATGGTGGCCAACATCGGCATCTTCTCGCCGGTGGGCTTTTTCCCGGCGCTGCTGGGGCGGCGGCCCCGGTGGTGGAAGGCCCTGCTGACCGGCTTTGCCGCCTCCTTTGCCATCGAATTTCTCCAGCTGTTCGTGGGGCGAAGCTCCGATGTGGACGACCTGATCTTGAATACCGCCGGGGCGCTGGCGGGGTACTGGGTGTTCTGCCTGCTCCGCGCCCTGTTCCCAAAACTGACCGCGAAATTCCAATGCCGTGAGAGGGAGGACCTTTATCATGGATGAGATGCAGGAGTTGGAAGCCCTCAAACAGGAGCTGACCCGGGCCGGGTACGAATACTACGTGCTGGACCAGCCCACCATGTCCGACTACGACTACGACCACAAGCTGCGCCGCCTGGAGGAGCTGGAGGCCGCCCACCCGGAGGCCGTCACGCCGGATTCCCCCACCCAGCGGGTGGGGGGGAAGGCGCTGGAGTCCTTCCAGCAGGTGGTCCACCGGGTGCCCCTGGAGTCCCTCCAGGACGTGTTCGACTTCGACGAGCTGCGCGCCTTCGACCAGCGGGTGCGCGCCGTGTTCCCCGAGGCGGAGTATGTGGTGGAGCCCAAGGTGGACGGGCTGTCCGTGGCCCTGGAGTATGAGAACGGCCTGTTTGTCCGGGGCGCCACCCGGGGGGACGGCCAGGTGGGGGAGGACGTGACGGAGAACCTGCGCACCGTCCGCTCCATCCCCATGCGCGTCCCCGACGCCCCCGCCCGGCTCATCGTCCGGGGGGAGGTCTATATGCCCAAGAAGGTGTTCCACGCCCTGAACGAGGAGCGGGAGCGCCGGGGGGAGGCCCTGTTCGCCAACCCCCGCAACGCCGCCGCCGGCTCCCTGCGGCAGCTGGACCCCAAGGTGGCCGCCAGCCGGAAGCTGGACATCGCGGTGTTCAACGTCCAGTGGGTGGAGGGGGACGCCTTCACCTCCCACCTGGGCACACTGGAATACTTGAAGTCAAAGGGCTTCAAGGTGATCCCCCACTACAGCTGCGCCGCCGTGGAGCAGGCCGTGGAGCGCATCGCCCAGATCGGCGAGGGCCGGGAGGAGTTCCCCTTCGACATCGACGGCGCGGTGGTGAAGGTGGACGACCTGGCCCAGCGGGAGGAGCTGGGCTCCACCGCCAAGTTCCCCCGGTGGGCCGCCGCCTACAAGTATCCGCCGGAGGTGAAGCCCTCCAAACTGGTGGATATCGTGGTCCAGGTGGGCCGCACCGGGGTGCTCACCCCCAAGGCGGTGCTGGAGCCGGTGCGGCTGGCCGGCACCACCGTCACCAGCGCCACCCTCCACAACCAGGACTTCATCTCCGAGAAGGACATCCGCATCGGGGACACGGTGCTGGTGCGCAAAGCGGGGGAGATCATCCCCGAGGTGCTCTCCGTGGTGCCGGAAAAGCGGCCGGAGGGGACCAGCCCCTACTTCCTGCCCCAGAGGTGCCCTGTGTGCGGCGCTCCGGTAGAGCGGGACGAGGACGGGGCCCATGTCCGCTGCACCGGCGCGGAGTGCCCGGCCCAGCTGCTGCGCAATCTGGCCCACTTCGCCAGCCGGGACGCCATGGATATCGAGGGCCTGGGCATCGCGGTGGTGGAGAACCTGGTGAACGCCGGGCTGGTAAAGACCCCCGGGGACCTGTACTTCCTGGACGCCCAGTCGGTGGCCGGCCTGGAGCGCATGGGGAAGAAGTCCGCCGAGAACCTGATGGCCGCCATCGAGCGGTCCAAGTCCCAGGACCTGGGCCGCCTGCTGTACGCCTTCGGCATCCGCCAGGTGGGGCAGAAGGCGGGGAAGATCCTGGCCGCCCGGTTCGGCACCCTGGAGGCCCTGGAGAGCGCCACCCTGGAGGAGCTGACCGCCGTGGACGACATCGGCGGCATCACGGCGGAGAACATCCTGAGCTGGTTCGCCAGCCCCCAGAGCCAGCACCTCATCGCCCGTCTGCGGGAGGCCGGGGTGAACATGTCCGCCGCCAAACAGTCGGAGGACCGGCGCTTCGCGGGGATGACCTTCGTGCTCACCGGGGCGCTGGAGCGGTTCACCCGGGACCAAGCCACCGCCATGATCGAGGAGCGGGGGGGCAAGGCCGCCGGCTCCGTGTCCAAAAAGACCACCTATGTGGTGGCCGGCGAGGCCGCCGGCTCCAAGCTGCGCAAGGCCCAGGAGCTGGGCGTCCCCGTGCTCACCGAGGAGGAGTTCTGGGACATGCTCCAGTGAGGCCGCCCCTCTGGGGATCAGATACAGAAAACGAGGGATCACAATGAAAAAAGGCTATCTCTATATCGCCGTCGCCACGTTCATGTTCACCACCTTCGAGGTGGCGCTGAAATATATCGCCGGGCAGATCAACTCGGTGCAGCTGACCCTGTGCCGGTTCTCCATCGGGTTTTTGTTCCTGCTGCCCCTGGCTCTGCGCACCCTGAAAAAGCGGGACAAGCACCTGGACGGGAAAACGCTGGCCTACTTCGCCCTGCTGGGTCTGACGGGCATCGCGGTGTGCATGTCCATCTACCAGCTGTCGGTGAACTATCTGGACTCCGCGGTGGTGGCGGTGCTGTTCAGCTGCAACCCGGTGTTCGTCACCTTCCTGGCCTTCTTCCTGCTGGGGGAGCCCATCCTGCCCCGGAACGTGGCCGCCCTGGTGCTGGAGATCGCCGGGACGCTGGTCATCATCAACCCCCTGCACACGGAGCTGAACATGACCGGCGTGTTCCTGATCCTGGCGGCCACCGCCCTGTTCTCCCTCTACGGGGTGATGGGCAAGCGCAAGGTGGCCGAGTATGGCGGCGCGGTGGTGACCTGCTTCAGCTTCCTGTTCGGCAGCGTCATTATTTTCTTCTTCATCCTGCTGACCCACATCCCCGCCGTGGCCTCGGCCTTCGCCGCCGCGGGGCTTGCAAACTTCGCCAACATCCCCATCCTGGCGGGCTACACCCTGGAGAACCTGCCCTTTGTGCTGTATGTCTCCGCCGGTGTGGCGGGGGTGGGCTTCTGTGCCTACTTCCTGGCCATGGAGTATGAGCCGGCCAGCGTGGTGTCCCTGGTGTACTTCTTCAAGCCCGCCCTGTCCCCGCTGCTGGCCTGGGCCCTCCACGGGGAGGAGATCGGCGGCAGGATGCTGGCGGGTATCGTGCTGATCGTGGCCGGCTCCATGTGCGCCATCATCCCCGGCGTCATCGAGGCCAAGCGGCCCAGGGCCGCGTCCTGAGCCGCCCGGCGGAAAGAGAGAGAAAGTATGCCGGAGCGGTACATAGCCTTTGATGTGGAGACCCCCAACAGCGCCAACAGCCGCATGAGCGCCATCGGCGTGGCGGTGGTGGAGGGCGGCGAGGTGGTGGGGGAGTATTCCACCCTCGTCAACCCGGAGACCCACTTCGACCCCTTCAACATCCAGCTCACAGGCATCACGCCGGAGCAGGCGGCCCAGGCGCCCACCTTCCGGGAGCTGTGGCCCATGCTGGAGCCGGTGTTCAGCGGCGGCATCCTGGCGGCCCACAACGCCCCCTTCGACATGGCGGTGCTGTCCAAGTGCCTGCGCGCCTACGGCATCCGCTGGCGGGCCCTGGCCGACTACGTGTGTACCTGCCAGATCGGGCGGCGCAGCTGCCTGGGGATGCCCAACTACCGCCTGGACACCCTGTGCCGGCGGTTTGATATCCCGCTGGACCACCACCGGGCGGGCAGCGACAGCATGGCCTGCGCCCAGCTGCTGCTGCGCTACCGGGAGATGGGGGTCGATCCGCTGCGGTTCCGCCGCAGATACGATTTGCTCCACGCCCGCACCCTGGGCGGGAGCGCCTACTGTTGAGAAAGGCAGGGGAGAGCGATGACACAGGTGGTTGCCGCCCTGATCTGGAACGGGGACCGGTTCATGATCTGCCAGCGCCCGGCCCACAAGGCCCGGGGGCTGCTGTGGGAGTTCGTGGGCGGAAAGGTGGAGCCCGGGGAGAGCAAACAGCAGGCCCTGGTCCGGGAGTGCCGGGAGGAGCTGGCCGTCACCGTGGAGGTGGGGGAGGTCTTTATGGAGGTGGACCACGTCTACCCGGACCTGACGGTCCACCTGACCCTGTTCCACGCCTCCATCGCGGAGGGGACGCCCCAGAAGCTGGAGCACAACGACATCCGCTGGATCACCACCGATCAGATCGGGGACTACGCGTTCTGTCCGGCGGACGAGGAGATCCTGGCCCGGCTGAAAATGAGATAATGGAAAAGGCGCTGTCCGTACGGACAGCGCCTTTTTTTGCGGTCAGGTCACTTTTCGGGCCGGGCGGGCATCTTGTCGAAGGCGGGGTTGGTGAGGTAGACGTTTTTGGCGTCCATCTTCTCCTTGCACAGCCGCAGGCACTCGCCGAAGCGCTGGAAGTGGACGATCTCCCGCTCCCGCAGGAAGCGGATGACGTTGTTCACGTCCGGGTCGTCGGACAGGCGCAGGATGTTGTCGTAGGTCAGTCGGGCCTTCTGCTCTGCTGCAGTTCTGTAAGGACAACATTTTTCAGGCGCCGCCGGGCGGGAGCGAATCTGTCTTGACAGAAGGGGCCGCCTTTGGAAGTTGGAATGCTCAGAAGTTCCAGTAGATCTCTACCGGGGGGGACTTTTCGCCCTTCGCCCGCTTTCCCACGGTGACATGGTCGATCAGGAGCTCGACCATCTCGCGGGTCAGGTGCTCCGGGTGCAGATACCTTTGGACGACCTCGCCGCGGCTTTCGCCGGACGCGATCTGCCGCTCCAGCTCCGCCAGCCGGGCCTCTTCGGACCGGATCAGGCCGTCCAGGCGGTCCTTGTCTCCGGTCAGGCCCTCTGCCAGCTCCCGGAAGGTGGGCTCGCCGATCGCCCCCCGCGCCCGGTCCAGGTAGAGCGCCCGGAGCCCCCTGGCGTACTCCGCGGATTTTTTCCGGTAGGCGGCGAGGTTGGCCATAAGGCGCCTGCGCCGCTCCTCAAGTCCGCTTTTCAGCTCGATGCCCCGCTCCAGGGCGTCCCGGTCCAGGTATTGGTCGGACAGCCGCGCCAGCTCCTGGAGCACGATTTGCTCCAGCAGGCTGACGGAGATGAAGGAGCCCACGCAGGCGTCCCTGGCGGCGTGCCGGCTGGAGCACTGTAAGTAGTGGCGCCCGTGGTTCTTGGAGGAGCGCATGGTGTAGCCGCAGTTGGCGCAGAGCACCTTTCGGGAGAACAGGCCGATCTCTCCCCCGGAAAAGGGCTTTGCCCGCTGGGCGATCCTGGACTGCACCCGGTCCCACAGCGCCCGGTCGATGATGGGCTCGTGGGTGCCCTCCACCCGGTACCACTCGCTTTTCGGCCGCGGCCTGTTCTGCTTGGTCTTGTAGGAGACGCTCCCGTATCTGCCCTGGACCATGTTTCCGATGTACATTTCGTTGGTCAGCATGTCCGCGATGGCGGAGTACCTCCACAGCGTGCTGTTTTTCCCCCTGGGCTGCCGGCAGCGCAGGCCGTGCAGGCGCTTGTACTCCGTCGGGTTGGGGACGCCCCGGTCATTGAGCATCCGGGCGATCGCCGTTTTTCCGTACCCCTGCGAGAACAGGGTGAACACCTCCCGGACAACGGCGGCGGCCTCCCCGTCGATGAGGAGATGACCCTTTTGGTCCGGGTCCTTCTGGTAGCCGTAGAGGGCGAAGGCCCCGATGTGATACCCGTTTTGGCGGCGGTTGACCAAGACGCTGCGGATGTTGTTGGACATGTCCTCCAGATACCACTCGTTGACCAAGCCGTTGATCTGGCGGGACTTCTTGTTCCCCGCGTTCTCCGTGTCCGCGTGGTCCGCGACGCTGACGAAGCGGATGTTCCAGAGGGGGAAGAGGCCGTGGATGTACTTTTCCACCAACTCCATCTCGCGGGTGAAGCGGGACTGGCTCTTGCACAGGATGATGTCGAACCTGTGCTGCTCCGCGTCGCGGAGCATCTGCCGGAAGGCGGGGCGGTTTCGGTCGGAACCTGTGTAGTCATCGTCGCTGTAAAGGTTATACACTTCCCAGCCCTCCCGGAGCGCGTACTGTATCAGGAGGGCTTTCTGATTGGCGATGCTGCTGCTGTCGTCGGTCTCCAGTCTCTTGTTTCGGTCCTCCTCGGACAGGCGGCAGTAGATAGCGGCTTTTTTTCCCATCTTGAACTCCGCGCCGTCACCAGGCGGTGGCGGCGGCCTCCCTGGACCTCTCCAGCTGGTCGATCAGGTCGATCCATACCCTGGTGAACTGCGCCGGGGAGAGTTCGTTCGTGCCGCTCCGAAAATGACTGGTGCAGGGGAGAAGGTCCTGCTCACACATTGGGATATACCCCCTTTCCCGCCAGTATATGCGCTGCCCGGGCCGGCCTAGAAGGGCGGGGAGCTGGAAATGGAGGTTGCTTTTCTGCCCGGCAGGCGGTAAAATCAGGGTACGGATGCGGTGTTGACTACCCGAGCATCTGGAAAGGGAGGAACCAGAATATGAAGAATAGATTATGTAAATTAATTTCCGCGGCCCTCGCGGCGGCGATGCTGACGGCCTGCTCCGCGCCCAGCGCCGCGCCGGGGGGAAACCCGGCGCAGAGCGCCGCGCCGGCTGCGGCGTCCGACTCCGGCCCGCTGTCCTCCAGCCAGGAGCAGACGGACCGTGCCCCGGAGGACGACGCGTCGGGGTTTGTGGTCCTGGCGGAAGCGGTCCCCGATGTGATCCTCGAGATCCGCTACTACTCCACCTACAACTTTGTCGGGGAGCGGGTCCGGGGCTATGAGGAGCCCTGCGCGCTGATCACAAAGGAGGCGGCGGAGGCCCTCAAAGGGGCGGCGAAGGACGCGGAGGAGCGGGGGTACCGGCTGAAGATCTACGACGCCTACCGGCCCCAGTCCGCGGTGGACCACTTTATCCAGTGGGCGGAGGACACCGGGGATACGCGCATGAAGGCGTATTTCTACCCGGAGCTGGACAAGTCGGTCCTGTTCGAGCAGGGCTACATCGCCGAGCGCTCCGGCCACAGCCGGGGGAGCACCGTTGATTTGACGCTCTTTGACATGACCACGGAGAAAGAGGCGGACATGGGCGGGACCTTCGACTACTTCGGGGAGCTCTCCCACCCCGACTATACCGGCGAGCTGACGGACCAGCAGATCCGGAACAGGGAGATTTTGCGGGACATCATGGTGGAGAACGGGTTCAAGCCCCTTGACACGGAGTGGTGGCACTTCACGCTGGAGAATGAGCCCTACCCGGACACCTACTTTACCTTCCCGGTCAGCGGGGATTCCGTCCCAGATCAGGGAAAATAAGACAGAGAGGAGGCGGACCGATGGAACAGCTGCTGGATGGCCTGAGCCGCGCCCAGCGGGAGGCGGTCACCGCCACCGAGGGGTTCGTGCGGGTCATCGCCGGGGCGGGCTCCGGGAAAACCCGGGCCCTGTCCCACCGGTTCGCCTACCTGGTGAACGAGCTGGGCATTTTGCCGGGGAACATCCTGTGCGTCACGTTTACGAATAAGTCCGCCAACGAGATGCGCCAGCGCATCCACGCCCTCACCGGGGACAACGACACGGGGTACATCAACACCTTCCACGGGTTCTGCGTGTCCGTGCTCCAGGAGGACAGCCACGCGGTGCAGTACCCCAAGAGCTTCCTGGTGCTGGACAACTCGGATATCGACGCTATGCTCCAGATCATCTACGAGGAGCGGGGGCTGTCCCTGCGGGACATGACCTTCTCCGCCGCCCGGGACATGATCGAAATACAAAAGCTGTTCAAGCGGCCGGACTACTACCGGGACATGATCGCCCTGTCCCTGGACGAGCTGAAGGAGAAGTATGACCGGGCCGCTGGGGCGAAGGATATCATTTTCTACGGCTACCTCTACCAGGAGAAAAAGTGCTTCGGCCTGGACTACAATGACCTGATCAAGTTCACCCTGTACATCTTTGAGCAGGACCCGGAGATCCGGCTCAAGTGGCAGCGACGGCTGGAGTACATCATGATCGACGAGTTCCAGGATATCGACCAGCTCCAGTATGAGCTGATGACGGCGCTGTGCGGCTACCACAAGAACCTGTTCATCGTGGGGGACCCGGACCAGACGGTGTACACCTGGCGGGGGGCCAATGTGAAGTACCTGCTGGACTTCGACAAGGATTTCGCCCCGTGTAAAACTATTCTGATGATGGAGAACTACCGCTCCACGCCCCAGATTTTGGCGGCGGCCAACTCCCTTATCGCCAACAACAAAAACCGGGTCAAGAAGGACCTGATCCCCACCCTGCCGGACGGGGAGGAGGTCCTGTGCCACTACGCCGACGACCCCGGGGCGGAGGCCGATTGGATCGCGGAGCGGATGAAGCTGCTCCACGAGGGGGGAGTCCCCTACCGGGACATGGCGGTGCTCTACCGGGCCCACTACGTCACCCGGAGCGTGGAGGACACCCTCTTGCGGGAGAAGGTGCCCTACGCCATTTACAGCGGGGTGCAGTTCTTCGGACGGGCGGAGATCAAGGACGCGCTCTCTTACCTGCGGATGATCGCCTACAGGGACGACCTGTCCTTCCTGCGGGTGGCCAACGTGCCCAAGCGGAACCTGGGCAAGCGGCGGATGGCTTTTCTCCAGGAGTACGCCGCGCAAAATGGCTGCACCCTCTACGGGGCGCTGACCCGGAACCTGGAGGACGACGTTTTCAAGGGCACGAAGGCGGCCTCCTTCGTCTCCCTGGTGGAGCGGTACGCCGCCGGGTACGAGGGGCGGCCGGTGTCCGAGGTGCTCTCCGCCCTTCTAAACGACAGCGGCTACGAAAAAATGCTCCGCACCGAGGGCAGCCAGGAGCGGCTGGACAACCTGGCGGAGCTGAAGCAGTCGGTGTATGAGTACGAGACCACCTGCGGCGAGGAGGTCACCCTGGAGCACTACCTGGCCCATGTCGCCCTGTTCACCAACGCCGATACCGCAGACACCGGCGACCGGGTGAAGCTCATGACCGTCCACGCCGCCAAGGGGCTGGAGTTCCCATACGTGTTCCTGTGCGGCATGAACGAGGGCATCTTCCCCTCCCGGAAAACGGCGACCCTGGAGGGCATGGAGGAGGAGCGGCGGCTGGCCTTCGTGGCCATGACCCGGGCGAAAAAGGCCCTGTACCTGTCCGAGGCGGGCGGGGAGCACTTCGACCGGTCCCCCCGCTACCCCTCCCGGTTCCTCCTGGACATCGACCCGCCCCTGCTCACCTTCACCCGGGAGCCCCAGGAGGGGCTGATCGCGGCGGCCAGGGAGTATGTCCAGGCCTCGCTCCAGCGCCTCCCGGAGAACCGGGACTCCCTGATTTTCCCCGTCGGGACCCGGGTGCGCCACGCCCTGTTCGGGGAGGGCACCGTGCTGGACGCGGACACCGACAAGGGGGCCCACCTGGTCCAATTCGATTCCATGCCCACCCCCAGGCAGATCTCATTCCGGGCGAAGCTGGAGCGGTGCGGCCGCGGAGAAAGTGGGGAGGCGGGAGCGCGGTGAGGGACATCTTTTTCAAAACGGACGGCTTTATTTTCTCCCTCCGGGCCGGCGGCCTTCTGGTCCGGGACGGTAAGGTCCTTTTACAGAAGCACAGGGAGAAGGAGGACTACTATATCATCGGCGGGCACGTCACCGGCATGGAGACGGCGCGGGACGCGCTGAAAAGGGAGTTCCGGGAGGAGCTCGGGGCGGAGATCGAGCCCGTCCGCCTGGCGGCCGTGGCCGAGGCGTTCTACCCCTGGGAGGGCACGCCCTGGCACCAGATCTGTTTCTACTATCAGGTCCGCCTGGAGGACGCGCGGGACATGCCCCTGGAGGGTGTGATCCACGGACAGGATGAGCTGGGCGGGGAGCGGTTCGACCTGGATTTCTGCTGGGTGCCGCTGGACAGGCTGAAAAGGGGGCTGAACCTGTACCCGCCGGAGCTGATCCCCGTAATCCTGGGGGACAGGGAGGAGCTCGTCCACTTTGTCTACGATGAGTTCCGCTGTCCCAGGCCGGAGCAATAGATAGGCGCTGCGATTGGAAGATCGGGTCTGGACCGCCGGGCGGACGCACCGCCCGGCGTTTTTTGTTGTCCTTATGAGACTGCACCATCTGCTGCCAGGTCCTCGGACAGATCGGCGATGACATCTCCCAGGGACTGCATGGTGGAGGCGCTCCAGGGGTAGCCGGAGGCGAACTGGGGGTAGATGCCGGTGGTGTGGTCCACAAAATAGGAGGCGAAGAGGGGGTTCTTCTGCACCTCCTCGTCGGTGAGGTTCCGGGTGAGCTGGTGGACGATGGCCGCCACCATCTCCATGTGCCCCAGTTCCTCGGTGCCGATGTCGGTCAGCAGGCCCTTGGCCTCGGCGAAGGGCATGGCGTAGCGCTGGGACAGGTAGCGCATGGAGGCGCCCAGCTCCCCGTCGGGACCGCCGTACTGAGTGATGATATAGGCGGCCAGCTTGGGGTTGGGGGTGGTGATCTTTACCGGGAACTGCAGCTTTTTCTCATAAATAAACATCTCACTTCACCTCGTTCTGCTGATAGTTCCAGGGCCACGGGTCCTTGAGCCAGCTGTACTTGTCGCAGTTGGCCGCGCAGGAGCGGGTCAGGGGGCCGAAGCGCTCCTCGTAGGCGGCCTTGGCCGACTTCTCCATGGCGGCGTACTGCTTGAACATCTCGAAGGCCTCGGTGTCGTCGGGGTGGGTGTCCAGATAGGTCCCCAGCTCCAGCACCACGAACTCGATGGCCTGGAGCTCCACCAGCGGGTTGGAGGGCAGGGCGCTGCCCTCCACCTTCAGGTGGAAGGGGAGGTTCAGGCCGGGGAACAGAGTGCCGTTGCTCAGCGCGTCGTTCTGGGAATACTTCTGGGGATTATCCTGCTGGAACGGCACATAGGGGACTGCCAGCCCCGCGCAGGAGGGCAGGGTGCCGTAATGGTCCGGGCAGCTCGGGCGCGTGCCGCCGTTTTCCTTATTCAAAACATGGTTCCTCCTTGGGCGTAGTTGGAGGGCGGACCCTCCATCCCATCTTATGAGCGGGGGAGAAATCTGGGACCGGCGGGGTCGCCGGGGGCGCGGGGCCAGCCGGGCCGCGCTGGGGCAAAAGCGAAAAGAAACGCCCCGCGGGAATTGCTTTTTCCGCCGTGGGGCGCTATAATGACATATTGAACACAATGTGAGGGGGGAGCGGGGTGGAGCCTGTGCGTGTGCCGCGGCTGATGGTCGCCGCCCCGGCCAGCGGCCAGGGAAAGACGGCGTTGACCTGTGCCCTGCTGCGCTGCGCCCAGCGCTCCGGGAGGGCCCCCAGGGCCTTTAAGTGCGGCCCGGACTACATCGACCCCATGTTCCACCGCGCCGTGCTGGGGGTGCCCAGCCGGAATCTGGACCTGTTTTTCAGCGGGGAGGACGAGGTGCGGGCGCTGCTGGCCGCCCACGGAGGGGACTCCCTGGCGGTGCTGGAGGGGGCCATGGGGTTCTACGACGGCATCGGCGGCACCGACCGGGCCAGTAGCTGGCACCTGGCGCGGGCCACCCGGACCCCGGTGGTGCTGGCCGCCGCGCCCGGAGGGACGGCGCTGACTATGGCGGCCGCCCTGAAGGGCCTGAAGGAGTTCCGCGTCCCCAGCCAGATCGCCGGGGTGATCCTGGACCGGTGCAGTGAGAGGCTGTTCCGCCTGCTTGCCCCCGTGATCCGGGCCGAGACCGGGCTGGAGGTGTACGGCTACCTGCCGGAAAGGCCGGAGTGCGCCGTTCCGAGCCGGCACCTGGGACTGGTGACGGCGGAGGAGCTGCCCCAGCTCCAGGGGATCGTGGAGCGTCTGGCGGAGCAGATGGAGCGCACGGTGGACGTCCCCGCCCTGCTGGCCCTGGCGGACAGCGCCCCGGCGCTGGAGGGGGACGGGTATCCCCCGGAGCCCTATGGGGGCGGCGTGCGGATCGCGGTGGCCCGGGACCGGGCGTTCTGCTTCTACTACGAGGAAAATCTGGACCTGCTGCGCCGGTCGGGCGCGGAGCTGGTCTCGTTCAGCCCCCTGGAGGACAGGGAACTGCCGGAGGGGGTCTGCGGGCTGTACCTGGGCGGCGGCTACCCGGAGCTGTGGGCCAGGGAACTGAGCGAAAACACGCCCATGCGGACCGCCGTCCGCGCCGCGGTCCGGGCGGGGATGCCCGCCCTGGCCGAGTGCGGGGCCTTCCTCTACCTCCAGGAGAGCCTAGAGGACGGACAGGGGAGGGCCTGGCCCATGGCGGGGGTGTTCTCCGGCCGGGGGGTCAGAGGGGCGGACCGGAGCCGGTTCGGCTATGTGGAGCTGACCGCCGGGCGGGAGAACCCGTATCTGCGTCCCGGCGAGTCCATCCGGGGCCACGAGTTCCACCGGTGGGACTGTACAGAAAACGGCGGCGTGTGCCGGGCGGACAAGCCGCTGTCTGACGCCGGCTGGGACTGCATGTCTGTGGAAAAAAACTGCTTTGCGGGGTTCCCGCACTTGTATCTGCCGTCCAATCCGGCCTTCGCCCGCCGCTTTGTGGAGCGGTGCCGGCGGTTTGAACAGGAGGCGCTATGACCGCTCTGGAACAGCTCATCTCTGCCATTTCTCCCGCTGACCGGGCCGCGATGGCCCGGGCCCGGGCCCGCTGGGACGCCGTCGCAAAGCCCCTGGGGAGCCTGGGGCTGCTGGAGGACGCCGTGGTCCGCGCCGCCGGGGTTCTGGGCAGCGAACACGTCCGCTGGGGGAAAAAGGCGGTGGCCGTCTTTTGTGCCGACAACGGCGTGGTGGCCGAGGGGGTCACCCAGACGGGGCAGGAGGTCACCGCCGCCGTGGCCGCCGCGATGGCCCGGGGGGAGTCCTGCGTGTGCCGCATGGCCCGGGTGGCCGGGGCGCAGGTGTTCCCGGTGGACATGGGCATGGCCGCGCCGGTAGAGGTATCCGGGATACTGCGGCGCTCCGTTCGCCGGAGGACGGGCGACATCGCCCGCGGACCGGCCATGGGCCGGGGGGAGGCCGTGTCCGCCCTGCTGGCCGGGGCCGAACTGGCCGGGGAGCTGGCCAGGCAGGGGTTCGGCCTGCTGGCCGCCGGGGAGATGGGGATCGGAAACACCACCACCGCTGCGGCGGTGGCCGCCGTGCTGCTGGGCCTGCCCCCGGAGCGGGCGGCCGGCCGGGGCGCCGGGCTGTCTGACGCCGCTTTGGAGCATAAGATCGAAGTGATCCGCCGGGCCATCGCCCGGAATGAACCGGACCCCGCCGACCCGCTGGATGTGCTGGCCAAGGTGGGCGGACTGGATATCGCGGGGATGGCCGGGTTCTATTTGGGGGCGGCCGCCAACGGTGTGCCGGTGCTGCTGGACGGGGCCATCTCCTGCGCCGCGGCCCTGCTGTGCGTGCGGCTGTGTCCCGACGCGGAGAAGGCGATGATCGCCAGCCACCGGCCCGCGGAGCCCTGCGGTGCCCTGCTGCTGGAGGCGCTGGGGCTGCGGCCTATCCTGGATGCCGGCCTGCGCCTGGGCGAAGGCACCGGGGCGGTGGCGGCCATGCCGGCGCTGGATATGGCGTTGGCGGTCTATCAGGGGATGTCCACCTTTCAGGAGCTGGGCATCGCCCCCTACACGCCCCAATGAGGGCGCTGGTATTCGGCGGCGCGGGCAGCGGAAAGAGCGCCTTCGCCGAGGAGCTCTCCCGCCGCTTGGCGGACGGGGGGCGGCTCATCTATCTGGCTACCATGTCCGCCGGGGAGCCGGAGAGCCGGGCGCGGATCGCCCGCCACCGGGCCCAGCGTGCGGGGAAGGGCTTTGAGACGGTGGAGCGCCCCTGTGATCTGGCGGGGCTGGATGTGCCCGCCGGCTGCACCGTGCTGCTGGAGGACCTGGGTAACCTGGCCGCGAATGAGCTGTTTTTACAGGGGAAAGCAAGCGAAAAGGCTTTACAGGATATGCTCGCCGGGATTGCCCGCCTGGAGGCGCAGGCCCGCCACCTGGTGGTGGTGGGCAACGCGGTGTTCTCTGATGGCGGGCGGTACGACGGGGGCACCATGGGCTACCTGCGTACCCTGGCCCGGCTCCAAAATGCGCTGGCCGGGCGGTTCGAGCAGGTGACCGAGGTGGTCTGCGGGCTGCCGGTCTATTGGAAGGGGGAGGGCCTATGACCGCGCTGCGGGCCGTTGTGATGGCCTTCTCCATGTACTCCCGTATCCCCATGCCGGAGGTCCGGTGGGAGGAAAAAAACCGGGCCTGGGCCCTGTGCGCCTTCCCCCTGGTGGGGGCGGCGGTGGGGGCTGTGCTGTGGCTGTGGGCCGCGTTCGCGGCCTGGCTGGGGCTGGGAGCGGCCCTGCGCGCCGCCGGGTCCACCCTGATCCCCTTGGCCCTCACCGGGGGCATCCATATGGACGGGTTCTGCGACACGGTGGACGCCCTGGCCTCCCACCGGGACCGGACGCGCCGGCTGGAGATCCTCTCCGACCCCCACATCGGCTCCTTCGCGGCGATGGCCTGCGGGGGGTATCTGCTGCTCACCTTCGCCCTGTGGTGCCAATTTGAGATGGACCGGGGCGATCTGCTGGCCCTGTGCCTGCTGCCGGTGCTGTCCCGGGCGCTGTCCGCCCACGCCGCCCTCACCCAGCCCAACGCCCGGGGGGGTGGGCTGCTGGCGGCGTTTACGCAGGGGCGGAGCTGTTGGCACATCTGGACTGTCATCCTGATCTCCTTTACAGTGACCTTTGCCGTCGGGCTGTGCGGGCTGGGTGTTTTCTGCGCCCTGCCGGCGCTGTTCGTGTATCTGTGGTACGTTCGGATGGCCCGGCGGGAGTTCGGCGGCCTGACCGGGGACCTGGCCGGGTGGTTTTTGCAGGTGTGTGAGCTGGCGGGGCTGGCGGGACTGGTCCTGGCCCAGCGAGTAGCGGAGGTGCTGGTATGATTCTGATCGTGGGCGGCCTGGGGGCCGGAAAGCGGACCTTCGCCGCGGAGTACCTGGGGGCCCGGCGGGAGGATATGTCCCCGGCCCTGGACGAAAAGCCGGTGCTGTATGATTTACAGGACCTGGAGCCTCTGCCGGACGAGGCGGAGCTGCTGAAAAAGGAGATCGTCATCTGCAACGAGGTGGGTAGCGGCGTGGTCCCCATCGACAGGGGGGAGCGCGGCCGCCAGGAGGCCGTTGGCCGGCTGTGCACCCGGCTGGCCGCCCGGGCCGAGGCCGTCTACCGGGTCCAGTGCGGCCTGGGGATGCGGCTGAAATAGGAGGAAGTATGGAGCTTGCACTGATTCGTCACAGCGCCACCCGGGGCAACCTGGAGCGGCGCTATATGGGCACCGACGACCAGCCTCTGGCCCCGGAGGGGATGGAGCTGGCCCGGTCGCGGGCGGGAAAAATGCCGGCGGTGGGCGCGCTGTGGGTCTCGCCCATGCTGCGCTGCCGCCAGACGGCGGAGCTGCTGTTCCCCGGTATGCCCCAGATCGTGGTGCCGGAGCTGCGGGAGTGCGATTTCGGCGCCTTTGAGGGAAAGACCTGGGACGAGCTGGAGTCCGACCCCCTCTACCGGCGCTGGGTGGCCGGGGAGGACGTGACCCCGCCCGGCGGCGAGAGCCGCAGAGCGGGCGGCGAGCGGGCCCTTACCGGCATCCGCGGGGTGGTGGAGCAGGCCAATCGGATGGGGATCACCCGGGCCGGGGTGGTCACCCATGGCGGGATCATGATGTCGGTGCTCAGCATCTGCGGCGAGCCGAAGCGGGGGTTCTATGACTGGCTGGTGGGCAACTGTTGCGGCTACCTGCTGGATGTGAAGGAAGAAAACTTTACCCTTCGCGTGATCGGGCAGATATGAGATTTTTTCTTCTGCTGTGCTCCGCGGCGCTGGACTGGCTCTGGGGGGACCCCCACTGGATGCCCCACCCGGTGCGCTGGATGGGGGCCATGATCTCTGCGCTGGAGCCGCCCCTGCGGCGGCTGTTCCCCGGGTCGCCGGGCGGGGAGCTTGCCGCCGGCGGGGCGCTGACGGCGCTGGTCACAGGGACCTTTGGGGGCGGCTGCTGGCTGCTCCTTCGGATTTTGGGGCGGATCTCGCCCGCTCTGCGGGCGGTTGTCCAGATCTGGCTGGGCTACCAGCTGCTGGCCGCCCGCGCCCTCCAGGCGGAGAGCGGAGCGGTGTGTCCCTTCCTGCGCCGGGGGGACCTGCCCGGCGCCCGGCGGGCGGTGGGGCGCATCGTGGGCCGGGACACCGGCGCGCTGGACGCCGCCGGCGTCACCCGGGCGGCAGTGGAGACAGTGGCGGAGAACACCTGCGACGGGGTGGTCGCGCCCCTGTTCTGGATGCTGCTGGGGGGCGTGCCCCTGGGGATGGCCTATAAGGCGGTGAACACCCTGGACTCCATGGTGGGCTACCGAAATGAGCGATACCTCTATTTTGGCCGGACCGCCGCGCGGCTGGACGACGCGGGAAATTTTATCCCCGCCCGGCTCTCCGGGCTTCTGATGTGTCTGGCGGCCCTGCTCCTGCCCGGGTTCAGCGGGAGAGGGGCCTGGAGGGTCTTTCTGCGGGACCGGAAGAACCACAAGTCCCCCAACTCCGCCCACACCGAGGCCGCCTGCGCCGGGGCGCTGGGGGTCCAGCTGGCGGGGGACGCCTGCTACTTCGGCCAGCTGGTGAAAAAACCCTTCATCGGGGATGCCCTGCGGCCGGTCCAGGTGGAGGACGTGTCCCGGGCGGCGGTGTTGATGTACGCCTGCGAGGGGTTGCTTCTGCTGGGGGCCGGGATAGTTTACATAATACTATAAAAAAGGGGGCGATCGGGGTGGTCTATACCCACGGCGGGGATGTGTTTGCCCTGGGGGAGCCGGTGCTGGATTTCTCCATCAGCCTGAACCCCCTGGGGATGCCCCCCTGCGCCGTCGAGGCGGCGCGGGAGAGCCTGCTTGTCCCGGCCCATTACCCGGACCCCTGCTGCCGCGATTTAGTCCGCGCCATTGCCCGCCGGGACGGCGTGGAGGAGGGCCAGGTGCTGTGCGGGAACGGGGCCAGCGACCTGATCGACCGGCTGGTGCGGGCGGTGGGCCCTGAACGCGCCCTGGTGGCGGCGCCGGCCTTTACGGAGTATGAAAAATTTCTGAAAATCAACCACTGTAAAGTGGATTTCCATTTCACGCAGGAGCGAGAGAATTTCACCCTGACGGAGCGCGTCCTGGGGGAGATCACGGCGGATACCGGCCTGGTTTTTCTCTGTGACCCCGGAAGTCCCGGCGGCGCGCTGCTGGAGGGGGACCTGCTTCGGGCGGTTTTGGCGCGCTGCCGGGCGGTGGGCGCGCTGCTGGCGATGGACCAGTGTTTCCTGGAGCTGACCCGGGCCGACCCGCGCCGCCTGGCGGACGAGCTGCCCGGCGGGGGACTGGTCCTTCTGCGGGCGCTGACCAAGAGCTTTGCCATGGCCGGCCTGCGGGTGGGCTACTGCCTGAGCGGGGAGCGCGGTCTGCTGGAGCGGATGGAGGCCCTCTCCCAGCCCTGGGCGGTGTCCGTCCCGGCCCAGGCCGCGGCGGCGGCGGCCCTGGAGGGCGCGCCGGACTGGCCAAGCCGGTGCCTGGACATAGTGGAGAGGGAGCGCGGGCGCATCTCCGCCGCTCTTGAGCGGGCCGGGGCGAAGGTCTATCCCAGCGACACCAATTTCCTGCTGTTCCGCTGGCGGGATGAGGAGTTGAAACAAAAACTGCTGCGGCGGGGCATTTTGATCCGCCAGTGCAACGACTTCCGGGGCCTGGACGGCCGGTATTTCCGGGTCTCGGTGCGCACACGGGAGGAGAACGACCGCCTGATCCAAGCGTTGGGGGAGGTGTAAGAGGATGGCGAGAGCCATTATGATCCAGGGGACCATGTCCAATGTGGGCAAGAGCGCCCTGACTGCGGGGCTGTGCCGCATTTTCCGGCAGGACGGCCTGCGGGCCGCCCCTTTCAAGAGCCAGAACATGGCACTGAACAGCTTTGTGACCCGGGAGGGCCTGGAGATGGGCCGGGCCCAGGTGATGCAGGCGGAGGCCGCCGGGGTGGAGCCGTCGGTGCGGATGAACCCCATCCTGCTTAAGCCCACCAGCGACATGGGCAGCCAGGTCATCGTCAAAGGCGAGGTGGTGGGCACCATGCCCGCCAAGGAGTATTTCCGCTATAAAAAATCGCTGATTCCCACCATTATGGAGTGCTACCAGTCCCTGGCGGCGGAGTACGATGTGGTGGTCATCGAGGGGGCGGGCAGCCCGGCGGAGATCAACCTGAAGGCTGACGACATCGTCAACATGGGCATGGCCAGGCTGGCCGGGGCCCCCGTCCTGCTGGTGGGGGATATTGACCGGGGCGGCGTGTTCGCCCAGCTCTACGGCACCCTGGCTCTGCTGGATCCGGAGGAGCGCGCCTTGGTGAAGGGGACCGTCATCAACAAGTTCCGGGGGGATGCGGAGCTGCTGCGCCCCGGCTTGACTGAGCTGGAGAGGCTGACCGGCACCCCGGTCATGGGCGTGGTGCCCTACGGGCAGTTCGATCTGGAGGACGAGGACAGCCTGTCCAACCGGTTCCGCGCCCGGAGCGCCCCCGCGCCTTTGGACGTCGCGGTGATCCGCCTGCCGCGGATCTCCAATTTCACCGACTTCGCCGCCCTGGAGAGCCACCCGTCGGTGGGGGTGCGGTATGTCCAGCGCCCTGGCGAACTGGGCCGGCCGGACCTGCTCATCCTGCCCGGCACGAAGAGCACCCTGGACGACCTGCGCTGGCTGTGGGACACCGGGCTGGCCCACGCCGTGCTACGCTATGCCGCAGGCGGCGGGGCGGTCGTCGGGATCTGCGGCGGGTTCCAGATGCTGGGCCGCACCCTGTCCGACCCGCTGGGCACAGAGGGGGGCGGCGAGGCCCCCGGACTGGGCCTGCTGGACACCGACACCGTTTTCGCCGCGGAGAAAACCAGGACGCGGGTGCGGTGTGATATACGGATACCGGACGGATTTTACGCCCCGCTGGACGGCTGTCCCGCGGAGGGGTACGAGATCCACATGGGCCGGACCTCCGGCGCGGAGCGGGTCACCGCCAAGGGAAAGGTGCTGGGCACCTACCTGCACGGCCTGTTCGACTCTCAGGAGCTGACCGGGGCGCTGGTGGGGCTGCTGCTGAAGGAGAAGGGGCTGGACCCCGGGGACCAGACGCCCGCGGAGAGCCGGTACGCCTACAAGCAGCGCCAGTACGACGCGCTGGCCGGGCTGGTGCGCCGGAGCCTGGACATGGAGAGGATCTATCAAATCATCGCGCGGGGCGTGTGACCCCGGGACGGGAATAGAAGGAAGGCATTTTCGATGTATTATCGCTGTACCCAGCTGGACTGCGGCTGCTTTGCCCAGTCGGACTTCAGGTCGATGAACTGCCCCCACTGCGGCAAGCCCATGGTGCGGACCGACGAGTCCAGGATGTCCGGCGACGACTGGGCCTCCTTGGGGGTGTTTTGGGCCAGCCAGCCCGACGGGCAGGAGCGGGCGCTCCAGTGCTTCCGCAAGTCCGCCGGCATGGGCAGCGCCTGGGGCACCTGCAACCTGGGGCTGTGCATGGAGCAGGGCACCGGGACTGAGGCGGACCCCAGGCAGGCCTTCTGGCTCTACCAACAGGCCGTGGAGATGGGCAGCCTGTCCGCGGTATGCAACCTCGGCGTGTGCTACGAGATGGGGATCGGCACCCAGCCCGACGTGGGCCGGGCGGTGGAGCTCTACAAAAAGGCGGCGGAGCACGGCTCCGCCAGGGGACAGCGGCTGCTGGCCCGGTGTCTGGACTTCGGCATCGGGGTGGACAGGGACGAGCGGGCCGCCCTGGAGCTGCTGCGCAGCTCCGCCCTCCAGGGGGATACGGCCAGCCAGACGGAGCTGGCCCGCCACTACGAGTTCGGCACCGGCACGGAGATCGACCCGGAGAAGGCGGTGCAGTGGTACCGGCGGGCCGCCGAGGGCGGCGACGCCGACGGCGCCTGCTGCCTGGGCTGGCTGCTGGAGTACGGCAAATGGGTGGAGCAGGATATCAAACAGGCGGTGCGCCTGTACCAGCAGGCGGCCGAGGCCGGCCACAGCCGGGCCACGCTGCTGCTGGGCCTGTGCTACCTGCGGGGCAACGGGGTGAAGCGGGACGCCGAATATGCCTGGAGGCTGCTGCGGCTGGCCTATAAGCTGGGCGCGGAGTCCGCCGCCTGCGATTTGGGGCAGATGTGCCTCCAGGGCAGCGGCGTGGAGCAGAGCGACACCGAGGCCGTGCGTTGGTGGACCCTGGGCGCCCAGCAGGACGACTGCGTCTGCCAGTACAATCTGGGCTGGTGCTACGAGCAGGGCCGGGGCGTGGAGCGGGACGAGGGCAAGTCCTTCTTCTGGTACCGGCGGGCCGCCGACGGCGGCGACACCGACGGCATGTGCGCCGTGGGCCTGGCCTACGAGCTGGGCCAGGGCGTGAAGCAGAGCTGGGAAAAGGCGGTGGAGTACTACCGCAGGGCCGCCGAGCGGGGAAATGGCCGGGCTATGGGCAACCTGGCCTGGTGCTACGACAACGGAAAGGGCGTGGAGCAGGACCAGGCCGCCGCTGCCCGGTGGTTCTTGAAGGGGGCCCAGGCGGGCAACGTGCGCAGCATGTACTGCTACGCCTGGGACTGCGAGCACGGCGAGGGGGTGAAGCAGGACCTCGCCCAGGCGCTGGAGTGGTATCAAAGGGCCGCGGAGCTGGGCGACAGCGCCGCCGTTTGCAGCGTCGGCTATCTCTATGAGACGGGCAGCGGCGTAGAGCAGAGCTGGGAGAAGGCGGCGGAACACTACCGCAGGGCCGCCGAGATGGGCAGCGGCCGGGCCATGGGCAACCTGGCTTGGTGCTACGACAACGGAAAGGGCGTGGAGCAGGACCAGGCCGCCGCCGCCCGGTGGTTCTTAAAGGGCGCCCAGGCGGGCAACGTGCGCAGCATGTACTGCTACGCCTGGGACTGTGAGCACGGCGAAGGGATGGAGCAGGATTTCGCCCAGGCGCTGGAGTGGTACCAAAAGGCCGGGGAGCTGGGCGACGGCGAGGCGGTGTGCAGCGTCGGATACCTCTACGAGGCCGGCAGCGGCGTGGAGCAGAGCTGGGAGAAGGCGGCGGAGCACTACCGCAGGGCCGCCGAGATGGGCAACACCCGGGCCATGTGCAACCTGGCCTGGTGTCTGGAGCACGGCAGGGGCGTGGAGGCCAGCCTGCCCCAGGCCCTGGAGTGGAACAGGAAGGCCGCCCAGGCCGGCAGCGGCCGGGGGATGTACAACGTGGGCCGGTTTTACGCCTACGGCCTGTCGGTGGAGGCCGACCGGGCCGAGGCGGCGCGCTGGTACGACCGGGCGGCGAAAACGGGCCACGCCGGGGCCCTCACGGACCTGGGCTACGCCTACGGCTACGGCCTGGGCGTGGAGATGGACGAGAAGAAAGCGGTAGAGCTGTACCTCCAGGCCGCGGGGAAGGGCAACGCCGCGGCGATGAACAACCTGGGCGACCACTACACCCTGGGCCGCGGGGTGAAGAAGGACCTGAAAAAGGCCGCCTACTGGCTGCGCAAGGCCATCAAAAAGGGAAACGTCACCGCCCTGTACAATATGGGCTACCTCTATGAGCTCCAGGGGGAGCCGGGCAAGGCCCTGGAGGAGTACCGAAAAGCGGCGGAGAAGGGCGACGGGCACGCCTGCTGGGCGCTGGGCCGGTTCTACGAGGAGGGGACCGCCGTCCAGGCCGACCCGGCCCAGGCGCTGGAGTGGTATCAAAAGGGCGCGGAGCAGGACGTGCTCAACTGCCGCTGTCGCCTGGCCAGGTGTCAGGCCAAGGGCATCGGACTCCCCGCAGACCGGGAGAGGGCCCTGGCCCTGTGCCGGGAGATTTTGAGCCAGGAGTACCCCAACACGGTGCTGGAGGACTACGGGACCCGGGAGGAGCTGGAGATGGTCCGGGCCCTGAGGAAAGAACTGGAGAAAGACTGATTCACATCAAAAAATCGCCCCGTCTGCACAGCAGACGGGGCGATTCCTATTCCTGGCAGAGCCGCTCCAGGGCGGAGCGGTCCAAAATTTTTACGCCGCGGTAGCCGGTGGACAGCCAGCCTTTTCCGGCGAACTCCCGCAGCACCCGGCTGACAGTGACCCGGTTGGCGGAGACGGCGGCGGCGATCTCCTCCTGGGTGCAGGGGACCAGACCGCTGTGGGTGGGGAGGGAGAGTAGGTGCCGGGCCACCCGGCAGGGGACGGGCCGGAAGGCCATGTCGTCCACGTGATCGGACAGCAGGCGCACCGTCCGGGCCAGGTATTTCAGCATGGCCAGGGCCAGGGCGGGGTCCTTGGCGATCTCATCGCACACCAGCTCCCGGTCGATGGGGACGATCTCGCATGGGGTGAGGGCCACGGCGGAGGACACCCGGGGCAGCTCGTCGAAGAAGGAGGCCTCCCCGAACAGGGAGCCGGTCCCGTAGACGTGCAGCACCCGCTCGTCCCCGCCGGCGGACTGGATGAAGCTCTTCACCCGGCCCTTTTTCAGATAGTAAAAGCAGGTGGCCTCCGTGTCCTGGAGGTAGATGAGGTAGCCGGGGGAGCAGCGCACCACCGACCGGTTTTCCGCGAAGGGCCGCCAGATGTGCTCCGGCAGGCCCAGCTCATGGAAGGGCTGTCCCGACATGGGATCACCGCCTGTTCTGCATAAAATTTTTTTAACATTGTAACACACACTACATTCTTGCATCAAGGGGTATGCTATACTTTTCTCATCCCAAATCACACGAGGAGGAATTTTTATGGGAATGACCATGACGCAGAAGATCCTGGCCAAGGCCGCCGGGCTGGACCACGTGGAGCCCGGACAGCTCATCGAGGCCAGGCTGGACCTGGTGCTGGGCAACGACATCACCACCCCCGTCGCCATCACCGAGTTTGAGAAGGCCGGCTTCACCCAGGTCTTTGACAAGGACAGGATCGCCATTGTCCTGGACCACTACACCCCCTGCAAGGACATCAAGTCCGCCCAGCTGTGCAAGCAGGCCAGAGAGTTTGCCCACAAGCACAGCATCACCAACTTCTTCGACGTGGGCCACATGGGCGTGGAGCACGCCCTGATCCCCGAGAAGGGCCTGGCCGCCCCCGGCGAGGTCATCGTGGGCGCCGACTCCCACACCTGCACCTACGGCGCCCTGGGCGCCTTCTCCACCGGCGTGGGCTCCACCGATATGGCCGCCGGCATGGCCACCGGTCTGCTGTGGTTCAAGGTGCCCTCCGCCATCAAAGTGACCCTGAAGGGCAAGCTCCAGCCCCACGTGTCCGGCAAGGACGTGATTTTGCACCTGATCGGCTCCATCGGCGTGGACGGCGCCCTGTACCAGTCCCTGGAGTTCACTGGGGAAGGGGTCGCCAGTCTGAGCATGGACGACCGGTTCACCATCTCCAACATGGCCATCGAGGCCGGCGGCAAGAACGGCATCTTCCCCGTGGACGAAAAGACTATGGAATACATCAACGGCCGGGTCAGCCGCCCCTGCGAGGTCTTTTCCGCCGACCTGGACGCCCAGTACACCCGGGAGGTGGTCATCGACCTGGACAAGCTGGAGCCCACCGTGGCGATGCCCCACCTGCCCGAGAACACCAAGTTGGTGTCCGAGGTGGCCGGCCTGCCCATCGACCAGGTGATCATCGGATCCTGCACCAACGGCCGCATCCAGGACCTGCGCATCGCCGCGGCCATTATGAAGGGCAAGAAGGTGGCCCCCAACGTGCGCTGCGTGGTGCTGCCCGCCACCCAGGATATCGTCCTCCAGGCCATGGCCGAGGGCCTGATCCAGACCTTTATCGAGGCCGGCGCCGCCGTCTCCACCCCCACCTGCGGCCCCTGCCTGGGCGGCCACATGGGCGTGATGGCCGAAGGGGAGCGCACCGTCTCCACCACCAACCGCAACTTCGTGGGCCGCATGGGCCACGTCACCTCCGAGATCATCCTGGCCAGCCCCGCCGTGGCCGCCGCCTCCGCCATCGCCGGGTGTGTGGCTGACCCCAGGAAGTCCTGATTCTTTTTCCTTCAAGAAAAAGAATCAAAAAGAACTTTTGCGCAAAGCTGCGCTTTGCTTCCGCTGTGTAAAATACAGAACAGAAAGGAACGATACCATGAAGGTTTACAAATACGGCGCCAACGTGGACACCGACGTGATCATCCCCGCCCGGCACCTGAACGACCCGTCCCCGGCGGCCCTGGCCTCCCACTGCATGGAGGACATCGACGCCAGCTTCGCTTCCACCGTGGAGGAGGGGGACATCATCGTGGCCGGCCCCAACTTCGGCTGCGGCTCCTCCCGGGAGCACGCCCCCCTGGCCATCAAGTCCTGCGGCGTGAAGTGCGTCATCGCCCCCTCCTTCGCCCGCATCTTCTACCGCAACGCCATCAACATCGGGATGCCCATCCTGGAGTGCCCCGAGGCCGCCGAGGCCATCCAGGCCGGCGACACCGTCACCGTGGACTTCAAGACCGGCGTCATCACCGACGAGACCCTGGGCAGGACCTTCCAGGCCGCGCCCTTCCCGGAGTTTATCGAGGGCATCATCCAGAGCGGCGGCCTGCTCAACTCCCTGAAGGCGAGAGGGGTGGCGAAGTAATGAACTATAAGATCGCGCTGATCCGGGGCGACGGCATCGGCCCCGAGGTGGTGGGCGAGGCCGTCAAGGTCATGGAGGCCGTGGGCGAGAAATTCGGCCACAGCTTCCAGTTTGTGGACGTGCTCATGGGCGGCTGCGCCATCGACGCGGTGGGGAAGTCCTACCCCGACGGCACCGCCGAGAAGTGCAAGTCCTGCGACGCGGTGCTGCTGGGCGCTGTGGGCGGTCCCAAGTGGGGCCACTCCACCAACCCCGACAAGCGGCCGGAGACCGCCCTGCTGTCCATCCGCAAGGACCTGGGGCTGTACGCCAACCTGCGCCCCGCCGCCCTGCGGCCCGCCCTGGCCGACGCCTGCCCCCTGAAAAAGGAGACGGCGGAGAAGGGCATAGACCTGATGATGGTCCGGGAGCTCACCGGCGGCATCTACTTCGGCAAGAGGGCCCGCTACCAGACCGAGGACAGGGGAGAGGAGGCCAGCGACCTGATGGCCTACTCCCAGCTGGAGATCGAGCGCATCGGCCGCCGGGCCTTCGAGCTGGCCCGCCTGCGCCGGGGCAAGGTGTCCAGCGTGGACAAGGCCAACGTGCTGGAGACCTCCCGCCTGTGGCGGCAGATCATGCACAAGCTGGCCCAGGAGTACGCCGACGTGGAGTATGAGGACGTGCTGGTGGACAACGCCGCCATGCAGCTGGTGAGGGACCCCGGCCAGTTCGACGTGGTGGTCACCGAGAACATGTTCGGCGATATCCTCTCCGACGAGGCGTCCATGATCACCGGCTCCATCGGCCTGCTGCCCTCCGCGTCCATCGGGGATACGGCCCCCGGTCTGTACGAGCCCATCCACGGCTCCGCCCCCGATATCGCGGGGCAGGACAAGGCCAACCCCATCGCCACCATCCTGTCTGTGGCCATGATGTTCCGCTACTCGTTCCAGCTCCCGGACGAGGCCGCCGCCATTGAGTGCGCGGTGGATGCCGTGCTGGCCGAGGGCTGGCGCACCGCCGACATCGCCAAACCCGGCGAGACCGCCGTGGGCACCCAGAAGATGGGCGAGCTCATCCGCGCAAAACTGTAAACCTGAGGAGATAGGGGAGTGCCCCGCGTGGCGCGGGGCACTCCCCTTTTTTAGGGCCGCTGTGCCAGAGGATGAAGGAAATGTTGCAAAGAATACACGCCGCCTGGTGTGCACTCCCGGATTCTGCATGATTTACGGCATGGACGGTTCAAAATTTTTCGATGATTCAAAGATTTTTCTTGCATTTTTCTGTTCCAGAGCATATAATAGGTCCGCTGTGTGGTCAGCGGGGAAGAGGGCGCTGCCCGCGGCGGGGAAATCACCGCGTTTTGGATTTAAAATGTGAGATTTGGAACGCATGGACAGGTAAAGATGGAGGAAGAAACCTATGAAAGAATTATCCAAGATCGCGCTCGCCATTGAGCCGTCCGCCACGATGGCCATCGATACGCTTTTCAAGCAGATGAAGGCCGACGGAGTGGACGTGATCGGCTTCGGCGCCGGCGAGCCCGATTTCAATACCCCCGACGATATCAAGGCGGTGGGCAAGGCCGCTATCGACAATAACGAGACCCGCTACACCCCCTCCAGCGGCACCGTGGAGCTGCGCAAGGCCATTGCCTACCGGCTGAAGGAGGACTGCGGGCTGGATTATACCGTTAAGCAGATCTCCGTCTCCAACGGCGCTAAGCCCTGCGTCTATGTGTCTCTGCGGGCCATCATCAACCCCGGCGACGAGGTGATCCTGCCCTCGCCCTTCTGGGTCAGCTACTCCGAGCTCATCCGCATGTGCGGCGGTGTGCCCGTCATCATCGAGACCCGGGAGGCCGACGACTTCAAGCTCACCGCCCAGGAGCTGGCCGACGCCATCACGCCCAAGACCAAGGCCATGATCCTCAACAACCCCTCCAACCCCACCGGCATGATGTATTCCAGGGCGGAGCTGGAGGAGCTGGCCAAGGTGGTGGTGGAGAAGGACATCTACGTGGTCTGCGACGAGATCTACTACCGCTTGGTCTACGACGGAGGGGAGTTTTACAGCTTTGCCGCTGTCAGCCCCGAGGCCAAGGAGCGCACCCTGCTGGTCAACGGCGTGTCCAAGTCCTACGCTATGACCGGCTGGCGCATCGGCTATGTGGCCGCCAACGACCAGATTTCCACTGTTATCGCCAACTACCTCAGCCACTGCACCGGGTCCCCCAGCTCCATTTCCCAGAAGGCCGCCCTGGAGGCCCTCACCGCCCCCCAGGACAGCGTGGAGTTCATGCGCCAGGCCTTCCAGCGCCGCCGGGACTATATGGTGGAGCACATGAACAAGATCGACGGGGTGAGCTGCATCATGCCCCACGGCGCGTTCTACGTGATGATGAACATCGAGAAGCTCATCGGCAGAAAGCTGTTCGGCCAGACCATCCACAGCTCCGACGAGTTTGCCAGCCTGTTTTTGAAGTACGGCAAGGTGGCTGTAGTGCCCGGCACCAGCTTCAACGCCCCCAACTTCGTCCGCTGGTCCTACGCAACCTCTCTGGACAACATCAAGGAGGGCCTGCGCCGCCTGGAACTGTTCCTCCAGGAGAAGGCCGTCTGATAAGTTCCTTATATCAATGAAATGCCGCCCGATGGGCGGCATTTTTTTGAAAAAATCCGTGCCGAATGAAGAAGAGAAGGCTGCCCAAAAGGCGCCGGGCCGCTGATTTAATTTTTTGTGAAACTTTTGGGAAACCAGTAGTAATGCCGCCTGGATTGCGCTATAATGGAGCCAACAAATCCATGAAAAGGTTGTGAATCCATGCCCACCAATACCTACGAGAGCCCCCTGTCCTCCCGCTATGCCAGCGACGAGATGCTCTATCTGTTCTCCGCCGACAAGAAATTCTCCACCTGGCGGCGGCTCTGGGTCGCCCTGGCCCGGGCGGAGATGGAGCTGGGCCTGCCCGTCACCCAGGAGCAGGTGGACGAGCTGGAGGCCCACATCACCGACATCGACTATGAGCGGGCCGCCCAGTGGGAGAAGAAGCTGCGCCACGACGTAATGGCCCATGTCCACACCTACGGCGAGCTGTGCCCCAAGGCCATGCCCATCATCCACCTGGGCGCCACCAGCTGCTATGTGGGGGACAACACCGATGTCATCCTCATGCGCGAGGGCCTGGAGCTGGTCCGGGACAAGCTGGTGCAGGTCATCGCCAGGCTGGGGGAGTTCGCCCGGGAGTATGAGGCCCTGCCAACCCTGGGCTTTACCCACTTCCAGGCCGCCCAGCTGGTCACTGTGGGCAAGCGGGCCACCCTGTGGATCAACGAGCTGCTCATGGACCTGGAGGAGGTGGAGCACCGCATCTCCACCCTGAAGCTGCTGGGCTCCAAGGGCACCACCGGCACCCAGGCCTCCTTCCTGGAGCTGTTTGAGGGGGACCACGAGAAGGTCAGACTGCTGGAGGAAAAGATCGCAAAGGAGATGGGCTTTACAGCTGTTGTCCCCGTCAGCGGTCAGACCTACTCCCGGAAGATGGACTACAACGTGGTGTCCACCCTGGCCGGGATCGCCCAGTCGGCCAGCAAGTTTGCCACAGATATGCGCCTGCTGTGCCACCTCAAGGAAGTGGAGGAGCCCTTCGAGAAGAACCAGATCGGCTCGTCGGCCATGCCCTACAAGCGCAACCCCATGCGGTGCGAGCGCATCTGCTCCCTGGCCCGGTACGTCATCGTGGACGTGGGCAACCCCGCTGTCACCACCGCCACCCAGTGGTTCGAGCGCACCCTGGACGACTCGGCCAACAAGCGCCTGTCAGTACCGGAGGCCTTCCTGGCGGTGGACGCTATCCTGAATATCTACTTGAACGTGGCCTCCGGCCTGGTCGTCCACCCCAAGGTCATCGAGAAGCACGTGCTGGAGGAGCTGCCCTTCATGGCCAGCGAGAACATCATGATGGACGCAGTGAAGAAGGGCGGCAACCGGCAGGAGCTCCACGAGCGCATCCGGGTCCTCTCCCAGGAGGCCGGGCGGAATGTAAAGGAGCTTGGCTTGTCAAATAACCTCATCGACCTCATCGCCGCCGACCCCGCTTTCGGCCTGAGCCGGGAGGAACTGAGCGCACATCTGGAGCCCAAGGACTACATCGGCCGCTGCCCGGAGCAGGTGGAGGAGTTCCTGGAGACCCAGGTGGCTCCGGTGCTGGAGAAGTACGCCGCGGCGCTGGATACCAGACAGTCCGAGCTGAAGGTTTGAAAAGTTTGACAGGACGGAGGTACTGTTATGAAAAGGCAGGAAGAGCATAAGAGATACATCGCCGCCGGCGTCACCGCCTTTTCTGTGATCGCCGCGTCGATGCTCCTGTTTTTTGCCCTGTTCCAGTGGGAGACCATCAGGGCCTTCTTTGACCAGCTGTGCCACATCCTGCGGCCCGTGCTCCTGGGCCTGGTGCTGGCGTTCCTGCTGCTGCCTGTCCACCGGGGCATTTTGAATTTCCTGCGGAAGGTCACCAACAGCAAGCACCAGAACCTTTTGAATATGTGCGCCATCATCCTCAGCCTGCTGTTTGCCGCCGTCCTAATCTATCTGCTGCTGGCTATGGTGGTCCCCCAGGTCTATGACAGTGTGGTCGGCCTGGTCAACGCCATCCCCGAGTACATCATCAGCGTCCAGACTCGCCTGCAGACCTTCCTCCAGAACAATCCGGACATCCAGGCGGCCGTTATGTCCGCCTTCAACTCGGCGGCCGCCTCCCTGGAGCAGTGGATCGTCTCCGAGATCCTGCCCAACCTGGAGTCGGTGTCCAGCACCATCGTGTGGCTGCGGGACAGCGTGCTGCCCAGGCTGCCCGAGCTGAGCGGCGTGGTCTCCAGCGTGTCTTCCGCAGTGATCTCCATGCTGGTCCTGCTCAAAGACCTGCTCATCGCCCTGATCGTGTCCATCTACCTGCTGGCCCGGAAGGAGGTGTTCGCGGCCCAGAGCAAGAAGATCGTCTACAGCCTCTTTCCAACCTGGGTCGGGGACCTGATCGTGAAGGAGACCCGCAACGCCTACCACATCATGAGCGGGTTCATCAACGGCAAGCTGCTGGACTCCCTGATCATCGGCATCATCACCCTGGTGTGCTGCAACCTGTTCAAGTTCCCGTACCCGGCCCTGATCGCCACGGTCATCGGCGTGACCAACATCATCCCGTTCTTCGGGCCCTTTATCGGCGCCATCCCCTGCGCCCTGTTGATCCTCCTGGTGCGGCCCATCCAGTGCATCTACTTCGTGATTTTCATCTTTGTGCTCCAGCAGTTCGACGGGAACATCCTGGGCCCCAAGATCCTGGGCGACTCCACGGGCCTGGCCTCCTTCTGGGTCCTGTTTTCCATCCTGCTCTTCGGCGGCCTGTTCGGCTTTGCCGGCATGGTGATGGGCGTGCCCGTATTCGCCATGTTTTACAGCATCGTCCGCCAGCTGGTCCACTGGGGCCTGCGCGGCCGCGGCCTGTCCGAGGACACGGAGGACTACATGGGACCCACCCCGCCGCTGGCAAAGCCCCCGGCGGGGGAGCAGTAGAAATAAAAAAATCCCGTGCGCATCGCGCACGGGATTTTTTTGCGGTCATTACATATCGACGGTGAGGACCTTCTTGAGATGGGCGAAGCGGGGGAGGGAGTCCTCGGTGGGGGCGTCGGCCGCGCCCTGGATGAGGGGCAGGACGTAGTCGATGAAGGGCTGCTCGATGCCGTCGCCGGAGGCGTTGATCCACTCGCGGGGGACCTTTTTCTCGAAGTTGGCCACGATGTCCAGGGGCTCCAGGGAGGTCTCGCACTTGTAGCCGCCCTCGCGGGTGCACTTGAAGGCCACCATCTTGTCGGTGACGCCGGACACGGCGGCCTCCACGGCGGCGGCGCCGGCCTGCCAGGCCTCCTCAATGTCGGTCTTGGAGGCGGAGTGGGCGGCGCAGCGCTGGAGCAGGGACAGCTCGATGCCCCGGACCTTGGCGCCGGTGGCCTTCTTCACCTCGTCGGCCAGCATGACAGCCAGGCCGCCCAGCTGGGCGTGACCAAAGCCGTCGGTGGCGGAGGTCTTGGCCTCGGACACGAAGGTGCCGTCGGCGTAGTGGATGCCCTCGGACACGGCCACCAGGCACTTGCCGGTCTTGTCGTAGATGGCCTTCACGCTGGTCAGGAACTTGTCCATATCGAAGTCGGTCTCGGGCAGATAGACCAGGTCGGGGCCGCAGCCGGTGAGGGAGGCCAGGGCGGCGGAGCCGGCCAGCCAGCCGGCGTGACGGCCCATGATCTCGATGACGGTGACCATGCCGGTGTCGTACACGTGGGCGTCCTGCCACACCTCGGCCACGGAGGTGGCGATGTACTTGGCGGCGGAGGCGAAGCCGGGGCAGTGGTCGGTGCCGTTCAGGTCGTTGTCGATGGTCTTGGGCACGCCCATGATGCGGCACTCGTAGCCCACCTTCTGCATGTACTTGGAGATCTTGTTGCAGGTGTCCATGGAGTCGTTGCCGCCGTTGTAGAAGAAGTAGCGGACGTTATACTTCTGGAAGATCTCCAGGATGCGCTTGTAGTCGGTGTCGTCCTTGTCGGGGTCGGCCAGCTTATAGCGGCAGGAGCCCAGGGCGGAGGAGGGGGTATGCTTGAGCAGCTCCAGCTCGGCGGGGTCCTCCTGGCCCATATCGTACAGCTTGTCGTCCAGCACGCCCTTGATGCCGTGGGCGGCGCCCAGGACCCGGGTGATGCAGTCCTGCTTCAGCGCGGTCTGGATGACGCCGGCGGCGCTGGCGTTGATGACGGCGGTGGGGCCGCCGGACTGGCCGATGATACAGGCTCCGGTCAATTTTTCCATTGTAAGTTCCTCCTTAATATGATGCTTTGTCAAATTCGCTTGAATGTGGATTTTCTCCCGTAAATGATAGCACAAACCCTTGTAATTATCAACCGGTGATGGTACAATATACCTGCAAAATTTATGAAGGAGATGGTATTATGCCATTGGTCACTACCACCGAAATGTTCAAGAAAGCCTACGACGGCGGCTACGCCATCGGCGCTTTCAACGTCAACAACATGGAGATCGTCCAGGGCATCACCGAGGCTGCCAAGGAAGTCAACGCCCCTCTGATCCTCCAGGTTTCCAAGGGCGCCCGCGCCTACGCCAACCACACCTACCTGATCAAGCTGGTGGAGGCCGCCATCATCGAGACCGGCCTGCCCATCTGCCTGCATCTGGACCACGGCGACAGCTTCGAGACCTGCAAATCCTGCGTGGACGGCGGCTTCACCTCCGTGATGATCGACGCCAGCAGCAAGCCCTTCGCCGAGAACATCGAGATCACCAAGAAGGTCGTGGAGTACGCCCATGACCACGGCGTGGTGGTCGAGGCCGAGCTGGGCTCCCTGGCCGGTGTGGAGGACGAGGTCAAGGTCAAGGCCGAGGACTCCAGCTACACCCGCCCCGAGGAGGTTGAGGAGTTCGTCACCAAGACCGGCTGCGACTCCCTGGCCATCGCCATCGGCACCAGCCACGGCGCCTATAAGTTCACCGCCGCCCAGTGTACCCGCAACGAGCAGGGCATCCTGGTGCCGCCCCCGCTGCGCTTCGACATCCTGGAGGAGGTCTCCAAGCGCCTGCCCGGGTTCCCCATCGTGCTCCACGGCTCCTCCAGCGTGCCTCAGAACTTCGTGAAGATGATCAACGACAACGGCGGCAAGATGCCCGACGCCGTGGGTATCCCCGAGGAGCAGCTGCGCAAGGCCGCCGCCATGTCCGTTTGTAAGATCAACATCGACTCCGACCTGCGCCTGGCTATGACCGGCACCATCCGTCAGTTCATGGCCGAGCACCCCGACAAGTTCGACCCCCGCGAGTACCTCAAGCCCGCCCGCGCCAACATCAAGGAGCTGGTCAAGCACAAGCTGGTGGACGTGCTGGGCTGCGCCGGCAAGGCCTGATCTCACAAACAAAGCGGACAAGCCGCTTTCATCCGGAAAAAGGAGCGCCAACGGCGCTCCTTTTTCTGTTCCAAAGCAGATTCCACTTTTGGTTGCGGCGGTTCCACACGGAAGTGGTGGACAATTCTGCCCTTTTTCGCTAGAATAGGGGCGAAAGGGGGGAGGTCCCGTGACGTTTGGCGAGAAGCTGTACCGGCTGCGGAAGGAGAGCGGCATGAGCCAGGAGGAGCTGGCCCGGAAGCTGAACGTGGCCCGGCAGGCCATTTCCCGCTGGGAGCTGGGGGAGGTGGTGCCGGACACGGTGAACGTGCTGGCTGTCAGCCGGCTGTTCGGGGTGTCCACCGACTACCTGCTGCGAGAGGACTGCGAACAGGAGCGCGACACCCCGGCGGTCCAAAACGCCGAGGCCGACCTCCAGCGCCGGACCCGGGCGGCCAACCTGGGGCTGGTTTTCCGCACCATGTCCCTGTGCTGTGCCCTCTGCATCAATCTGTGGCTGGTCACAGGGGACCCGGCGTGGAAATTCGGGGCCGTGTTGTGGCTGGCCGTGAGCGTTGCCGGGCTGGCCTGGTGGAATCACCGGTGGTACATCAAGGAGCAGGGGAGCCGCAAGCTGCTGAAATGGGACCTTCCTATGGTCCTTCTGGCGTTCCTCCTGCCCCGCTTCCTCACCTGGATCCCGGGGAACTGGGGGTGTTTCCTGGGCGTACTGCCCTCGGTTTTCCTGCTGTCTCTCAAGATCCGGGTCATCCTGTACGAGCACTACCAGGTCGCTCCCACCGGGCGCAAAAAGTGACCGCTCCCGCCCCGGCCGCATAGGATGGGCCAAAAGGGGAGAGGAGTGGTCTGTTTTGCCGGATTCCCTTGTGATGGTCCCATACAACCGCCGGGCCGCCGTGGCCTACGCCCACCGCTGGGCCTACGGCCGCAACCCGGCCTACTATGACTATGAGGAGATCGGGGGGGACTGCACCAATTTTGCCTCCCAGTGCCTCTACGCCGGGACCGGGGTGATGAACTACACCCCCACCTTCGGCTGGTACTACATCGACGGCGGCGACAAGGCCCCGGCCTGGACGGGGGTGCCCTATTTCTACAACTTTATGACCCGGGAGGAGCGCTCGCCGGGGCCGTTTGGGGTGGAGATCCCCCCGGAGCGGCTGGACCTGCTGCGCCCCGGGGACTTCGCCCAGCTGCGCTTCTCCACGGAGGTCTTTGGTCACACACCCATCATCGTGGAGATCGGCCAGCCGGCCACATTGAGCAATATCCTGGTGGCCGCCCACACCCAGGACGCCGATTACCGGCCCCTGGACTCCTACTACTACCTGGAGCTGCGGTTCATCCACATCCTTGGGGCCTACTCGAACCGCGGGGAGCGCCCGGGAGGGCTGTTGGGGCTCTTCAGCCGGTTATAAAAAAGCAGCGGCGGTGTGCGCCGCTGCTTTTTTATGGGAGCTTGTGGCCGTCCTCGTCGAAGCCGTTTTTCAGCGCGGTGTCCACCAGAAAGACGGAGATACACAAAAACACCATCTCGCCGCCGATGAGCCACAGGATGAAGGACGCATAGTGGTCCGCGAAGATCACCATCAGCACTGAGGCCAGAACGGTGAGAATCACCCCCAGCCGGACCCAGGTGTTGGAGATGTGGACGTGGGCGAACTCCCAGGTCTCCTGGCTGCGAGCGGACAGCTCTGTGCGGTAGGCCAGGCCGCCCTCGTCGGTGAACTTAGGGGGCCGCAGCTTCCAGTACAGCCCCACGGCGAACAGGGCCAGCGGAGTGATCAGAGCGCCGATAAAACAGATCACGTACATGTTGATTCCCTCACTTTATTCGTCAGTTTCTTCGGATTTTTCCGCTTTTTTGCTCTTTTTTACCCTGGAAAGGGGATTTGCCCGGGCGGCGGTGCGCAGGTCGTCGTTGTCGATGTGGGTGTAGATCTGGGTGGTGTTCAGGTGGTCGTGTCCCAGGACCTCCTGGAGAGTGCGCACGTCAACGCCGTTTTGCAGCATCAGAGTGGCGGCGGTGTGGCGCAGCTTGTGGGAGGAGTACTGAGTGCTGTCCAGCCCGGCGGCGGCCAGGTGCTTCTTCACCAGCTTGTGGACGGCGGCCCGGGTGATGCGGCGGCGGTTCTGGAGGGTGACGAACAGGGCGTTTTTGTCCACCAGAGCCAGGGTGCTGCGCTCTGTCAGCCAGTCTCGGAGGGCGGACTGGCAGGCCTCGTTCAGGTAGAGCATCCGCTCCTTGTTGCCCTTGCCCAGCACCCGGAGCTGATCTTCTCGAACATCTGTTACATTTAACCCGACTAACTCAGAGATACGCAGGCCGCAGTTCAAAAACAGGGTCAGGATGCAGTAGTCGCGGGTGGAATTTTTTCCCTCCACGGACTCCAGCAGTTCCACGCTTTCTTCCAGATCCAGGTAGCGGGGCAGGGATTTTTTCAGCCGCGGGGAGTCCAGGTCCTGCATGGGATTTTCCCGGATCAGCTTGGCCTTGGTGGTCAGATACTTGTAGAACGAGCGGATGGTGGCAATCTTCCGGGCCCGGGCCGCTGGTGACAGCCCGTAGGTGGTGGAGTCGCTGTTGGGGTGCGCGGCGCGGTCGCGGGACAGGTAGCTCATGTAGCTGTAGACGTCTGTGAGCGTCACAGAGGAAACCAGAGCCAAATCCACGTCGTCGATTGAGATGGAGTCGATGTCTGTATCCTTGGGGGCGAGCCGGCGCTGGAGCTTCAGGTAGCGGAAGAAATTGCGCAGGTCCAGGAAATACTCATCGACGGTTTTGTGGGAGTGGTTCTGGATGGTCTCGTGGTAGACCAGAAAATCCCGAATGATGGGCGGAGCCTCGGTGCGGTAGTCCATAGCGTTCAGAGGGACCCGGGCAAGGGCCCGTGGGGGCTTTTTGGGGTTTTAGCCTCCTCTCAGGTAAACAAAATTTTTATTTTGTTTACCTGAGACAGTCCCTTCTCAAGTTCCCCCCTCTCAAGGCGGCCGGTCAGAATAGCCGCCGGTGGATCGGCCTTCTGCGGCCTGCCGGTGTTTTCCTTATTATAGTCTCCTTTTTTCCCGGACGCAACAGTTCTGCGCAAAAACCCCGGACACCATACGGCGTCCGGGGTTTGAAGTCAGACAGCTTACTTGATCATGGACGCGACCTCGGCGGCGAAGTCGTCCTCCTTCTTCTCGATGCCCTCGCCGGTCTGGAACCGGGTGTAGGCCTTGACGGTGATCTTGCCGCCCAGCTGCTTGGCAACGGCGGCGATGTGCTGCTCCACGGAGATCTTGTTCTCCTTGACGAAGGCCTGCTGTAGCAGGCAGTTCTCCTCGTAGTACTTGCCCAGCTTGCCCATGACGATCTTCTCCTTGACCTGCTGGGGCTTGTTGGCCATCTTGGGGTCGTTGTCCATCATGGCCAGCTGGATCTCCTTCTCCTTGTCCAGGGTGGCCTGCTCCACATTGGACTTGTCCAGGTAGGCGGGGTTCATGGCGGCGATCTGCATGGCCACGTCCTTGCCCAGCTCCACCACCTTGTCGGCCTCGATGCCCTCGACGGCCAGGTTGACCAGCACGCCGATCTTGCCGCCCATGTGGACGTAGGGCACGTTCACGCCGTCGGCGTAGCGGGCGAAGCGGCGGATCTGGATGTTCTCGCCGATGGCCAGCACCTTGTCGGCGGTGACGTCAGCCACGGTGCGGTCGGTGCCGGGATAGGTGCAGGCCTTCAGGGCCTCCACGTCGGCGGGGTCCTGCCCGGCCACGACGGCGGCCACGTCCTTGACGAAGTCCTGGAACAGCTGGTTCTTGGCGACGAAGTCGGTCTGGGAGTTGACCTCGACGATCACGCCCACGCCGCTGTCAGACACGCTGGCGAAGGAGACGCCCTCGGCAGCGACCTTGCCGGCCTTCTTGCTCTGGGCGGCCAGGCCCTTTTCACGCAGCCACTCGATGGCCTTGTCAAAGTCGCCCTCAGAGGCGGTCAGGGCCTTCTTACAATCCATCATGCCGACGCCGGTCATCTCGCGCAGCTTCTGTACGTCTTTCGCAGTAATAGCCATTTTCATTACCTCCAATTTTATCTCGGGCCGGGTAAAATCCGACCGTGTAGTGGAAAAGGAAGCGCCCGCCCCGCGCGGGGCGGGCGCTTTGTCAGTTTGGTCAAAGGGCACTCCCCTGCCTTGGGACTTACTCGGCCTCGGGGGCGGGAGCCTCGGCCTCGGCGGGGGCGGCATCCTGGCCCTGCTTGCCCTCCTGGATGGCGTTGGCCATCACACTGGAGATGAGCTTGATGGCGCGGATGGCGTCGTCGTTGCCGGGGATGACGTAGTCGATCTCATCGGGGTCGCAGTTGGTGTCCACGATGGCCACGATGGGGATGCCCAGCTTGCGGGCCTCGTTGATGGCGTTGCGCTCCTTGCGGGGGTCGACCACGAACAGGGCGCCGGGGAGCTTGCGCATCTCGGTCACGCCGCCCAGGTACTTCTCCAGCTTGGCGATCTCGCCCATGTGCTTGATGACTTCCTTCTTGGGCAGCATGTCGAAGGTGCCGTCCTCCTGCATCTTCTTCAGCTGGTTCAGACGGTCCACGCGGCCGCGCATGGTCTTGAAGTTGGTGAGCATACCGCCCAGCCAGCGGGCGTTGACGTAGTACATGCCCACGCGGCTGGCCTCTTCCTTGATGGCCTCCTGGGCCTGCTTCTTGGTGCCGACGAACAGCAGGGTCTCGCCCTTCTCGCCCAGCTCACGCACGAAGTTGTAGGCCTCTTCCAGCTTCTTCACGGTCTTTTGCAGGTCGATGATATAGATCCCGTTGCGCTCCGTGTAGATGTAGGTGGCCATTTTGGGGTTCCACCGGCGGGTCTGGTGGCCGAAGTGTACGCCGGCCTCCAGCAGCTGCTTCATAGATACGACTGCCATGATTTGTTTTCCTCCATTTTTTCAGTTTGTTCTTCTGGGCGCGTCATATTCCCCGCCAACGCCGCTTTTGCGGCGCACCGGGCGGAAAATCAGCGTTCCCACGCAGAATGCGGTGGCATTTTACCACAGGTTTTCCCAGTTTGCAAGTATTATTTGCGCCGGGAGCGAAAAAATCTTACCGTTTTCCCCGCTGCTCCAGCCGCGGCTGCGGGGCGTTCTCCACCAGGATGATGTCCTCCCCGAACCGGTGCACCGAGTCCCACGGGATGAACCGGTCGGCCTCCCTGCCCAGCAGGCCGAACAGCCGCAGGCGGCCGGGCACGATCAGGGAGCGCACCTGCCCGCTGTCCAGGTCCACCTCCAGGTCCCCCACGTAGCCGAACCGGCTGCCGTCTGTCACGCTGATGACTTCCTTATACCGCAGCTGTGCGATCCGGGTCTCCATTTCGCCGCACTCCCTCCAAAGTGATTTTGGAACAGGATATGCGCCGGCCGGATTGTCCTATGCCTGGGCGGCAAAGGCGCCCGCCTTCCGGCGGGCGCCTTATAGGGTATTGTTTGTGAAATGCTTACTGCTCTGCCTTCTCGAAGGAGATGCCGCTGACCGTCACGTTGACGGCGCAGACCTCCAGGCCGGTCATGGACTCTACGGCGTTTTTGACGCTCTCCTGCACGGCGTGGCCCACCTCGGGGATGGTGTAGCCGTAGTTCATCAGGACGGACAGGTCCACCCGGACCTTCTCCTCCTCCATCTGGACCCGGATGCCCTTGGTCAGGTTCTTCTTGCCCAGCAGCTCCACCAAGTCGCTGCCCAGGTTGGCGGACAGGCAGTTGACCCCCTCCACCTCCAGCGTGGCGGCGGCGGCGATGGCCGCCAGGACCTCCTCCGAGATGTGGATATTGCCCAGCTCCTCACAGCGGGAGACGTAATCTTTGCTTTCACCCATAACAGGCCGCGCCCCTTCCTTGCGTTTTTCGCCGGAAACCCGACAGTTTGTATTGTGACCCTTATTATACCACTACCCCGCCCGGTTGACAACTGCAATTTCAGAAAAGAGACGCGCCCCGGGAGGGCGCGCTCGAAATTTATTCCACCTCGATGATCCGGATCTGGGAGGCGGTGAAGTCGCTCACCTGCCCCACCACATCCACGATGCGGGCGGTGTCCGCGTCGGAGAGGCCCTCCGCCGGGGCGGCAACTGCCAGGCTCAGGCTGCCCTCCCCGATGAAGGCCACACAGTCGGCGTAGCCCTTGGCCACCACCAGGTTTTCAATCTGGGCCTCGGTGACGGTGTAGTCGGCCATGGTCTGGATGGTGGCGTTGGCCTGCTCCTTCATGGTTTGGTCGGCGTCCTCCCCGGAGGCGGCGTCCTGGAGCAGCGACAGGGCGCTGTCCCTGGCCTGCTGTCGGTTCAGGCGGGCGTTGGCAAAGTAGGAGCTGGTGGCGGTCTGTGGGACAGCCGTCCCCTGCTCCTCCCCCTCCTGGGCGGTGGGCGCGGCCGGGTCGTCCCCGTCGGTCTTGCCGGCGCTCTGGCTCACCAGCGGGTCGGACTGGCTGCCCACCATGGTGGAGTCCCCCAGGGTCTTGCCGGCGTTCAGGTCCCGCTCGTAGGTCCAGTTGAGGTACACCGCCGCGCACACGAACAGGGCGATGGCCGCCACCACGGCGTTGCGCTTCCACACCTGGGACCAGGCGATCCCTTTTGTCTTGGTTTTCATACCACATTCCTCCCAAATTTTGATATAAAGTTAATTTCCTTTACAGATCGCGATCTTATCGGCTCCCAGGCCGGTCAGGGCGGCCACCGACTGGGACAGGGCCAGCCGCACAGCGCTGTCGTCCCCTCCCGGACACACCACCAGCGCCCCCTGGAATTGGGGAGACAGGGTCTGGACCGCCACCACCTCCTGTCCGGCGGAGCTCCTCCCCACCGTGACCGCCGAGGTGACGGTGCGCTCCCCGTCCCGCTCCATGTCCTGGGCCAGCACCTGGCGGCTGCCGCTGCGCAGGGTCAGCACCACCTGGACCTCCCCGGCCCCCTCAATCTGGGACAGGATGCGGGAGAGCCGGTCCTCAAAGGCGGCCAGGTCGAACTGCTCCGTCTGGGCCACAGCGGAGGGCTCCGCCGGTTCATCCTCCGCCCCGCCCCCGCTGGGGAGCAGCAGCAGGATCAGGCCGGCCAGCAGCACCAGGAACACCGCCTTGTAGCGGCTCAGCACCTCCCGCCACCAGTCAAGCCCTTTGGGCAAGCTCCACTTCATCCCGGCCCCTCCTCATAGGCGACCTGCCCGGGCTCCAGGCCCAGGTCCCGGCACAGCAGCTCCTCCAGGGCCCGCCGCTGTGGCTGGTCCGCCGCGGTGGTGACTAAGGCCCAGCTGGGCAGGAACACGCCTTGGCCGGCGTCTGTGCACTCCACCCGGATCTGGCAGGGAATGCCCAGCTGCGCCGCCTTGTCCATACTATATGAGGCCAGGCGTTCCTCTATGACTGCTTTCATCTGTCTGTCCGCCTCCTCCTGGAGGCCCGTCCGAAGCTGCTCCCCATCATACATCCACTCCTGTGTGAAATCTGTCACTTTCACGCCGCCCAGGGGGCGCAGGATGGCTGTCAGCAGGACCAGGCCGCACACCAGCCTTCCCACCTGCTTCACGCCCCCCTCGGGCATCAGGGAATCGGCCACCGCCGCCAGAATGGCCGCCCCCGTGACGCCCAGCAGCCACTCCCGCACCAGCGCCGTCATGCCAGCACCGCCGAGACCGCGCAGACCAGGCTGAACAGCAGCAGCAGGGCGCAGGCCCCCGTCATCCCCAGCACCAGGGCGAAGGCCGCGCCGATGTTGTCCAGCAGCCCGGACAGGCGGGCGTCCGCCACGGTAGCCGTCAGGGCTGCGGTCAGCTTGTAGGTCAGGTAGTGGAAGGCCAGCTGGAGGAATGGCCCGATGCAGATGGCCAGCACCACCAGCAGCCCGACGACGCCCACCGTGCCCCGCAGCACCCCGGCCCCGGCCAGGATGGACTCCGCCGCGTCGGCCAGGATCCCCCCCACCACCGGGATGACCCGGGTGACGGCCATTTTGGTGGCCTTGACCGCCGCGGCGTCTGCGGTGCCCGCGATGGCCCCGCTCATGGTCAGATAGCCCACAAAGGCCAGCAAGATCCCGGTCAGAATAAAGCCCACCGCCCCTTTCAGCACCGCCGCCACCTTCTTTAATCCCTCGTTGCCCACCGCCGCGTAGGCGCAGCAGGCGGCCAGATAGGCGTACACCAGGGGGACCAGGAGCCGGTCGATGGTGGTGATCAGCAGCTGGGTAAACATCACCGTCACGCCCTGGCGCACCGCCGCGCCGCTCACCTGCCCTGTGGCGGCGGTCAGGGCGGCCATCACCGGAAGGAGCAGGTCGGAAAAGATACTCATTTTCCCGATAGTGTCCCGCCCCAGGCCGATCATGGCCTCCATGCTGCTGGCCGACAGAGCGGTGACGGCCAGGGCCCCCGCCAGTTTGGCGGCGTCCAGACCGCCCGCCTTGGGGGACAGCCCCTCCGCCAGACCGCACAGCAGCACCACAGCGAACATCTGGACCCCCACCGTCAGGCTGCGGCGCAGCAGCGCCCCAGCCTGTCCGGCGGCGTCTGCAAAGAGGTTGCTCAGTCCCTCGTCCAGAGCGGTATCCGGCTCCACGCCGTGGGTTTCCGCCTCCGCCCACAGCTCGTCTAGACCGGGGACCTCCAGCGGGGCGTCGGCCGCGCGGCAGGACGGGGCAAGCAGCCAGAGCAGAAAAAGTATTATGTAAACTTTTTTCATGACAAAAGCTGTCCCATCAGCTCTAGGACCCCCTCCGCCAGCGGCAGGGCCGCCGCCAGGGCAAAGACCGTCCCGGCGGTCTCCAGAAAGGCCGCTGCGCCGCTCTCCCCGGCGCCCCGGCACAGCTCCCCGGTGATCTTCGTCACCAGAGAGATGCCCACCGTTTTCAGCACCGAGCGCAGGATGTCGTTTTCGATGCGGGCGGAGGCAGCCAGCCGGCCCAAAGTGTCCAGCACACTCTGTAAAGTATTTATACTTAATAGCAGGATACAGCAGCCGCCTGTCAGGATCACCAGAAGGGAGAACTCCGGCGCTCCCCGCCGCACCGCCGCCGCGCACAGCACCGCGGCCCCGGCCAGGGCCGCCGCTCGGAGCATCCCGTCCATCACAGGTCAAACAGCGTCTTGACCATGGTGAACAGCCGCGCGATCTCCTGCACCACCATCATCAGCACCACCACCAGGCCCGCCAGCGTGGTCATCATGGCCTGCTCGTCCCGTCCGGCCCGGCTGAGCACCTGGTTGAGCACCGCCACGATGATCCCGATGGCCGCGATGCGGAAAATCAAATTTACGTCCATGGAAACCTCTCCCCTCTTGTGTACTAAAACGATTTTCCTTTACAGAAGGAGGATCGCCAGAAAACCGCCTCCCGCCGCGCCCACGGCCCGGTAAACCCGGCCAAGACGGCAGCTGTCCTCCCGGGCGGCACATCCCAGGGCCTCCAGGGCCCGCCGGACACCGGCGATGGCCGAGGCCTGTCCCGCGCCGTCGTACCGGCCCAGCACCTGCCCCAGAGGCAGAAGCGCCTGGCAGTCGTCCCGGGTGAGCGCCGGGAGCTCTGTCACCAGCTGGGCCCAGATATCTGAAAACCGGCGGCACTCCTGCCCCTCCAGCTCCTGCCGGCAGCGGGCAAACAGCTCCCGGGCCGGGGACTGGGTGTCCTTGGACAGCTCCCCCATCAGCTGGGGCAGCGGGGTGAGCCGGAAGGTGAGCTCCCGTTCCATCTGCTCCAGAGCGGCCCCCAGGGCCTCCAGCGCCCGGACCCGGGCGGTCAGGGCCTGGGCCCGGCGGACCCCCAGCCAGGCGCAGGCCAGCGCCACCAAAAACGCCCCCAGAGTATGGATCATTCCAGCACCTCCACGCGGTAACTCCGCCTGTCGCCCTGCCCCTCAATGGTGATCAGCCGCCGGAACAGCCCCGATGGGACCAGGTCCCGGCAGACGGCCCGGCGGGCCAGGTCCGCACTGTCCCGGCCGTGGACAGTGGCCAGCAGGGCCGCACCGCAGCCGCCGGCGCTGAGCAGGGCGTCCACGTCCTCCGGGGCGGTCACCTCGTCCACCGCCAGCACCTGGGGATTCATGGCCCGCAGCAGCATCATCAGCCCCTGGGCCTTGGGGCAGCCGGTGAGCAGGTCGGTCCGGCGTCCCAGCTCCAGCTGGGGGACCCCCTGAAAGGCCGCCCCGAGCTCCCCGCGCTGGTCCGCGACCCCCACCCGGAGGGGCGGCACGCCCTCCCCCTCAGAGATGGTGCGGATCAGGTCCCGCAGCAGAGAGGTCTTTCCCGCCCCCGGCGGGGCGAGGATCAGGGTGCTCTGCAGCCGGCCGGCCTCGTACAGCTCCCCCGCGATTTCCCGGGCAATACCGGGGAACTGCCGGGCAATCCGTACGGACGCGGAGGACAGCTCCCGCAGGGTCCGCGTTCGGCCGTCCTCCCGGGCGGCGGTGCCGCACAGGCCCACCCGGTGGCCGCCCCGGATGGTCAGAAAGCCCTGGCTGAGCTGCTCCGCCACCGCGTGGACGGAGTACCGGCTGGCCAATTCCAAAAGCTGCTCCAGATGCTCCGGCTCCACAGGCGGTCCGTCCAGGGGCAGCTCCCCCTCCGAGAACACCACTGCCGCCGGCCAGCCGGTCCGCAGCCGCAGCTCCTCCGCCCGCAGTTTGCTCACCCGGGGCAGGGCCGCGGCGGCCCGGCGCAGCTCCAGGGGCAGCACGGACGCCGCCTGTTCAAACGCAAGTTCCCTCTGCTCCATGTCTGTCCCCCTTTTCACTGCTCCATCCTATGGCGGCCTGTCCACAAATATGACACCTGGCCGGAGGGCGGACAAAAAAACAGCCCGGCGCTCACGCGCCGGGCTGTTTTGAGCTGCTTTTTACCATTTTCCGTGGAGCTTTGCGGCGTACAGGGTGTTTTCCATCAGCATGGCCCGGGTCATGGGGCCCACGCCGCCGGGGACGGGGGTGATGAAGGAGGCCCGCTCCACAGCGGCTTCATAGACCACGTCGCCGCACAGTCTGCCCTGTTCATTGCGATTTATGGCCACGTCCACCACCATGGCGCCCTCCTTCAACATGTCGCCGGTGATCAGCCCGGCGCGGCCCGCCGCGGCCACCAGGATGTCGGCCCGGAGGCACTCCGCCTTCAAATCCGCCGTCTTGGTGTGGCAGACGGTGACTGTGGCGTTTTTCCGCAGCATGAGCATGGCCTGCGGCTTGCCCACGATATTGGAGCGGCCCACGATGACGCAGTGTTTCCCGGCGGGGTCGATGCTGTACTCGTCCAGCATCCGCATCACACCGGCGGGGGTGCAGGGCAGGAACCCATCCTCCCCGATCATCAGCTGCCCCACGTTAAAGGGGTGGAAGCAGTCCACGTCCTTGTCCGGACGGATGGCCAGCAGGACCTGCCGCTCGTCTAAGTGTTTAGGCAGGGGGAGCTGCACCAGGATGCCGTCGATGTCCTCCCGGCCGTTGAGCACGTCGATGAGGTCAAGCAGTTCCTCCTGGCTGATCTCCGCCGGGAGGGCGTACTCCTCGCTGTAAATGCCGCATTCAGCGCAGTCCCTTTTTTTCCCGTTGACGTAGACCCGGCTGGCGGGGTCGTCCCCCACCAGGATCACAGCCAGGCCGGGCTTTTTGGACAGTGATTCTACTTTACAGCGTACTTCACTCTTGACCTTCGCCGCCAGAGCTTTCCCGTCCATCACAGTCGCTGACATTCTCCTCGTCCTCCTTCCCTGCCTCCGGGGCGCGCGCCGCCCCATCCGCCTCCGCCTGGGCTGCGGCAGCGCGGTTGACAAACATATCCTTGGGGTCGTGGGGCCTGCGCCACATCCAGACCAGCAGGGCCCCCGCAATCAGGGCGGAGACCAGGGCCAGCAGCTGGGACACCCGCACAGGGGCGCCGAACAGCTCCAGGCCGAAGAGGTAAAGGCTGTCGGTGCGCATCCCCTCGATCCAGAACCGGCCCAGGCCGTACCAGAATACGTAGAACAGGAAACACTGGCCGTCGAATTTCCGCTTTTTCCCGATGAGATAGACCAGGACCAGCCCCACAAGGTTCCAGGCGGACTCGTAGAAAAAGGTGGGATGTACCCCCAGCTCGCCGGACAGCACGGCCTGGTACTGGGTCTGGTCCGCGTAGCCGTGGACCAGCAGGTAGTCGGCGATGGACTGCGAACACATCCGCCAGGGGGCGGCGGTGATGCCGCCAAAGGCCTCAACGTTCATGAAGTTGCCCCACCGGCCGATGATCTGCCCGATGAACAGGCCGTGGACGCCCAGGTCCGCATAGGCCAGGAAGCTGATCTTCCGCCTCCGGCAGAAAATCATCAGCACGATGGCGGAGGAGATGATGGCGCCGTAGATGGCCAGCCCCCCGTCCCGGAAGGAGAAGATGGCCAGCCAGTCCAGGGTGCCGTCCGCCCGCCGGTACAGGTCCAGGTTGAACACCACATAGTAGGCCCGCAGGGCCACCAGGGCGGCGGGGACGGCGAAGAGCATCAGGTCCAGGATCTGGTCCTTGGTGACGCCGAAGCGCCCGGACCACTTGCTGCACAGGAACACCGCCAGCAGCAGGCCGGAGACGATGATCAGCCCGTACCAGTAGATGGAGAAGCCGAAGATGCTGAATGCCACCCGGTTCAGGGTAAACTCCAGGCCGAGGCCGGGAAAGGTCACTACATTGGTCATCCCTCGGCCCCCTCTCCGGGCCAGATCACGGACAGGGCCGCCCTCTCCTCCCGCACCCAGGCGGCGATGAGCGCTTCGGCCTCGGACTTCTCAATGGAGGCGCAGCACTGGGCAAAGTCGAAGAAATCGTGCCCCGCGAAGTAGGCCTGGGCCTGGCTGACGCAGATATTCTCAAAGCTGTTAAGGCCGCGCACTTTACCACCATACACGCCCTTTTTGATCCGCTCCCAGAGTTGGGGGTCGATGCCCTGCGCCCCGATGCGCGCCCCCTCGGCCAGCACGGCGTCCCGCACGGCGGCGGGGTCCCGGCTCTCGCCCCCGGCGGCCAGGAAGGAGCAGGCGGGGTAGCCCTCGTAGTCATACAGGAAGTTCTGGTTGATGAGCCCCTCCCGGTACAGCCGGGCGTACAGCGGCGTGGAGTTGCCCAGCAGGGCCTCCAGGGCCAGCTGGGCGGTCAGCTGCTGGCGCAGGGCGCCGGGGCCGGCGCCGGGGTCGTCCCCCTTGAAGCCCAGCTGGAAGATGGGGGTAGAGACGGACATGTGCCGCTCCACCAGCGGTTTGGCGGCCTGGGGCTCCTCCGCCGGGCCGTAGTCCTTTTCAGCGATGGGGCCGGCCTGTTTGGGCAGGATCTCCCGCGCCAGGTCACAGATTTGCTGGGGGTCCACATTCCCGGCCACGCACAGGACCATGTTGGCCGGGTCGTAGAAGGCCTTGTGGCAGGCGTAGAGGGTCTCGGCGGTGATGTGGGAGATGGACTCCACCGTCCCCGCGATGGGCACCTGGATGGGGTTGTAACGGTACAGGCCCTCCATCAGGCCGTAAAGCACCTGGTTGTCCGGGTCGTCCTCCCCCATGCGGATCTCTTGGCCGATGATGCCCTGCTCCTTGTCCACGCTCTCCTTGGTGAACCAGGGGATGGAGACGAAGGAGAGCAGAATTTTCAGGTTCTCCTCAAATTTCTCCGTGGACTCGAAGTAGTAGCCCGTGATGGCGCTGCTGGTGAAGGCGTTGGGGCTGGCCCCGTTCTCCGCCAGGATTTGCAGGGCGTTGCCGTCCTGGGTGTCGAACATCTTGTGCTCCAGGTAGTGGGCCACGCCGGCGGGGGTGTCGTGCCATGTGCCGTCCAGGCAGAACCGCATGTCCATGCCGCCGTATTTGGTGGCGAAGAAGGCGTAGCTCTTTTGAAATTCCGGCTTGGGGACGACAAAGACATGCAGGCCGTTTTCCAGCACCTGGCAGTACATCTTCTCCCCGATTTGAGGAAAGGTTTTCAGTTCCATGTTCAGCCCTCCTTGCCCTTGAGGAAGTAGATGGTGTCCAGCTGCAGCTGTCTGGCCGCCGCCACCACCTGCTCCAGGGTGACGCGCTCCAGCCGGGAGACCAGCTGTTCAATGTCCTCGTCCACGCCGGCGGCGGCCTGACCCAGCCAGAAGTCCTCCAGGCGGCTCTGGCTGTCCAATGTGCTCAGGTGGGCGGTGATCACGGTGCGGCGGGCGCCCTCCAGTTCCCCCTCGTCCACCTCGCCCCGGCGGATGGCCTCCAGCTGGGCCATGATCTCGTCCCTGGCCCGCTGGTAGTTTTCAAATTCGATGCCTGAGGAGACCCACAGGATGCCCTTCATCTTTTCGACGGCGGAGCTGGCGTAGTAGCACAGGGACAGCCGCTCCCGCACGTTCATGAACAGCTTGGACAGGGAGGTGCCGCCGAACACGGCGTTCATCAGCACCAGGGCGGGGTACTCCTCCTCCCACACGGTCAGGCCGCCGGTGCGGAACCCCATGGCCAGCTTGCCCTGGGTCACGTCCATGGCCTCCTCGAACACCTGGGGCTCCGGGGGCGCGGTCAGGCGGATGTCGCAGCCGGCCTGCGTCAGCTCCGCGCTCCGGGGCAGACCGACCAGAGCGGCCCGCAGGGCCGCCTCCACCCGCTCCGGCGCGGCGCTGCCGCAGTAGTAGACCTCGATCTCGCTGTCGGCGAGCAGGCGCTGATAGCGCGCCCACAGGCTCTGGGGGGTGATGGCCGCCGCGCTGGTCTCGTCGCCCCACATATCCGCGCCGTAGGCCTCATATTGGCACATGAGCTGTTTCAGGCGCAGCGTGGCGTAGGCGCGCTTGTCGTTGATCTCGCTGTGGATGCGGTCGATGAGGTTGTCCCGCTCTCCGGCGGTGTAGTCGGCCCGGAAAACCCCGTCCTGGGTGCAGGGGCGCAGCAGCAGCTCGCCCAGCAGGGCGGCGGCGGGCTCCAGGATGGCCTCCCCCTCCATGGCGAAGGCGTCGTCCAGGAAGCTGGCCGCAAAGCCCACGCACTGGGTCTCCCCTTTTTTGCGCACGATGGGCTCGATGGCGCCGCCGTACAGCTCGTCCAGGGCGGCGGAGATGGACTCCATATCCGGGTGCTCCCGGGTGCCCCGGCGCAGAACATAGGGGACCAGAGCGTTCTCAGAGGCCGTTCCGGCGTCCAGCGGGGCCATGAAAGTGAGGGATAGGTAGGAGCTTTTGAACTTTTCCGTATGGACGGCCCGGAAAGCGACGCCGGGCAGCAGCTGTTTCCTCGTTGTCTGCAAAGATATCCTTCCTTTCCAGTGTGTGTCCGCGGGGCATTTCGTGTGCACAAACTCATCCGGCAGCGAACAGAATCATCATAGCATGGGCTATTATACAATGCTTTCCAGGGAAAAGTAAAGCGTCCTGTGGCCGTCCGGGAAAAAGTTTGCAAACTTTTCACGAACGGCCACGGACAGGTCAGATGATACACTCCAGCCGGTGGGGCCCTTGCAGTGCCGGGAGCGGCACGCCCCCGGGGATAGGGGCGCCGTCCAGGGTGCAGCCGGGCGTCTCGCCCCGGCGCACCGAGATATCCAGCGTCCCACCGGACAGCTCCCAGCGGGCCTCGTACCCCGGCCAGCGCTCCGGCAGGCTGGGGCGCAGGAACAGTTTTCCGCCCCGCACCTCCAGCCCCAGCAGCTTCTCCACGGCGGCGCGGTAGAACCACCCCGCTGCCCCGGTGTACCAGCTCCAGCCGCCCCGGCCAAAGTGGCCCCTGGCGGCGTAGACGTCTGCGGCCAGCACGTAGGGCTCGGAGCGGTAGACGTCTGTGGAGTGGCGCTCCGGCAGCAGGTCCAACAGCAGCGCGGCTCCGTCCTCCGTCTTTCCCAGCTCCAGACAGGCCATGGCCAGCCACACGGCGGCGTGAGTGTACTGCCCGCCGTTCTCCCGGACCCCGGGCAGGTAGCCCCGGATATACCCGGGGTCCGGCCCCTTCCCGTTAAACGGCGGGGCCAGGAGGCGGCACAGCTTGTGGGGCCGGTCGTAGAGGGCCTCCAGGGCGGCGTCCACCGCCCTCCCGGCCCGCGCCCGGTCCCCGCCGGCCAGGGCGGCAAAGGCCTGGGCGATGGCGTCGATGCGGCACTCCTCCCCCTGGGCGCTGCCCAGGGGCGCGCCGGAGTCGAAGTAGCCCCGGCGGTACCAGGCCCCGTCCCAGGCCCCCTCGGCGGCCTGGCGGAAAGTCTGGGCGCTCTTGCGGCAGCGGCCGGCCCGGTCCGTCCCCCCTTCCCGCTCGCAGAGGGGCGCGAAGCGCTCCAGCACCAGGCTCAAAAACCAGGCCAGCCATACCGATTCGCCTCTGCCCCGCTCTCCCACCCGGTTCATGCCGTCGTTCCAGTCCCCGCCCCCCATCAGGGGCAGGCCGTGGGCACCCACGCCCCGCCCCAGGGCGCAGTCGATGGCCAGGCAGGCGTGGCGGTAGAGCGTGTCTGTCTCCCGGGTGGTCCGGGGCGTCTCATACCGCTCCCGTTCCTCCGGCCGCAGGGGCGGAGCGTCCAGGAAGGGAACCTGCTCCTTTAGGATGGCGGTGTCCCCGGTCACCTCCACGTACCGGGTCAGGGCGTAGGGCAGCCACAGCAGGTCGTCAGAGATGCGGGTGCGCACCCCGGCCCCCTCGGGCGGGTGCCACCAGTGCTGCACGTCCCCCTCCCGGAACTGCCGGGCGGCGGCGCGGAGGAGCTGCTCCCGCGCCCAGGCGGGATCGGAGTACAGCAGGGCGCACACGTCCTGAAGCTGGTCCCGGAACCCGTATGCCCCGCCGTTCTGGTACTGGGAGGTGCGGGCCATCACCCGGCAGGCCAGCACCTGGTAGAGCGCCCAGCCGTTCAGGTAGCGGTCCAGGGCCGGCTCCGGGGTGCGGACGGTGAGCCGCCCCGTCTGATTTCTCCAGTAGGAGCGGGTGTCCTCCAGCTCCCGGCGGAGTGCGCTGCTGGCGGGCTCGAAGCGGTACTCCGACCCGGCCTTTCCGGCGGCTGTGGTGAGGACGACGTCCTCCCCGGCGGTGATGGGAAAACGGGCCGCCTCCCTGCCCTCCAGGCGGCAGGACAGCACGCCCGCGCCCCGGTCCAGGGAGAACCACAGCCGGCGGCAGGGCCGCTCTGCGGGCACCCAGGCGGCGGTGGTGAGCCGGGCGCCGCCCAGCTCCTTCTCCCACCGGGCATATCCCGGCCCGTAGGTGACGGTGCAGCTGTGGCCGTCCCCGTCGGAAAAGACGGACAGGGAGGTGCTGCCTATAGTTAGCATAATATTTTCAGGGCCGCCGACAGACAGCGGGTCGTTCCGCCAATCGGTGAGCCGACCCAGGCGGGAGTTGCCCCGCCACAGGTATCCGCCGCCGGTCTCGTCGGTGATCCAGCCAAAGTTTGGATTACATAATACCTGGCTCCACCCCACCGGCGGCAGGCGCTCCCCCGTGTGGAGTACCACGTCCCCGTTGGGCGCGAAGGCCCAGGGGGCGCTCCCCGGCTCCAGGCGCACCGGGGGCGCCGGCCGCCAGTCCTCTGCGGACGGCCCGCGCTCCTCCAGGGGCAGCGTGGCCTTTGCCCAAGCAATTACGGTCCGCGCCCCGTCCTGCTTTGGGACGAAGTGGACCCCGCCCCTGCCCCCCAGCCGGGACTCCGCGCCCAGGAGCTTCAGCCGCTCCATCAGGGCGGTGCGCAGGGGCCGGCGGTAGTCGCCCCCCTCGTCCAGCAGCAGCACCAGGTCGCAGGGAAATCCCGTCCGGTTCAGCAGCAGGACCTGGGAGATCCACAGCCCGGCGCGGTACAGGTCCCCCTCCCCGGAGACGGCGCCGGCCGCGATGGGCAGGTCGCCGGAAATCCCGAAGGGCCAGAGCGCCGACTGGGGCGGGCGGTCCGGCCTGGCCGGCGCCGTCCCGGACAGCCGGGCCAGCAGGGAGAAGGCCTGCTTTGTCCCCCGCTCGTCCAGCTCCAGCCGCTGGGCCAGGGCGGTCAGCAGCCCGCCTGTCCGCCCGGGGGGACACTCCAGCAGGCGCTGGGCGCTGTCCAGCGCGGCGGCGGGCCGGTCGGAGGCCCCGAGGGCCAGGGACGCGGTGAATCGCTCTCCCCTGCCGAGCCTGACCGGCCAGCGCACCAGCAGGCAGGGGTCGATCACCTCCCCCACGGTCCCGTCCAGCGGCCCCATGTGTCCGCCCGCCAGGGCGCGCAGGCCGCCCCGGCCCAGGGCCTGCTCCCGGGAGGTGGTGAAGGCGGTGTTGTCCCCGCTCCACAGGGCGCACAGCGCCGGGTACTCCTCCCGCCCTCTGGGGCGGCAGCGGAACATCACCCCGAAGGGGACCGCCTCGCTCTCCAGAAACAGCTTGGCGAAGGCCGGGTGGGCCGCATAGTCGGCCTGGGGGAACAGCACCGGCTCCAGGTAGCACAGCAGCTCCCCCTCCAGCGGGTCCTCCCCGTTCCAGGTCAGCTCCGCCCGGCGCAGTTCCCCGCCGCCGGAGGGAGAGGCCAGCAGCTCCGTCCGGGCTGTGAGAGCGCCCCGGGTACAGGTCCAGGCCGCCCCGCCGTCGTAGAAGCTCCAGCGGTACTCCGCGCCCCGCTGGTAGAGGGGCGCGGCGGTCAGGCCGGTCATCTCCTCCCCGCGCCTGAAGAACCAGGACACCCCGGAACAGGACAGGGCCTTCCCCGGCTCCGCCAGGGTCAGGTCGTGCTTTCCCAGCCGGGAGTGGGTCAGGCCGTTGTCGGCGGCGAACACGGTGTAGTGGCCGTCCCCCATCAGGTGGCACTCGGGGGTGTACAGGCTGGCCCCCGTCCCCTCCCGGAGCAGGTCCGCTCCGGCGTAGCGCCTGGGTTTTTCAGGCATCTCCCGGTCGCTCCGGCGCATGATGGGTGCGCCCACGGGCACCCGCTCCTGGAGCAGCTCCCGGTAGGCGGACATGGCGCAGTCCCGCAGGAAGCGCCGCTGCATCACGTTGTCCCGCAGGGCGTTGTCCACGGCCACCAGGCTCATCCCCAGGTGGTGGGCCATATAGGAGCGCACCACCTCGAACTGCGCCCCGCCCCGGCAGCGGCTGCGGGTGTAGTCCACCGCCTCATACAGACCGTAGCGGCCCTCCAGGCCCATGTCCCGCAGGCGGCGCAGGTTGGCAGCGGCGCTCTTGGGGGCTAGCAGCAGGGCCAGGAAAGAGGCGTAGGGCGCCACCACCAGCTCCCTGTCCAGACCGCGCTTCAGCCCCAGCGCCTGGACCCCGTGGGCCTTGTACTGGTAGTACATCCCGGGGTCGAAGGCGTAAAAGGCTGACTCGGAGATGCCCCAGGGGGTGTGGGTCTTGGAACCCCGCCGCTTCTGGGCGTAGACGCAGAAGGACAGGGACTCATACATCAGGGAGTTCTCCTCGCAGGGCAGCAGGAGGTTGGGCATGAAATATTCGAACATGGTCCCCGTCCAGGAGGCCATGCCGCTGTAATCGTTCTCCCCCAGCAGCATCCGGCCAAGCCGCCGCCAATGCTTGGGGGGCACCTCCCCCCTGGCCACGGCCAGGTAGCTGGTCTGCCGGGCCTCGCTGGCCATCAGGTCGTACCAGCCCTCAGTCAGCCTCCCCTCCCGGCCGTCCCAGCCGATGGAGAACAGCCGCCGCTTTCTGTCGAACAGCCAGCCGAACTCCATCTGGTCGGACAGTGCCTCCGCCCTGCGGGCCAGGGCGGCCTCCCCCCACTCGTACAGCCCCTCCCGCAGGGCAATGAGGCAGGCGCACAGGTTGCCGCTGTCCACTGTGGACACGTACAGAGGCTCCAGAGGCCGGAGAGAGACGGTGTCGTACCAGTTGTAGAGGTGCCCGCGAAGCTTTTCCAGCCTCTCCACGGTGGTGAGCGTGTGTTCGATGAGCTCCGCGCCCCGCTTTTGGGGCAGCAGGTCCAGGTCCACCGCCGCGAGCACGCTCAAAAGCGCCAGGCCGATGTTGGTGGGGGATGTGCGCCGGCCCAGCCCAGCCGCCGGCTGCTCCTGCCAGTTGTCCGGGGGCAGGTAGTGGTCCTCGGGGCGGAGGAAGTCGGCGAAGTAACGCCAAATCAGGGTGGCCTCATGGAGCAGAAAGGCCCGGTCCCGGGGGGCCAGGCCGGAGCCGGAGCGCACCGGGCGGCTCAGCCGCCAGGAGATCCCGGGGGCCAGCATCCACAGCGCCCCAACCAGCACGCCGAAGCGCAGCCGGGCCAGCAGGATAGTCGCCAGACCTACCGCCAGGGAGAACCACTCCCGGCACAGGCAGCCGAACAGACTGTCGCCGGCGCTTTTCCCCTCGGTCTGGGCGGCGGTGACCCAGCTGAGCAGGTTCCGCCTGCTGACATAGACCCGCCACAGCGCCGTGACGGCGGCGGAGGCGCAGATATAGGCCTGCACCGGCAGGAGAAGAAGCTGTACGCCGGTCTGTACCAGCACCCCGGCGAAGCCGGCCACGATCGTGGAGTGGTAGCGGCTGTGGGAGCCCGCCCCCCGCCGGGCGAACAGCTCCGCCCCGGACAGCAGCAGATTGGAGGCCGCGGAGAGCACCGCCGCCGCCCCCGCCGCGGCGAAGGCCGTCCCGGAGCCCCACAGCCCCATGAGCAGGGCGGCCAGAGTGAAGGCCGGGGACAGGGACCGGCGCAGGTTGTCGAAGATTTTCCACCGGGCCAGGGCGGGCAGGGGGTTCCGCTCCCGCCCGCCCTTTCCATCCGGCACAGTGGGGCGCAGCCAGCTCAAAATCTGCCAGTCCCCCCGCACCCAGCGGTGGAGCCGGGCGAAGTAGGAACGCACCTTATAGGGGAACCCGTCGGTCAGCTCCACCTCCCCCAGCAGCCCGGCGCGGAGGTAGGCCCCCTCCAGCAGGTCGTGGGACAGGATGCGCCCCTCGGGGAACCGGCCGTCCAGGCAGGAGAAAAAGGCGTCCACCTGAAAGATGCCCTTGCCGGTGTAGGTGCCCTGGTCGAACAGGTCGTGATAGACGTCGCTGGTGGTGGAGCCATAGGGGTCGATGCCCCCCTGCCCGCCGTAGATGCGGGAGAACAGGGAGCGGTTGGCCGCCTCCAGCTCCACCGACACCCGGGGCTGGAGCAGGCCGTAGCCGGAGACGACGACGCGCCGCTCCGGGTCCACCTCCGGCTGATTCAGCGGGTGGAGCATGGCGCCCACCAGCTGCCGGGCGGCGCCCACATTCAGGCGGGTGTCGCTGTCCAGGGTGATGACGTACTGGGTGCCATCCAGCGCCCGCCGGTCGCCGGAGAGCACCTGCACCCCGGTGACGCGGCCCTTGAGCAGCCGCACCAGCTCCAGGAGCGCCCCCCGCTTGCGCTCCCAGCCCATATACCTGCCGTCCCTGGCCTGGAACCGGGGGCGGCGGAAAAAGAGATAGAACCCCCCGCCGTACTTCTCGTTCAGTCTGTCCACCGCGGTCTGGGCCGCGTCCACCCAGGCGCGTTGCCGGGAGGTCATGGGCTCGTCCCCGTCAGGCAGGTCGGCCAGGATGCCGAAGCGCAGCTCCCCGCCCGCGTCCCGATTGGCCAGGCGGTAGCGCTCCAGCAGGGCGGCCAGCCTGCCGCCGCTGTCCTCGTCAGTGAGCAGGGCGGCGATGACGCACAGGGTGCGCCCCTCCATCGGGATGCCGTTTTCCAGGGCCATGCTGTGTACGCTGCGGGGCCGCACCAGGCGCACGGCCAGGAAATCCACACAGTTTTTCACGATGTCCGACAGAGGAAAGACCAGCAGCGCCGCCATGGGCAGGCTCCCGATGGACAGGCCGATGGCAAGGGCCAGCACCAGCGTCAGCGCCAGGACGCACACCACATAGGCGCCGCCGGCGCTCCGCCGCTCCCGCCGCCCCAGAGGCTCCTGGAACAGATACCAGCCCACGTGCCGGGCCTTTCCCTGTCCCTTTCTGGCCAGGGCGACGGCCCTCTCCGCCGCCTCCCGCTCGGCGATTCCCTGCCGCCGGGCCAGCCGGCACAGCCGCTGCCGGTAGCGGCGGCGGGTCTCCTCCGACATCTCCCGGTAGCAGCCCGCCGGGTCCCCGGCCAGGATGGCCTCCACCCTGCTCTGCCGCTCCAGCAGCTCCGACCAGTCCGCCCCGGACGCCCGGCGCAGGGCGGTGAACAGCGCCCCGATCTCTTTCGGGGGCACCTTGCCGGTCTCCAGGGCCTCCAGGCTTCGGCACAGCTCGGCCAGCCGGCGGAGCACCGCCCCGGTCAGCGCGGGGACCAGCAGGGACAGCTCCCGCTCGGTCAGGGGACACACGGCCTGGAAGGCGGTCAGGAACACCTCCAGCCGCTCCTGCTCCAGCCCGGGCACCGCCCAGACCGCCGCCTTGGCCGTTAGGGCCAGCAGGGGCCGTCCCTCCTGGCAGGCGCGCAGGGGCCTGCCCCTGCCCAGGGCCGCCGCGCAGGCCCGCCCCTCCCGGAGGGCCAAGTAGCCGTTGTCCAGCACCCACTCCGCCGCCGGCGGGACGCTGTCCTGCCTGCCGGACCACTGGGACAGGGCGCGTCTGGCCCCCTCTACGGTCTCCATGTCCCGGCGCACCCGGTTGGCCATGGCCCGGGGCCGCGCTGTGCCGGAGAGCTTTACCTCCCTGGCCACATTGGCGGCGTAGCGGGCCAGATGGGTGTCGTCCATAGGGACCTGCGGGCAGTTTGACATAGCGTAAGCGCCTCCCGAGCCGCCCGGAGGGCGTTCCCGGGCAGATTTCCATTACATTTTCCCCTCCTGGTAGTGGAATATACCAAAAACAAGTCCTTGCGGTGTTTCCAATTTGTCTTGACAAAAGACGCAAAATGTGGTATGATTCCGGTTGTAAAGTTTAATAACTTTACATTACGACGGTCTGGGGGTGGCGCTGTGAAAAGTCAGGCATACCGCATGGCCCTTCTGTTCGACTTCTACGGTGACGTGCTCACCGAGCGGCAGAAGGAGTTCTACGACCTATACTACAACGAGGACCTGTCCCTGTCGGAGATCGCGGAGAACAGCGGTATCACCCGCCAGGGCGTCCGGGACGTGATCGTTCGGGCCGAGGGCATCCTCTCCGACCTGGAGGATAAGACCGGCCTGATCCGCCGTTTCCACTCCATGCGCAAACAGCTCGCCCAGATCCAGAGCCAGGCCGAGGAGCTCATCAAGCTTAACGGGAAATACGACGACCCCGAGCTGGACCGGCTGGCCCGGGAGATCGCCGAGACGGCCCAGGCTCTGCAGAAAGAGTGATCCGATGGCCTTTGAAGGACTTTCCGAGAAGCTGTCCGCCGCGTTCAAAAAGCTCCGGGGCAAGGGCCGCCTGTCCGAGGCCGACGTAAAGGAGGCCATGCGGGAGATCCGCCTGGCTCTGCTGGAGGCCGACGTCAGCTACAAGGTGGTCAAGCAGTTCATCGCCCAGGTCACTGAGCGGGCGGTGGGCGCCGACGTGCTGGAGGCCCTCTCCCCCGCCCAGATGATCCTCAAGATCGTCAATCAGGAGCTGACCGCCCTGATGGGCGGCGAAAACGTGAAGCTGACCATCTCCCCCAAGCCGCCCACGGTGGTGATGCTGGTGGGCCTGCAGGGCGCGGGCAAGACTACCAACGGCGCCAAGCTGGCCGGGCTGATGAAAAAGCAGAACGGCAAGCGCCCCCTGCTGGCCGCCTGCGACGTGTACCGCCCCGCCGCCATCAAGCAGCTTGAGGTGGTGGGTGAACAGCTGGGCATCCCCGTGTTCCAGATGGGACAGGCCGACCCGGTGGAGATCGCCAAGGCCGCTGTGGAGCACGCCAGGCAGCACGGCAACGACATGGTCTTTCTGGACACCGCCGGCCGCCTCCACGTGGACGAGGAGCTGATGGACGAGCTGCGCGCCATCAAGGCCGCCGTGGAGCCCACCGAGATCCTGCTGGTGGTGGACGCCATGATCGGTCAGGACGCGGTCAACGCCGCCAAAGCCTTTGATGACGCGCTGGACATCGACGGCGTGATGCTCACCAAGCTGGACGGCGACGCCCGGGGCGGCGCGGCCCTCTCCATCAAGGCCGTCACCGGCAAGCCCATCAAGTTCGTGGGCGTAGGCGAGAAGCTGGACCAGATCGAGCTGTTCCACCCCGCCCGCATGGCGAGCCGCATCCTGGGCATGGGCGATATGCTCTCCCTCATCGAGAAGGCCGAGCAGAACTTCGACCGGCAGAAGGCCCTGGAGATGCAGGAGCGGCTGCGGAAGAACAAGTTTACCTTGAACGACTTCTACGAGCAGATGTCCCAGCTGAAGAACATGGGCTCCCTGTCCGAAATCGCCGGGATGCTCCCCGGGGTCAAGGCCTCCGACCTGGAGGGCGCGTCCATGGACGAGAAACAGCTCAAACGCATGGGGGCCATCATCCTGTCCATGACCCCCTACGAGCGGGAGAACCCCAACGTGCTCAACTCCAGCCGCAAGCGGCGCATCGCCGCCGGCTGCGGGCTCCAGGTGGTGGACGTCAACCGCCTGCTCAAGCAGTTCGAGATGCTCCAGGCCCTCACCAAGCAGTTCTCCGGCGGCAAGATGCCCAAGAACCTGCGCCGGCTGATGGGCAAAAAGGGCGGCAGGGGCGGCTTTCCCGGGATGCCCGGTATGGGCGGGCTCCCCTTCTGAGCAGGGATCCAAGATCCATCGTTGGTTCAGCGCACACCGCGCTTTTCCATATCTCATTTCAAATTCATTTGGAGGTGAATATAAATGGTTAAAATCAGACTGCGCCGCATGGGCGCCAAGAAGGCCCCCTTCTACCGCATCGTGGTGGCTGACTCCCGTTATCCCCGCGACGGCCGCTTCATCGAGGAGATCGGCACTTACAACCCCGTCACCAACCCCGCTGAGCTGAAGGTGGACGTGGACCGTGCCCAGGCCTGGATCAAGACCGGCGCCCAACCCACCGAGACTGTCCGCGATCTGCTGAAAAAGGCTGGCGCCCTGTAAGGGCGAGGAGGTCCGCGCGCTATGAAAGAACTTCTGACCTATGTTGCCCAGAACCTGGTGGACCACCCCGAGCAGGTGTCCGTCTCCCAGTTCGAGGACGACGGCGAGACGGTCCTGGAACTGCGCGTCGCCCCGGAAGACATGGGCAAGGTGATCGGCCGCCAGGGCCGCATCGCCAAAGAGATCCGCACCCTGATCCGCTCCGTGGCCCAGCGCACCGGCAAGCGCGTCTCGGTGGAGATCGTCGACTAAAGGCAAAGGGAAAAGGCGCAGGAAAACCTCCTGCGCCTTTTTACTGGGATCAAGCGAGGAGGTCTATCCATGCTTCAGCAGTATTTGGAGGTGGGCAAGGTCACCAATGTCCACGGTCTGATGGGCGAGGTGCGGGTGCAGCCCTGGGCGGACAGCCCGGAGTTCCTGTGCCAGTTCGACACCCTGTATGTGGACGAGGCCCACTGGCCCATCAAGGTGGAGCGGGCCCGGGTCCACAAGAACATGGCCATCGTGAAATTTGAGGGCATCACCGATGTCAACGGCGCGATGATGCTGCGCAACGCGGTGCTGTATATCGACCGCAAGGACGCCAGGCTGCCCGAGGGCTCCTTCTTCCTGGCCGATCTGATGGGCCTGGAGGCCCGGGACGCCGCCACCGGCGCGGTGCTGGGCAGGATCGCCGATGTGCTCACCCTGCCGGCCAACAACGTGTACGTCATCCGGGGCGGCGCGCGGGAGATCATGGTGCCCGCGGTGGACGCCTTCATCGCCGAGACCAACATCGAGGGCGGCTACATCCGGGTGAACATGATGGAGGGCCTGTGACCGTTCCCCACCCGTGCCCCATCGAAATCAAAAAATCGGACCAGCCGCTGGCTGGTCCGATTTTTTGATGCAGAGCTTTCGTCAGGCGGGCAGGTGGATGACGCCCACAGGGCACTCCTTGACGCACATCTGGCAGCCTACGCACTTGTCCTGGTCGATATAGGCCAGGTTATTCTCCACGGTGATGGCCTCCAGCTTGCAGACCTTGGCGCACTTCATGCAGCCGATACAGCCGGCGGTGCAGACCTTGCGGGTCTGGGCGCCCTTGTCCTTGTTCTGGCACATGACCACGGGCTTCATGCGCTTGGGGGGCACAGGCACGATGGAGATGACGGAGTTGGGGCAGGCCTTGGCGCAGGCGCCGCAGCCGGTGCACTTGTCCCGGTCCACCACGGCCACGCCCTGGTCGCTGACGTGGATAGCGTCGAAGGCGCAGGCCCTGGTGCAGTCGCCATAGCCCAGGCAGCCGAAGGCGCAGGCGCCGTCGCCGCCGTACAAGCCCTTGACGGCCAGGCAGCTGTGGATGCCGTCAAACTCGTACTTCTTGGAGGTCTTGTCGCAGGTGCCGGAGCAGGCCACCACGGCCTTCACGGCCTGGGAGGCACCGGCCTCCACGCCCATGATGGCGGCCACCTCGGCGGCCACCTTGGCGCCGCCGGGGACACACTTGTTGACGGGGGCGCCGTTCTCCACCACGTTCTTGGCGTAGTCGGCGCAGCCGGCGCAGCCGCAGGCGCCGCAGTTGGCGCCGGGCAGCACCCCGGTGATCTGCTCCACGCGCTCATCCACGGGGACATACATGAAGATAGAGGCGCACACCAGGATGATCGCGCCGATCAGGCCGATGGCGAATACCACGAGGATCGCAAATAAAATCGGATTCATAACAACACTCTCCTCCTATCAGCCGCCGAAGATGGCTTCCACGATGCCGCCGAAGCCCATGAAGGACAGGGAGGTCATAGCGGCGGCCACCAGAGTGATGGGCAGGCCCTCGAAGCACTTGGGGGGATTGGCCTCCTCCACCCTGCGGCGCACACCGGAGAACAACACCATGGCCACCAGGAAGCCGATGCCGGCGCCGGCAGAGCAGACGATGCTCTCGATGAAGCTGTAGCCGTTGTCCAGGTTCAGGATGGTCACGCCCAGGATGGTGCAGTTGGTGGTGATCAGGGGCAGGTACACGCCCAGGGACTTGTAAAGAGCGGGGATGTACTTCTTGAGGATGTTCTCAAGGAGCTGGACCAGGATGGCGATGATGAGGATGAACACGATGGTCTGGAGGTAGGCCATGTCGCGGGGCGTCCCCTCGCTCCCCTCCGGGGAGAGGATGAACTTATAGATGGGCCAGGTGGCGGCGGTGGCCATGACCATGACGAAGGTGACGGCCAGGGACATGCCCACGGCGCTGTCCAGCTTCTTGGACACGCCCAGGAAGGGGCAGATACCCAGGAATTTCTGGAGGACGTAGTTGTCCACCAGGATCATGGTGAAGAAAATGCTGGCGAGCTTGAGTGCCATTACGCATTGCCTCCTTCCTCAGCCTCAGCGGGGGCGGCCTTCTCCTTCTTGGGGCGGGTGGTCAGCCAGGTAGCGGCGGCCATCATCACGCCGAACACGAAGAATCCGCCGGGGGCGCTGGTCATAATGGTGAAGGGGTCGATGGAGGTGGGGATGACCTGGATCTTGAAGCCCTCCGGCAGGAAGGGCAGCAGGCCGTCCAGGCCGGACATCCAGGTGCCGGAGCCCAGCACCTCGCGGATGGTGCCCATGATGGTCAGGGTGCAGGTGAAGCCGATGCCCATGCCGATGCCGTCAAGGGCGGAATCCAGCACGCCGTTCTTGGAGGCGAACGCCTCGGCGCGGCCAAGGATGATGCAGTTGACCACGATCAGGGGCAGGTACACGCCCAGGGCCTCGTCCAGGGGCTGGACAAAGGCCTTGACCAGCATCTGCACCACAGACACGAAGCCGGCAATAACGGTGATGTAGCACGGGATACGGACCTGGTTGGGGATGACCTTGCGCAGAGCGGAGATGACCACGTTGGAGCACACCAGAACGAAGGTGGCGGCCAGGCCCATGCCGATGCCGTTGGAGGCCATGGAGGTGACGGCCAGGGTGGGACAGGTGCCCAGGACAAGCCGCAGAACGGGGTTCTCATTCAAAATACCGTTGGTAAGGATGCTCAGTTTGCTGTTTTTACTCATCTTGACTCACCTGCCTTTCAAGGAATCGCGTTGAACGCGTTGATGGCGGCGTTGACCGCATTGGTAATGGCGCGGCTGGAGATGGTGGCACCGGAGACGGCGTCGATGTCAGAGCCGCTGCCCGCCTTGCCCAGGACCAGAGCCTGCGCGGCGGGCTTGCCGTTGAACTGGTCCCAGAAGGCCTGGCCGTCGGGCACGGTGACGACTTTGCTGCCCACGCCCTTGGTCTCGGCCTGCTCGGTGACCTTGATCTTGCTGATGGTGCCGTCCTGGCCGATGGCGACCATGACCACCACGTCGCCGCCGTAGCCCTTGCCGGAGCAGGTGATGACGTAGGCGCCGGTGTCGGCCTGGTACACGTCGGAGACGTTCTCCACGTCCACGCCGTCCACCTTCTCGAAGGAGGCGGCGTCGGGGATCAGCTCCTGGCGGGCCGCATCCTGGGCGCGGCGGGTGTTCTCCTGGATGATGGGGTCGGTGACGGAGTTGGTGGCGGCCAGCGCGCCGGTGATGATCAGGCAGATGGCGCACAGCACCACGATGGGCTTGCCGATCTTATTCCAATTACTCATTTCGCGGCGCCTCCCTTCTTCACTTTCGCGATGCCCAGCTTATCCTGGCGGGTGTTGATCTCGATGTAGGGCACCACCAGGTTCATCAGCAGGATGGCAAAGGACACGCCCTCGTTCATGGTGGCGAAGAACCGGATCATGCAGGTGACCACACCCAGGCCGATGCCGAAAATCAGCTTGCCCTTGTTGGTGGTGGGAGAGGTGACGTAGTCAGTGGCCATGAAGAAGGCGCCCAGCATCAGGCCGCCGGAGAGCAGCTGATAGATGGGGTCGCGCCCGGCCAGCAGGCTGAGCACAGCCACGGTGCCCAGGTATGTAACGGGGATGATGGGGCTGATGACCTTGGTGACGATCAGATAGATGCCGCCGATGATCAGGGTGATAGCGCAGGTCTCGCCCAGCACGCCGCCGTGGGTGCCGAGGAGCAGGGTGACATAGGACACGGCGTTCTCCGTGCCGGCCACGCCCAGGGGGGTGGCGGAGGAGACCGCGTCGGTGACGGGGTCGATAAAGGTGGTCATGCGGCTGGTGAAGCCCAAGGCCAGCGCGATACGGCCCACGATGGCGGGGTTGGCGAAGTTGTAGCCCAGGCCGCCGAACAGCTGCTTGACGATGACGATGGCGATGAACGCGCCCACGATGGCCATCCACACGGGCATACCGGCGGGCATATTGAAGGCCAGCAGCATACCGGTGACCACCGCGGAGAAGTCGTCGATGGTGACCTCACGGCCGACGAGCTTGCAGTAGCCGTACTCGAAGAGCACGCAGGCCGCCACGGTCACCACGGTCAGGATCAGGGAGCTGATGCCGAAGATGATGACGGAGGCGATGAGGGTGGGCACCAGGGCGATGCAGACCCGCTGCATGATCTTGCTGGTGCTGTCCGCGCTGGTGATATGGGGCGCGGCAGTGACGATCAACTTGTTAGCCATTACTTCTTACCTCCATTCTTCATCATGATCTTGGCCAGAGCGATGGAGGGGGCCAGGGGCCGCTTGGCCGGGCAGACAAAGGAGCAGGTGCCGCAGCTCATGCACAGGTCGGCGTTGAGCTGCTGGAGGAGCTCCACATCGCCCTTTTCATAGGCCCGGACGATCTCCTTGGCGGAGAGGCCCAGGGGGCAGGCGTTGGTGCACCGGCCGCAGTGGATGCAGTTGGTGGGCTTGGGGACCTGGGACATCTTCCGGGAGAAGGCCAGGATGGCGTTGTTGTTCTTGAGGATGGGCTGGTCCAGGTCGGCCACGCAGTTGCCCATCATGGGGCCGCCGTAGAGGACCTTGCCGGGCTCGTCGGTGAGGCCGCCGCAGAAGTCCAGCAGCTCCCGGATGGGGGTGCCGATGATGACCTCCACGTTCTGGGGCTTGGCGACGATGTCACCGTCCACAGTCAGACGCTTGGTGGTCAGCGGCATGCCGGTCTCCAGGTACTTGGAGACGAAAGCCACGGAGGTGACGTTCATGACCACCACGCCCACGTCGGAGGGCAGGCCGGGGAACGGGACCTCGCGGCCGGTGCAGTTCTCGATCAGCACTTTTTCAGCGCCCTGGGGGTAGCGGCAGGGCAGCTCCTTGACCTCGATGCCCGGCGCGTCGATGGCGGCCTTCATCTTGGCGATGGCCTCGGGCTTGTTGCCCTCGATGCCGATGACGCACTTGGGGATGTCCATGTACTTCATCACCTGCTTGATGCCGTTGAGCACATGGTGGGTATCCTCTAGGAAGCAGCGGTTATCAGACGTGATGTAGGGCTCGCACTCGGCGCCGTTGATGATCAGGGTGTCGATCTCGTCCAGGTTCTTGGGGGCCAGCTTCACCGCCGTGGGGAAACCGGCGCCGCCCAGGCCCACCAGGCCGCTGGCGCGCACCGCGTCCTGGAAGGACTTCAGGTCGGTGACCGTCGGGGGGGCGATGGAGGGGTCCACCTTCTGCTCCCCGTCGGGGATGATGACCACCGCGGTCTGCTTGGCGCCGTTGGGGGCCACGATGGTGGTGATCTCCGACACCGTGCCGGACACGCCGGAGTGGATGTCGGCGGAGACAAAGCCGCCGGCCTTGCCCACCACAGTGCCCACGTACACCTGGTCGCCCTTGGCCACGGTGGGGGCCGCCGGCGCGCCGATGTGCTGCCCCATGGACAGCACGATCTTGGACGGCAGGGTCATTTTTACCGTTTCCAGGTTGGACGTGCCTTTCTCATGGGGGACTCCCGCGCCCTGCGCGGAACGTTTGAGAAATTTGCTCATTCAGATTTCAACCTCCCTATACTGCAAATCGCTGGGATTTCAGTCTCTCTTTTCCTTCCCGGCGGACCCTTCCATCCTCATTTCGGCTCCGCCCTTCCGATCCCTCCTATGTTGTGATCCGCCCCGGCTGTGCCCGTGGTCGCCCGGGGCGTACCGTGCGCAGGAAAACCCGGCGTCCCTTCCGCTTTTAAGGTCCGCCGGTTTTCTGTGCCGGCTGCGCGGACTGACGGACCCGCGCATAATTTTACCTCAATACTATACACCTTTCCGCCGGGAAACGCAAGAACAGATTTCTGGCACCGGACAGGTTTTGAAGAATTTGCGGGTGGTAGCGGGCCGGCGCGGGATGGAGCTCGTCCCGGGAGAGCGCAGAAAAAGGCGCGGTCCTTATGGACCGCGCCTTTTTTTACCGCTCAGCAGCCGCAGCCGTTGTTGCAGCCGCAGTTATTGCCGCAGCCACACCCGCAGCTGCCGCCGCACCCGCCGCAACAGCACAGCAGGATGATGATCAGGATGATGATCCAAAGGCAGCCGCCGCCGCCCCAGCCGTTATTGCAGCACCCCATAATGAGTACCTCCTGAATTTATGAATTTGAGAGGGCTTTGCGCCGTTCTCAATCCATCTTATGCGCAGGAGGAGAAAGGGTGCCGGAAGTCAGCCGAGGTAGAGCTGGGAGAAGTTCATCAGCATGGAGGCCACCTCAGCCCGGGTGGCGCTGCGGTTGGGCTCCAGCGCGCCGCTGGTGCCGGCGGAGATCACCCCGCAGGCCGACGCCCAGGACAGGGCGTCCCGGGCCCACTCGGCGGACTGGCCGTAGTCGGAGCAGGAGCTGATATCCACCCGCTCCCGCAGGGTCATGCCCATATAGTTGGTGGCGAAGTTGTAGAGCAGCACCACCACCTGCTGGCGGGGGACGGCCTGGTTGGGGGCAAACTGCCCGTTCCCCACGCCGGCGGACACGCCGTAGTCGGCGGCCCAGCTGATAAAGGTGCTGTACCACTGGGCAGCGGGCACGTCGGTGAATGTGGCTTTGGCGCCCAGCCGCTCATTTTCCGGGGAGCCGGCCAGGTGGAAGAGCACCGTCATCATCATGGCCCGGTTCATCTCACCCTGGGGGGCGAAGGTGCCGTCGCCCATGCCGTCGAACAGGCCGTTGAAGTAGGCGTAGTCCACCGCCGGGCTGTACCAGTCGGAGCTGGTCACGTCGGTGAAGGGGGCGGCCTCCTCCCTGCTGGCTGTACGCTTGTAGCTGCCCTCGATGCCGCCCGCGGCATAGCCGGAGCGGACGGTGATCTGGGCGGCGGTGTTCTCCCCCACCAGGTAGCGGTGTCCCGTCTCCAGCGCCGCGCCGGAGGCCACGGCCTGCCCCGCGGTCACGTCGATCACCGCGCCGCTGTGGGTGAGCGCGGCCTGCCCGGAGAGCATCAGGAAGCTCGAACCGGTCTCCAGGTCGATCACGTCTCCCCTGCCGAACTCCCGCTGGCGCATATCGGCGCTGTAGCTGCCCAGGGTGCCGCTGACAGCCCCCGCGGGCAGCTCCATCTGGTTGATCGCGTCGTTGTAGGTCTGCTCCATCTTCTCCTGATAGACCCCGTCCCCCTGGGCCACCAGAGAGGGGATAAAGGTCTTGGTCAGATAGCTCAGGGAGATCAGGCTGTCCCCCTGGCTGGCGGCCACGGCCGCGCCGGCCAGGAGCAGAGCCGCTCCCGCGGCCAGGCCCCACCGGACCAGACGCCCCCTCACTCCTCCGCCTCCTGGGGAACACCCTGGGAGATGAGGTAGCTCAAGGTCATCAGGCTGTCAGAGAAGTGGACGTTCTCCACGATCACGTCCGGCCTGGCGGGCAGCTCCACATTGGTGAAGTTCCAGATCCCCCGCACCCCGGCGTTGGCCAGCCGCTCCGCCATGGGCACGGCGGCGCATCTGGGCACGGCCAGCAGGCCCACGCTGGCCGGGTGGCTGTCCAGGAACTCCTCCAGCTGGTCGGTGTGGTAGACGGGCACCCCGTCCACGGTGGTGCCCACCTCGTCGTTCACGTCGAAGGCGGCCAGCAGCTCAAAGCCGCTGTTGGCGAATTTGAAGTTTTTCAGCAGCGCCCGGCCCAGGTTGCCGGCGCCCAGCACCACCAGGGTGTGGCCCCGGCTGATGCCCAGAATCTCCCCGATCTCCTCCCGCAGGCTGTCCACATTGTAGCCGTAGCCCTGCTGGCCGAACTCGCCGAAGCAGAACAGGTCCTGCCGGATCTGGGAGGCGGTCAGGCCCATGTCCTCCCCCAGGGCGCTGGAGGAGATGCGCACCACGCCCCTGCGCTGCAGCTCGGTCAGGTGCCGGTAGTACCGGGGCAGGCGGCGGATGACCGCGATGGAAACCTTTGTCTGTCTCTTCATGATCCTCGCTCCAAATTATCCTGTCGCCCCGCGCAGAGCGGGGCACACGTTTCTTTAAGTGTAACCGATACGCCGCCGCTTGTCAAATGGTTTCCCTTTCCTTTCCGCGCAGGGCGGCTCCGGGGACTACATCAGGCGGACGATCTCCCGCTTCAGCTTGGCGATGATGCGCTTCTCCAGCCGGGAGATGTAGGACTGGGAGATGCCCAGCAGGTCGGCCACCTCCTTCTGGGTGCGCTCCCTGCGCCCGCCCAGCCCGAAGCGCAGGGTGATGATCCGCCGGTCCCGGTCGTCCAGCTGCTCCAGGGCCTCCCGCAGCAGCTGGCGGTCCACGTCGGCCTCGATGGGCTGGACCACCAGGTCGCTGTCGGTGCCCAGCACGTCGGACAGCAGCAGCTCGTTGCCGTCCCAGTCCGTGTTCAGCGGCTCGTCGAAGGACAGCTCCGTCTTTTGGACGGAGGTCTTGCGCAGGTACATCAGGATCTCGTTCTCGATGCACCGGGAGGCGTAGGTGGCCAGCTTGATGCTCCGGGCGGGCTGGTAGGTGCCCACCGCCTTGATGAGCCCGATGGTGCCGATGGAAATCAGGTCCTCGATGTTGATGCCCGTGTTCTCGAACCGCCGGGCGATGTAGACCACCAGGCGCAGGTTGCGCTCGATGAGCACCGAGCGGGCCTGCTGGTCCCCCTGGGCGTACCGCTCGATGAGCTCGGCCTCCTCCTCCCGGGTCAGGGGCGCGGGCAGGGTGTCACTGCCCCCGATGTACATGACCTTGCCCGGCGGCCGGAGCCCCAGCCGGGCCAGCAGCTTTGCCCAAAATTCCGATATTGTCAGACAGATCCCCATCCTCGTGATCCCCCCTATTCCTTCCCTGCGAGCACCTGGTAAACTCCCCCGTCGGACACCGGGTTGGGGGACAGGGCCGCAAGTGCCCCGGTCTCCCTCTGGCCGCCGATCTGAACCTCGTCCAGCCGCACGGCCAGCAGCAGCCCCCGGTCCACCCCCACCGCCCGGTAGGGCAGCACCCGGAACCGCCCGGGCCAGGACCGGTTGAGCCGCTCCAGCGCCCCGGCGGGGTCGGTCAGGTCCTCCCGCCTCGGTCCGTTTCCCTCCGGGAACAGCCCCTCCAGGCGCTCCCCCTCGGCCACCAGCACCCCCCGCCCCGTCACCGGGTCGGACAGGGTGTTTCCCGTGTCGAGAAGGGCGGTGAGGGCGACTTCCCTTCCGGCGAATTTCAGGCGGACCGGCGTCAGCTCCCCCTGGGGACCAGCGTGCCGGCCCCAGTTCTGAAACAGCAGGGTCAGCAGGCAATAGCACACCGCCGCCGACACCAGCACGATCTTCAGGTCCACTCCGGAGTAGAACACCCCGCCCCCCAGGGACAGTCCCCTGCCCCCCAGCAGGCTCGCCCCCAGCACGCCGCCGCCGAAGGCGCAGGCCAGGGCGAAAAAAATCAGCACCTGCCGCCGCCGCCGCCGGCTCCGGCTGAACGCGATCAGCACCATCAGCACCCCGCTGGCCAGGCGGCACGGGGGGCGGGCCAGGAACCCCAGGCCGGGCAGAAAAATGGCCACCGCGTAGGCTCCGCCCAGCACCGCCCCCAGGGCGAACCGCCCCCGCCGCAGCTCCTCCCCCGCCAGCTTGGCCGAGGCCAGCAGCAGCAGGTAGTCGATGACGGCGTTGAGGAGAAAGAGAGTGTCCACATAGACGACGTTCATCCCGCACCCTCCTCCCAGCTCAAACGGACAGGTATCATTATAGGGCCCTGTCCGGGAAAATGCGGTCAGATTAAGGGGGCGCGTCCATGGAGCCGGGCGTGAAATATTCTGCGAAGTGCTTTCGACCGTATTGACAAATATGTAATATCGCGTTACGATATCGTTAGTCGATATCGTAACGCGATATAAAGCGAGGTGTCCTATGGGAGCAAAAGAGCGCGGGCCGCTGACTGAGCCCATGTTTTACGTCCTCATGTCCTTCCTCCACCGGGAGATGTGCGGTACGGACGTGACGGAGTTTGTCCAGAAGAAAACCGGAGGCCGGGTCTACCTGGGGCCCGGGACCCTCTATACCCTGCTGGGGAAATTTGTGGAGGAGCAGCTCATCGAGCAGACCGACGTGTCCGGCCGAAAGCGCACCTACCGCCTGACGGACAAGGGCCGCGCCGCCTATCGGGAGGAGCTGGAGCGCCTGCGCGCCTGCGTGGCCGACGCCGAGGAGGAGGAACGATGAGCAAAAACACCTGTTGGAAAATCGTCTCCGTCAACGGGTACGACATGGCCGGGCTGGGACTGTTCATTACTGCCGCAAGGAGGTTTTATTATGAACCGCGTCTATAAACTCACCCCCGTCTCCCCCTACGATGTGCCGGGGCTGGAGTCCTGGCTGGAGGATATGTCCCGGAGGGGGCTTCGCCTGAAGAAATTCCGCCCCCTGTTCTGCACCTTCACCAGGGACACGCCCCAGGACCGGCGCTACCGGGTGGAGGCCCACCGGCGCGCCCTGGACGACGACCTGCCCCGCTCTATGATCGACCTGTACGGGGAGTTCGGCTGGGAGTACGTCTGCGAGGTCAACCAGCAGCTGCTGATCTTCGCCGCCGAAGGTCCGGACGCCCCCGAGCTACACACCGACCCGGAGCTCCAGGCGGAGCCCTGGACCAGGCTGCGGCGGTCCATGACCGCCCACTGCGTGTTTGAGGCGGCCTGCTTTATCATCCTGCTGGGGCTGATGGCTGCGGCGGTGGTCAAAGACGGGCCGGTCCACTCCCTGGTTGTGGACAGCGGCCTGTCCGCGCTGATCTGCATCCTGTGTTTTATCCTCGCCCTCCCCTCCGAGTTTGAGGACCGGAGGCTGGTAGCCCGCATCGTCCAGCAGCTCCGGGAGGGCGTCCCCCTGGACCACCGGACCGTCTACCCCAGGCGCCGCCTGACCGCCCTGCTGAGCTTTCTGTGCGCCGTGGCCATGCTTGTCACCTTGGTGGCGTTCCAGTACGTCCTGCCCTTTCTGAGCCTGGACGGTGCCCAGAGCATCGACAGCCTCACGGCCTTCACTCCCCTGTCCCTGGCCTCGGTGGAGGGCTCCGGCTATGTGGAGGACCACTTTAGAGTAAACGGCGTGGACTACGCCAACTTCGCCGCCCGGGAGGACCGGGCCCCGCTGTGCTGGGAACAGTGGCGGGTGGTCCAGAGCGGGGCCGTCAACGGCCCGGAGGACTGGCACCGGATGGAGATCCACTGGTACGACCTGGCCTTCAACTCCCTGGCCGTCCCTTTGATCAAGGAGGAGTTCGACGCCTCCATGGCCCTGGATTGGGACATCTGGTGGACCTCCAAGGTCCCCGCCGGGTGGTCGGCGGAGTATTACCTCCACGACGGCGCGGACTTCCTTGCCGTGGCAAAGCGGCAGGAGGGCAGTTTCCAGGTCGCCGCCGTGGCCGCCGGGGACAAGGCCGCCCTGGTGACCTACACCGGGGACGGAGAGCTGGCGGAGCACCTGGACGAGATCGTAAGGATGGTATCGGACGCATGAAAGGAGGGATCCCTGTGGGAACCGTATACAAGTTCACCCGCGCCGGGCTGTACGACCTGGACGGTGTGCAGACTTGGCTGGACGAGATGGCGGCCCAGGGGCTCTTTCTGGTCCGCTGGGGGCGGCTCCGCTGTCTTTTCCGGCAGGACGCCCCCGCCCCCGGGACGCGCTACCGCCTGGACCCAGAGCGGGAGAGGCAGACATCCGCCCAACTGGCTGAGATGAAGGAGGTCTACGCCGCCTCGGGTTGGGAGTACGTCTGCGAGGCTCAGAGCGACTTCTACATTTTCGCCGCCAAGGACCCCTCCGCCCCGGAGCTGTACACCGACGGCGGCTCTATGGCCTGCGCCCTCCAGGGGCTGATGAGGCAGGCCGTCATCACCCTGAGCTGGGAGATCATTGAGGTCCTCTTACTTCTGTACACCGCCCGGAAGACGGTGAATCATCTGGGGAGTGTACCCCCCGCCTTCGGGCTTGCGTCCCCCGGACCTGCCGTCTTTCTGCTTGCGGTCCTGGTCCTCCTGAGCCTCCTGCTCAATTTCTATTCCATGTTCCTCCTCTTCCGGGCCAGCCTGGCCCTGAAGCGGGAGGAGGCCCTTCCCAAGTCCTCCCCCCGGCGGCGGTCCCTGTCCCTGCTGGAGGGGTGGTCCCGGCTGGCCGCCCTTCTGCTGGGCGTGGCGGTGCTGGCCGTGATATGGCACTACCAGTCCATGGAATACACCGGCGATCCCGCCGAACTGTCCATTCCCCTCCCCTCGCTGACCCAGCTGGAGGACCAGCCCGGCCTTGACCTGGTCCCCTTCGACAGCGGCTATGGCTACGGCTTCCACCCCGAGGAGGGTACCTACCTCCACTCCGCCCCCTCCCTCTGGGTGCCTGTCCACTATGAGATCAACTTCACGGGGACCTCCGGCCTGTGGCGGAAGGACGTCGACCCCGATTACCCCTTGAACGAGCGGTACCTCCCACGGCTGCACCTGTCCCTGTACCGGACCAGAGGGGAGTTCTGGGCCCGGATTTTCTATGACGAGCTGGCGGACCAGGAACCCCTGGAGGTGGACTGGGCCGATGAGGCCTCCCGGAGCCCCGGCGGCGGCGAGCTGGTCCTCCGGCGGGGGAACCGGGTCATCTCCGTGCGGTACACCGGCATCCGGGATGTGGAGGAGCTGCTCCCCGCGCTGGAAAAAACCATGGGCGCGGACTGGACATAAAGGAGGTTTTCCCCATGAAAAAGGTGCGGAAACTGGTCCCCGTCTCCCTGTATGACATACCCGGCCTGGAAACCTGGCTGGAGGAGCAGGCCAACCAGAGCCTCTTTCCCGTCCGCATTGGCACCTGGGCCGTCTTCCGGGAGGGTGGCGTCCCCGGCACCCGGTTCCGGCTGGACGCCTTTGGCAATACGGGCACCGAGCCCACGGCGGAGCAGCTGGAACTCTACCGGCAGTATGGCTGGCAGTACGCTCTGCCCATCGGCCGGGCCTTCTTCCTGTTTTACAGCACCGACCCCGAAGCGGTGGAGCTCCACACCGACCTCCAGACCCGGGGCATGAGCCTGGGCCGGCTGGCAAAACAGCTCAGAAGCTATAAAATACGCACGTTTATCGCCTGGGGGATCGTCCTTCTGCTCTGCCTGCTGTCCCTCCTCCTGCCCCCCAGCCGGTTCGATGTCCAGCCCGACCGCTTCGCCATTCTCCCCCGGCTCCTGGCCTCTCTCTGCATACCATACGTCTTGATTGGGGTTCCCGTGGTGATCCTGTTTCGCCTGCGGGAGCTTCGGCAGCAGCGGATGCTGCTGGATCTCCACGACCGACTGAAAGCGGGCGAGCCCCCCGCCCCCTCCCCCGGCCCCAGCCGGAGCTTCGCCCGCACAGAGCTGGCCTTGATGGTCCTCTGCATCCTTTTTACTCTGTCTATGGCGGTGCAGTTTGCCATCCAAAGGCCGGTCCGGCTGGAGGATTTTTCCGCCCCCTACGTCTCCCTCACCGAGCTGGAGGAGGTTCCCTTGGTCACCTGGGAGGAGCTGGACGGCGGACCGTCCTCTTTCCACGAGGACAGCTATCAGGTCCGGCGCCGCCTGTCCCTCCTGGTCCCAGTGTGGTATGAGGTCACGCAGGACATGGTCAGCCCCCAGCTGGGGGAGATGTCCAACGGCTACTCCCCCGACCCGGAGGGCGGCAAGTACACATACAGCCCCGACCTGGACGCGGTCTACGCCCGGACCCTCCCCGCTTTCGCCCCCACCCTGGCCCGGTCCATCCTCCATGAGGAGCGGCTGGTCAATATCTACTGGGTGTACGAGGAGCCGGACCTCCCCGGCCTGGACCTGGCCGTCCTGGCCCACGACGAGGACAGCCCATGGCAGATGGCCGCTCTGGTGAAGGGCGGAAGGATCGCTGTCTACCGCTACGCCGGGCAGGAGCGGCTGGCGGACCACCTGGACCTGCTGGCCTCCATGGTCCAGTAGCGGGAAACCAGGTATATTTGCAATTCAGGTTTGGAAAGCGTATAATAGGGACAAACCAGATCACAGGAAAGGACGGTCTGCTATGAAAACTGGTCTTGTGCTGGAGGGCGGCGCCCTGCGCACCGTGTTCTCCACCGGGGTGTGCGACGCCATGCTGGCGGCCGACATCATGCCGGAGTACTTTATCGGCGTGTCCGCCGGCATCGCCTACGGCGTCAGCTACCTCTCCCGGCAGCCCCGGCGCAATCTGGATATCCTGACCCACTACGCCGACGACCCCCGCTACATGGGGATGAAAAACCTGCTGGACCACAACAACCAGAGCTACTTCGGCCTGGAGTTCACCTACGACACCATCCCCAACCAGCTCATCCCCTTCGACTACGACACCTTCGCCGCCTACCCCGGCCAGGTGGAGGCGGTGGTCACCAATCTGGAGACCGGAAAGCCGGAGTACAAGGAGGTCCCCCGGCGGGACGACAAGTTCGAGCTGCTCCAGGCCACCTGCGCCATGCCTCTGCTCTTCCCCATCTACCACCTGGACGGCAAGCCCTACCTGGACGGCGGGGCCTCCGACCCGGTGCCCTACCAGCGGGCCTTCGACATGGGGTGCGACCAGGTGATGGTGGTGCTCACCAAGCCCCGCAGCTTCGTGCGCAAGCCGGAGAAGCTCCTCCCGGTGATGCGCAAGAGATATAAGGACTACCCCAACTTCCTCCACACCATGGAGCACCGCCACGAGCAGGACCGGGCGTGCCGGGAGCGGCTGTTCCAGCTGGAGAAGGAGGGCCGCGCCCTGGTCATCGCCCCGGAGACCCTGCTGGGGGTGTCCCGCACCGAGCGGGACACCGAGAAGCTGCGCCTGCTGTGGGGCGAGGGCTACCAGCAGGCGGTGGAGCGCATGGAGGAGATCAGGGCGTTTTTTGCCCGCTGACGCTCTCCCCCGCCCCCTCCCCGCCGTATAAGGCCAGCAGGGTCAAGCCGTCCCCCAGGACCGTAAAGAACGCCCCCAGCTTGGCGGTGCGGGACGGGCTCTGGGTGGTGACCAGCACCGCCGCAACCGCCGCGGCCAGGATCAGCAGCAGCCACACATCGGAACGCAGTAAACAGCGCAAAAAGACCGCCTCCCCGGTATCCTATGCCAGACCGGGGCAGGCGGTCTCTCTGTCAAAAAGGACCCCCGGGGACTGCCCCGGGGGTCCTTTGCTGTGCTGTTTAGTTGGCCGCGATGACACGGACCTTGTAGCCGATGGGATCGACGTAGACCGTCAGCTTGTTGGAGTAGGCGCGCACCGCGCTCAAGATCTCCTCGCCAGTGCCGGTGAACCAGGTCCTGTTGTCGTTGTTGAAGGCCTCCACATCGGGGGACACCGGGTAGACCTTGCCGTTGGCGGTGACGAAGGTGCTGCCCTGAGAGGTGAAGAAGTCGGTGCGGGACACGCCCTTGATCTCGATCAGGTTCACCTTGGAGCGCGGGTGGGGCGAACCGTCCCCGGCGGTGCCCAGCGCAACGCCCACGTAGGCGCCGCTCCTGCCTGTGTAGCCCACGTGGGGCAGATCCTTCGAGACCTTGCTGTTGACAAAGCAGACGGTGGTGGTCTCCTCAGTCGAGCCCTCCACATGGTTGGTCTTGACCACGTACTGGCCGTACAGGTAGGAGTCGCCGGTGGAGTCGTTGAGGATGATCACGTCCACCATGCCGGAGGTGTTCAGGTGGTAGGAGGCGATTTCCTCGCCGGGGATGGACCGGGCGTCGATGTCGGCCAGGCTGACGCGGGTCACGGGGCTGCCGTTGCTGCGCTCGAACAGGACCACGCCGGCCGCCACCGGGTAGGTGCCCAGCGTCATATCCACCAGATCGAACTCGCCGGACACGGAGCGGTCCATCAGGCGGATGGCGCTGACCTTGCCGGCCTCGGAGGAGGAGAGAGTCACCACCTGGCCCTGGGAGTAGGAGGCGGCGGACACGGTGCCGGTCAGGGTGACGGTCCCGCCGGAGGGCAGGAGCAGCTTGAGCTTGTCGCCGTCCATATCGTCGAAGTAACCCACGGCGTTGGAGCGGAGTCTGGAGCTGGGCTGGGCCATGCCGGCCACCTGGCCGTCGGCGGTGAGCAGCAGCGTCACCGTCTTGCCCACAGAGAACTTGCTCACGCTGTCCACCGCGCTGGGCAGGACGTTGAACTGCTGGCCCATGGCGGTGATGGTCTCGGGCGTGTCGGGGTTGGGCGAGGCCGCCTCGTACACGCAGGTCAGGCGCAGATCGCTGACGACCACGGTGTTGGTCACCGCGTCGTAGGTGGCCACGTCGTACTCCTGTACGTCGGACAGGTGGATCTCGGAGCTGTTTTTCTTGATGGTGTAGTCGTCCACCCCGCCGGTGAGGTTGTGGAAGGAGGCCCGGTTGAGCTCGCCGGTGACCACCCACGCCTCTGTGGCGGCCGCGCCGGCCGCGGCGTAGTAGATGCCTACCACCTTGCCGCCGTCCAGGAACAGGGTCACCTGGGAGCCGCCCCGCAGGTCGGTCCAAATCTTCTCGTAGGTGGAGTCGGCCTGCTCGGAGTTACCGGTAAAGGCGGGGGTGCCGGGGTCGACGGCGTACCGGGTGCCGTTGTTCCCCTGGAGATAGGTGGCCTGGGCGTCCCCGGCCAGGACGACGGTGACCGAGTTGGTGCTGTCGGGGGCGAAGCAGACGATCTCATTGCGCTCGTTGAGCACCAGCGCGCCCCGGCGGCCCTGGAGGGCGGTGGGAGCCACGCCGTCCACCGCGGGGTGGTAGGTCCCCCTGGAGGTGCGGATGGCCCCGGGCGCCCCGTCATCGCCGGGGACGTTCACTGCCAGGATCATCACGTTCTCCGAGGCGGCACCCAGAGTCTCATAGTACTTCTGGCCGCCGGCCGTCTCAGTGCGGAGCATATTGACGAACAGCTGGGCCGTCTGGGCGCGGGTGATGGGAGAGCCGGCGCCCAGGCCGCTGATCCCCCTGGTCAGGCCCAGGGAGAGGGCAAGGTTCATGTAGCCCGCGGGCCACACGGCCCCCACCTTGTCGTCGGTGTAGCCCAGCATCCGCATCATGATCGTCACGGCCTGGGCGTATGTGAGGGGGCTGTCGGGCTGGAACTGCCCGGTGCCCACGCCGGAGATCAGCCGGCCGCCGCCTTTGCCGTCCTCGCCGCCGCCGATCGTCTGGCTGGCCGCCAGGTTGATATACCCCCTGGCCCAGTGCTGGGCGGTGACGTCGGAGAAGATGGTCCGGGTGGTGTGGATGGGCACCTGGGCGTTCAGGCCCATGACCCCCACCAGCATCACGCAGAACTGTGCCCTGGTCAGGGTCCCGTCCGGCTCAAAGCGGTTGCTGCCGGAGCCGGACACCGCCCCCATCAGCCGCAGCACGTCGGCGTTGACCGCGGTGTTGGGGTCGCTGACGTCGGTGAAGGAGGAGTTGGCCGACGCGGGCAGCGCCAGCGCGGCCACCATGGCCGCGGCCAGGAGAAAGGAAAGGATTCGCCTGTGTTTCATATCGTCTCGTCTCCTTTTCTAAGCTATTCAGCTCTCAGAGCGGCCACCGGCTGCAGGCCGCTGGCCTTGACGGCCGGGTACATGCCGAAGATGACCCCCAGCACCACCGAGAACAGGAAGGCCCCGATGGTAATAACGGCGTTGGGCATGAGGATCTTCCCCAGTCCCGGCATGATGAGCTTTCCGGCGATCATGGTACCTATATAGCCGATGCCGATGCCGATGATCCCGCCGATGGAGCAGATCACCGCCGCCTCGATCAAAAACTGGGTGATGATACTGGCCCGCTCGGCGCCGATGGCCTTGCGGATGCCGATCTCCCGGGTGCGCTCGGTGACGGTGACCAGCATGATGTTCATGATGCCGATGCCGCCCACCAGCAGGGAGATGCCGGCGATGGCGCCCAGCACCAGGGACTGCATCAGGTTGGCGGCCTCCTGCTCCTGGCTCCAGCTGTTGTTGCTCTGAACGTAGACATAGCCGTCAGGCCGGTAGCCGTCCGGTCCCATGGGGATCAGGCCGTCCAGGAAGGCGCTGAGCAGGGTCATCACCTGCGTGGTGGCCTCCGCGTCCTTGGCCTTCACCGTGTAGCTGTCGATGGTGCCGTTTCGGTTCATGGAGCGGTTGAAGGTGTAGGGGATGACGATGATGTTGTCCCACTCCGGCCAGTTGGTCACGGACTTGGACTCGTACCACCCCACCACCAGGAAGGGCTGGCCGTTGATGGTGATGCTCTCCCCCACCGGGTCGGTGTAGTCGAACAGCTGCTCCTTGGCCCCTGCGCCCAGCACGCACACGGCGTTCTCCTTCTCAATGTCCAGATAGGACATCTCCCGGCCGCCGGCCAGGGTGTAGTTGTTGCACACCCCGTATTGCTCCGAACCCAGGAAGATGGTGATGGCCTTGGTCCAGTCGTAGTTCCCCCCACTCCAGTCGTTGACATTGATGGTCTTGGACCCGTAGCGGAGGGTGAGTGTCTCGTTGAGCTGGCTGTTGGGGGTGATGCCGTCGATGAGGTCGCTCAGGGCCAGACAGTAGTCGTAGAGCTTCTGCCCCACGTCCACGCCGGTATAGGAAAACGCGCTGACGTCGATCTTGTTGTCGCCCTGGGCCCGGAGGTACTCCATGGTCTGCTCGTTGGAGGCCTGGACCACCGACACCATGATCACCACGCTGGCCACGCCGATGATGATGCCCAGCATGGTCAGGAAGGAGCGGGTCTTTTTCATGGCGATGGACTTGAAGGCCATTTTGAATGCCTGCCAGAGATTCATTCCCAATCCACCTCCTGTGGGTGGTCAGAGATGACCTTGCCGTCGGACAGCCGCACCACCCGGCGGGCGGTGGCGGCGATGCCGTCGTCGTGGGTGATGAGCAGGACGGTGGTCCCCTCCCGGTAGAGCTGGCGCAGGATCTCCAGCACGTGCCGGCCGGTGCGGGAGTCCAGGGCGCCTGTGGGCTCGTCGGCCATGATGATGGGCGGATGGGTGGCGATGGCCCGGGCGATAGCCACCCGCTGCTGCTGGCCGCCGGACATCTCCGCCGGGCGGTGGTGGGCCCGGTCCTCCATGCTCACCCGGGCCAGGGCGTTCATGGCGATCTCCTCCCGGTCAAACACGGACACCCCCTGGTAGATGAGGGGCAGCGTCACGTTCTCCAGGGCGTCCAGCTCCTGGATGAGGTTGTAGCCCTGGAAGATGAAGCCGATCTCCCGGTTTCGGATGCGGGCCAGCTGCCTGTCGCTGAGGGAGGTGACGTCGGTGCCGTCCAGGTAGTACTCCCCGTAGGTGGGGATGTCCAGACAGCCCAGCACGTTCATCAGCGTGGACTTGCCCGAGCCGGACTGGCCCACGATGGCCACAAACTCCCCCTTGTCGATCTGGAGGGTCACCCCGTCCAAGGCCCGGACCTCGCTCTCCTTGCCCTCGTTGTAGATCTTGTAGAGGTCACGAATGTCAATGAGCATCTCGCACCTCTCAATTAGTAGGCGTAGTCGGTGACTGTGTAGGACACAAAGACGTTGTCCCCCTCCTGGATGCCGGAGAGGATCTCCACATTCTGCACGTCAGAGATGCCGGTCTCCACGATGACGGGGTAGTAGCCCTCGTCCTCAGAGGGGAAGGTGCGGGGCTGTCCCATCTCCACCTCGGGCAGGTCCAGCTCAGGCACGTCGTCCGGGCGGGAATCCCGCTGGACAAAGACCACCGACTTCCGGTTGCCGTCGGGATCGGAGAAGTATTTCACCGCGGAGGTGGGCACAGTGATGCAGTCCTCGGACTGGCTGGTGACGAAGGAGTACTGCAGCCACGCGCCGTCCATCAGAGAGCCGTCCATGTTCTCCACCTCCAGGGTGACGGGGTAACTGGTCATGCCGCTGCCGGTCTCGGCCCCGCCCATGTCGATGGCGGTGACCCGGCCCTGGTAGGGGGTGCCGTTCCAGGTCAGGTCCACGTAGTCGTTGGGATGGATGAAGGAGATGTTCCGGTCATCCACGGTGATATTCACCAGCATGGTGACGGTGTTGGAGATCATCACCACGGTGTCGCCGCTCTTGACCTCCATCCCCTCGCTCAGAGTGCAGGAGGTGACGGTGCCGTCGATGGGGGCCACGGCGTTGAAGTTGGCCAGGCCCTCCTGGGCGGCGGCCAGGTCGCTCTCGGCCTTCTCGATCTCCGCCTGCATGTCCCGGATCTGGCTGTCGATGTTGGAGGAGCCCAGGAACAGCAGCCCCTCCCCCGCGGACACGTTGGCGTAGTTGAGCAGGTTGCCGATGCCCACCACCGGGCCGCTGGCCCTGGCCAGGATCTCCCGGCTCTCATAGAACTGGGTTTTGCCGTTCTCGTAGGGGTAGATCTCGGTGCCGTCGGCGGCGGTGAGCACGGCGGAGGCCGCCATGTCGGCGGTGAGGGTGCCGGGGTTCTCAAAGGTGACGACCACCTCGAAGTGGACGGCCCCCTCGGGGGATATGTAGCTGACCCGGTTGATCTTCTCCACCGTGCCGGTGTACACCCCCATCACGGCGGGGATGGACACGCTGACGGTCTGGCCCACGGAGATGTCGTTCTCATAGGCGTAGCTGAAGTACAGGGAGAGCTTGAGGATCTTGTCGTTGACCAGGGTGGCGACCGGTGTGCCCTCCCCCACCTGGTCGTCCAGGTTGAACTCCTTGACCTCCATCAGCTTGCCGGCGAAGGGGGCCGTCACAGTGAGGCTGGCCGCCTTCTCCTGCAGGTCCGCCAGGTCCTGGTAGAGGTTGTCTACCTTCTTCTGCGCGTCGCTCACGGCCTGTTCGGCGGCCTGGCTGTAAATGGTATACAGCGGCTGGCCGGCGTAGACCGTCTCTCCGGCGGCCACATAGACCTCCTGCACGGTGCCGCTCTGGGTCAGGGTGATGGCCGCCGACTCCTTGGCCCGGGCGTTGCCGCTGCCGGACACGGAGCTCTGGATGGTGCCGATGGAGGCGGGCTGGGAGAAGATCTCCCCCTGCTCCTCCCCACTGTCAGCCAGGAAACGGTACAGAGCGATGCCCCCGACGGCCAGCAGGACGGCCAGGACCACAAGGACGATGACCGTGCTCTTCTTGGGACCGCGCTTTTTCTTCCCTGCGGCTGCCTTGGGCGCGGCGGGCGCGCCCGCCTGGGGTACTGCGGTTTCCGCCATAATCTGGTTCCTCCTTCAAAATCCTTCAGGACCGCCGGACCGGCGCGGAAACGCAGGGGTCCAGCATGTCCCTATTATAGTACGTCTCCCTTTTTGTGGCAACAACAGAACTGTAACCAAATGATTAAGACTTTCTTAATCTTCCCTCTCCTTCCTTTAGACGTAAAAAGGAGCGGAATGTTTCAAATCAGGCAAAAATTTTTTGCAAATTTTTCTTCCAGGATTTTGGTCCCGGCCTTCCGCATATTCCCACAGAAAAAACAGACAATAGAAGCAAATCCATGAGATAAGGAGGGGTTTCCCTTGAACCGTACCACTCTGCTGCGCCGCCTGCTGGCCCCCGCCCTGGCCCTGTCCATGCTGGCCGGGCTGTGCCTGCCCGCCTCCGCCTTCTTCTGGAACCGGAAGGACAGAGGCGCCGCTTTGAAGGATTTCACCAAAAACGGCCTGGTGGGCGAGACCATCGCCTTCTCCCAGGCCGACTTCGTCCCGGCGGACGGCAAATCCCAGCTCACCGCCATCACCATCGACACCCTGCCAGATCCCGGCGCCGGCACGCTGACGGTGGGGGACACGGCGCTGGAGGCCGGGGCGGAAATCGCCGCCTCCGCCCTGTCCGGCCTCCGCTTTCAGGCCGCTGCCAAGCCGGCTGTGATGGAAACTTCCTTTACAGTGACGCCCGCTTTCTCCGAGGGAAAGACCGGGGAGCCGATCACCGTCACCCTGGTCCTGCTCACCCAGGCCAACCAGACCCCCATCGCCCGGAACATGGACCTGAGCACCTATAAGAACGTGGCTCTCACTGGCTGGTTCGACGCGGTGGACGCCGAGGGCGACACCCTCACCTTCCAGCTCACCTCCACCCCCGCCCGTGGGGCCGTGACGGTGGCGGAGGACGGCTCCAGCCAGTTCGTCTACACCCCCTATGAGAACAAGACCGGCAGGGACACCTTCACCTATGTGGCAGTGGACCCCGCCGGCAACACCTCCCCCGAGGCCACGGTGACGGTGCGCATCGAGAAACCCGACACCAAGGTGGTCTACTCCGACATGGACGGCAATCCCGCCCACAGTGCCGCCCTGCGGCTGGCCGAGGAGGGCGTCTATGTGGGCGCCTACCTCAACGGGGAGTACTTTTTCCAGCCGGATCAGCCCGTCTCCCGGGGGGAGTTTCTGTCCATGGCCATGGCGGTGGCCGGCCTGGAGCCCCTGGAGGGCGTGACCCTCACCGGGTTCTATGACGACGACGCCATCCCCACCTGGTGCAAGGGCTACGTCTCCTCCGCCCTGAAGGCCGGGGCCATCCGGGGCTCCGCCGGGGAGGACGGGCGGCCCGTCTTTCAGGCCAACTCCCCCGTCACCCGGGGCGAGGCCACGGTGATGCTCAACAGCCTGCTGAACATCTCCGACGTGCCTGTGGAGACCTTCGCCTCCTCCAGCGGCGGCCACTGGGCCAGTCAGGCCGCCGCCAACCTGGCCGCCTCCGGGATCATCCGCCCGGACCAGGCCGCCGCCGCGGCCATGCCCGAGGCGCTCACCCGGGCCGACGCGGCCGAGCTGCTCTCTGGGGCGCTGGACGTGGTGTCCGCCCGGAACGACAGCTGGTTCCCGTTCTGAACATTTTTGTCAAAAGGAGGCGCGGCATCAGCCGCGCCTCTTTTGCCCTTACTCTTTCGCCTTTTTCCACTGGCTCACGGGGATCACCAGGTCCCCGTCCCGCCAGAGGAACAGGGGCCGGCGGGCCGCCGGTCTGGACTGTCTCTCCCCCGCCGGGAGCTGTTCCTCCCGGAACACCCCCAGTATCAGGCCCACCAGGGCCAGGTTCATCACCATGTACGTCCCGCCGGTGGACAGCAGGGGCAGCACCAGGGGGCTTACCGCCGGAAAGCCCAGATCGTAGGCGAGGTAGACGGCGGTCTCCGCCGCCAAGACCGTCAGAGCTGACAGGGACAGCAGCCGTCCCAGCGGACCCCTCTGCCGCAGACAGCGCCGGAAGGCAAAGACGAACAGGGCCGCCAGCAGGGCGATCAGGGCCAGCCCCACGGCCCAGCCCATGCGGCCGATCACCCAGGCCAGCCACAGGTCGGTGTCGATCCGGCCGGCAAAGTAGTCGTCACGCACGGCGCCCTCCCCCAGCCACACGGCCCCGGCCAGCAGCTCCCGGATCCGGAGGACCCAGAATCCCCCGCCATCGGAAAACTCCCCGGGATGGAGAAGGGTGTCCAGCCGGGCAAGCAGATAGGGCGAGACACCGATCTGCACCAGCACACCGCCGGCCGCCGCCAGGACCAGCAGGGCCAGCGCAATCAGCCCGGCCTTTTTGGACACCCGGTCCCACCCGGAGCACACCGCGCCGATCAGCACCGCCAGACAGGCGGCACCGGCCACCAGCGCCGCCGCCAGGGACGGGGCGATCATCGCTATGAGGAGCATGGGGAGCGCCGCCAGGATGGCCAGGACGAGACCGGGCCGTCCCGACCGGCGCAGCCGCCAGACCAGGGGCGCGTAGCAGAAGGTGGGTAGCACCAAGGCGGCCCAGGCCGCCGGATAGCGCAGCGCGCGGCTGCCGCTGTACCAGCGGCACCAGACCAGAAAGAGCGCCAGCGCGGCCATTGAGATTATGTAAACTAAAACCGGACGCCGGCCCAGCCAGCGGTAGTCTGCGAAGTAGAGCACCAACATCCCCGCCGCCCCCAGCAGCACGGACAGCAGAACGACTCGCTTGGACGGGGCCAAGCTCAGGCTCTGCATGGCGGCGGAGTGCTGGATCATCACCCCGGCGGACAGGATCACCCCCACCAGGGCCAGCAGGCCCCACTGGGCCTTGGGCCGGTGGGCCCGGTCCAGCCCACGCCCCACCTCCACCGGGTCGCCCATCTGCCGCACGCTCTCTGCCTCGGCGGCGTCCGGGTCCATCCCCTGGGCGATCAGCGCGTCCCGCTGGTCCAGCAGGTGGGTGCGCAGCTCGGTCTCCAGACCAGCGCGGGCCCGGCGCCAGCGGATCTGCTCGGACACGTCGGCCAGATAGTTCTCGATCCGGTCAGCCATAGCACAGCCCTCCCTCCAGCACCCTGTTCACCGCGCGGGAGTAGCTGCGCCACTGCGCCTGCTTCACCGAGAGCTGTTCCCGCCCAAGTTTTGTCAAGTGGTAATACCTGCGGGGCCGCGCGCTGTCCGTCTCCTCCTGCCAGGAGGAGATCCACCCCTTGTCCTCCAGGCCGTGGAGCAGTGGGTACAGGGTCCCCGCCTTCAAATCGAAGGTGTGGTCGGAACGGCGGCGCAGCTCCTCGATCATCTGGTAGCCGTACATGTCCTGCTCCCGGAGCAGGGCCATGATCAGCATCCCGCCCTCCCCGGCCAGGGGGTTCCTCTCGTTGGGCATCATATCGGCCTCCTATATATAGACTATCTATATAATAACACAGGAACGGCAGTTGTCAAGGGGAAAATAAAAGAGCGCCCGTCTGCTTGGACGGGCGCTCGGTTTTGTGCGGTAAAAACTGGTGTTTACACCTCGAACATCAGGTCGCCGTAGGTGGGAACCGGCCACAGGTCCTTGTCCACCAGCAGCTCCAGCTCGTCCACGGGGGTGCGCAGGGCCTTCATGGCGGGGACGATCTTGTCGTGGTAGAAGTGGGCCATCTCCTCCACGTCCTGGATGGTGTCCACGTAGGCGGCCAGGGTCTTGAGCTCCTCCAGGGCCTTGCTGGTGGCGGTCAGCCGCTCGCTGCACTTGTAGAGCAGGTCCTTCTGGACGGCCAGGTTGGCGTCCGGGCAGGCGGCGGACACAGAGGTGATGGACTGGGCCAGCTTGGTGGTGTAGTTGATGACGGCGGGGATGTAGTGCTTGCTGGCCATGTGGATCATGGTGCGGGCCTCGATCTTGAGCACCTTGGCGTAGGTCTCATAGCGGATCTCGGCGCGGGACTCCAGCTCGGCGCGGGTGTAGATGTTGAACTTCTCGTACAGGGCCACGGCCTTGTCGGTGACCAGGGAGGGCACCGCGTCTACCAGGGAGTGCAGGTTGGGCAGGCCCCGGCGCTCGGCCTCCTCCACCCACTCGTCGGAGTAGCCGTTGCCGTTGAAGATGATGCGGTGGTGCTCGGTCATCAGGTCGTGGATGAGCTTGTGGCAGGCGGAGGGGAAGTCCTCGGCCTGCTCCAGCACGTCGGCGGCGTCAGACAGAGCCTCGGCCACGATGGAGTTCAGGGTGATGTTGGCGTCGGCGATGGTGTCGGAGGAGCCCACCATGCGGAACTCGAACTTGTTGCCGGTGAAGGCGAAGGGGGAGGTGCGGTTGCGGTCGGTGGCGTCCTTGTTGATGATGGGCACGGTGGAGATGCCGGAGTCCAGGTGGCCGGCGGCCAGCAGGCTGATGGAGTCGGCGTTGGAGACAATCTGGCTGACCACGCTGTCCAGCTGGTCGCCCAGGAAGATGGAGATGATGGCCGGGGGCGCCTCCTGGGCGCCCAGGCGGTGCTCGTTGCCCACGCAGGAGGCGGAGCAGCGCAGGATGTCGGCGTGCTTATCCACGGCGGCCATGATGCAGGCCAGCACCAGCAGGAACTGCAGGTTCTCGTTGGGGGTGTCGCCGGGGTCCAGCAGGTTCTCGCCGGTGTCGGTGCCGATGGACCAGTTGTTGTGCTTGCCGGAGCCGTTGACGCCGGCGTAGGGCTTCTCGTGGAGCAGGCACACCAGGCCGTGGCGGGTGGCGACCCGCTTCATGGTCTCCATGGCCAGCTGGTTCTGGTCCACAGCCAGGTTGACGTTGGTGTAGACGGGGGCCATCTCATGCTGGGCGGGGGCCACCTCGTTGTGCTGGGTGGTGGCGGGGATGCCCAGCTTCCACAGCTCCTGGTTCAGGTCGGCCATGAAAGCGCCCACCCGCTCGCGGATGACGCCGAAGTACTGGTCGTCCAGCTCCTGGCCCTTGGGGGCGGGGGCGCCGAACAGGGTGCGGCCGGTGTAGATGAGGTCACGGCGCTTCAGGTACTTCTCCCGGTCCACCAGGAAGTACTCCTGCTCGGGACCCACAGAGGGGGTGACCTTTTTCACGTCGGTCTTGCCGAACAGCCTCAGGATGCGCCGGGCCTGGACGTCGATGGCCTCCATGGAGCGCAGCAGCGGGGTCTTTTTATCCAGGGCCTCGCCGGTGTAGGAGACGAAGATCGTGGGGATACACAGGATGGTGCCGGCGGACATCTCCTTGACGAAGGCGGGAGAGGTCATATCCCAGGCGGTGTAACCCCGGGCGTAGTGGGTGGCGCGCAGGCCGCCGGAGGGGAAGGAGGACGCGTCGGGCTCGCCCATGATGAGCTGCTTGCCGGTGAGGGCCAGCAGGGTCTTGCTGTCCTCCGGCGCGGTGATGAAGGAGTCGTGCTTCTCGGCGGTGACGCCGGTCAGCGGCTGGAACCAGTGGGTGTAGTGGGTAGCGCCCTTCTCCACCGCCCAGTCCTTCATGGCGTTGGCCACCTCGTCGGCGGTGGCCATGGAGATGCTGCCGCCGTTCTCGATGACGTTGACGACCTCTCTATACACCTTCTTGGGGAGGCGCTCCTTCATGACAGACATGCTGAATACGTTGCTGCCGAAAACTTCCGTGATGCTGCTCATTTCACTCACGATCCTTTCCTGATTGAAGAAAAGACTTCCCGCCGCCGGTACGAAAAAAGCGGCAAAGACCCCATTTGCGGACGTCCTTGTCGCAGCGCTCCCAGCGGCGATCCCTATCGTGGGATTGCCCTTCTGCCCTTACCATACTCCAACGCCCCGGCTTTTGCAAGTGTTTTTTGACAGTGTATCGGCAACTTCATTCATTTTCCCAAGTTTTTTCCTCTCACCGCGCCCGACTTTGTACGGAATTTCATCAGGGTACCCGGCGCGAAATGTCAGACGAAGTGCTTGAACCGTCAATTTTTCTGCGGACAGGCCCTGAATCATGCGGAATGATTGGCCTTTTGCAAGAAAATACCGCTTTTCTGGAGGGTGCCGCGCCGGCTCCCCTGCCCGGCGGCGGCCCTCTGACCTCCTGCAAATTATGCTTGACAGACCTGTTTCGTTCGTGCAATACTGTCAGAAAGATCGATCCCGCCCGCGCGCCGGGCCGGACATACGAATTTGGAAGGGAGCAGGCTGGATATGGCATACACCAAGGAGGATATTATCCGCATCGTCCATGACGAGGACATCGAGTTCATCCGGATGCAGTTTGTAGACATCTTCGGTCAGCTGAAAAATGTGGCCATCACCGCCTCCCAGGTGGAGAAAGCGGTCAACAACCAGATTATGTTCGACGGCTCCTCCATCGAGGGATACACCCGGATCAACGAGTCCGACCAGTACCTCTACCCCGACCTGAACAGCTTCGCCGTTTTCCCCTGGCGTCCCTCCCAGGGCCGGGTGGCGCGGCTGATCTGCGACGTGTACAACACCGACGGCACCCCCTTTGTGGGCGACCCCCGGGGCGTGCTGCGCCGGGAGCTGCGCCACTGCCAGGAGATGGGGTTCGATACCTTCAACATCGGCCCGGAGCTGGAGTTCTTCCTCTTTGAGACGGACGACCTGGGCCGGGCCACCACGATCACCCGGGACGAGGCGGGCTACTTCGACCTGGGCCCTCTGGACCATGGCGAGTCCACCCGCCGGGAGATCTGCATGAACCTGGAGGAGATGGGCTTTGAGATCGAGGCCAGCCACCATGAGTGCGCCGCCGGCCAACACGAGATCGACTTCAAGTACTGCGAGGCCATGGAGGGCTCGGACAAGATCATGACCTTCAAGCTGGCGGTCAAGACCCTGGCCCAGAAGAACGGCCTGCACGCCACCTTCATGCCCAAGCCCGTCTTTGGCAAGGCAGGCTCCGGGATGCACCTGAACATGTCCCTGTTCAAGGATGGGAAGAACGTGTTCTACGATGCCGGAGGCAAACACTGCCTCTCCCCTGTCGCCTACCACTTTATCGCCGGCCTCATGGCCCACGCCAAGGGCCTGACCGCCATCACCAACCCCCTGGTCAACTCCTACAAGCGCCTGGTGCCCGGCTACGAGGCCCCCTGCTACTGCGCCTGGTCGGCCTCCAACCGCTCCGCCCTGGTGCGCATCCCCTTCGCCACGGAGCACGCCACCCGGGTGGAGCTGCGCAGCCCCGACCCCTGCTGCAACCCCTATCTTGCGGTGGCCCTGTGTCTGGCCGCCGGGCTGGACGGCATCGAGCGGGGCCTGACCCCGCCGCCGGAGATCACCGGCAATCTCTTTGAGATGGACGAGGACGACCGGCTTCGCCTCGGACTGGAGGCGCTGCCCACCTCCCTGCCCGACGCGCTCTCCGCCCTCCAGGCGGACCAGCTGCTGATGGACGTGCTGGGCGAACACATCTCCAGCCGCTACCTCCAGGGCAAGCAGGCCGAGTGGCGGGAGTACTGCACCCGCGTGTCCAACTGGGAGCTGGAGAAGTATCTGGTCACCTACTGATATCCCAAAATCCCGACGGAGAGGAGTTGAGAAGCCTTGGACACTGTCATTGTCGCCTTTGAGCGGGAGAGCCTGAGCCGGAAGTTCTGTGACCTGCTGGAGGACACCGGCACGGCCCGCTGTGTGGTGTGCACCTCGGGCAGTCAGGTGCGCCGGGCCCTCAACACCCAGCAGGTCTACTGCGTCATCGCCGGCTGCCGGCTGTCCGACGGGCCGTCGGAGTGGCTGGTGGGGGACCTGCCCTCCTGCGCCTCCCTGCTGATGGTGGGCCCTCAGCACCAGCTGGACCTGTGCTCCAACCCGGACATCTATAAGCTGGCCACCCCTGTGCGGCGGGAGGACGCGGTGAACACCGTCGCCCTGCTCAACCAGTTCGGCCACCGGATGGAGCGGTTCGTCCGCTCCCGGCGCACCCAAGCGGAGCAGGATCTGGTCGGCCAGGCCAAGGCCGCGCTGATGGAGCGCTACGGCATGACCGAGGAGGAGGCCCACCGCACCATCCAGAAGCGGGCGATGAACTCCGGCTGCCGGCTGGTCCAGGCCGCCCAGAAGATCCTATCCGAGTGAACGCCGCGCCCGCCCCTTTCCGGGGCGGGCGTTCTGTTTTTTCAGAGGCGCGCATACCCTGTTCCGCGGCCCTCCGCCGCGGAAAGGAGCTGCGCCAGATGCGCTTTACCAAGATGCACGGGCTGGGCAATGACTATATTTATGTAAACTTTATTGATAAGATCCCGGACGACCTCTCCGCCCTCGCCTCCGCCATGTCCCACCGCCATTTCGGCGTGGGGGCCGACGGGCTCATCGCCATCGGCCCCGGACAGACGGGGGATTTCACCATGGTCATGTACAACGCGGACGGCTCCCGGGGCGAGATGTGCGGCAACGGCATCCGCTGCCTGGGGAAATACGTCTTTGACAAGGGGCTGACGGACAGGACGGAGCTGGTCATTGACACGCCGGCGGGGCAGCGCGCCCTCACCCTCCACCCCGGCCAAAACGGCGTGGAGTTGGTGAGTGTGGATATGGGAGGACCGCTTGTTTTTCCTGAAATTTCAATTGCAATAAAGGAAATTAGCTATACAGGGTTTCTGGTCTCCATGGGCAACCCCCACCTCGTCATTTTCTGCCCGGACCCGGAGCGGGTCCCCCTGGAGCGGGTGGGTCCCGCCCTGGAGCGCCATCCCCTTTTCCCTAACCGCACCAACGTGGAGTTCGCCGCCCGGACAGCGGACGGTCTGCGGCTGCGGGTGTGGGAGAGGGGCAGCGGCGAGACCCTGGCCTGCGGAACAGGAGCCTGCGCCGCCTTTGCCGCCGCCCGCCAGAGCGGACTGTGCGGGGACGAGGCCGCGGTCCACCTCCCCGGCGGAGCGCTTCAATTGTGTTATGTTAACTCAACAGACCACATCCGCATGACCGGCCCCGCCGTCACCGTTTTTGAGGGAGAATGGCCGGGATCACCATTTTTTGATTGACAAGCGCCCCGTTTCGGGGGATAATGGTGGGCGATATGATTTTGACGCACAAAGGAGTGTCCCTCTCATGGCAAATGTCAACCAGAACTACCTCAAGCTGCCCGGCAGCTACCTGTTTTCGGAGATTGGCCGCCGGGTGCGGGCCTTCTCCCAGGAGGGGACTCCCATGCCCCTCATCCGCCTGGGGATCGGCGATGTGACCCAGCCCCTGGCCCCCGCCGTGGTGGAGGCCATGGTGAAGGCGTCGAAGGAGATGGGAGACAAGGCCACCTTCCGCGGCTACTGCGAGGAGACCTGCACCGCCTACGACTTCCTCCGCTTCGCCATCCAGGACGACTACCGCCGCCGGGGCGTGGAGATTGCCGACGACGAGATCTTCGTGTCCGACGGCGCCAAGAGCGACTGCGGCATGATCGGCGATATCTTCTCCGCCGACAACGTGGTGGCGGTGTGCGACCCGGTCTATCCCGTCTATGTGGACACCAACGCCATGGACGGCCGGGCCGGTGAGTACGACGGCCAGCGCTGGACCAACCTGATCTACCTGCCCTGCACCGCGGAGAACGGCTTCATCCCCGAGCTGCCCCAGGGCCGGGTGGCCGACCTCATCTACATCTGCTCCCCCAACAACCCCACCGGCGCCGCGGCCACAAAGGAGCAGCTGAAAATGTGGGTGGACTACGCCAACGCCCACGACAGCGTGCTCCTCTTCGACAGCGCCTACGAGGCGTTCATCTCTGAGCCCGGCGTGCCCCACTCCATCTTTGAGGTGGAGGGCGCCCGCACCTGCGCCATTGAGTTCCGCTCCTTCTCCAAGACCGCCGGCTTCACCGGCAACCGCTGCGCCTACACCGTCATCCCCAAGGACCTGGTGCGGGGCGGGGCCAGCCTGAACGCTCTGTGGAACCGCCGCCGGGGCAGCAAGTTCAACGGCGTGCCCTACGTTATCCAGCGGGCCGCTGAGGCGTCCCTCTCCCCCGAGGGCCGCGTCCAGACCCAGAAGACCATCGCCTACTACCTCAACAACGCCAAGGTCATCCGCCAGGGCCTGTCCCAGGCCGGGCTGGCCGTCTACGGCGGTGTGAACGCCCCCTACATCTGGGCTCAGACCCCCAACGGCATGGGCTCCTGGGAGTTCTTCGACCTGCTGCTGAAGAAGGCCTGTGTGGTCACCACCCCCGGCGCCGGGTTCGGCCCCAGCGGCGAGGGCTACATCCGTCTGACCGCCTTCGGCGACGCCGCCGCCACCGCGGAGGCGGTAGAGCGGGTGAAGGATATCTTGAAGTAAAGCGCTTTCATAAGCGAAAAAAGGTCCCGGGCCATGTGCCCGGGACCTTTTTTCAACCGATCTCGATGGGGTAGCGCTCGGTAAAGCACCCCTCGCAGAATCCGCACTTGGCGTCTGGGGCAAGCTTGCGCAGGTTCTCCAGGGACAGGTAGCCCAGGCTGTCCGCCCCGGCCAGCTCCCGGATCTCCTCCACGGTGTTGTGGCAAGCGATGAGCTTCTCCTTGTCGGGGATGTCGGTGCCGAAGTAGCACGGGGCGATAAAGGGCGGCGCGGACACCCGCATATGGACCTCCCGGGCCCCGGCCTCCCGCAGCAGATTGATGATCTGGCGGCAGGTGGTGCCCCGGACGATGGAGTCGTCGATCATCACCACCCGCTTGCCCTCCACCTCGCTGCGCAGGGCGGAGAGCTTGATGCGCACCGCCTGCTCCCGGCTGGTCTGGTCGGGGGTGATGAAGGTGCGGCCGATGTAGCGGTTCTTCACAAAGCCCATGCCGTTGGGGATGCCGCTCTCCAGGGCGTAGCCCCGGGCGGCGTCCAGGCCGGAGTCGGGCACGCCCACCACCAGATCGGCCTCCACCGGGTGCTGGCGGGCCAGCAGCCGCCCGGCGTTGACCCGGGCCTGGTGGACCGACTGGCCGCAGATGATGGAGTCGGGCCGGGCGAAGTAGATGTACTCAAAGATGCACATGTGGGACAGGCCACGGCAGTTGTCCCGGATGGAGCGGACCTGGCCGTCCTTGACCACCACCATCTCCCCCGGCTCCAGCTCCCGCTCCACCCGGCCGCCCACGGCCTCGATGGCGCAGGATTCGGAGGCGAAGAGCACGGCTTTTCCCTTGCGCCCCATGCACAGGGGCCGGAACCCCCAGGGGTCCCGGCAGGCGATGAGCTTCTGGGGGGACATAATCAGCAGGGAGAAGGCCCCTCGCAGCCCCGCCGTGGCCCGGCTCACCGCCTCCTCCACGCTGGCGCAGTGCAGCCGCGCCTGGGCGATGGCGTAGGCGATGATCTCCGAGTCGCTGGTGGTGTGGAAAATGGCGCCCTTGTACTCAAATTCCCGGCGCAGCTCGTCCACGTTGACCAGGTTGCCGTTGTGGACCACCGCCAGGGTGCCCTTGGCGTACTTGATGGTCAGGGGCTGGGCGTTCTCCCGCTCCCCCGCCCCGGTGGTGGCGTAGCGCACGTGGCCCACCGCCATGGTGCCGTTGAGCCGCTGAAGGACGTCCTTGCTGAATACCTCGCTGACCAGCCCCACGTCCTTGTAGAAGGACTGCTCCCGGTGATTGATGGCCGCGATGCCGCAGGCCTCCTGCCCCCGGTGCTGGAGGGCGTACAGCCCGTAGTAGGTGCTCTGGGCGCAGTTCCCCTCCGGGTCGCAGATGCCGAACACGCCGCACTCCTCGTGCAGCCCCCAGGGGCTGCCCTGGCCGCTGTGGTCCATATCCCATTCCCCCTGAAAAAGACGAAACGGCGCCCTTGCAGGCGCCGTTGTCTGTATGTTTCAATTATAGCGGATGGGCCGCCTTTTTTTCAACCGTCAAAATCCCACATATCGGCTCCCCCGCCGGGGATTTTCTCGTATAATTCGCAGGGTCCGGCCCTACCGCGCCTTTTTGATGGGGTGGCGGACGACGGTTTTCCACTTCTCCGGCGCGGCCCGGCGGGGGTCGGACAGGTAGATCTCATGGTGCAGACGCCCGGCTGTGAAGTCGTTCTCGTACCCGTTCCGGGCGAGAAAGGCGTCCATTTTGGCCACGCTCTCCGGCTCGCTGTCGTAGGGGCCCAGGTGCATGATCTGTACGCACAGCCCCTCGTCCACCGTCAGGAACTCCGCCCCGGAGCAGTCCAGCCCCTTCTTGCGGGAGGCCTCCCCCACCGCCCAGTCGAAGTCCTCCCGCCTGACAAAGTCTGGCAGGCGGATGACGGAGATCCAGTGGAAATCCGCCTTGCGGGCGTAGTCGAACCCCTCACAGCCCTCCTGCCACCAGAACCCTTCCAGGGGCGGCACCACGTAGTCGTAGAACCCCTCGATCTTCCGGGCCCCCATCTTGCTCATTTTCAGGGTGTAGGCGACGGCATACAGCACCTCAATGGCCCGCTTGTAGGCGCCGCCCTCCTGGTTGGGGTCCCCGGTCCCCCGCACGGCGATATAGTTCATCCGGGGCACCTCCACGATGGACGGCTCCCCTTTGGGCAGATAGAATTCCCTGTACTCCTTTTTGAAATCAAAGGCCACGGCCGGCTCCTCCCTTCTGAAACTGCTGGAGCGGCCCGAAGGGGCCGCTCCGCTGTGTCATTTATCCTCCAGGAGCTTGTTCAGCTCCCGCATGAAGGTGTTGATGTCCTTGAACTGCCGGTAGACTGACGCGAAGCGCACATAGGCCACCTCGTCCAGCTTTTTCAGCCGCTCCATCACCAGCTCGCCGATCTCGGCGGAGCTGACCTCCCGCTCCATCTCGTTCTGGAGCACCTGCTCGATCTCGTTGACGGTCTCCTCCAGGGCGCTGTACGGCACAGGGCGCTTTTCACAGGCGCGGATCAGGCCGCCCAGGACCTTGTTGCGGTCGAAGCTCTGGCGGCTGCCGTCCTTCTTCACCACCATCAGGGGCAGGCTCTCCATGGTCTCGTAGGTGGTGAAGCGCTTGTGACAGGCCAGACACTCCCGCCTGCGGCGGATGCTGGCCCCCTCCTCCGCTGGGCGGGAGTCCACCACCTTGCTCTCCAAATGGGCGCAGTAGGGGCATTTCATAACGACTACCTCCGTTCAGGCGGCGCAGGGGCCGCGTTTTTCTGTCTGATGCGGGTTTTCCGTCTCTGCGGGGATCAGGCCAGCTTGTCCAGGCCCAGCCGGATCCGCCGGAGGGTCTCCTCCCGGCCCAGGATGCGGCAGATTTCCACCGCGCCGCCGGGGGTGACCGCCTTGCCGGCGGCGGCGATGCGCACCGGCCACATGAGGGTGGCGTTCTTCACGCCCAGGGACTCGGCCAGAGCGACGAGCCCATCGTGGATGGAATCCTGGCTCCACTCCCCCAGGCTCTCCAGCATGGGGATGGCGGCCTGGAGCATGGCTTTGGACACCTCCGGGTCGGTCTTGGACTTCTTGTTGGTGAACAGCTCCACGCCGTAGTCGGGCAGGGCCTCGAAGAAATCCACCTTCTCCGGGATCTCGGTGAGCTTCTCGCACCGGGCCTGGAGCAGGGCGGTGACCTGGGCGGCGTCGATGGCCGGGTTCTTCACCGCCTGGCGGATATAAGGCTCCGCCGCCCTGGCGAAGTCCTCCGGGGACATGGCCCGCAGGTACAGGGCGTTGAAATGGGTGAGCTTGTCGATGTCGAAAATGGCCGGGGACTTGGACATGCCCCCCAGGTCGAAGGCCTGGGCCAGGTCCTCCAGGGAGAACACCTCCCGCTCGGCCAGTTCCCCCCGGGGGCTCCAGCCCAGCAGGGCCACGTAGTTCAAAATGGCTTCGGTGAGATAGCCCTGGTCCCGCAGGTCCTCGTAGGAGGGGTCGCCGTGGCGCTTGGACATCTTGTTCTGGGCGTCCCGCATCACCGGGGAGCAGTGGACGTAGGTGGGCACCTCCCACCCGAAGGCCTGGTAGAGCAGATCGTACTTGGGTGCGGAGGACAGGTACTCGCTGCCCCGCACCACGTGGGTGATGCCCATCAGGTGGTCGTCAATAACGTTGGCGAAGTTGTAGGTGGGCAGGCCGTCCCGCTTCAGGAGCACTTGGTCGTCCAGCGTGGAATTCTCCACGGTGATATCGCCAAAAATGGCGTCATGGAAGGTGGTGGTCCCCTCTTTGGGGATGCGCTGGCGTACCACGTAGGGCTCCCCCGCCTCCACCCTGGCCCGGGCGGCGGCGGGGTCCAGGTCCCGGCAGGGGTCATCGGCCCGGCCGAACTGGCCGGAGTCCTCCTCCGACTCGGTCTTTTCGCAGAAGCAGTAGTAGGCGTGGCCCTTCTCCACCAGCAGGTGGGCGTATTTGCCGTAGGTGTCCCGGCGCTGGGACTGGATATAGGGCGCCACGGGGCCGCCCAGGTCGGGGCCCTCGTCGTGGTCCAGCCGGCACTCGGCCAGGGTGCGGTAGATGACCTCAGTGGCGCCCTCCACCTGGCGGCTCTGGTCGGTGTCCTCGATGCGCAGGATGAAAGTGCCGCCGGCGTGGCGGGCGATGAGCCAGGTGTACAGCGCCGTGCGCAGGTTGCCCACGTGCATATACCCCGTGGGCGAGGGGGCGAAGCGGGTGCGCACCTTCCCCTTGGGGATCTTGGCCTCCATCGCCTCAAAGTAGCTCTTGTCCAGGTCCATGTTTTCTCCTCCGTAAAGCGGCCGCGCCGCCGTGATTTTTTGTATCGCAGGGCATTTGCTTTATGTGTATTATAGTGAATTCCCGCCCGTTTGGCAAGTGCCGGACGGCGTTTTGTGCCCGCTGCGGAGGGAAAAATAGCCGGGGAGCGCGCTCCCCGGCTGTTTTGTCTCATCCGAACATGGAAAACAGGTCCAGCTGGCTGGTGTCCGGCAGATTCCCAAAGGCCCCGGCGGCCTTGAGCTGCTCAATGTGGGTCTTGGACACCTTGGGACAGGCGGCGGACACCTCCTCGATGGAGATGAACTGCCTGCCCCGGCGCTGCTCCGCCAGGTCCAGCGCCGCCGTCTCCCCCAGTCCGGCCACGGACACGAAGGGCGGGCGCAGGCTCCCCTTTTCCTCGTCCATCAGGAAGCGGGTGGCCTCGGACTGGTAGAGGTCCATGCGCTCAAAGGTGAACCCCCGCAGATAGAACTCGTAGCACACCTCCAGGGTGGTGAGCATATCCTGCTCCACCGCGCTGGCCTCCTTGTCCTTGGCGATGATCTGGCGCATCTTCTGCTGGCACACGTCCATGCCCCGGCACATGACGGACTCATCAAAGGCCTTGGCACGGATGGAGAAGTAGGCCGCGTAGAAGGCCAGGGGCCGGTGGACCTTGAACCAGGCGATGCGGAAGGCCATCATCACGTAGGCCACCGCATGGGCCTTGGGGAACAGGTAGGCGATCTTCTTGCAGGAGCCGATGTACCAGTCGGGGACGCCGGCGGCCTTCATCTCCTCCTCCGCCCCGTCGGGCAGGCCCCGGCCCTTGCGGACCGCCTCCATGATCTTGAAGGAGCGCTTGGGGGGCATCCCCTTGGAGATGAGGAAGAGCATGATGTCGTCCCGGCAGCCGATGGCCTGGCCAACGGGGACGCCCTGGTTGACGATCAAATCCTTGGCGTTGCCCAGCCACACGTCGGTGCCGTGGGAGAAGCCGGACAGCCGCACCAGGATGTCGAACTGGTGGGGCTGGGTGTCTATGAGCATCTGGCGGGTGAAGTGGGTGTTGAATTCCGGGATGGCCACGGCCCCGGTGGGACCCAGCACCTTGTCGTCCTCGTACCCCAGCACCTTGGAGGAGGTGAAGATGGACATGGTGTCCGGGTCGTCCAGGGGGATCTGGCGGGCGTTCACCCCGGTCAGGTCCTCCAGCATCCGGATCATGGACGGGTCGTCGTGGCCCAGCATGTCCAGCTTCAGCAGGTTGGACTCCATGGAGTGGTATTCAAAATGAGTGGTGACGATGTCGCTGTCCGGGTCGTCAGCGGGGTGCTGGACCGGGCAGAAGTCGTAGATCTCCTTGTCCTGGGGGATGACCACCATGCCGCCGGGGTGCTGGCCGGTGGTACGCTTGACCCCGGTGCAGCCCAGGGCCAGCCGGTTCTCCTCCGCCTTGGACACGGTGATGCCCTTCTCCTCCAGGTACTTCTTCACATAGCCGAAGGCGGTCTTTTCCGCCACCGTGCCGATGGTGCCGGCCCGGAACACGTGGGTCTGGCCGAAGAGCTCGAAGGTGTAGCGGTGGGCGCTGGACTGGTACTCGCCGGAGAAGTTCAGGTCGATATCTGGCACCTTGTCGCCGCCGAACCCCAGGAAGGTCTCAAAGGGGATATTGAAGCCGTCCTTGGCGTAGGGGGTCCCGCACACGGGGCACACCGCGTCGGGCATATCCGCCCCGCAGCCGTAGGGGTGCTCCGGGTCCTGGGCGTAGTCGAAGTCGGTGTGCTTGCACTTGGGGCAGCGGTAGTGGGCGGGCAGGGAGTTGACCTCGGTGATACCGGACATGAAGGCCACCAGCGAGGAGCCCACGCTGCCCCGGGAGCCCACCAGGTAGCCGTGCTCCAGGGAGTTCTGCACCAGCTTCTGGGCGGACATGTAAATGACGTCGTATTTGCAGCGGATGATGTCCCCCAGCTCGGCTTCGATGCGGTCCACCACGATCTGGGGCGGGTTTTCTCCATAGAGCTCGTGGGCCTTCCCCCACACCAGGCGCTTGAGCTCCCCGTCGGAGTCCTCCAGCTTGGGGGCGAACAGCCCCTTGGGCAGCGGCTCGATGGGCTCGCACCAGTCGGCGATGAGGTTGGTGTTCGTCACCACCACCTCATGGGCCTTGTCCTCGCCCAGGTAGGCGAACTCCTGGAGCATCTCGGTGGTGGTCTTGAAGTAGATGGGCAGGTCCTGATCGGCGTCCTCAAAGCCCTTGGAGGCCAGGAGGATGTGGCGGTAGATCTCGTCCTCCGGGTCCAGGAAGTGGACGTCCCCGGTGGCGCACACCGGCTTGCCCAGCTCCTCCCCCAGCTTCACGATGGTGCGGTTGAAGTCCCGCAGCTCCTCCTCGCTGCGGACCATTCCCTTGCGGAGCATGAACATGTTGTTGCACAGGGGCTGGATCTCCAGAAAGTCGTACCAGGAGGCGATGCGCTTGAGCTCCTCCCAGTCCTTCCCCTTCACCACCGCGCCGAACAGCTCTCCCGCCTCGCAGGCGGAGCCCAGGATGAGGCCCTCCCGGTTGGCGTTGATGAGGGACTTGGGCATGATGGGGTAGCGCCGGAAATGCTCCAGGTGGGACAGGGAGATGAGCTTGTACAGGTTGCGCAGGCCCAGCTGGTTCCGGGCCAGCACGATCAGGTGCCGGGGCTGGCGCTTGGCCTTCCCGCCGGTCCGGAGCCGGGGCATGTAGGGGTTGATTTCAGATAAGTTATGTAAACCTCTCTCCTCCAGCATCCGGAAGAAGTGGGGCAGCATGTAGGCCACGGTGGCCGCGTCGTCGCTGGCCCGGTGGTGGTTGAAAGCGGGCAGCTCCAGGTACTCCGCCACTGTGTCCAGCTTGTACTTGCCCAGCTCGGGCAGCAGGTTCTGCGCCAGGATCAGGCTGTCCACCGAGGCGTTGGGGAACGGGATGCCGTACTTCCGGCAGCCGTCGGCGATAAAGCCCATATCGAACTCGGCGTTGTGGGCGGCCAGGGGCCGGTCCCCCGCGAAGGCCAGGAAGGCGCGCAGGGCCTCCTCCTGGGAGGGGGCGCCTGTGAGCATATCGTCGGTGATGCCGGTCAGGCGGATGATGTCCGTGCTCAGGGGCCGCTCCGGGTCCACAAAGGTGTTGAATCGCTCGCCGATTTCCCCGTTTTTCAGCACCACCGCGCCGATCTCGATGATGACCTCCCGCCGCTTATCCAGGCCGGTGGTCTCGATGTCGAAGCACACGATCTCGTCGGAGAAGGCGGCGCCGGTCTGGCCGTGGACCACCACCCGGTCGTCCACATCGTTGATGTAGTACGCCTCCACACCGTATAAAATCTTGATGTTTTTGGCGGAGTGCCAGGCGTCGGGGAAGGACTGAGCCACCCCGTGGTCGGTGATGGCGATGGCCCGGTGTCCCCAGGCCTCCGCCCGCTTGACCACATTCTTGTCCGGCCCCAGCTTGGGCCCCACGGCGGTGAGCGCGTCCATCGTGGACATATTGGTGTGCAGATGCAACTCCACCCGCTTCTCCGGGGCGTCGTCCATCTTCATGGGCTTCACGGCGGCCACAACGGAGGCCGGCTCCAGCACCATATCCCCGTAGAACCGGTCCATGTTCAGCCGGCCCTGGATCTTCAGGTGCATCCCCTTTTTGATGCCGTCCACCAGGGGCTTGCCCTCGTCCCCGGCGAAGAATTTGCTCACCCGGATGGAGCCGGTGTAGTCGGTGATGTCGAAGGCAACCACCCAGGCGCCCCGTTTTTTCAGCTCCCGGTTGTCGATGGCGAACACGTCGCCCTCGATGACCACCGAGCCCATGTCCAGCTCCAGCTCCCCGATGGGGGTGGGGTTCTTCTTGATGGGGTGGCCAAAGATGGCCTTGCCCGGGTCCTTTTTGTCATTCTTTTTCGGAGCGGCGGCGCGGTGGATGTGTTTCATGGCCGCCTCCCGCAGCGCCTGGGTGCGGGCGAAGGGGTCCTCCGCGGCCTTCTGCTCTGGGATGGCCTGCTCCGGCTCGGGCTCCCCGGCGGTTTCGGGGACAGGCTGCTCCGGCCCGTGGGGTTGGGTGGCCTCACCGGCCGGAGATGCCTGGGGCGGCTCGGCCTGCAAGGGTTCTAGCTTTACAGAGGTCAGCCCATAGGCCCAGGCCACAGTCTCCTCCACCTGCTGGATGAGGCCCGCCCCGGCCCCCGCCGCGCCCTCCACCGCGATCTTGGCGCTGCGGCTGGCCTTGTCGATGGCAGCGGACACAATCAGCCAGCCCTCCGCCGCCTGGGCCAACTCGGTCCAGCGGCGCAGGGCGGCGAACATCTCTAAAAAGGGAATTTTTTTCGACATCTACCCTTGACTCCTCTTTGTCTGCTGTTTCTCGCTCAGGACCAGGATAACATCCGACTGGCCCTTGTCCCAGCCGCCGCTCCAGTCCTGGAAGTGCTGGTGGTCCCCCTCCCGGGCCCCGTCCCGGAAGGCGGTCAGCATAGCGATCAATTGGTCCAGCTCCCTCCGGGTACAGGTAAGGGTGGTCTCCCGCAGTTCCTCGGGGCGCGTCGCCTCGCTGTCCCATTGGTATTCGTACGCAAGCATGATTTTCCTCCCTAAAGAGTGTCAATCAGCGCGAACAGCTCGTCCACCAGCCGCTCCTGGGGGACCTTTTTAATGATCTCCCCTTTTTTGAACAGCAGGCCCTCCCCGTCTCCGCCGGCGATGCCGCAGTCGGCGTGGGATGCCTCGCCGGGGCCATTGACCACGCAGCCCATGACCGCCACGGTGATGGGCTTGTCCACCGCTTTCAGCCGGGCCTCCACCTGGTTGGCCAGGGCGATCAGGTCGATTTTTGTCCGGCCGCAGGTGGGACAGGACACCAGCTCCGGGCCGTCTCGCCGCACACCGGCGGCCTTCAGGATGTCCCGGGCGGCGTAGACCTCCTCCACCGGGTCGGCGGACAGGGACACCCGCATGGTGTCGCCGATCCCCAGGGCCAGCAGGCCGCCGATCCCCACGGCGGATTTCAGCGTCCCCATGCGGACCGTGCCCGCCTCGGTGACGCCGAGATGTAAAGGATAATCACTTTCTTGCGCCATGATCTGATAGGCTCTCATGGTCATAGGTACGCTGGAGGACTTGAGCGAGATACAGATATCGTCAAAGTCGAACTTGTTGAGCAGGCGGATGTGGCCGAAGGCGGACTCCACCATGGCCTCGGGGCACACCCCGCCGTATTTCGCCAGCAGCGGCTTTTCCAGGGAGCCGCCGTTGACCCCGATGCGGATGGGGATATGGTGTGCCCTGCACGCCGCGGCCACCGCCTTCACCCGGTCCTCCCCGCCGATGTTGCCAGGGTTGATGCGCACCTTGTCCGCGCCGGCGGCCACGCACTCCAGGGCCAGCCTGTAGTCGAAGTGGATATCCACCACCACGGGCAGGGGGCTGTCCTCCTTGATCTTCCCGATGGCCCTCGCCGCCGCCATATCCGGCACGGCGCAGCGCACGATATCGCACCCCGCCGCCGCCAGCGAGCGGATCTGGGCCAGAGTGGCCGGTACGTCGTCGGTGCGGGTGTTGGTCATGGATTGAATGGTGACAGGCACTCCCCCGCCGATGGGGACGCCGCCCACCAGGATCTGTTTTGTCATGTCGTTACCTCAAAAGCTTTGATACGTCGCTGAACATCACCACCAGGGACAGCCCCAGCAGCAGGGCCATTCCGGCCAGATGGACATACCCCTCGTACTGGGCGGGGATCTTTTTGCGGAACAGGAGGTGGAGCACGCCGTTGAGCAGCAGGAAGAACACCCGCCCCCCGTCCAGCGCGGGGATGGGCAGCAGGTTCATCACCGCCAGGTTCACCGCGATGAGGGCGGCGAAGTAGGTCACGTTGAAGACCGCGTCCATCAGGGTCGGGGAGTACTCCGGGTTGCTGCCCACCTCGGAGATCATGCTCACGATGCCCACCGGCCCGGACAGGTCCCGCAGGCCCGCCGCGCCGGTCACCAGGTCGCCCAGACTCATCCACACCATGCGCACGAAGTCCAGGGCGGTGTACCAGCTGAACCGCAGGATGTTCCAGACGGTGGCCGGGTTCTCCAGCCGGCCGATCTTCAGGCCCCGCAGGTACTGGACCTGGCCGTCCTCGCCGGTGACCGCCTGGAGGGGCAGATAGGTGCTGGGGACGCGGACCCGCTCCCCGCCCCGGTCCACCACCCAGTCAATGGTGTCCCCGGCCCGGGAGAGGAGCAGGGACAGGTTGCTGTAGTAGTACACCCGCTGGCCGTTGACCGCCAGCACGATGTCGCCCTGCTCCAGACCGCAGTCCTCCGCCCCCAGCCCCTCGGTAAAGCCGGCGATGGTGGGCTGATAGAACCCGGTGCTCTGGGAGTAGATGGCCAGGATCAGCAGGAACCCCACAAGAAAGTTCATGGCCGCCCCGGCCACCAGCACGATGGCCTGCTTCCAGGCCGCGGCGTTGCCGAAGGCGCGGGGGTCGTCGGAGTCCTCGTCCTCCCCCTCCATGGCGCAGTACCCGCCGATAGGCAGGGCGCGCAGGCTGTAGAGGGTCTCCCCCCGCTGCCTCTGCACAACAGCTGGCCCCATGCCGATGGCGAACTCGTTCACCCGCACCCCGAACAGCTTGGCGGTGGCGAAGTGGCCGAACTCGTGGACGGCGATGAGCAGCCCGAACATGATGATGGCGACGATGACGTAGAGCATAGCAGCCTCCGGGTCAGTTTGATGTACGTGAATTTACATGGCGGCCCTGCGCGCCGCCTGGTCGGCCTCCAGCACGTCCTCCAGGGTGGGCGACTGGACGGCCGGGACCTGCTCCATGGCCCGCTCCACCCGGCGGGGGATGTCCAGGAAGCCGATCTTCCCCTCCAGGAACAGCCCCACCGCCGCCTCGTTGGCGCCGTTGAGCACCGCTCCGGCGGTGCCGCCGGTGCGGGCGGCATCTAGGGCCAGGGCCAGACAGGGGAAGCTGTCCGGGTCCGGCGGGGCGAAGGTCAGCGCGCCGCAGGACAGCAGGTCCAGCTCTCTGGCCGGCCCGGGGACGCGGTCCGGCCAGGTCAGGGCGTACTGGATGGGGATGCGCATGTCCGCCGCCCCCAGCTGGGCGATGACCGCGTTATCACAGTATTCCACCAGGGAGTGGATGATACTCTCCCGGTGGACCACGATGGAAATTTTCTCCGGCGGCATCTGGTACAGGTGCATGGCCTCGATGAACTCCAGGCCCTTGTTCATCATGGTGGCCGAGTCGATGGTCACCTTCGCCCCCATGGACCAGTTGGGGTGCCGGAGGGCCTGGGCGGGGGTGACGGCCTCCAGCCGGTCCCGTGTCCAGCCGAAGAAGGGTCCGCCGGAGGCGGTGAGGATCAGGCGCTTCACCTCTCCCCTGTCCCGGCAGCCCTGCAAGCTCTGGAACAGGGCGGAGTGCTCCGAGTCCACCGGGACGATCTGGGCCCCGCAGCGCCGGGCGGCGGCCATCACCAGCTCGCCGCCGCACACCAGGGTCTCCTTGTTGGCCAGGGCCACCCGCTTTTTCGCCTCGATGGCGGCCAGGGTGGGCCGCAGGCCCACCATCCCTACCACGGCGGTGATCACCGTGTCCGCGGCGGGCAGGGACGCGGCCTCCAGCAGGCCGTCCATCCCGGACGCCACCCGGACGGGGGTGTCCGCCAGGCGCAGGCGCAGGTCGGCGGCGGCCTGTTCGTCCATCATCACTGCCAGCTCCGGCCGAAACCGGCGGGCCTGCTCCTCCAGGCGCCCCACGTCCCGGTTGGCCGTCAAAGCGGCCGCACGCATACCGCAGGCGGCAATCACTTCCAATGATTGCCGCCCAATAGAGCCTGTGGAGCCTAAAATTGAAATCGATCTCTGCATTAGAACGCCTCGAAACCAGGATGTAGATATGTCCTCAGAACGCCGGCCACAGCTCCACCATCAGCCACACCGCCGGGGCGGCGAAGATCATGGAGTCGAACCGGTCCAGCATCCCGCCGTGACCGGGCAGGAGGGTGCCGTAGTCCTTTACGCCGTACTGGCGCTTGATAAGGGAGAAGGACAGGTCCCCCAGCTCCGTCACCGCGCTGCCCACCAGGCCGTACACCGCCAGGGCGGCGTAGTTGGGCTCGATGGCGGCGAACCGGTGGAGGATCACGCCGTAAAGCAGCAGAAAAATGGCGCCGGAAAGGATGCCGCCGATGTACCCCTCCAGGGATTTGTTGGGGCTGACCCGGGTGATTCCCCGGTGTTTTCCCAGGAAAACCCCGGCGAAGTAGGCCCCCGCGTCGGTCAGGAAGGCGCAGATCACGGGCAGCAGCACCAGATACCGGCCCTGGGGCTGGCTGCGCAGGTAGATCAGCGCAGACAGGCAGGCGGGGATGGTGGCCCCGCCGAACATACACACCATCAGGTGCTCCAGGGGGATGGGGTCGTTGCTGTCGTAGCGGCGGATGGCGGAGGCGAACAGACAGCACATGAGCAGCAGACCCGCCGCCGTCAGGGCCCACTCCCCCCAGCCCAGGTAGGAGCCCAGGGGGATGCCCAGGGCCGCCAGGGCGGTGTAGGCGTACATGCCGTTGTGGTGGGCCACCTTGGTGGCCCGCAGCAGCTCAAAGGAGGCCAGGGCGGAGATGAGCGAGAACATCACCGCCGTCCCGATGGGGGGCAGGAAAAAGAGGACCACGAAGAACGCGGGGGCGCACACCGCCGCCACAAGGATACGGGTCTTTATCTCACACACCTCCAAACCGGCGGGAGCGGCCCTGGTAGGCCGCGATGGCCCGCAGCAGCTCGCCCTTGGTGAAGTCGGGCCAGAGCACGTCGGTGAAGTAGAACTCCGCGTAGGCGGACTGCCAGGGCAGGAAGTTGGACAGCCGCAGCTCCCCGCTGGGGCGGATGACCAGGTCCGGGTCGGGCACTCCGGCGGAGTAGAGATAGCCGCCGAACTGCTCCTGGGTCAAGTGATTGGGGTCTGCCCTGCCCTCCATGCAGTCCAGGGCGAAGGCCCTGGCGGCCCGGACGATCTCGTCCCGGCCCCCGTAGTTCAGGCAGATGTTCACCTGGCAGCCGTCGTAGTGCCGGGAGATCTCCGCCGTCCGCTGGCACAGGGCCCGCAGCTCCGGGGCCAGCGGGGACAGGTCCCCGAAGAAGGCCATTTTTACCCGGTCCCGCTCCATGCGGTCAATGGCCTCCAGCAGGTACTTTTTCAGCAGGCCCATGATGGCGGATACCTCCTCCGCCGGGCGCTTCCAGTTCTCGGTGGAGAAGGCGTACACCGTCAGGTACTCCAGGCCGATGTCCTTGCAGTAGGTGGCGATGGTGCGGAAGGTCTCCGCCCCCGCAGCGTGGCCGGCGGTGCGGGGCAGGCCCCGCTGCCTGGCCCAGCGGCCGTTGCCATCCATAATGATGGCGATGTGCCGGGGCAGGCGGGAAAAGTCCACCTGGGGCTGTTCCGGCTTTTTTTGTAACAGGGCCATAGAGGCTCTCCTTCGGTCGTTTTATAGGCGCGGGGTCACACCGCCATCAGCTCCTGCTCCTTCTTGGCGGTGAGCTCGTCGATCTCCTTGCTGCGCTTGTCGGTGAGCTCCTGAAGCTCCTTCTCCAGGATCTTCTGGTCGTCCTCGGTGAGCTCGGACTTCTTGGTTTTTTTCTTGATGTCGTCCATGGCGTCCCGGCGGATGTTGCGCAGGGCCACCTTGCCGCCCTCGCCGTACTTGCGCACCAGCTTGGTCAGCTCCTTGCGGCGCTCCTCCGTGAGCTGGGGGAAGGCCAGACGGATGATGCGCCCGTCGTTCTGGGGGTTGATGCCCAGGTCGGAGGTCTGGATGGCCTTGGAGATGGCCTTCACCAAACTGGCGTCCCAGGGCTGGATGGTCAGGGTGCGGGGGTCGGGGGTGGCGATGGCGGCCACCTGGTTAAGGGGGGTGGGGGTGCCGTAGTACTCCACAGTGATCCGGTCCAGCACGCCGGCGTTGGCCCGGCCGGCCCGGACGGTAGCGAAGTCGGCCTTCACCGACTCGATGGTCTTTTGCATTTTCTCATCGTACATTTTCAGTTCAGGGCTCATGTCTGTACTTCCTTTCCGATGTAGAGTTTCAGTTTTCCACCACAGTGCCGATCTTCTCCCCCATCACGGCCCGCAGGATGTTCTGTGGGTCCTTCAGGGCGAACAGCAGCACCGGGATCTTGTTGTCCATGGACAGGGAGGTGGCGGTGGAGTCCATCACCTTCAGGTGCTGGGCCAGCACGTCGTCGTAGGTGATCGAGTCGTACTTGACCGCTTCGGGGTCGATCTTGGGGTCGGCGGAGTACACCCCGTCGATGTTCTTCGCCAGCAGGATGACGTCGGCGTCGATCTCGGCGGCCCGGAGCACGGCGGCGGTGTCGGTGGAGAAGAAGGGGTTGCCGGTGCCGCAGCCAAAGACCACCACTCTCCCCTTCTCCAGGTGGCGGATGGCTTTGGAGCGGATGTAGGGCTCGGCCACAGAGCGCATCTCGATGGCGGTCTGCACCCGGACCTCCACGCCCTTCTGCTCCAGCACGTCGGCCACGGCCAGGCAGTTGATGGCGGTGGCCAGCATCCCCATGTGGTCCGCCCGGACGCGGACCATCTTGTCCCCGCCGTCCTTCAGGCCGCGCCAGAAGTTGCCGCCGCCCACCACGACGCCCACCTGGACACCCAGCTCCACACACTGCCTGATCACATCGCACACCTGGCCGATCACGTCAAAATCCAGGCCGCGGGAGGCGTCCCCCGCCAGGGCCTCACCGCTGATCTTCAGCAGGACACGCTTGTACTTCGGTTTCTCCATTGGAACCACTCCTTGTTTCAAATGCGCAAAAGCCTAAGTGTATTTTAATATAATTCTTTCCTTTTGCATAGGGGGGACGGAAAGTTTTTTTCCGCGGGGCGAAATTTCTCTTCCCCCGGGGCGGGGCGCGGCACCCCTCCGGGGCCCCGCGCATAGCGTGTATCGGAGGCCTCCCGCGTCCGGGCGGGCCTCCCATCACAGCGGCGCGCAGCCGCGCGCCGGGAAAGGAATCTCACTTGACACAGGCACTGTTATGGGCCGCCGGCGGGACTGGCTTTACATTTTTCATGACCGCGCTGGGCGCGGCGGCGGTCTTTTGTATGGGCGGAAGGCTGGGCGAGGGCTTCCACCGGCTGATGCTGGGCTTTGCCGCCGGGGTGATGATCGCGGCCAGCATGTGGTCGCTGCTCATCCCGGCGATCGAGCAGGCCCGGGGCTCTGCCCTGCCCGCCTGGCTGCCCGCGGCGGGGGGCTCTGCGCTGGGCATCGCTTTCCTCATCGCCATGGACGCCCTGCTGCCCCACCTCACCCCGGAGCTGCTGCGCCGGGACGGCGGCTCCCACCGCCGCACGGCCCTGCTGGCCCTGGCGGTGACGCTGCACAACATCCCGGAGGGCATGGCCGTAGGGATCTCCTTCTCCCTGGCCGCCCGCAGCGACGCCGGCGCCCTCCCGGCGGCCATGGCCCTGGCCTTCGGCATCGGGGTGCAGAACTTCCCCGAGGGGGCGGCCATCTCCCTCCCCCTGCGCCAGGACGGCATGGGCAAGGGAAAGGCCTTTCTGATCGGCGCCCTGTCCGGGATCGTGGAGCCGGTGTTCGGCCTGCTCACCGTCCTGGCCGCCGGAGCGGTGGAGCCGCTGATGCCGTGGCTTTTGTCCTTCGCCGCCGGGGCTATGCTGTATGTAGTGGTGGAGGAGCTCATCCCGGAGGCCAACCTGCGCCACGACCACGAGACCCACAGCGGCACTCTGGGGGTGATGGCGGGGTTCCTCATCATGATGATTCTGGACGTGGCCCTGGGGTAAGAAAAGGCAGACCGCGCAGGCGGTCTGCCTCTGCCGTGTTCACAGTTCCCTTCTGATCTGCTTGAGGGCGTTTTTCTCCAGGCGCGACACCTGGGCCTGGGAGATGCCGATCTCCGCCGACACCTCCATCTGGGTCTTCCCCTGGAAGAACCGCATGGACAGGATGTCCCGCTCCCGCTGGTTGAGCTGGGCGATGGCCTCCTTGAGAGCGATATGCTCCAGCCAGCTCTCGTCGGTGTTTTTGCTGTCCCGCACCTGGTCCATCACCGTCAGCGCGTCGCCGCTGTCGGAGTACACCGGCTCGTACAGGGATACCGGGTCCACGATGGCCTCCATGGCGAATACCACGTCCTCCCGCTTCAGCTCCAGAAGCCTGGCGATCTCGTCCACGGTGGGCTCCTTCTGGTGTTCGGCCAGGTAGGCCTCCTTGGCCTGGAGCACCCGGTAGGCTGTGTCGCGCATGGCCCGGGAGACCCGCATAGCGCTGTTGTCCCGCAGGTAGCGGCGGACCTCCCCCACGATCATGGGCACGCCGTAGGTGGAGAATTTTACGTCCAGGTCGGTGTTGAAGTTGTCGATGGCCTTGATCAGACCGATGCACCCCACCTGGAACAGGTCGTCGGCGTTCTCCCCCCGGTTGGAGAACCGCTGGATGACGGACAGCACCAGCCGCAGGTTGCCGGAGATCAGCTCCTCCCTGGCCTGCTGGTCCCCCTGCTTGGCCCGGCGCAGCAGCGCCTGGGTCTCCTCGTTTTTCAGCACCTTCAGCTTGGAGGTGTTCACCCCGCAAATCTCCACTTTGTTCTGCATGGTCCCGGCCTCCCTTGTGATACTGTTTCCAGTATCTCCGGGGCCGGGGGCGGACATACGTCCGGGGGCCGGGGGAAATTTTTTAACGTTCCCTCCCGTTCGATGGATTTTTCGCAGGGGCGGACCTGTGCGCCAAAAAAGGGCGGCCCCCCAAATCGGGAGGCCGCCCTGGTGTGCTGCCAAGTATCTAGCGGGCGCCCCGCTTTCGGTATTCCGTGGGCGTCAGCTGGAACTTGCCGTGGAACTGCTTGGTAAAATAGCTGCCGGAGGAAAAGCCGCAGTCCCCCGATATCTCGGTGACCGGCCGCTTGGTGGACAGGAGCAGGTCGGCGGCGGCGTCCAGCCGGCAGTCCATCAGGTAGTGGAAGGGCGTGGTGCCCAGACAGCGCTGGAAGTCCCGCAGACACTCCCGGGTGCTGATATTGGCGGCGGACGCGATCTCTCCCAGTGAGAGCTTTTCTGAAAAGCGCTCCTGGATGTACAGCATCATCTTTTTGACCCGCAGCTCCGCGGGCTCGTCGCCGGCCTGCGGGCTCTGGAGCGCCCCTGTGATGTCCTTCCGCATCAGCAGCCACGCCGAGGACAGCTCATTCCGGGCGATGATCTCGAACCCCTCCGTCTCCGTGTCCACCGCCTCGTAGGCGGTGCGTATATGGGACAAAATCTGGCGGTGGACCGTGTTTTGCAGCAGGAAAGGGACGAGCTCCACCTCCCGGGACTCCAGGATCGGGTTCAGGTACTTCTTCTCAAAGACGCTGTTGTGCGCCCCGCCCAGGAGCTCCGCGTCCAGGAGCAGGTCGATGTAGATGGAGTCGTGGGAAGGCGGCTTCTCCATGCGGTGCAGGACGTTGCGGTTGATGAAACAGCCCTCGCCCTCGGACAGGGCGTATCTGCGGTGGCCGGTGAACACCTCTATCCTCCCCTGGAGCACCAGCAGGAACTCCAGCTCTCTGTGCCAGTGCCAGGGCACGGCGCGGGAGTTCCAGCTGCTCAGGTCGCTGTAGTAAGCGGTGAGGGGGAACGCTTTCCCGGCGTTGGGGGGAAGCTCCTGCAAGTTGTCACTGACCGACAGCTGTTTTATGATCATATCGCCATCTCCTCCTATCTGTGGCTATATAATAATAAAATACGGCTATATTTGTATTTCAAAAGGACGTTTCCTGCGCTATTATGATAGCACAGTTCAGGAGAAAAATCTACGATATGGGAGGAATCAAAATGAAATTTGATACGGTGGAGGAGCTGCTCACCTTTCAGGCGCTGCTGGACCAGTGCAGAGGTCAGGTCTGGATCGAGGCCCCGGACGGGAGAAGGTATGACCTGACCGACAGGGCCGCGCGGATGAAGGGGCTGCTCATGCTGGCCGGCGACGCGGCGGAGGAGTTCGGCCTGTACGCCAGGATGCGGGAGGACGAGATGCTGCTGCTGAACTACTACTGCGACCGGATGGAGAAAACGGCGTAAGGGCATCATTCCCAATAAAATCAAATTAAAAAAGGACCGCCTGCCATGCAGGCGGTCTCAGTTTGTCGAAAAGCCTCGCAGAGTTCGCGCCCGGAGGCGCGAATCACATGCAATCTATTTTTCCCGGCGGCGTGTACGTCGGGAAAAATACATCTCGGTCCGCAAACGTGCGAGTTGTCCGCTGAAAGCGGACAGCGAGTGCGCTGCAGCGGGCCGCAGCCCTTTGTCAAAAAAGGCCTTTGGCCTTTTTTGACAGTCTCGGACCGCCTGCTTGGCAGGCGGTCCTTTTTTACAGAGTATCCTCCTCTTCCCGGTCCAGATCGCCCTCGTCCAGGGCGAAGGGCGGGGCGTCGTCCTCCCCGCCGGGCTCGTAGGCCGGCACATCCTCCGGCGTAGAGGGGGCGTCGTACCCGCCGGGGACGTCCATCCCCCGGCGGAACTTCATCTCCTGCCACTGCTCCTTGGTGATGAGCAGCTGGCGGGGCTTGCTGCCCTCAAAGGGGCCCACGATGCCCTTCTCCTCCAGCTGGTCCACCAGCCGGGCGGCCCGGGCGTAACCCAGCTTCAACCGGCGCTGGAGCATGGACACGGAGGCCTGTCCCGTCTCCAGGATGACCTCGGTGGCGGCGTCGATCATCTCGTCGTACTCGCCGCCGCCCTCATCCGCCGGAGCGCCAGCGGCGCCGGCGCCCTTGGCGCCCTTGTCTTTCTCGGCGGCGTTCTGCTCGATCTGGTGCATGACCTCGTCGGAGTACTGGGCGTCGCCGCTGTTGCGCTTGACGAAGTCCACCACCGCCGCCACCTCGGCGTCGGAGATGAAGCAGCCCTGCACCCGGGTAGGCTTGCCGCTGCCCAGGGGGGCGAAGAGCATGTCGCCCCGGCCCACCAGCTTCTCCGCGCCCTGGGTGTCCAGGATGATCCGGGACTCCATGGCGGAGGCCACCGCGAAAGCGATGCGGCTGGGGATGTTGGCCTTCATCAGGCCGGTGATCACGTCGGCGGAGGGCCGCTGAGTGGCGATGACCAAGTGCATCCCGGCGGCGCGGCCCATCTGGGCCACCCGGCATATGGATTCCTCCACCTCTTTGGCGGCCACCAGCATCAGGTCGGCCAGCTCGTCGATGAGGACCACGATGAAAGGCATCTTCTCCATGCCCTCGGTCTTTTCCGCCAGAGCGTTGTACTCCTCCAGCTTGCGCACCCCCACCTCAGAGAAGGTGCGGTAGCGCTTCATCATCTCTGTCACCGCCCATTGGAGAGCCCCGGCGGCCTTCTTGGGGTCGGTGACCACAGGGATGAGCAGGTGTGGGATGCCGTTGTAGATGCCCAGCTCCACCATCTTGGGGTCCACCATGATCAGGCGGACCTCCTCCGGGGTGGACTTGTAGAGCAGAGAGGTGATGATGGTGTTGGTACATACGGACTTGCCGGAGCCGGTGGTGCCGGCGATCAGCAGGTGGGGCAGCTTGTTGATGTCCCCCACGATGCACTCGCCGCTGATGTCCTTGCCCACGGCGAAGGAGGTCTTGGATTTGCTCCTGATGAAATTCTCGGAGGAGATCACCGAGTGGATGCTCACCGGAGAGACCACCTTATTGGGCACCTCGATGCCTACCACAGAGATCTTGTCCGGGATGGGGGCGATGCGCACGCCGCTGGCCCCCAGGGCCAGGGCGATGTCATCGGCCAGGTTGGTCAGCTTGTTCAGCCGCACGCCCTGGTCCAGCTCCAGCTCGTACCGGGTGACCGACGGACCGCGGACCACATTGATGATGTTGGCGTCGATGCCGAAGGAGCGGATGGTGTCGCTCAGCCGCTGACGGTTGGCGTTGAGCTCCCCCAGGGCCTCGCCGCCGAAGTCTCCCCCGCTCTCGTTGAGCAGGGACAGGGGCGGATACTGATAGGGCCGCTCCTCCTGGGAGGCCAGCCCGGCCTGCAGGTCCTGGGCGATCTCCTCGGCGGCCCGCTGGGCCTCCATTTTTTCCGCCTGCTTGTCAGACTTCGGCACCGCCGGCTCCCGCACGATCTCGGGCGTGGGGACCGGGGCGGGCGCGGCAATATGCTCGGATTCCAGGGGCGGGATGGGGTCCTGACCGAACAGGTGGACCGGCTCCTTCACCGGCTCCGGGGCCTTGACGGGCTCCGGGATTTTCTCCGGCTCCGGTTCGGGCTGGGGCGCGGGCTCCGGGACAATCTTCGCTTCCGCAGACGGGGTCTCCCGCACGGGCGCGGCGGTCTCCGCCGCCTCCGCTCGGGCGGTCCTGGGGTCCCGGGGCGCGGGGGCGGGCACCGTGGTGTAGACGGGCACGTGGCGGGACACCTCTCCCTCGGGCTGTGCCGCCTGCTCCGGCCTGGGCTCCGCCGGGGGCTGGACCTTTTTTTGGCTGTTGAGCAGCTGGTCCGGGGAGGGCACAGAGGCTTTCCGGTTGAAGAAGCCCCGCTTGCGCTCCTGGGGAGGCTGTTCGGGCTGCTCCTCCACCAGCGGGCCGTCGTCCACCGGGATGTCGATATTCCCGCGGTACTCCTGGCGGCGCGGCGGGGCGCTCTCCCGGGCGGGGGCCGCGCGGCGGCCCTCCCGGCGGGGCGGCTCGGGCTGGTACTCAGGCTCCTCCTCCGGCTCATACTGGTAGCGGGGGCGGTTGTACACCCAGTCGGCCACGTCGATGATGGTCTTGTTGAAGGCCCCCAGGCCCATGAACAGCAGGGCCATGGTAAAGACAATGGTGGCGCCCATCCGGCTGAACACCTGCACCCCGACCTGGGAGAGCAGGCCGCCCAGGGCGCCGCCGCCGGTCATGGCCTGTCCCCCGGCCCACAGGGTCCCCATCAGCTCCTTGTTCCAGGGGAGCAGGGAGCGGTGGAGCAGCCCGTGCAGCACACAGGAGGCCATCAGGGGCAGCAGCAGGGCCAGGGTCACCCGCAGGCGCACCGGCCGGCCCCGGTGGAAGAACAGGATGTAGGCCGCCAAAATCAGCGCCGGCGGCATCAGCCAGAAGCCGTAGCCCAGCAGGCCCTTCAGAAGGCCGCAGAGGAAGTCGATGAAGATGGCCTCCACCCCGAAGTACCCCAGCACACCAAACAGGGCCAGCAGCAGGCATACCCCCGCCCCGATCTCCCGGCGCATGGGCCGGCCCTGTGGCGCGGATCTGCTCTGCTCGCTGCGGGAGGAGCTCCTGGAGCGGGAGGATGTGCCGGAGCGGGACGAGGACGCGGTCCGCTTCCCGCGGTCAGAGGCGCTCCGCCCGCCGTTCTTTTGTGTCGTTGCCATGAGATCAAAGTTCCTTTCTGCGCGGAATCAAACCGCCGGCACCAGCCGGAAGTTCAGGAAATAGGCCGCCAGGGACAACGCCCCCGCCGCCCAGCAGTAGTACGCGAACGCGCCGAACTTCCCCTTCGACGCCAGCAGGTTCACCAGCTGGATGGAGAAATACCCCACCACGCCGGCGATGACCATGCCCAACAGGTACTTGCCCAGCACCCCCTCGGGGATGCCGCCGGGCACCTCCAGCACGTCCTTGACCTCCAGGATGGTGGCTCCCAGCACCGCCGGCAGGGACAGCAGGAAGGAGAAGCGCACCGCGAATTTCCGCTCGAAGCCCGCGGCCATCCCGGCGGAGATGGTGCACCCGGAGCGGGACAGCCCCGGTACGGTGGCCAGGCCCTGGGCCACGCCGACCATCAGCACGTCGGGCAGAGTGGCGCTGCGGGCGGTCTTGTGTCCCCGGTCCATCCGGTCGGAGAAAAAGAGGACGGCCCCCGTAACCAGTAGAGCGCAGCTGACGAAGGGCGGGTAGTTCCCCAGCGCCTCCACCCGGTCCTTGAGCAGGACCACCAGGAACAGGGGCAGAGTGCCCACGATGAGCAGCAGGATCATCCTGCGGGCCTCGGGGGGCCGCCCGGACTGGCTGCGGCGGTGGATCAGGTCCCCCAGGAACCGGAAAAACTCCACCACCATCTCCGCGATATCCTGGAGGTACACCAGGCACACCGCCAGCAGCGTGGCGAAGTGGAGCAGGATGTTGAACAGCTGGTCCGGCTGCTCCATCCCGAAGAAGTACTGCAGCAAAGTCAGATGGCCCGAGCTGGAGATGGGCAGGAACTCCGCCACCCCCTGCACGAACCCCAGGATCGCCGACATCAGATAGCTCACGCTTATGTACCTCCCTGATTCCAGTTGTCCATAAAGACGCTACTTATTATATTACCACAAGTTCCGGGAAATTACCAGCCCTTTTCTCCCTGAAAAGAGGAAAAAAAGGCGGGCTAGTGCCCGCCTTCAGCTTGTCGAAAAGCCTCGCAGAGTTCGCGCCCGCAGGCGCGAATACAGTGTAATCTATTTTCCCGGCGGCGCGCCCCAGGGCGGTCTCTCTTGCCCCTGTGGGGCAATTCACCTTCTGTACGTCGGGAAAAATACATCTCGGCTCGCAAACGTGCGAATTGTCCACCAAAGGCGGACAACGAGTGCGCTGCAGCGGGCCGCAATCCTTTGTCGGAAAAGGCCTTTGGCCTTTGCCGACAGTCTCAGGCGGGCTAATGCCCGCCTTTTCGCTCCCGGATCATGCTGTGCAGACAGTCCAGCGCGTCGGACAGCCCGCCGATCTGGTCGATGAGCCCGATCTCCACCGCCTCCTCGCCGTAGATCACGCTGCCCACGTCGGAGGCCAGCTCCCCGGTGCGCAGCATCAGCCTGGTAAAGGTCTCCCGCTTTACGGCGCTGTTGGCCGTGATGAATTGCAGGATGCGCTCCTGGACCCGCTCGAAGTAGTAGAAGGTCTGGGGGACCCCGATGACCAGGCCGTTGAGCCGCACCGGGTGGATGGTCATGGCCGCCGACGGGGCGATGAAGGACCGCTTGGCGGACACGGCCAGGGGCACGCCGATGGAGTGCCCGCCCCCCAGCACCAGGGATACGGTGGGCTTGGACATGCTGGCGATGAGCTCGGCGATCCCCAGGCCCGCCTCGATGTCGCCCCCCACCGTGTTGAGCAGCACCAGCAGCCCGTCGATCTCCTCGCTCTCCTCCACCATGGCCAGCAGGGGCATGACGTGCTCGTACTTGGTGCTCTTGCTGTCCGGCGGCAGCATCTGGTGGCCCTCGATCTGCCCCACGATGGTGAGCACGTGGATGGTCCCCTTTCCCGACTGGATCTGGGACGAGCCCAGCTGGGTGATGGACTGGATCGCCTGCTCCGTCAGCGCCTCTTCCCGCTTCTCTTCCATGCAGCGCCCTCCTGTTCTCTCCCGTCTAGGGTGCCCGGCACAGGGGGGTTTTACCCGCTCTACTTTTCGTAGGTTGCTTTTTTCCCAGCCCTGTGCCATACTTGCGGCAGAAAGGAGCGACGCCCATGGAATCTGAAAAGCTCGGCGCGTTCATCGCCCAGCTGCGCAAAGAGCGGGGCATGACGCAGAGGGAGCTGGCCGACGCCCTGCACGTCACCGACAAGGCGGTGTCCAAGTGGGAGACGGGCAAGGGGTTCCCTGACCTGAAGCTGATGGAGCCTCTGGCCAGGGCCCTGGGGGTGTCCCTGGTGGAGCTGCTCCAGTGTCAGCGGCAGGAGGAACCCACCCTGACGGCGGAACAGGCCGACGCCGTGGTGTCCCGGGCCATGGGCCAGTCGGAGCGTGTCACTGCCCTGCGGTATCTGCGGCTGTTCCGGTGGCTGCTGACCGGCCTGGCCGCCGCCTGCGCCCTGGCCCTGCTGCCCCAGGCCAGCTACTGGCTCTATATGACCTGGTTCAGTCTATCCCACGACCTGGGCATCATCGGCGGCGCCGACGGCCCTACCGCCATTATCACAATCACTCGAACTTTCGACCCGCCCGTGTGGCTGTCCGTGGGACTGCCCGTCCTGGGGCTGGTGCTGTGCGTCATTTTCGCCGTCAAAGTCGGCAGATTGGAGCGGAAATTGAAATGAAACAATCGGTAAAATATATTTCTCTTGTCCTGATCGCGGCCCTCCTCCTTCTCCCCTCCTGCGCCAAAACGGAGGCGGGGACGGGGGACGTCTCCCTGTCCCAGTGGACGGACCTTGCGCAGTGGCCCGACAACCGCTTCACCCGGCAGGTCCCCGCGCCCGAGACGGGCACCCCCCTCTCCTGCGCCCAGGGCAACTCCGCCGGGTATGAGTTCTTCGCCGTCCAGCTGGAGGATGTGGACCGGGACGGGCTGGACGCCTACCGGCAGGCGGCGGAGGATGCCGGTTTCCTCCCGGTCTCCCAGGCGGAGGAGGCCCCCGGCGGCCAGATCTCCGTCGGGGAGGTGCGGCAGAAGGGAGACGCTGGGCTGAGCCTGGCCTGGGGCGAAAACCGGCTGATCGTCTACATCGCCCTGCCCGCCGAATCCTGATTCTGAAACGCTTTTCAAGGGGCACAGATAGAAAGTGCGGGGACGCAAGAGCGTCCCCGCACTTTTTTGGGTTCCTTCTCAGCTCTCGTAGATGGCCGCCATGCCCCGGAAGGTCATGTAGCAGTCCACCTTGCCCACCGTCTCGTAGGGGGCGTGCATGGACAGCACGGGCACCCCGGCGTCCAGGGTGTCGATGTTGCGCTCGGCCATATACTTGGCCACGGTGCCGCCGCCGCCAGCGTCCACCTTGCCCAGCTCGGAGGTCTGCCAGACCACCCCGGCCTCGTCCAACACCCGGCGCACATGGGCCACCAGCTCGGCGGAGGCGTCGGACGCCCCGGACTTGCCGCCGGAGCCGGTGTACTTGCACAGGCCCATGCCGTAGTTGACCAGGGAGCTGTTGTTCTTCTCATACACCTCGGCGAAATTGGGGTCATAGGCCGCGGTCACATCGGCGGACAGGCAGAAGGATTTCTCGTAGCAGGTCCGCAGGGCCACCCCCTGGGCGGCGCACAGGTCGTCCATGAAGGTGTCAAAGGCGGCGGACTTCATGCCGCTGACGCCCTCGGAGCCGATCTCCTCCTTGTCGGCCAGCATACAGACAGCGGTGCGCTCCGGGGTGTCCAGCTGCAGCAGGGCCGCCAGGGCGGCGTAGCCGCACACCCGGTCATCGTGGCCATAGGCGCCGATCATGGAGCGGTCAAAGCCGATGTCGCTGGCCTGGAAGGCGGGCACGGCGCACAGCTCAGCGGACATGAAGTCGGCCTCGGTGATGCCGTATTTGCGGTTGAGCAGCTCCAGCACGGACAGCTTCACCCGCTCGCTGCCCTCGTCGTCCCGCAGGGGGCGGCTGCCCACCAGGATGTTCAGCGTCTCGGCGGGGATGGCCTCGCTCAGGGGCTTTTTGGACTGCTCCCGGCCCAGGTGGGGCAGCAGGTCGTCGATGGTGAACAGGGGGTCGCCCTCCCCGTTGCCCACGGACACGCGGACCACCTGGCCGCTCTTCAGGACGATAACGCCGTGCAGCTCCAGGGGGATGGCCACCCACTGGTACTTGCGGATGCCGCCGTAGTAGTGGGTCTTGAGGAAGGCCAGCTCGTCGCTCTCGAACAGGGGATTGGGCTTCAGGTCCAGGCGGGGGGAGTCGATATGGGCCGCGCCGATGTTCACGCCCTGGTCCAGCCCCTTTCTGCCGACCACCGCCAGCACCACCGACTTGCCCCGGTTGACCCGGTAGAACTTGTCGCCGGGTTTCGCCTCCATGCCCCGGGCAAAGGCCCGGAAGCCGGCGGCCTCCGCCATGGCGACCGTGCGCTCCACGCACTCCCGCTCGGTCTTGCCCGCGTCCAGGAACTGCTTATACCCGGTGCAGTAGGCCTCCATGGCCTCCAGCTGCTGGGCATCCATCTGCTCATACGCGTTTTTCTTCTCATACAGCAGCGCCTTGCGGAGCTGCTCGCCCCGGGTCAGGGCCTTTTTGTCGTCCATATCCGTATCCTCCTTCAAGGGATTTTTTGCACCCCTATTTTGCTACAAAACAGTCCGGGTATCAAGGGGTTATTTCAGATTATTTTTCCGCCCCGGCCAGGATCTTGGCGAACAGCTCCCCGGCCCGCTCCGCGAAGGCCTCCCGGGTGGGGCAGTCGTTGACCAGCAGGTACTGGCACCGGCTGGTGTAGAACTCGTCCGGGTGCTGGGCGTTCACCCTGGCGCGGGCGTAGTCCTCAGGGATGCCCTCCCGGGCCATGATCCGCCGCACCCGGATCTCCGGCGGTGCGGTGATGGCCACCGTGGCCTGGCAGAGCCTGTCCGCCCCGCTCTCGAACAGGGCGATGGCGTCCACGGCGGCAAGGGTCCTCCCCGCCGCCTCCGCCCGGCGCAGGCGCCGCGCCATCTCCTCCACCACCCGCCTGTGGGCGATGGCGTTCAGGTCGGCCAGGGCCGCCGGGTCCCGAAAGACCACCGCACCCAGCTTCTTCCGGTCAAAGGTCCCGTCGGGGGCGGTGAGCGGCCCGAAGCGTTCCTCCAGGGCGGAGCGTAATGCGGAGTCGCTTTCCAGCAGCTCGTGGTAGACGGCGTCCGCGTCCAGGACGACGCCCCCCAGCTCCCGGAGCACGTCCAGGGCGGTGGTCTTCCCCGCCCCGGTGGGGCCGGTGATGCCGATGACGGTCATAGAGGGTCACTCCCTTGGCTGATTCGATTCTTCTGCCCTTTTTCTGTGCAATAAGGCTATGGGGCCTGGATGATGTGGAACCCCGCCGCCTTGTTCAGCCGGTTGGACACCGCCAGCCCCAGGCCGGAGGGGTCGGGACACTGGGCCCAGATGGCCTTCACCCCGGTGGAGTCAAAGGCCCGCAGGGCGTCAAACACCCGCCGGGCCTGCTCCGCCTTGTCGGAGGCGGGCCCCAGCTTTTCCACGGTATGTCCGGCGAAGCGCTCCGCGAACTCGTCGAAGCAGATCACCCCGTCCCCCGCCTCCAGATTCCGTGCGATGCAGGCAGCGCTCCGCTCCGGCTCCCCCGTCACCACGGTGACCGGGGCCTTGGGGGCGTAGTGGCGGTACTTCATGCCGGGGGCCCGGGGCCTCTCCCCCGCCCCCATGAGCCGGGTGACGGCGCTGTCCACCGCCACCTCTCCCAGCACCGCCCGGAGCTGCTCCAGGGTCACCCCGCCGGGCCTCAGCAGCCGGGGGGGCATACAGGTCAGGTCGATGATGGTGGACTCCACCCCCACCGCGCAGGGGCCGCCGTCCACGATGGCGTCGATCTTCCCCTCCATGTCCTCCAGCATGTGCCCCGCCGTGGTGGGGCTTGGGCGGCCGGAGGAGTTGCCGGACGGGGCGGCCACCGGCACCCCGGCGGCCCGGATGATGGCCCGGGTGACCGGGTGGTCGGGGCAGCGCATCCCCACCGTGTCCAGGCCGGCCGTCACCGCGTCAGGGACAAGGGGTTTCCGGGGCAGGATCATGGTCAGCGGCCCGGGCCAGAACCGCTCCGCCAGGGCGTAGGCGGCCGGAGGCACGTGCTGGCAGTACCGCTCCAGCCAGTCCGCCGAGGGGATATGCAGGATCAGCGGGTTGTCCTGGGGCCGGCCCTTGGCCAGGAAGATGCGCCTCACCGCCTCCGCGTCCAGGCCGTTGGCCCCCAGGCCGTATACCGTCTCGGTGGGGATGCCAACCAGGCCGCCGGAGCGCAGCAGGTCCGCGGCCCGCTGGATGTCTTTTTCTGTCAGGTGTTCCGTTCTCATGCCCGGCTCCCTCTTATCCCAGAATGATGCGCTCCAGCTCCGCCGCGTCCCGGGCGAAATGATCCGCCCCGGCCTGGGCCAGCTCCTCCCGGGTGCGGAACCCCCACAGCACGCCGCAGCACTTGAGACCGGCGTTTTTCGCGGTAAACACATCCACGTTGCTGTCCCCCACAAACAGGGTGGTCTCCGGCCGCGCCCCGATGCGCCCCATCAGCCCCCGCAGCAGCGTGGGGTCGGGCTTGATGGGCGCACCGGGCAGGGAGCCCTGCACGGCGGAGAACAGCCCGGGGTAGTACCGCTCCACCACCGTCCCGGCGGCGGAGTCCGGCTTGTTGCTCAGCACCGCCAGGGTGACCCCCGCCGCCTTCAGCCGCACCATCAGCTCGGGCAGGCCGGGATAGGGCGCGGTTTTGTCCCCCTGGTGGGCGCCGTAGCGAGCCAGGAACTGCTCCATGGTCTGGGCCCGCAGCTCCTTCGTCTGCTCCACGTCCGCCGGGGTGATCCGCTCCAGCAGCTTCACCGGCCCATTGCCCACGAAGTATTTGTAGGCCTCCAGCGGGTGTTCCGGCCAGCCGTGCTGGGCACACACCCAGTTGCAGGCGTCCGCCAGGTCCTCCAGGGTGTTGAGGATCGTGCCGTCCAGGTCAAAAATCACATGGGTATACATGCCGCCGCCCTCACTCGTACAGTCCGATCTCCATGCCGCCGATCTCCACCAGGGTGTCCCGGGAGAACCCGGCCCGCTGGAGGTAGCTCTTCACCGCGATCTGGGCGAACTTGGGGTTGACGTTCTCGTCCTCCAGGTCCAGGTCGATGCGCCCGGCCTCGCCGCCGCACACCGCCCCGGCGCCATCCAGCGCCTCATTCAGCTCCCCCACCACGTCGGAGAGGGACTTGCCCTCCGGGAGGGCGGAATAGTGGATAAAAAGGTCCATTTTCACTCCTGCTCCTTTTCGAAGATAAGGTCGATCTCCAAGAGAACTCCATTGGATTGCTTCACCGGGATGTATCCGACGTAGGAAAAGCCCCGGGCCGCGTACTCGTCAATTTAATGATGTCCCGGTGGTCCTCAAATTTCGCGTTGACAACGCCCTTCGCGCAGACGCGCACATACATACTGTTTCATCCGCTCTGCTCCTCCTTCAGCCGCTCGGCCTGGTCGGCGGCGGCCAGGGCGTCGATGATCTCGTCCAGGCCGCCGTCCATCACGCTGTCGATCTTGTAGAGCGTCAGTCCGATGCGGTGGTCGGTGACCCGGCCCTGGGGGAAGTTGTAGGTGCGGATGCGCTCGTTGCGCATCCCGGAGCCCACCTGGCTGCGCCGCTTCTGAGTGTACTCCCCCACGATCTTCTCCTGCTCCGCCTCGTACAGCCGGGAGGCCAAGATGCGCATGGCCTTGTCCCGGTTCTGGAACTGGCTGCGCTCCTGCTGGCACTCCACCACTGTGCCGGTGGGCTTGTGGATGAGCCGAACGGCGGAGGAGGTCTTGTTCACGTGCTGGCCCCCCGCGCCGGAGGAGCGGTACACCTGCATCTCGATGTCCGCCGGGTCCAGGCGCACGTCCGCCGTCTCCATCTCGGGCAGGACGGCCACCGTGGCGGTGGAAGTGTGGACCCGGCCGCTGGACTCGGTCTCCGGCACCCGCTGCACCCGGTGGACGCCGCTCTCAAATTTCAGCCGGGACCAGGCGCCGTCCCCCTCGATGGTAAAGGAGATCTCTTTGATCCCGCCCAGCTCCGTCTCGTTTGCGGAGTCCACCTCGGTTCGCCAGCCCCGGCCCTCGGCGTACATGGAGTACATCCGGTACAGGGAGTGGGCGAACAGGGCGGCCTCCTCCCCGCCCACGCCGGCCCGGATCTCCATAATGACATTTTTGCCGTCGTTGGGGTCCTTGGGGAGGAGCAGGATCTTCAGCTCGTGCTCCAGCCGCTCCTGGTCGTCCTGGGCCTGCCGCAGCTCCTCCTGGGCCAGCTCCTTCATCTCGGGGTCGGACAGCAGCTCCCTGGCCTGCCGCTCCGCCTCCCGGGCGGCCTGGAGGGCGCGGAAGGCCTCCACCAGGGGCTGAAGCTCCGCCTGCTCCTTGTTCAGCCGGGCCGCCTGGGCCGGGTCCTCGTAGGTCTCCGGTGCGGCCAGCCGGGCCTCGATCTGGCTGTATTTCGCCTCGATGGCGGTGAGTTTGTCCAGCATCTGGGTCCTCCGTTCCTGCGGAAAATCGGGTCATGTATTATGTAAACTTATATTGGGGCCTGCCTCACCGGTCCAGCACAAAGGATTTCACCAGCGCCAGCGGCTCCCGGATGTACATTTTCAGCCGGGAGGGCCAGTGGCTGGAGGGAGCGGCCAGGGTGGACACGTTCTCATACCCCACCCGGCCGGCCAGCATCCTGGCGCGGGTCAGGTGGAACCCGTTGGAGACGATCACCACCCCATCCTCCATAGTATGCCCCTTCTCCTCCAGCAGCTGCTTTGCGTTGCGCAGGTTCTGGATGGTGTTGTGGGACTCCTCCTCCAGCAGGAGCTGTTCCTCCGGCACTCCCTGGCTCAGCAGATAGCCGGCCATGGCCTGGGCCTCAGTGAAGGGCTCGTCCGGCCCCTGGCCGCCGGAGACCACCACGGTCACGTCCGGGTGTTCCTGCCAGTATGCCAGGGCCTCGTCCAGCCGGTCCTGGAGCAGAATGGACGGCCCCCAGGGCTTCACCTGGCAGCCCAGCACTACCATGGTCTGGGGATCGCCCTCCACCTGGTCGTGGGCGCCTAACATGACGGCGGCGAAGAGCAGGGCGAAGCACAGGCACCCCGCCGCGGCCAGGGAGAGCAGGACGCGCCTGATGCCGCCCCGCCTGCCCTTGTAGCGGCTGACCTCGATCTTCCGCCGCACCGGCTGTCGCTGTCTCTTTCTCATCCCCCGGCCTCCTCCAGCTGGGCGGACAGAGCCTCCCAGGTCCCGTAGAGTTTCAGGATCTCCTCCTCCAGGGCCTCCCGCTGCTCGTAGAGCTCCTGGAGCTTGAGGTAGTCGGACGCGGCCTGCTCGATCTCCAGGCCCAGGTCGTACATCCGCTCCTCCGCCTTGGCCACCGCCCGCTCGGCGGCGTTGACCTGCTTCTCCAGCTCCTTTGTGCCGCCGGGACGCCGCGGCTTCTCCTTTTTCGGCTCCTCTTTGACCGCTGGCGCGGCCTGGGCCAGCTTCTGCCGCTCCCTGGCCGCCTGGAACTGCTGGTAGGTGCCCCGGAAGTCCACGATGTGCCCGTCCTCCAGCAGCCAGATGCGGCTGGCGAAGCGGTCGATGAAGTAGCGGTCGTGGGAGACGAAGAGCAGGTTTCCCTCGTACTCCTCCACCGCCTCCTCGATCCACTCCCGGCTCTGGATGTCCAGGTGGTTGGTGGGCTCGTCCAGGATTAGCAGGTTGATCTTCTCATCCATGAGCATACACAGCCGCAGCCGGGACTGCTCCCCGCCGGACAGGGCGCTGACGGGCTTGAACACGTCCTCCCCCCGGAATTTGAAGGCCCCCAGCCGGTTGCGGGCGGTCTGGGCGGAGCAGTCCAGCTCGTAGAGCATAGTGTCCAGCACGCTGCGCTCCGGGTGGGAGAACTGGAACTGCTGCGGCAGGTAGCCGATCTTTACCGTGGGCCCCATGCGCAGTTTTCCGGCGTCCGCGGTCTCCTCCCCCAGGAGTATCTTCACCAGGGTGGACTTGCCGGTGCCGTTGTCCCCGATGAGGGCGATGCGCTCCCCGCCGATGACCTCCAGATCGACGCCGTCGAACAGCTTCCGGTCCCCGTAGGACTTGGCCAGGCCCTTGACGGTGAGCACCTCGTCCCCCCGGAACTCCCGCTCGCCGAACCGGGCCTGCATGACCCGCTCCCGCTGGGGCTTGTCCACGGTGCGCATCCGCTCGATGCGCCGCTCCATGGATTTGGCCCGCTTGAAGGTCTTGTCCATGCCGGAGTAGGCCCAGGTGCGCAGCTGCTCGGCGGCCTTCTCCAGCTGCTCGATCTTGGCCTGCTCCTTCTCATACTGGCGCAGCTTCTCCTCGTAGCGGCGCTCCCGCTCCTCCACAAAGAAGGAGTAGTTGCCGGAGTAGAACTCCGCCCGGCCGCCCTGGATCTCGATGACCCGCCGGACCACCTTGTCCAGAAACCAGCGGTCGTGGGACACGGCCAGCACCGTGCCCTTGAACTTGTCCAGGTACTCCTCCAGCCACTCGGTGGCCCGCAGGTCCAGGTGGTTGGTGGGCTCGTCCAGCAGCAGGATGTCGGTGTCCTCCAGGATGAGTCGGCCCAGGTTCACCCGGGTCTTTTCCCCGCCGGACAGCGCGTCGAAGAGCTGCTCCCGCATGGCCGGGCCGATCTGCAGGCCGCTGCACACTTTGTTTTTATTGGTCTCTGTCTCGTACCCGCCCCCGGTCTGAAAGGCGGCGGAGAGCTGGTCGTAGCGGCGCAGCAGGGCCGGGTCGTTCCCCTCCCCCATCCGCTCGGCCAGTTGGGCCATCTCCGCCTCCATCTCGTGGAGGGGGGCGAAGGCGGACTCTAATACGTCCTCCACCGTGTACCCCGCGGGGTACACCGGGATCTGGGAGATCAGGCCCACCCGCTTGCCGGGGGCGAGGACCACGTCCCCCTCGTCGTACCCGATGGCCCCGGTGAGGATGCGCAGCAGCGTGGTCTTGCCGCAGCCGTTGGGCCCCAGCAGTCCCACCCGCTCCCCGGAGTCCACCTGGAAGGAGAGCCCGTCCAGTACCTTCTTTCCAACCTCGTACTCCTTGACCAGGTTGGACACAGAAATGTCGATCATCGCTTGTCTCCAAGTTCTCTGATGTGTTATGATAGGGAAAAATGATTCAGGAGGCCCCGCTATGGATGCCATCCGTTTTTCTGACGACGCGCTCTATCTTCTGGACCAGACCCGCCTGCCCGCGCAGGAGGTCTGGCTGCGGTACACCGACTTCCGCCAGGCGGCCCAGGCGATCCGGACCATGGTGGTCCGGGGCGCCCCGGCCATCGGCATCACGGCGGCCTACGCCTACTGCCTGGCCGCCCTGTCCGGGGAGGACCTGGAGCGGGCCGAGGCCGTGCTGCGGGCCAGCCGGCCCACGGCTGTGAACCTGTTCTGGGCGCTGGAGCGCATGGAGCGCGCCGCCGCGCGGTGCGGCGGGGACCCGGCCGCCCTCATCGCCGAGGCGAGGGCCATCCACCGGGAGGACGTGGAGATGAACAAGGCCATGGGCCGCCTTGGCGCGGAAGTCGTTCCCAACCGCGCCCGCATCCTCACCCACTGCAACGCCGGGGCGCTGGCCACGGGGGGCTACGGCACCGCCCTGGGGGTCGTCCGGGCCGCCCACAGCCAGGGGAAGGTGTCCATGGTCTACTGCGACGAGACCCGCCCCCTGCTCCAGGGGGCCCGCCTCACCGCCTACGAGCTGGTCCGGGACCACATCCCGGCCACCCTCATCACGGACAGCATGGCCGCCGCCCTGATGGCCCAGGGGAAGATTGACCTGGTGGTGGTGGGCTGCGACCGCATGGCCGCAAACGGGGATTTTGCCAACAAGATCGGCACCTACTCGGCGGCGGTGAACGCCAGATATCACGGGATCCCCTTCTACACCGCCCTGCCCTCCTCCACCATCGACCTGTCCATCCCGGACGGGTCGGGCATCCCCATCGAGGAGCGCGCGCCGGAGGAGGTCACCCACCTGGCCGGAACGCCCACCGCCCCCGGAGGGGTGGAGGTGTCCAATCCGGCCTTCGATGTGACACCGCACACGCTGCTCACCGGGATCATCACGGAGAGGGGGATCGTCTATCCCCCGTTTGCTGAAAAGCTCGCGTCCCTGTTCAGCGTCTGAGTTGAAACGCCGGGGCCGCCCACAGGGCGGCCCCTGTTTTTTGGCTCATTCCGGCTTTGTCAGCTCCATCAGCGCCCCGGTCAGCTCCTCCAGGGCCATGCCGCGGGAGGCCTTGACCAGGATGGTGCTGTCCGGCCGGACGATTTTGGGCAGTACCTGCTTGGCCGACTCCTTGTCCGGACAGCAGTACACCGTGGGCACGCCGGAGTCCCGGGCGCCCTGGGCGATATTCTGAGCCAGCTCACCCACCGCCACCAGGTACTGCACCCCGGCCCGGCCCAGGCACTCCCCCACGCTGGTGTGGAGGGCGGGGGCGAAGGGTCCCAGCTCCAGCATGTCCCCCAGCACCGCCGCCTTGTGGCCGGTCTTGGCGTCGGAGAGCACGTTGATCGCCGCCCGCATGGACTGGGGGTTGGCGTTGTAGGCGTCGTCCAGGATGGTGATCCCGTCGGCCCGGCGCACCACGTTCATCCGCATCCGGGTGGGCACGAACCGCAGGATGCCCTCCTCGATCTCGTCGGGCGTCAGGCCGAACCGCTCCCCCACCGCCGCGGCGATGAGGCAGGGATAGATCATGTGGGCACCCAGGGCGGGCACCGTCACCTCCCGCTCCATGCGGGGGGTGGTCATTTTGCACTCGATGTGGCTCAGCCCGTCGCCGCCGGTCTGGGAGGCCCGGTACTCCAGGCCCTCCCCCGCGCCGCAGAACACGGTCTTGACCGCCGTCTTTCCCCGCAGGGTGGACAGCAGCGGGTCGTCCCCGTTGAGCACCAGCAGGCCGCCCTTCTTGATGTGGGGCAGCAGCTCGCACTTGGCCTTGAAGATGTTCTCCCGGCTGCCCAGACGCTCGATGTGGGCGTCGCCGATGTTGGTGATGACCCCCACGTCGGGCTGGACCATGCCGGCCAGATAGTCGATCTCTCCGAAGCGGTCCATCCCCATCTCCAGCACGCAGATGCCGTAGCTGGAGTCCAGCCGCAGCAGGGTCAGGGGCAGGCCGATGTTGTTGTTGAAGTTGCCCTCGGTCTTGAGCACCTGATAGCGGGTGCCCAGCACAGAGGCGATCATGTCCTTGGCCGTGGTCTTGCCCACGCTGCCGGTGACGCCCACAAAGGGGATGGGGAACCGGCTCTTGTGCCAGACCGCCAGGTCCCGCAGGGCCTTCTGGGTGTCGGCCACCTTGACGTAGAACTTGTCCGCCCGGCACTCTCTGGGCTCCACGGCGGTCAGGCAGCCCGCCGCCCCCTTCTCCAGGGCGGCGGCGATGTAGGCGTGGCCGTCGAACCGCTCCCCAACCAGGGGGATGAACAGGGCGCCCTCGTGCATATTCCGGCTGTCGGTGTCCACCTTCGTCACGGCGGCGTCCATGTCCCGGAACTCCCCCAGCAGCTCTCCGTCCACCGCCTGGAGCAGCTGGGCCAATGTGATCGGTTCCATATCTCAGTTGCCTCCCCGGGCTTTCAAAGAAGCCTCAATGATGGTCTGGCACAGCGTGGGGTAGTCGATGCCCACCGCCGCCGCCTCCTGGGGCACCAGGCTGGTGGGAGTCATGCCGGGCAGAGTGTTGATCTCCAGGAAGTAGGGGGTGCCGTCGGGCGTGACGATGAAGTCCGCCCGGGCGTACACCGACAGACCCACCGCCCGGAACACCGCCAGGGCGGCCTCCTCTAGCCGGCGCTCCCACTCCTCCGGGATGGGCGCGGGACAGACATCCACCGCCGCGCCGGCCTGGTACTTGTTGGCGTAGTCGTAGAAGCCCTCCTTGGGGATGATCTCGATGGAGGGCAGGGCACGGTCCTCCAGCACGGCCACCTGGATCTCCCGGCCCTGAATGTACTGCTCGATGACGGTGCGTCCGCCCATTTTAGCGCTCTCGGACAGGGCGTGGGCCAGCTCCTCCCGGGTGTGGGCGATGTAGACCCCGATGGACGAGCCGCTGTCCACCGGCTTGACCACGGCGGGCAGGTCCACGGTCAGGATGAGCTCGGCCAGGTTGTCCCGTGTAACGGTCTCCAGGCGCCACTTGGGGGTGGTCACCAGGCCGGCCACCAGGCGCTTGGTCAGGTCCTTGTCCATGGCCACGGCGCTGGCCAGGCTCCCCGAGCCGGTGTAGGGCACCCCGAGCAGGTCCAGGGCCGCCTGGATGCGCCCGTCCTCGCCGCAGGCGCCGTGGAGGGCCAGGAACACCGCGTCCGCCCTGCGGCACAGCTCCAGCACGCCGGGGCCGATGGCGCTGGGGCTCTTGTCGGCGCGCTGGGCGCGCACCTGGTCCAGGTCGGGCACCTCCCGGCTTACCTTCTTGAACGCCTCCGGGATGGGCGCGTCGAAGGGGTCGGCGGCACTGCCGCTCTCCAGCCCGAAAAACAGGTCCACCAGGGCCACGCTGTGCCCCTTCTGCCGCAGCGCCTGGGCCACCAGGGTCCCGGAGGACAGCGACACGTTGCGCTCCGGGCTCAGTCCCCCGGCCAGCACAAGGATCTTCATAAAAACACCCCGCTCAAGGTCGTTATAGTTAAGTTTATACGCAAATATTTATTTTAGCACACCAGACGGCTTTTCACAAGAGAGATAGGACAAATTTCCCCTCATTTTCCCCGGGGAGAGGGCCGGCAGCGCCAGCCAGGCCGCGGTGATGGCCAGGGTTACGCTGCCCCCTCGGGCGGCCAGCCCCAGTCCGAACAGGCAGAAGGCCGACACGGCCAGCGCGGAGCATATCTGCGCGGCAAAGGAGCCGAAATCTACGCCGAACAAAAGGGACAGCAGGCACTGGAGCGCCCGGCCGCCGTCCAGCCCACGCACAGGCAGCAGGTTGAAGCAGGCCAGCACCAGGTTGAGGCCGGCCGCCATCCCGCCCCCGGGCAGGCGGCACAGGGCCGCGGCCAGCAGCAGGTTCACAGCCGGGCCGGCCAGCGCCGCGAACAGCTCTCCCCCGTAAGACAGCTCCCCGTCCATCATGATCTCGGCGCCGACAGCCGTAATGCGTATCCCCTTTACAGGCACGCGCAGCAGTTTTAAGGCCCACAGGTGGCCCAGCTCGTGGAGCGCACAGCTGATCAGCGCGCAGGGCAGGATCCCCTGGTCGTCCACGTAGTTCAGCCACGCCGCCAGTACCAGGGCCCCCGGCGAGGCCTCCACCCGCCCCAGCCGCACTTACGTCTGGGGCAGCTTGTACTGGATATAGTACTGGGGTGAGACGTGCTGTCCGTTGCATTTGAGCTCGAAGTGCAGGTGGGGGCCTGTGGCATTTCCCGTGTCCCCCACCAGGGCCACCGTCTCCCCCGCGGACACGGATTGCCCGCTCTGTACCAGCAGGGCGCTGCAGTGGGCGTAGAAGGACTTCACCCCGTTCCCGTGGTCGATCTGAAAGTAGTTGCCGTATATGTCGCTCTCCCCGATGTACTCCACCACCCCGTCGGCGAAGGCGGCAATCTCCCGGCCATAGTCCGCCCCCAGGTCCACGCCGGCGTGGAACTTGTACTCCCCATCCAGCGGGTGCTCCCGGTAACCGTACTCCGACCACAGGGTCCCCAGGACCGGCGTCACCGTCTCCAGGTCCCCCAGGGAGAGCTGGTCCATGGTGTAGCCCTCCGGCGGCTCTGGTCCGGTGTAGTCCGGCGATAAAAGGACCGTGCCCACAGCGGGCACGGCGGTCTGCTCCGGGTCCTGGGCGGGAGTTTTCAACTGCTGCGAGGGGGCGAACCACTCCTCCGGCACCTCATCCAGCCGCAGGTAGTGGGCCGCGGCGGCGGCCTGTCCGGGGGAGCTGTTCAAAAAGGCCGCCTCCCGGCGGTCCAGCGTCTCCACCTGGGACAGCACGGGGGCCGCGTCCTCCTCCTGGGGGCCAAAGACCTCCACAAAGAACTCCCCCAGCCCGCCCGCTATGGACTCCTCCCCCGCCAGGGAGGCGCCCAGCCGGGCGAAGGCGGCGCGGAAATCCACGTCACAGCCGATCATATCCAGCAGCTGGCCCCGAACCTGCGCCATCCGCCCGGGGAACACGCCTTTCCCGATGAATACGGTCAGGAACAGCGCCAGGCACACCAGCAGCTGCGCCAGACGGACCTGTTCCCTGCTGTTCCCTTTTCCCGCCGGACCTCTGGCCCGGCCGCGGCTGCCACCCGCGCGGTATCCCGCTCGCACGCTCTGATGATACATCCTGCTCCCCCCTATGCGGTCCAGTGTGTTTTCAGACTATTCCCGCTTTTCTTGTAATATTCCACTTGACAGGCAGGGAGAAAGAAAATATAATAGATAGGCTGAATCATCCGGGTGTAGCGCAGTTGGTAGCGCGCATGGTTCGGGACCATGAGGCCGTGGGTTCAAATCCCGCCACTCGGACCA
>CANQHN010000004.1 GCA_947623745.1 uncultured Oscillospiraceae bacterium
TTGGCGATTTTCGTCCGGCCGAAATTGGCTGTTTTCTCCCGGCAGAAAATGGCTAATTTCTCCCGACTCTAACACCACGAAACTGCGCCCATCTCCGGAACGGGAAATACCTCCTGCCACTCCGGAGACGGGCGCGTTATCTTGTTCTGTTCTGTATCATGCGGACTGAGAATCGGTCCACACAGGGCCGGTCGCCAAGTCCTATACGCGCTGCAGAACGATCTGCTTGCGTAGATACAGGTTGGCGACCGCCATTGTGATCTCCTCCTGGCTCTTGGCTGTCCGCATCAGCGCCGGCATGTTGTCGCAGGTGGTACCGTCATCGTCATAAAGGGCCTCCATCAGTTTTTCGCCGGTGGAGATGTCCCTGGCGCCCACCTCCGCGCACTTTACCAACTCCGCCGTGGACAGAAGTTCCTGACGGGCCAGTGCCATGACTTGGGCCTCAGTTCCGCTGGGCCGGTCCCTCCGCAAGAGAACCCGCGCCTTGGAAACGGGCACGCCCCGGAGGACAGTCAGCTTCAGAAAGACCGCCAGACGCAGCAGCGGGCTCGCGGACAGCGGCGCCACGTACAGCCCGCCCAGCAAGTCATAGAGCGCCTCGGAGTCCGTATCGCCGGAGCCGGACGCGGCGAGGCCCCGGGTCACCAGCCGGTACAGACAGCTCTCCAGGGTGCGCCGGGGCTGTACGCCGCACTCCCAGGCCAGCGTATCATACTCCTGCTCCAGCTGGTCGAAGTCCAGCAGCCGCCAGCTGAGGGCGGTCCATACCGTCATTTCCTGCATGTCCACCGGGTATTCCTCCCGGTTCACCAGAATGACCGGATAGCTCTGCCCGTCCGTGCCGACCTTACGGCGGAAATGCCCGACAGCGGTGTATAATCTTTTTCTCATACCGATCCCTCCAAATATCGTGATATATAGATGTACGAAAATCCAACTTATTTTTCAACAAAAATCTTTTTCCTGCGCTCCTGCCTTCCATACCGCCGCGCTCTGGAAGAAAATTCTTGGAATCTCCGGGCGTCCGTGCTATACTGTTACCGTTGCCGCTGCAACGAAAACAGAATGAAGAGGGTAAAAAACCTTGAACAAAAAAGAGATCAGCGAATTGAGCCGCCGGTGGAAGCCGGAAAAATGCGCCGTCAGCCGGATCTACGGCTGCTATGTATCCGCCGCCGACAAGCGGATCGTGGCCGACCTGAATGAGAGCCTTGGCCGGATGCCCCAAGATGAGGCGGAGCACTATCTGGGCCTTTTGAAGAAGGTGCTGTCCGGCGCCCAGGGACGGAACCTTGTGGATATCGTATTTTCTACAGAGCAGGTGGCGGACAGCGACGAGCACCGCCTGCTGATGGCTCTGAAAAACTCCTCCCTCCAGGACAGCGACGCCCGGCAGTCCTTCTATCAGAAGATCATCGACTGCCTGGACATGGGGGAGGAGAACTACCTAATCCTCCTTGCGCCGGACTCTTACGATGTGCCCCGCAGGGGGAAGGACGACAGCATCCAGGAGGACGCCTCCGACGAGGTGTTTTCCTATTTCCTGTGCGCCATCTGCCCGGTGAAGGAGGGAAAGAGCAGTCTGGGCTACTTCCCGGGGGACAATGAGTTCCACTGCGCCGGTGGCCGCACGGTGGCCCCGCCGGAGCTGGGATTCCTGTTTCCGTGCTTCGACGACCGAGCCTCGAATGTCTATAACGCCCTGTTCTACTCCCGGAAGCCGGACCAGCTCCACCAGGAGTTCATCGACGGGGTGTTCCATACGGAGCCGCCGCTGTCCTCCGTCGAACAGCGGGAAAGCTTCACAGCCGCTCTGATCGACGCACTGGGCGACCAGTGCAGTCTGGAGGTGGTCCAGACTGTACAGGAGCAGCTGGCGGAGCGGGTCAGCCGGCACAAGGAGGAAAAGGACCCGGAGCCCCTGGCGCTTACCGCCAAGGACGTGGGGAAAATGCTCCGGCAGAGCGGCGTACAGGAGGAGCAGGCCGTCGCGTTCGAGGAACAATGCGCCGCCTCTCTGGGCGAGGGCGCGGTCCTCAACCCGGCCAATCTGATGGGCGCCGGGAAATTCGAGGTCAAGACCGCCGAGGCCACAGTGACGGTCGATCCAGCCTGCTCCTATGTAGTGGAGACCCGGGTGATCGACGGCAAGCCGTATGTCCTGATCCCCGCCGGGGCTGAGCTGGAGGTCAACGGCATCCCTGTGCGCATTGCTGTGGAGCCGGAGGAATGATGCGGCACTTGCCGCCGTCCGGCGAGCAAAGGCAAACGACAGGAATAAAAAACAGGCAATCGCGGCTTGCAATCTGCACATAATAATGCTATAATTGTGTGCAAAGGAGGATGATGGTATGCCGCAAATCAGACCAATCACAGATCTACGGAACACGACAGAGATCTCGAATGTCTGCCACGCAAAGCAGGAGCCCGTTTTTATCACGAAAAACGGGTACGGCGATATGGTCATTATGAGTATTGAGACCTATGAGGCGATGCTGGAAACAGCCGCTTCCGATACCGCAATCGCGGAAGCGGAGGCCGAGTATGCGGGCGATGGGAAACTGTACGACGCGCGGGAGGCCCTCTCTTCGTTGAGGAGGAAGCACTTTGGCTAAACAATATAAGGTAAAGCTGATGAGCCGCGCCCTGCGCGACCTCGACGGAATTTACCGATATATTGCCCAAACCCTGCTGGAGCCGGGCACGGCGCTGGACCTGGTCAACGAAATTGAGAAGGAGATCCTGTCACTGGAACAGTTTCCAAATCGGTGCCCACTGCGCAGGACCGGCGCATACGCCAACAAAGGATACCGGCAGCTCTTTGTGAAGAACTACACAGTCATTTACCGTGTAGACGAGGCCGGGGAACAGGTCATCGTTGTTACTGTGCGGTATTCAGCGAGCCAGTTCTAAAGAAGATTGAAGGGGCGTGGAACGCGGGATGATTTCCCGTGTTCCGCGCTTTCCTATTTCAATGGCTATGAATGATGCCGCCGCAGTCAGGCTGCATCCATCTCATTTCGCACACTCGGCCCGGTTGCGGCATCCCTTCTCAATCTCTCCATCGCCCTGGCGATCCATGCTCCAACGAGATTGGGCTTTACCCCATAGAGCCGGGCGATATCGGCCCCTGTGTAGCCCTGGGCCTTCAGTTCCAGGGCCTCGATCCCCAGTCGGGCAGTACCGCTATAGGTGCGCCGGCCGTGCTCCAGGAGCTGAGCGAGATGCAGCCTATCCAATTGGCTGTCATGATCGTCAAAGGCGGCCAGATGATCCCTGGGTGCGCTGTCCTCAGCATAGCTATCCAGGGAGATCATCGGCGCGCTGCGCCGCTTGGCTTGGATATAGCGGCAATGGTCCAGCAGATGGTTGCGGATGACCGCGGCGGCGTAGGTAGCGAACTGCGCTCCCGCACCGCTGTCATAGGATGCCGCCGCATGGCATAGGGCAACGCAGCCCTCCTGATAGAGATCATCATATCCCATACCGCAGACCGATTCGTTGATGTCGATGCAGCGCAGGACGCAGGAGCGGACAATATCCAGGTTCTGTTCCACAATGGCCTGCTGATCCATAGTAAGTGAAACTCTTTCTTTCATATGCGGCCCCTCCTTCCTATGCCGCGAGTCCCTGCGCCCTGACAAAGCCATCGCAGAGACGGATGACCTGTTCGCAGCGGTACTCGGAAAACCGCCCGATGTGAGCCTCCGATTCCGGCAGGCCCATCTGCACCTGAAGGTAATGATAGGCTTCCTTCTTGGTCATGCAGCCACTCTCCCAGAGCCGGTTCAAGGCAAGATGCGCTTGCCGGCGCTTGCGGCGGAGTGCCTTGTTCGCCAGGGTACCCATGGGCAGCCGGCTGTCCCGGTGGGCGGCCACATAGGCGTCGCAGGCCGGATACCTGGCGCACACATAGACTTCCTCGCCCGGCGCGGCTATGGGGCGCACCACAGTGGCCGGACGCAGCAACGCCCGGGAGCCGCAGTACGGACATTTGATATTGACTTGTTTCATGATCCACCTTCCTTCTGTAAATCGCTGGTTTCTCCGCATGGCGTGATTTTATGAACAGGCGCATACGGCCCCGTGGTTCGGGCCGGCCCCGTCGCCGGACGGGCCGAGAGCCTTGCTTTGCCCCGTGCCGGCAAGAGGACATACCTCTCCGCAGGTGTGTGGAACCTATTCAGTTTTATTGAGAGCGGCCATGCGGACCGTTTTTCTCTCGCTTTATTACGCACCGCCGAAAGGCAAAATGAGCACGGTAATTTGTGAACTTTTTGTAAAAGAAGCTTGCCTTGCCCAACGCACTGCCCGCCGCAAAGCCCTTGTTGCATATGGGGATGCAGGCTGGTCGTCTCTCTGCGGAAATCGCTAAAATGATGAGAGAGAAAAATACTCTGTTCCCATGTTGAATAAAATCTTTAACGCAAAAGAGCAGGCCCTCAAACAAGGACCTGCTCTTTCAGAATGTAAATATATAGAGGAAAGCTGCGCTTTAAGTGATCTGAAATGCTGAAAGCAGCATTTTTCCCGTCTCTCAATGCCTTATTTTCAATGGGGAAGTGCGCCCTCTGCTTCGGGCGATGGCTCCTCAAATACAGATGGCGTTTCTACTTGTAAGCCGGCCAATATAGCTGCCTGCCGCACGGAAAGTAGAACTTTGCCCCATGAAATATCCGCCGCATAGCGGAATTTGCTTCTGTAATTTTCCCATAGTGCTGACATCTCTTTGCTGTCATGTAAATCAGTCAGGACTTTTTCTGCGTTTGCCATCAGACTAAGGCTCCCTCTCTTGCGGGATGTCGCTTCCAACGCATCGGCCAGTGTATCAGATTTTAACTCCCGGCGGTAAAGAACGAAAAGGATATAAACATCGTAGAAATCACGCATCCTGGTGTTTGCCGTCGTCCTGGCAATAATCGTTTCCAGCTTTTCGGCAAGAACCGTCTCCAAATTATAAGATAGAAGATTGACGGTCCGATCCTCAAACATCAGTTTATAAGGATATTCGATTGCGCGGGGTGTGATCACATCCCCGGTGGAAAAATCCAATTTAAGCGGCACCCTCACGCCTTCCAGGAGGGCAGTCATGCTTACCCGAATACCTGGGTATTCCGCTTCATCCATGATGTCTGAAATGTCATTGAGCAAGAAGCTGACTCCATCGGAGAGAGGAAACGAAATGATCGCCTCAATCATGTTCCGGACTTCATCCTGGCTGACTGTCGCACCTCGTACCGTCATATCTGTATCCATTGTGGAGCGCATGGTCGTCCCGACTAAAGAGGACACCAGCAGCCCGCCCTTTAGGATGAGCTTCTCGTGATACTCAGAAAGGGCAACGCGCTCCAGCAGCCGCTCCATCATGTAAATACGGAGCAACACTTGCGGGTCGGCCCCTTTCTCCTTTGCGAGGTTACGGATCTTATCCTTTAGCTGCCTGGCAGATGTAATCATAGAAGCACCCCCATGTACTGCCTCACTAATTTTTCCACACGGAACGGCTTTGCATATTTCATCAGGTTTTGCAGGTTCTTTTCCTTGCGCCGCGCATACTGTTTCAGCGCGTCCTGAAACACCTGTGTTTCCATCGCGCTCCGGCTCCGCAGAATATCACAGATCGTGCGCTCCATATCATATACCCTCACCTGATGGCCAAAAGCGGTGACAGCCGCTGAAAGGCCGATCTCGTACAATTCCCTTTTTACAGTGAAAACTTTTACCCCATGAGAAGTAAGATGTTTTGGATTGTACCCGGTCTTTGCCGTAACTGTGATACGCGGAGGCTCCCTATCCGTAAGGTCATGGAAAAAGAGCGCGGTGTCATGCGAAAAGACGACCTGCGGACAGCGAAGCTGTAGCAGATATGTCTCGTCCCTCCAAGCGTCAGGTGAGAGATACACGCCTAGCGATACACGCTCATAGCGATTCTTTGAAACAAAAGCAGCCAATGCTGTTTTGGAAATACCCGCCTTGACTGCCGCTGCAGTAGTCAGAACGCCGCCGTCTGCCGCAGCAAGAGCGTCCAGCCGCTTTGCATCTGTCATGCTATCACCCCTCACGCTAATATTATAGTCGATATTAGCGTAAAAGTAAAGAGCGGTTTTACGTCCCCGGAGGATACAAAGGCCAAGTGTGTGGTTTCCCCGCTATTCGCCGTCCCGGTCATGGAAGGCGTGCATGCCTTTGGGGAAACACATAAATGCGGCAGCCTACTGTTGTGGGATCAGCCTGCTCGCATCTCATTTTCGAGTTTGCCGGTCAGCGTCCGCCAACTGTTCCGCGCACCTGCCGGCGCCGCTGCTGGTAAAGTATCGAATGGTTGTCCCGGAGCTGCGCGCCATTTCCACTACCTTATAATAATAGGAATGGGAGAGGTAGTTGGTCTGGAACCAGATCACATCTGCCCGGCGGAACATGTCGGGGGTGATATTGGCGTCGCGCCTGACGAAGTTGACGCCGGGGAGCAGCTCGCGCATCGCCCGCTGCCAGCTATCCCGGCCGCCGAAAACCAGCGTCCGCCGCCTGACCTGATAAGGGGTCTGTCCCGCCGGCGGTTCCTCCGATTCCGGCTCCGGCTCGGATTCCAGGTTGAATACCAGCTCCCGCAGGTCGGCCAATTCCTGCCGCTCCTGAGCGGCTTCGGACATGGCCCGCTCCAGCCTGGCGTGCTCATCCCGGACCGCTCTGTTGGCCGTGTGCAGATCGCTCCTGGCGTCGGACAACTGCTTTTTCAGGGCCCGATATTCCTCCGCCAGCGATTCTATGGGCAGCGGGACATCAAGGCCCGCGATCTCCGCGGCGCGGCTCTCCCTTTGTCGTAATCTGGCGTCGCTGGAGAAGCATTCGAGCCGCTGGAATTCATCGGCCAGCCGCAGGTATTTCTCCCAAACCGGGGCCTCCGCGGCGGGGACTCCGGCACGGATCAGGGCCTCAGTTACCTTATCCGTCTCCGGTACGTTCCTGGGCATGATCAGCCCGGTCAGTCCATATATGAGCTGCGGCAAATTGATATCCTGGTATGGCCCTTCCGGGTCCAGGGGATGCGGCAGGATGTCGGGGCGGTATTTGGGCGAATACAAGTCAGCCTTTTTGGCGCTCACATCGGGATGTTCCATACGCTCCTCGACGTCCGCGTCACCGTCGCCGAATTCCAGTTCATATAGTCCGGGCAGACCAGGCGCCGGGACATTCCACGGCAGTTTTACCGCGGCCGCCATCAGTACCGCCACAGCCGGAGCGTACAGCCATGGAAGTTCGCTCCCGGCCTCGATCATGTACAGGAAGGCAAAGCACATCTCATAGGGGTCGTCCACAGTAAATCCCTCCATGATCCGGCGGATCTCCGGGGAAAATGTATCCTGCCAGGTCAGAAGGTCTTCACCCTCCAGGACCGGCAGCACACAGGCATACATCCCCATTTTATAGTGATCGACCATGACTTTATCCGCTTCGTCCTGTCTGGCATACCCCTCCTCCAGCAGACCCTTGATCTGCTCCATTTGCGGAGCGGGCAGCATATCCGGTTCCCCATTCCAAGGCCCATCCGAAAGCGCCGGGGGAACTGCCAGCGGATACTTGGGACGGTCAGCCGGTATCAGGCCGCACTCCGGCACGACCCCGGCGTCCCGGTAGATCTGCCGGCACTCGCTGTCGATCTGCGCGACCCTTTCCCGGAGCCGGCGCTCCATACGGGTATACTCCGCCGCGCACGCAAAGTATCGGTCCGCGAACTCCCACACCTTGTCCTCAAATTTTTTTACGGCTTGGGCAGCCAGTTCGGGACGAAGCTGGGACATGGCCAGGTTGAACCGCTCCCGGTTCGTTTCCGGGCCGCTCTTTTTCCCTGCGTCTGCCCATTCAACAGGACCTGCCCGACGGGCAGCCGCAGGCGTGACCAGGCCCGCGGACCTCGCGCCTTCGCCGTCACGCTGCAGTATCAACCGGACCATCCCAAGGATGACATCGTTGTCGTAGCGGGGCTCAATGTACTCCGCCTCGTAAGGGTCAGTGTCTGCCAGCGGTATGATGCTTTCTATCATCCCGAGACTGCAGCTCTCACAGAGCGCATCCAGCAGCCAGATGGCGGCAGCTAAAGAGAGGCGGAATATGAGGTCCGCCCGATCAACGGAGCAGGTCAGCGTAGCGCAGAAGCGGGCCCATTCCAGAGGTATGTCAAGGCCGGGATACTTATCGGCATAGCGGGCACTGACAGCATCCATGTAGGAGAGGGTAGCCGCTTTCCTGCGCCGCAGGACCGCCCCGGAGAGTCCGCTGGCGGCCGGCCCATCCTCTCCGGGAAAGAGCTTGTGAGATATCTGAACAGAGCGTTTGAACTCCACTGTAACGACCTTCGATGCGGAGTCGACTTTCTTGCTTTTCTTATGTCCCATGAATTCAACCTCCTTGTGCGGGACAGAATTTCAGGCGCTTTACTGCGAGGCGCTTCCGGCCCCGATGATCCAGAACGGGCCGCCCGCGCCCGCTCGTGTGCTGGCTTCGTTGAGAATGATGGACAGATCCCACAGCTTTTGGCTGCGAGTGTAGCTGGCCGGGTCGGCCACCAGGATCTTTCCATCCTGCACCCCGCGCAGCACAATGAAATGGCCGCCGGTGGTGAAGTGCCCCTTCAGCATGATGGCCACTACCAGCTTCCCGTCGGCCAGCGCGTCCACAATGCGCTGGGGCTCGGATGCGGTACAGCCCTCCACCGGCAGGCCCCATGCCTTGGCCGTATTAGGGATCAGGGAGTGATAGGAGCCGCTTTTGCTGCACCAGCCGCCGTTTTTGTAGGCCCAATCTGCCATTTCCTCTGGGTCCACGATGTCGTTCGTCAGGGAGGACACCACGATAGACATGGAAGTGGGGCCGCAGCCGTAGCCTCCGATGTTGTCCGTGCCGTAAGGCTTATTTGCCCACCGTTCATCCAGCTGATTGAAGTAGACGACCTCGGTGACCCCATCGGTGAAGCGGACATCCCCCAGCGAGGATACGGTCGTGCCGTTGTACTGCGTGTACTGGAACATCCCGTCGCCCAGGAACAGGCTCAGGTTTTCGGCGTAGCTGCCGGCCAGGTCCTTCTGCTTGTCAGACAGGCGGAATACGGTATCCGCAAAATAACCCTCCCCGTTGTAGGAGAGGGTATAGATGTACCAGGTCTCCTCCTTTGTCTCGACCACATCGGCGGTAGCCTCATCGTCGTCTTCCACCGTCCGTACCTCGCTCGTGCGGGTAAAGGAGTACAGATGGCTCTTGCCCTGCCGCAGGATGGCCTGCATATCCGTCAGCGAGATGCTGTCCCAGCTCTCGCCCCGGGCGGCGCAGTACTGCGCGATAAAGGAGTTGGTATTGCTGGTCATGTCCGCGGCGTAGGGGTTGACGATCTCATAATGATCGCCGCCGGTTGAGGCGAAATCCAGAGCGATCCTGGCCTCCGCATCGGCGATGCCTTCGCCCAATACCTCATTGACGGCAAAGGCAATGTCGTTTACATTCTGGACGATAGCGGTATTGTCATTGAGGACCGGCTGACCAGGGCTCCCGTTGCTGGTCAGGCCGCCGAAAATCAGGGATGGCAGCATCAGGACGTACAGCACCGGGAGCATGAGCAGGACGGCGGCAACGGCGAGAAGCTTTCCCGCGTGACGCCCCGCCCCCAGGGCCAGCCCGGCCGCCGCGCCGTATGGTCCGCCCACGGCGGCGCCTTTGGCTGCTGCGGCAATAGCTTTCCCTGTTTTGACGGCCCCGTGGATGGTGTGGGCCGTACCGGCCATTTGAGAAAGGCCGCTCTTTTGCGAATCGTTCAAATTAAGTCCTCCCCCTTGTATATCTGCGGAATTTCTGCTATAATGTCATAGGTGATTCAAGTGATTTACGCATGTGATAATTGCCATTTTGTTTTCAGTCGTGTCGGACACATGGAGCAGTGCCCGGATTGCGGCAAGTTTACCGTCCGCCCGGCGAATGAAGACGAAACCGAAGAGTTCAAACGTCATTTGGAAGAGGCCAAACAGAGGCCGCTTTGGTGCAAGGAGGACAGAAATGAATCCGTTACCTGATTTTTGCCAGACCAGCATCAACCATATTGAGTACTTTACCTTTGATCTGCCGGTGACCGCCTTTGGCATCACTGACGACATGATCATGGAGCTTTGCGTAGAGTATGGGAAGTCCCAGGATGGGAAACAAATCGTTGCGAATGTCTGGGCCCATCAGCGGAAAGCCCCGGTCAAGCACTTTGTTTATAGACTTGCCATTGCGGACTGTCAGGACCCCGACGAGGCGATCCTTGAGGCGCTGAACAGCAGCGAGGAATTCAATAAAATCATGCTAGACTACATCTGTGAGGCCGCAAAGCACCGCATCGATTGATGTTTGGGAGCAGTTCAGACGGACTGCTCCTTTTCTCTGCGGTACACAGGATAACGGCCTCCCGGGGGCAAAGTTCCCACTTGCAAATTAGCTAAATTGTGTTATAATATAATTAGCTAATCAAAGAGAGGAGGAACCCTTATGTCCGCTGTAACCGCGACAGCAACGGAGATGCAGAACAACTTCGGGCGCTATCTCAACCTGGTCATGAACGGGAACGAAATCATCGTGACAAAAAATGGTCGGGAGGTCGGGCGCTTTATTCCAAAGGCCTCGACAGTGTCCTATCTGACGGATTCTCTTACCGGCATTCTCAAGGGAAATTATGATCTCAGGGAGGCCCGAGAGGAGAGGCTGAAGGAGAAGTATGAAGCTGTTGATTGACGCCAATATCCTGTTGGATGTGCTGCAAAACCGCGAGCCCCACGTTCAAAACTCGGCCCTGATCTGGAAGCTGTGTGAAACGGAGCAGGCAGAAGGATACGTTTCCACTCTGTCCTTTGCCGATCTGGTCTATGTGATGCGAAAAGAACTCAGTCCCGCGGCGGTCGAGGAGGTCCAGAAGAAGCTGGGGCTGATCTTCCGCTTTACGGAGCTGGGCGTCGCGGATATCACCAAAGCCGCTGAAATGAAGTGGGATGACTATGAGGACGCGGTGCAGGCCGCGACCGCGGAGCGTCTCCACGCGGACATGATCATTACGCGGAACGTGCGGGATTTCAAGATGAGTAAGGTTCCCGCATACACGCCCGCCGAATGTCTGGCGAGACTATAATAAAAAAGCGGGGGCGGCCCTGGATCGGGCCGCCCCCTGTTGGATTAGTATCCGGTCTTGGGAAGGGTAGGATTGGGTGTCAATTTACGGACGATAGTGACCCAGCTGGCCTGCGCGGTCTGCCAGGTGCCCTGGTACTTGCCGCCCACATCAGCCCGGTTGATGATCTGATAGCCGTTGGGGACGGTCCCGAGGATCTGGACGGTGAGTGTGGGATTACCAGTCGACTGGAAGCCAACGGGGACCTTCCCAAAGTCCAGATAAATGTCCGTGACATACTCGCCGGCCTGCATGGGGATAGCATTCAGGCTGAAGGAGTAGTTGCTGGTGGTGATCAGGTTGGACGCCAGCACCTGATAGGCGGCGGAGTAGTTGGTCTTGTAGAGGATGCGGTAATTCAGCCGGAAACTGTAGGTGCCGGTTGTGAACACCGTGGCCCGCGTGGCATCCGTGGGAACCCGATCATGCCAGTAGAAAGACTCCAGCGGTACGTTGCTGGTGTTGGCGACCGTAAAGTCGTAGCGCATCTGACTTCCAGCCAGCCCCTCGGCGTTGCCGCGCTTGGTGATGCTCACGCCCAGGTTAGAGGGCTTGTCATAGTCGCTGACCTTGATGATCTGACCGGAATACTCCAGTGTTTCATCGAAGGTTTTGCCGCTGACCTGCCAGTAGGCCGGGGCGGTCACCTCCACGATCTTGTAGCGGCCGAGCGGCAGAGGCCTGGAAGCGGCAACGCCGCGGGCATCCGTGGTGATATAGTCCACTACCTTGCCCGAGCGGGCCTCGCTGATCTCATAGACCGCGCCCTGGAGCGGGGCGCCGGCAGGTGTGCCGGTGACTTCATTGGCCTCCGCAGCGTACTTGTAGATCTGGAACTGGCCGGTGATGGGCACATTTGTCCACTCGATCTCAATGGTCTTGCCCGGCTGGACATAGACGGTCTTGTACTCCTTGTCCAGTTCATAGCCGGGCGCGGCCTCCAGTTCGCGGATGAACAGCTTGCCCTTGCCCTGTACGGTGAGGTCGTCGATGTAGATGTAGCCCCGGTCATCGGTAGTGTACTCCCCGATGGGGGTCTTGTTGGCATCATAGACCAGGAATTTGACATCATAGATCCCATCGCCGGTGACGCTGTCCACCTTATGGATGATGATGCCCGAGAAGGGGGCGTTGGTGACGGTGAGCTTTGTGGTCTTGCCGTCCTGAATCGTGAAGTAGTGGGGCGTGCTGTCCAGTTTGAAGCCCTCCGCCGTCTCGATCTCCACAGCGTAGTAATCGCCTGCGTCCATGGGCAGGAACACCCGGCCATTGTCGCCGGTGGTGATGGTGTCCACCAGGCCCCCGTCCATCTTCCGGATTTCAAAGGTCACTCCCTTGATACGCTGGGTCTTATCGCTCTCGCTGACCTTGATCAGCTCCAGCCCGCCCAGGGGCTTATTATAAAAGGTAAGGGTCTGGGCCTCGCCCTGCTTGATCAGGATACTCTGCGGGGTAGTGTCCAGCACATAGCCGTCCACAGTCCGTACTTCCTTGGCGGTGATGGTGGTGCCGGGAACGAGGTCGGTGAGAACGATGCGGCCGTTCCGGTCCGTTACAAACTCCCCGTTGCTGGTCCCGACCACAGCGCCGCTGCTGTCCGTCACGAGGAACGTGACGCCCTGAATGGGATCAGTAGTGCCGTCCACAAATTTCTGGATGGTGAGCGCCTGCTTGGGGTCATTGTAGAAGACCAGGGTTTGCGTGTCCTGCGGGTTGACCGTGACCGTCTGGATGCGGGTGGATTCATCGATGGTGTAGCCGGGGATGGTCCTGGTTTCCTTTACAACGATGGTGCCGGTCACGCCGAAGATGTGGATCTCACCGTGGCTGTCCGTGGTATAGAGGCCGTTGGAGGACAGATGCCCGTTGGCGTTGTCTACATAGCCGCCGCCGGCGTAGGTCAGTTCAAATTCCACCCCGGCCAGGGGCTGCTTCGTCTTGGAATCCAGTTTGCGGATGACGAGCTCACCGGCCTTCTGATTCCAGAAGGTCAAGGCCTGGACTTCGCCCACCTTGATCTTGATGCTCTGGGGAGTCCCGTCCAGGACATAGCCCTCCAGGGTCTTGGTCTCGCGGGCGGTGACCGTCACGCCGGGCTCCAGATCGGTGATGGTGATGCGGCCGTCCTTGTCGGTGTAATAGTACCCGTTGTTGGGACCGACCACGGCGCCGCTGCTGTCCGTGACCAGGAACTCAACGCCCTTCAGGGGCTGATTCTCCGTTCCCTCCACGAACTTCTGAATCACCAGGGTGGTGGTGGGGTCGTTCTCAAAGGTCAGGTCGTTATTCCCACCAGCGCCGGAACCGGAACTGCCGGCGCTGCCGCCCGTGCTCCCGGTCCCGCTGGTCCAGCCGCTGCCGGAGGTCATGCTGCTGGACCCGCTCTGTACCACAAAGGTCTGCGGCGTGGTGTTCAGGACATAGCCCTTCGGGACCCTGGTTTCCGTGACCACCACAGTGCTGCCCGGAATCAAACCGGTGACGGTGACTGTGCCATCCTTCCCTGTGGTGAAGCGGCCAATCAGGTTTCCGTTGCTGTATTTGACCTCAAATTCAGTGTTGGGGACAGGTTTTCCGGTGACGGAATCAATTTTGCGGATGGTGATGCTGCACAGGGGCTCATCATAAAATTCGAGGTTCTGGGTATCCCCGGCGTTCACCACCACGGTCTGAGGCATGGAGTCCATCACATAGCCGTCCGGGGCGCGGGTTTCCGTGACGATATACGTCCCAGGCAGCAGCTTGGATAGGACGATCTGCCCGTTGGCGTCGGTGCGGTACTTACCGTTGGTAGAGGTGAGTCCCTCGTTGTCCGGGGTCAGCTCCCCGTTGGCGTTGGTGATTTTGAACTCCGCGTCTTCCAGGGGTTTCTTGGTCACGCTGTCATATTTGGTGACGACCAGATTCCCCTTGGGGGTATTGGTCACCACCACCGTCTGTGTATCGCCACTGGCGCCGATGACCACGTTGGTGCTGGGGCTGTCCATTACATACCCATCCGGCGCCCTGGTTTCCGTGAGTACATAAGCGCCGGGGGCCAGGTTGGTGACGCGGATCTCACCGTTGGAATCGGTCACAAACAACCCGTTCTGCGTCAAGGTAGACGAGCCGATCACGCCGTCCAGGCCCACCTCGCAGCCGGCGGCCGTCGAGATCCTAAACTCCGCGCCGGGAAGCGGCTGGCCGGTGAGGCTGTCCCGCTTCTGCACGATAAGCTGTCCCTTGGGCTGGTTTTTCATGGTGAGGGTCACCGTCTTGCCCGCCTGGATCACCACAGTCTGGGACTGCGTGTCGATAATGAATCCCGCCGGGGCCTTGGTCTCCGTCACGATGACGCTCTTGCCGGGAATCAGTCCGTCGATTCGGACCTCGCCGTTTTCATCGGAGCGATACACACCATTGCTGTCCCCGATGAGCATCCCGTCCGAATACATCACTTTGAATTCGGCATCCTGAAGGGTTACGCTGGGATTGACGCTGCACACCTTTCGGATCAAAAGGCTGCCGGTAGGCTGGTTTCTGAACTCCAGCGTCTTTGTCTCGTTGGATGTGATCTTGACGGTCTGAGGCACTTCATCCAGGATATAGCCGGGGCGAGTGCGGGTCTCTTTTACCACCAGGGTGGTCCCCGGCATGATGTCAGGAATGAGGATGGTACCGGCGCTGTCGGTCACAAAGTAACCGTTGCTGTTGCCCACCACCGCACCATCGCTGGTAGTGATATAGAACTGCACATCACTCAGGGGAGCTCCGGTCACGCTGTCCACCTTTTTGACCAGGACAGAACCGTACTTGGAATTGGTAAAGGTCAGGGTAATGCAGTCCTGCTCCTTGCCGCTGATGTAGGCAGTCTGAGGAGCGGTGTCCATGACGTAGCCATGGGGCGCGGAGATCTCCTCTACCACGTAGGTGCCCGCCTCCAGCCCGGTGATTACGATGTTACCGTTGCTGGAGGTCTGATACTCACCGATGATGGTGCCGCCGCTGCCGGAGGTGCCGCCCAGGTAGCGCACCCGGAACCAGGCGTTGGCCAGAGGAGCGCCGGTGTCCGAATCAATTTTGCGGATGACGAGGGCGCTCTTGGGGATATTCTCGAAGGTGGCGGTAACGGCCTTATCGTGCTCCACGTACACCAGCTGCTCGGAGGGGTCCTTGAGCATGAAGCCCGCAGGGGGCTCCACCTCGACAATTTTGTACCAGCCGGTATCCAGGTTGTCCAGCTCGATGCGGCCGTTGGCGTCGGTGTAGTAGGCGCTGGGCAGCTTGGTGTAGGTGCCGTCTTTATCCTGATCCTTAGCGACCCAAATTTCGAATTTGGCGCCCTTCACCCCGTCACCCACTACGGAGTCAATTTTCTGGATGGTGAGGGAGGGCTTCTTTTCGTTCTCAATAGAAACCTCCGTCACCTTGCCGGCCCGCAGGTAGACCTCATGAGGAGTGGGGTCCAGGATGTACCCCTCCGGGGCCTGGATCTCAGTGATGATGTAGTACCCCTCATCCAGGTGGATGTTGGGCACGGTGACTTTGCCATCGGGCCCCACGGTGAAATCGCCGATTTTGACGCCCGTTTTGGTCTTGACCTCAAAGATGGCGCCCGGCAGGAACTTGCCGTTGATATCCACCTTGGAGATGGTCAAAGTGGGCCGCTGGTGGTTCTGGAACGCGATCTGCCCCTCCCGGTTGGGGAACAGGGTGATGGTCTGAGGCGTGGGGTCCAGAATGTAGTTCTCCGGCACGGACTGCTCAGTCACGGTATAGACGCCGGGCAGCAGGTCGGTGATGACCACCTTGCCATCCTCGCCGGTGGGCTTGGTGGTGATGGTGGGACCGTCCGCGCCCCGCAGCGTAAAGGTCACGCCGGGGACAGGCTCGCCGGTGTCTTTATCTGTTTTGCTGATGACCAGGGAGGGCCGCTTATCGTTAGACAGCCGCAGTTCGGCGGTCCGCCCGGGGGTGAGTTGCACGTGATACTCGGTGGTGTCCTGGATATGGTCGGGCAGCGTTGCAGTTTCAACCACAGAGTAGATGCCGGGCTCCAGGCCCTCGATCAGGATCTCGCCGTTGGCGTCCGTGGTCCGATCCAGAGAGTGAGAGCCCTCCTCGATGGGTGCGATCCGGAAAGTCACACCCTCCAACGGAGTCCCGTCCGCGCTGGTCTTGACCAGCCGTAGGGCGGGTTTTTTCGTATTGCTGAAGACGAACTGGGCGGTATCATTGGCGCGAAGGTGAATGATCCTCTGCGCGTCGTCAACGACGTAGCCGGGGCATTCCAATTCCGTCACGACATAGGAGCCGGTGGGAAGGTCGCTCAGGTCGATCTCACCGCTCCCGTCGGTGGTGAACTCCTGCGGGCCCCAGTCGCCGCTGACCGCCTCGATGCGGAACCTTGCTCCGGGGATGGTCTTAGACAGGTCGGAACTGTCCACCTTGACCAGCTTCAGGCCGGGCTTCGTATCATTATAGAAGATGAGATCCTTGATCCCGTCACCGGCCTCCAACTCTATCTCTTGATACGTCTCATCAAGAATATGGCTTCCGTCGCCGGTGTCCACCTCCACCGCCCGGTAGGTACCCGGTTCGATATCGGTGAGAAGAATCTCCCCGCTGCCGTTGGTCTCATAGCGGCCGACAGAGCTGTTATCCTTGAATATCTCGAACGTCACGCCGCCCATAGGCCTGTGGGACAGACGGTCATACTTGACGATCCGTAAGCCGACCTTAGCCAAATTGGAAAACACCAACGGGCCGGCGGGGATGGGATTGCCATCCGCATCCAACTCCAGCTTGATCTGCTTTACCTCTTGGGTAGCCGTATAATTCGGCGGCGGGATCAGCTCGGTCACCGTGTACTCGCCGGGCTTGATATATCTCCCTGCCGACTCGGTCGGGTCCCACCACTGAATGGGCTCCAATTCACCATTTCTGTCAGTCGTAAATTCGTAATCGCCATTGGTGACAGAAGAAAATCTAAAGGTGGCTGGACCGACGCCGGAATTGGTGCGAGCGTCCCGTTTGAAAAGGATGGCCCCACCCGGCGTGGGGATGGGGATATCGGGGTCATCCGGCGGTTCCGTTACATCGGATTCCCCGTTGGTGAAGGTCACCTTTGCCATGGCGGCGGTGGTGGTGAACTTTTTGCTGGCCATATCGGCGGTCCCGCCGGTGCCGGTAATCGCGGTGAGCAGAGAGGGATCGTCCTCCTTCACTTCGCATCGGAACGAATCGTCCGCCTCAAAGGCGATACGGATCGTCTCGCCGCCCTTCAGGGAGAACTTCAGACCGTTGCCGCTACTCGTGACCGCACTGGTGCAGTCCGCCCCATTTTTTGTGGCAGTATAGCTGGAGGGATTGCTCGCGGTATAGGTCACCGTGAAGTCCCATGCCTGATTTGCGGGGATGGAGCCTTCGACCTTTTTGGTGACCTCCAGAGTAGTACGGTCCTGATCCGGCTGCTCGAAGTTGAACGGGGTCAGAATGTGGAGCCCAAACGAGCGGCGCTCCGAGAAGATGGTATCCCGAATCTGGCGGGAGGAGGAAATGCTGTCTACAAAACTGTCTGCCTCAAGCCAGCCATTGGTGGAATGCAGTTCTTGGCCAGTGGGCACACCGGTCTCATCGAGGGGATATTCCAGGAATTGATGATCCTTCGATTGCCTCATCCACTGGGCCATATTTCGAATGGTAGAGGCCTGGTCCCAGATGAGGTTGTATCGCTCGGCAGGCTCGTTATTATACAAGCTATAGGCCATCATCTCCCGGAGCGTATAGGCACGCCGGACACCATCCGGGTCAACAAAGATGCCGCCTGTCTCAATGATGACACGGTATTTGGTGCGGAGGTTGCCCTGGGAATCGTGGACATACTCCGACCACTTGGTCAAGGCGTCCTCTTTGCTCCAGCCGGTGCCCGCTCCATTGGTTTCACTCAAGCGCCCCAACAAATACACAAAAGCGTCGTTGGCTTTATAGACGTTATAGAGATTGTTTGGCGTCACGGGATGGGGGTCCGTCCCCCACATAGAAGTGTAATCGCCATTAAGCCAGCCAGTGGACCAGCTGCTGGAACTGAGGTTGAACATCTGCTCCTTCTGCTGGTCCGTGATTCCAGTCGCCTGCTGGAATTCATCCGCGGTGGTGATCAGGCGGCTGTTATGCGGGCCGGTGGCATCGTAGGCATAAACGGTGCCGGCCATCAGCTGCCCGGGGTTGGAGGAAGCGTTAAACTGCAGCGCGTTGGAGTTATACCAGGTAATCTGGCTCCTGCATTGTGCGGCATCCCACGTTTCATAGGTACCTTTGCTCCAAACGACATTGAGGGGCGTACCGACAACACGCCACGCGCTGCTGTTCGTGAGATCTGTTACGACGCCCTGGGGGAACTCGACAAGCGTGAACCTCAAAAAGGTGCGCTTAGGATCGGTTGACCATGCCACATTGCTTGTAGTCGGCCTCTGACCACCCGCGCTGCCGGGGTTCAGGCCGCCGGTGTCGCCATTGGCCGCGCTGACTGTCATAATGGGAGAGCGCACACTGCGTACCCCGCTCAGCTCCGACAGCGCGGCGTGGGGATCGATGCTGTATGCCCGATCAATGTTGTAGTCGCCTTTGGTATTGATCGCGGTCTTGCCGGCGGAGCTGCCCTTGGCCATGACCGTGGAAATCGCGGGGTCATTGTAGTGCCACCACTCACTGGCCAGGGGAATCAGGCCGGCATCGGTGCAATAGTGCTGAAGTTTCTTCGCGCCTTCGCTGGCCGCAAACTGATCCGTCCAATTCTCCAGGGCCGTGGGCATGGACCAGGAGCTCACGGGGGCTTTATACCGAATCGCCGCGGAACTCAGACGGTGCATGGGAGTAGGCATCTCATACTCGGTCCATGCTTCATATTTCTGATATGTGACTCCACCCAGCTCGTACTGGTGAAGCTCCGCGGGATCACCTTTGGCGAGGGACATGTCCACAGCCAGGCCAGCCTGGTGGTTGCTGGTGCCAGAAGCAATAAACCAGCCCTGATTTCGTGCATACCCCATGGCGATGGCCTTATCCATATCGGCGGCCACAACAGCATCGCTGTCCCACAGGGAGGCAAAGCTGTCCCGCACAGCGGACTGGACGGCGGCGGGCCGGAAGGTCTCATAGATGACCAGGGTATCGCCGTTGGCCATGGCGGCCTTCTGGGCCACCGCCAGACGCTCTGCCAGCGTAAACATACAGGGCACGATATACTCATAGCGGCTCAGACGCTCATTGAACTGCCGGGCCTGATAGAACTGCTTCCCAGTCACACCAGGGAGCTCTTTGCCGTCCACGGTCTGAAAGACGCTTCCGGTGCTGTTGGTCAGGTTATAGGCGGCGCCGGGCAGGACGTCAGGAAGATTGATAAAGATAAGGGCCTTATCCACCCAACCTGTTTTATTGAACTTGCCGCCCTTCCAGGCAGTCACACTACCGTCGCTGCCAGTGGCAAGACCGACTTTGACACGGTCGCCGCCGCTGTACTCCAGCAAGGCAAAGGGGACAGGAGCGGCGCCGTCCGAGGCGGGAACCGCCGCGATCTGACTGCCGCCTGTGGCCGCGTCATAGACTGGCAGTGGCAAGCAGGTGCCATTCCAACCGGTCGAGCCGGCAAGGTTCGTTTCAAAGCTGCCCGTGGGTCCGTAGACCGGGGCGCTGAGGGTGCTGGCAATGGCGGCGCCATCCGTTTTGTCAGCGGCAAAGGCCGTAGCCGGGAACATCCCAACCACGGTGATCAATGCCAGCAGACAGGCCAGGAGCCGATTCCAGCCGCATTTGAAGCCATGGGAAAAAGATTTCAGCATGAAAAGAATTCCTCCTATTTTCTAAAAATTGCAAAAAAGGAAAAGGGCCGCACTTTTTGTGCGGCCCTTTGGCTGGTACCCGGTCATCTTTCGGCCGGGGCTATTCATTTTGGGGATCGGCGGTTTTAGATGCATAAGCCTCCTTCTGCTTATTCATGATGCGCCGGCAAGCGTTGGAACGCCCCAGGCGTTGACGCTCCGGCCAGAGTATGGGACATTCCCCGGATACCTGGTCCAGGCCTCCAGGCGGTAGGTCTTTCCCTCCGCCTCTGTCCCGTAACAATCCAGACATTCCCGGCTGTACGGGCTCCCGCGGTCCGGCCAGTAAACGACCGCGCCATGGTTCCCATCTGTGTAATGGACCGCATTCATCTCATTGGGAGATTCGATGGCGACCATTACATGCCAGACCTTGCCGGTATCATTACGGATCAGGAACAGGACGTCGCCCGGCCGGATATGAGAGAGATCCGTCACCTGACGGGCAGGATTCGCTGTGTCACCGAAGATAAGGGAGCTGACCATATTGGCGTAGCCGCCGCAGGCGTAGACCCCGCTGACCCAATATGCATCCGTAATGCGGTTGGCTACGGTGCTGGGGACCTCGTTCTTGTATGTCCCGGGGACCTTGCGCGTCCCCCAGACGGTCCCGCTGGGCCAGTCTTTCTCAATCTGCCGAAGCAGTTCCAGTATGTTTTCCTCTGTGACGGGCCTGCCATTGGTCAGATAGCCGTCGCCAGTTCCTGTGCTCTGCGGGTCCACAGGCCGGGAGCCGGTCAGAACGCGGTAGATCAGCACCGCCATCTCGCCTCGGGAGATCGTTGTGGCGCTGGCGGTAGGCTGGTCGATCCAGCCCAGGCTGGCGGCGCAGGATACGGCGGTGCTGTAGCTCCAGTAAGAGCCGCCGGCATCCGCGATATCCCGGACCCGCAGCATAACTGTGCAGGCCGCCGCGGGAGTCACCGGGTCCGCCGCTCCGTAGTGGAGCCTGTCGTAGCCGGCTACCAGGTTGTTTCGGACGCAGTAGCCCACATAAGGCGTGGCCCACTGGGGGACGTCGGTGAACTGGCAGCCCCGCTCGTAATAGGCAGTATTCGCCGCCAGTTCGTCCTCGCCGCCATGCAGCCGGGTGAGCAGGACAGCCAATTCGGCCCGGTTCAGGCTGGAATCCAGGTTCAGATCCCCATTCTGATCCCCCACCATGATGCCCTGCTCCCGCACATAATCCGCGGCGGCCTCCTGTTCTGTCCGCCCCGCCGCAAAAGCGGAGCCGGCCATGCTCAGGCAGAGTACGGCGGCCAGCGCCAGGGACATGATTTTACGCTTCATTGAAATGACCTCCATTCATATTGTGGTACCCTTTTATACGGAAATGAACAGAGGTTTTTCAACAAATTCCGCTTACTTTTTTTCCACAGCCTGGACCACGACCCGGCTCTCCGGATGGTCGGCTAGGCAAGTGGTGATGGTGATGCGGTTGTCGGCAGTGGACTGGAGATAGCTCCAGTCGTCATTGGGAATGATCTGAACGACGGTGACCTGATAGGTGCGGGTCCCGTAGATGGTGGTGTAGGTGATGGTGTCGCCCTGTTCCAGGTCCTTAATGGACCCGATCACATACTTAGATCCCCGGTTATGTCCACACACGCAGACATTGCCATCCCAGCCGGAAGAAGAACTGTAGTGTCCCAGCCCTTTCTTCATGCTTTCAGTGGTCTCACCCTCCCAAACCTTCATGCTAATGCCAAGGGAGGGGATCTTCACAGTGCCGATGCTCCCGTCGCTATAGGCCATGCCCGTAACGCTGGTATAGGCCGGCTGCTGATAGGTGGGAGTGGCAGGAACAGAGGGGACGGTGGACGAAGCTGCGCCGGAGCTTACGCCAGCCTCAACGAGCTGCGTAATCGGACCACCGCCGCCTTCCGCGCCATAGCCGTAACCGCCTCCGCCAGTAGCCACAGACTGCTGAAGGCCGGGGAGGGTGGTGCGTTCCATCACGCCGGTCATGGTGCTGCTTTGGATGCCGTACTCCAATTCCGGGACCTGGTAGTCCACGACATTGGGGCCGCCGTAGTTGTACTCGGACCCGTAGACGTCCTCGTAACTGGTGCTGTCGTAATAGTCCTGGGCCGCAGCGGTTTCAAAATCATAGTCCGCAGCAAAGGCCGGGACCGTCAGAGACAGCGCCGCCATGGCGGACAGCGCCAGCGCAATCAGTTTCTTCATGTGTTTCAAACGGAATCCTCCTTTTCTTCCGATGGATCAAATTCATGCCAGTCCCCAGGATGGTCCTGGAGGACGGTATAGGTGTAGTTAGCCCCGCGGTGGCGGACAGTGAAGGTCTTACCCAGCAGCTTCTTTGCCAGGGACCGCTTGATCTCCACGGCGATGATGCCCTCCGGATATGGGTCAAGGTCCGTGATATCGATCTCCGGCCGTTTGGACTCCACCCGGAACTTCGCCACCAGCTTGTAGTCCCTCGGCTGGTCGCCGGGGATATAGACATATACGTTTTTCCGGCGCAGGAACAGGAAAACGCCGGTCCCGCCCAGGGCTGCGAGCAGTAACGCCAGCAGGAGCGGACCGCCGATGGCGGCGAGTTCTTCTGCCGGCAGGTCAGCATCCGGGTCGTCCGCCGGATCGGTGGGCGCGGGGGTATCCGGCACGATCTCGGTACCCACATAGACCACCGTATAGGTGATGCTGTCCACCCCGGAGGCAGTCGCCGTTCCTTTATACTCCGCGGTGCTGACGTAGCCGGTGGCTACCTGATAGCTGTAGGACGCGGAATAGGTGGCGACCGCCTGATAGGAGCAGGGCATCAGGACATCTCCCACCAGGTCGGTGCCGATGATCTGCCACTCCACATTGGAGAGGGTGAGCGTCTTTCCGTCCTTGACCGTGGTGGACGGTATGTAGGACATATCGTTCCGGTCCAGCGGCCCGATGGTCTTGGTGGCTGTGGTCCGTCCGCTCTTGGAAGCGTACCCCGCAGCCTCGGTGGTGATAGTGGTGTGGTCCAGAGCCAGCTCACCGCTGAACTCCCCATCGTCATAGGGAATAGTAGGGGCCAGCTGCTCCAGAACGACATTCAGATCTTTTTTCCCGGTCTCCACCGTTACGGTCTCGGTCACCTCTTTGGTTTCCAGGAAGGTATGCTCCTCCTTGGTGGTATATGCCCAGATATAATGATAGCCGTCGTAATCAAACGGCGGCTCTTTCAAGGTTGCCGGGTCTACATCCGGAGAGAGCGTATAGGTCTTGACGATTCGCTGCTGGCCGTTCAGGTTCTCCACCACCAAATTGTCGGGCACTTCGGAGGCCAGAGCGGTGGGGATCAGGGACACGGCCAGCAGCAGGGACAAAAGCATCGCTTTCAGTTGCTTCATGGGCATACTCCTTTACAGGTTCTGACGAATGATGCGGGTGATGATGCCGACAGCCACATCCTGCTCCGGGTCCAGCCGGGTGACGGAAAAACTGACGTCATCCCGTTTTCCGGGGGTGCGGCGGTCATAGCAGGCGTGGGCGATGGCGTTGGCGCCATTATTCAGCCGAATAAACACCATCCCGTTCCGAACGTCCGTCACCCGTCCGGCGTAGCGGCCCTGGACAACACACTTTTTCAGTGCGCTTTCCTCATCGTTCTGGAACACGCTGCGCACATCCACGGTGACCGCCAGATTCTGAACAGTGTCGCCGGTGATCTTCTGCACGCGGACCAGGATGGTGTCGCCAATATGGTACTTCTCACCGGCGTCGCCGATCCAGGAGCGGGAGAGGCCGCGGGCCACGATGGGGCACTCCACCCCGAACACCTCTACCCGGATCATCTTCTCCGCCACGGATACCACACGGGCCTGCACGACACGCCCTTCATAGATCAGGCTCTCGCCCAGTTCATTTTTGTCCAGATAGAAGGTTTGGCGTTTGCGGTACATGGCGTCCTTCCGGCTGCCCACGGCACACCGCTCCTTATTGTCGTGGCCCTTGATCACGAAGTCGATCTCCGTATACAGGCGGGTCATTAAGATACGCCGCAGACGGTCCATCAGCTCCGTGTACTCCGGGCCGGTAGGATACGGGTCGGGATAGAGCAGCATCTCTTTGAGAGGGATCACCACACGGAATCCCTTGTAGTTGACAACGCCCACGGTGTTTCCGGTCGCCGTCCGCTCCACGCTGTCCAGCGTGCCGGTGAGGATACGGCGGGTCCAGTCGGCGTTCTGGATCTCATGCCAAATGGATGCCCGTTTGTCTTCCTCCGTCTGCAGTTCATCCCGGGCGGTAATGGTCAGAACACGGTCCCGCTCCGCATCCCTGATTTCAGCGGTGCTCCGAGCCGAAGCGCGACGGCGGCGGGGAGGTGAAGCATTGGCGGCAGGCCGGGAACTCTCTTCCTCTTTCACAGAGGTATCCTGCTCAGCGAGAGGTTCCTGCGCCTGGGGCACTTCCGTTTCATCCTCAGCTGCCGTATCCAGCGTCAGGGGGGCCTCGCTGTCCTCCTCCGAAACAGGACCGCTTTCGATCCAATCGTGGAGCAGTTCCTCGAACTCCTGATCCGTGTCACCCTCCCCGGAATCTTCCTCCTCGCCGAGGTCAGGACCAGCCCCATCATCGAGGGCATCTTCCTTGGGAATATCGGGGGGAGAGTCCTCCGGGAAACTCTCTTCCGCTGCGGTGGCATCCGGGCCGGGGGGCTCGGTCACCTCCGGGCTGTTCCCCACCTCGGTATCTCCAGTGGTGGCAGCGTCATCCATGACCGCGGAGCCCTCGCCGGCGTTGCTGTCCATCTCCTCTCCGGGCGGGGACGCGGCCGTATCCGGGGTAAGGGCGGCGTCCATCGCGCCGCTCTCAGGGGATACCGCCTGTTCCACCTGCTGGTCGATCACAGTTTTCTTCCTTGGCATTTGTGAAATTACTCCTCCTTTTTTGATTTTGATAATATGGAATCCTTGGTCGTCGTCACGACCCTGGTTGTTCCCCCGGGGGTTTCCGGGGCACACTGCTCCGGGATGGATTCTGGCTCTTCTGCCTGGGGCGCTTCCGCTGGTGTGCTTTCCACAGCCGGCGTCGCCTCGGCGGGCTTGCCCGTGGATTTTTTCTTTGAGGTTCTCCGCCGGGACGCCGCTTTCTCCTGCTGAGGCGCTGCATCCTGGGAGGGCACGCCGGGCGGCGTGGCGCCGGGAACCGGCTTGGCACTTCCTTTATCCTCCGCGCGCCATGCCGGGATGTGGGCGGAGGCCTTGCTGGGCCGCAGCTTCTTGGCCTCCGGGTGCTTGGAATAGTCGTACTTGTCTACCTCCAGTACATTTTTGCCCCGGATGATCACCAGGGCCTTGTCAACGTCCATGCGAAGCACTTCATCCATGGTCATCAACCGTCGGCGCCCCACGCCGCTGGTTTCCCGGTACTCCGGTGTGTAGTTGGATATGCGCCAGGTCCCCAGCTGCTTCGCCTTACTGGTCACCGCAATACTGGCCTCGCCGGTCCGCTGGGAGATGAAGTCCGCTGTCAGCGCGTCGGTGCAGCCCAGGAACAGGGTCACGTCGCAGTTGCCTAGAATTTCCTGCCATTGATTTAAGGGGTATCGGTTCTGTAATCCGGCCAGGTTCTGGAACACGCAGGACATGCTGATATTTCTGGACCGGATGACGGAGATCTTCCGGCTCAGGTCCGGAATGACCCCGCAGGCGCACAGCTCCTCGCCCAGCACATGGACGGGAACCGGCAGCGCCCCGCCCGGACACTCCTGGTCCGCATACCGTACCAGGCGGATGAACACGAAGGACAGAAACAATGAGGACAAAAAATCAAAGGTGCTGTCCTGGTCGCTGGTGATACAGTAGTAGGCGCAGGGCTGTCTGCCCGGCAGTTCCAGGTTGATCTCATCGTAACTGGTGAGATTACAGATGTCCCGGTTTTGGAATACCTGGAGCCGGGAGCCCAGCCCGATGATAACGCCGCCCCGCACACTCTCGCTGGACTGCTTGAAAATACTGTATGGCCCTTTGGCTGGGTGCGTTATCGGGAGATTATCGAATATCTCGTTCAGTTCCTCCGCCGTGCTGAGGGACAGGAGCTTGTACACCTCTCCGATATTCCGCTTTTTCTTTGGATAGCTCCGCTCAACATAGAGCACCAACGCTTTCAGCAAGTTCGTTTCGGCATTGTCCCAGAAATGATCCCCTTTACCGCTGCCGGTATTCTTGATGATAACGTCGCAGAAAAGCTGGGCCATGAGTTCCTGCCCCTTGATCTCCGCGAGGCAGTTCCAGGAATCTGAGCTGGCCGGGGTCACCAGGTTGAACACCTTCACCGTGTAGCCCTGGGACCGCAGGTACTCGCTGCTCTTTTCGTAGAGTTCAGACTTTGGATCACATATGATGAGGGACTGTTTTCTGGCCGCGCTCTGGAGGATCATGTTCATACAGAACGCCCGGGTCTTTTTGGAGCCGCTGGCGCCGTAGACGGCCAAGTTCCCATTAAATCGGGTCTTCTCCGGCACACACACCACCTGCCCGTCCAACTCACCCAGGATGATCCCGTGATGTTTCCGAATGTTGGAAACAAGGTCCAGAACGCCTTTCAGGTCTTTCTTGGACATAAAGCCCGCTGTGCCGTAGGTGCCCTTATTGGAGTAGATGAGGTTGCGCTCCCGGTCGTATTCTCCGGTCTCGCTGTACCCCATCCGCATGACCATCACGATCAGCAGGGCCAGTGCTCCTATACAGATACCTAGTCCATACAGGCCATACGGGAAACGAAAGGCGGCGGCTATGCAGGCAAAGAAATTGGAGCTGGGAAATTCCGGAGAGGTGCCAAAGGTTCCGCCCGCCGCCTGCCATACATCATAGTTGTAGAGAAACTGGCTGATATAGCCTCCTCCATAGAGCAGGGCTAGCAGAGCGACAGGCAGGATAACGGCAATTTTGATCAGCTGCTTTCTGTCGATGGGAAAACGCTCCTTTCGCACGCCGCCAGGTCAAGACTTTGCAGTTGGACATGGGGGCCAAGACAGCGGCGGTAAGCCTCCTCCTGGAAGTCGAAACAGTACACCAGTCCTTTCCGATTGTGGACAGCCAGTCCATTGATGAAGCGCCGAAGCCGCGGCATATCGCACAGATAGCCGAACAGCACTGGGATCTTGCCGTCCAGTCCGTCGTTCTCAATAGGGAAGCTGGGGTCGGGAGGCAACAACCCTTGGGATAGGATAGCATCCAACGTGGTTCGAGCCTGCCCGTCACAGAGCAGGCGCAGGACAGTTTCGCCCTCTTGGCTGTTGGGGAGGAAATAGAAGTGCTTAAAGCTGCCGTCCAGAATAAAAGGACAACCTGGCAATCCATTACCCAGGTCCATCATCGTATCAAGCCGCTCCATGTCTGAGGCAAACACGATGCCGCTCACCGGTACATCCATAAATTGCTCGGGGAGGCGGCCTTGATATATCTCATTTTGAAGCATGGAGTTCAACCGCATTTCCGCATTATGCCTCCACGCCATTTGATATGGGCCGGTATTGTAGGCGATAAAAATCCCGGCGTCCGAAAAAAGGATGCCGGTCATGCGGGAACTGGTTATTTTCTTGCCTTCCTGGCTGACCCCTTTTATCTCACGTATCTCCCGGGCACTGTAATAGGCCGGGAGGGGAATATGCTGGTGGCCATGAAAAGGCGACGATTGAAAGACTGCTGCCTTTTCCCACGGGAACACCAGCACATCCGCGTTATACATCGCCATCAGGACCTCGGCCATTCGATGGAGGCGCAGGCGGTGGGTCACGCTATACTTGGGGGCGTTTGTCGCGGTGTCGCCGGAGAAGAGTGGGGCAAAGTGCTTTGGCTGACTGTCAAGCAGCAGACGTTTGGCAGTCGAAGTCAGTCTCAGCCCCCGAATACTGTCACGGTAGTATGTCCGCAGCAGGTCCTCTTTTTTGAGCTGCTTGACCACCTGCATCATGTAGGTCTCAGAACCGGGCAGCCGGCGGACGGCGGACGCGGGGAACTCGCCCGAGAGGGCTGTCAACGTCAATAACAGCTCTGGCAGCGTCCCCGGAGCCGGCAGCTTTTTTGCTCCAACATCCACCGCCGCATACACCCCCTTTCCTCTGCTTTACGCCCATATCCCGTTTTACTTGGGCGTTTTTTTGCCATGCTGGAGTGGCGAAAAGCCTTGCCCCGCAACGGTTTGCGAGTTGTAGTTCCGTATCCCGAAAAAGATACCCGAAAAACGCCTAAAATGGGATATGGTTTTTCGACTTTTTATTCCCTTTTTCGGCACTCATAAATCGCCCGCCCGGCTCTTCAACCAGTCGGGAAAATGGTCCTTTTCCATGATGGCGATGCGGATCTGATCCGCCTCTCCCAGCTCCGTCGTATGGTAGGTATCGCACAGGAGCCCGGTGTCGTCTGTAAGGACATAAGCGGCGATCACATCCTGGATCTGTTTCAATTCCAGATTGTCGTAGTCCCGAACCCGGCGCTCTGGCAGGCTGCTGTCATAGATATGTGAGAACGCGATCACGCACTCGCGGAAAAACGGCATGGCCCGGGCCTTTGCGTATTGCATGAGCGCCGCATTCAGCGGTTCCAGCAGGTATTCTGATTTCTGCCAGGATTTGCGCTTGGGACCCAGGCCGGGCAGGATCACTTCAAAGATTCCGTCTCTATAGTGGACCTCGATCCCCAGTGAATCGGCGGCAGTAACCAGGTAATCAGATTTCTCGATCCTGGTCGTGGCATAAATCAGGTGCCGCAGCCGGCAGGCAATCCCTTCAGCCCGAAGGGCGGCGTCGGTGGACAGCACCTCGTAGTTATCGGGGTATCTCTGGATGTCCGTCGTGTTCATGGCGTAGAGTGTGTTGGTCATGCGTTGGATATCATCCAAGATGGATGCGACCCGCTTGGAAATGATGCTTCGATTCAATCTTTCACCTCTTATTCCTTGCGATAGTATTTGACGTCCCCATCCGGGGACACCGTGCAGTAGCCGGCGGCGTGAGGAATCTGGAGTTCTTCGATTTGCGCCGGATCATCCACCAGCACCAGATAGCGGGACGGCTGCTTGCCGGCCGCCAGCACATGAGACAACAGGACCTCTTTCCCTTGGGCCGCGTGGACGATCTCATAGACCTCACCGCCGGCAAAGAAGATGATTTTGGCCGGATAGTCGCCTACCGAATGAAATTCCGTCTGGTCTATAAAGTCCGTCAGGACCCACACGGCAGCAAAGAGGCCTTTGTCCATCTCTTTCAGCGCATCCGGCTCGGCGCAGTAATATTTTCCGTCCTCAGAGAGCCAGACGCGCTGTTGTTTGACCAGATACTCCAGGGACCTTGAGATCCGCTCCCGGCTCTTTTCGGATTCGCGCAAATGGAGCCGCAGAAGCTGTTCCTCGGAGAGAACACGATACATGGAAATATCCCGCAGAATGGCAGAAACCTCCGGCCCATAGATTTGTTCACGAGTTCTCATAGTTTAACACCTCAAAAGCGTATTAGGACCGTGTAAAGTGCGTAATGCGTTTGACACGGCCAGATGTTTTCCGTATTACTACCGTATTAAAAGCATTTTCTGCGAAGCAACTGGGGTAATACCGTGTTAGCGCCGTATTCGTTCCGTATTAGGCGACAGGCGGCGCATCCTGTGTTTCGGCCCGGCCCAGCAGCTCTTGCAGCTCCCGGCGGTCGGTGGTGATGAGCTCCTTTTCTACCTGACTGCACTTGATCTCCACTGTAACATTGTTGTTGTTGGTACTGATGAGGCCGCTGCCCCGCTCGAAATGGGTGATCTCCATGACCTCGGCTTCGGACAGATGAAGGATGGACTGGACCCGGCGGGCTTCCTCTTCTTCCAGATTGAGCAGGATCTTGGTCTTGGCATTGTTGACTATGCCTTTGCCATACTTCCCGTCCTCCAGGGCAAAAAAGTCGTTCAGATCCTGAGTGGCACATATTGCACTCCCGCCATAACCTCGAATTATCTTGAAAATTTCCAATACAAACTCAGCGGCCAGGCGGTTGCTGCTGGCCCCGATGAGCTGCCAGCACTCATCGATGAAGATGGCCTTTTCCTCGGTGCGGTTTTCTTTGGCTTTGTCCCAAACAAAGTCTAAAACAGCGAACATCCCCACCGTCAGCAAGTCGCCGGTCAGCTCGGAGATGTCCAGCACGGTGTATTTGTTGTTCAGCGCCACATTGGTCTGCTGATTAAAGGTCCGTGCGGAGCCGTGGACCAGCCGGTTGATGATATTTGCCAGACGCCTGGTGTCCGGCGATTCCTTCAACACCTCATAGAGATCACCCAGCACCGGCATCGTCCGGTAGCTGCCGGGCTTCTCCGGGTCCTCCAAGGTTGCGTTGTCGTGAGTGATGCCCAGGTTGGCATAGGTGCGGATGAGGGCATCGTCCAAAAGCTGCCGCTCCTCATGGTTCATATCAGGAATGAGCAGGCTGAAAAAGATATGGAGCCGCTGGATCTTGGCCGCCAGCAGGGACTTCTCCACGCCGGGGCCGTCCAGCAGCTCATCTACTGATTTGTCCACCTTGCGGATCTCCATCACATTGATGCAGTTCCTGGATGCCGGGGATATTTGGATGAACTCGCCGCCGATGTTTGCGCAGGCCCGATGAAATTCATGGCCTTTGAGGGGAGCAACAATAAAGACCTGAGTTCCTTTCCGCCTCATACGAAGCGCCATCAATTGCATGGTAAAGGTCTTGCCCGCGCCGCTGGTGCCCAGAATAGCGATATTGGCGTTCTTGTAGACCCGGGAATCGAAGATATCCACGATGATGAGGGAGTTGTTATGCTTGTTGACCCCCAGCAGGATGCCGTTGTCATCGCACATCTCATAGCTGGTGAAAGGATAGCAGCTGGCCGCGCCCAGGGTGAGCACGTTCCGCTTGGAGCGTTCAAACAGGTGCTTCTCCAGGGATACCAGAGGAAGTGAGGATAAAAAAGCCTGCTCCTCACAGAAGGAACAGGGCTGTACGTCCATGTCCTGGGACAGCAGCAGTTTTTTCATCTCCGCGCACTTCCACTCCAGATCTTCCACGCTGTTGGCCGTGACAGTGATCAACAGGTTGAGATAATAAAAATCTTCGTTATTGCCGAGGCCATCCTTTAGGAAATAGCCGCTGCGGATGGCCCCGTCCAAGTCATCAAAGTCGGTGTTGGTGTCGCTGGTCTCTTTGATTTTGCTGCGGTTGATGCGGAGCTGTTGGCCCAGCTTGCGGATCATGCGGTCCTTGGGCTGGCGGGTGAGGAACATATCCACGTCGATGCCGTCCCCGGCGTTGACCAACAGGCTCATCCAGCCGGCGGGCACCTGGGACCGATAGCCGCTGGAGGGTATCAGCAGATAGGCGTAGTAAATGCCGTCAATGCAGATGTACCGCCCGTGGGAGAGGTCGATGCGTGAGGGCGCATAGAACTCGTTGACGGGAATTTCATCCACTGGCCGGCCAGCGGCCAGATACTCCGCCGCCACCCGCCTCGCCTTATCTTCAAAGGGATGTTCGTTGCTCTCCCGGCGGCAGAGAATATGGTACAGGATCTCCGCCGCCGCCTCGCTTTCATCATCATGTCCAAGCACCACCGTATTTCCACACTGACGCAGATAGTTGGCGGCGGTTCGAGCAGCGGTCTGAAGGGAAGCCACAGCCTCCTCTTCCTCATGTCCCCGCTTCGTTCCGGGCAGCGGTTCATGCTCAAAAATGAGAAAGAACCGCCGGGTGATAGCCTCCCTGGAGCCGAGCTGTCGTATGAGCCGCAGATAGTCCTCCTGGAGCATCCGGCAGTGGGGGTCGGTTTCCCGTTCCAGCTCCCGGCGCACCGCCTGTACGTGGCGGTCGATGTCGGCGCGCTTGGCCAGCACCTTGAACTGCACCTTCACCGGCGCGATCTTGAGGTAGGAAATAAAAGAGTAGATGATGCTCCTCTGTTCCTGCGTACTGCGCAGGAGGAAATTCACGGGCACTACCTCTACTACCTTAATATAACGGTGGTCTTTGGTGTAGATGACACCATGCTCGATCCTCTCCACAGGTATATAATCAGCCAACGGATTGAGGGGCTTCACTTCCGGAGCCAGAAAAGTCTTGAACTGATCTATCCTCTTGCCTTTGATATCAACCTGCAGGCGGTTCCGGCTTTTGAGTATCTCGCTGTCGTCCTCCCGCTGTGCGCTGCGGCCCCAACTGGGCGCCATATTCTTTTTGCCTCTGTTGGCGCCCTCACGGTCCAGCACCCGGCGATTTCGCAAATAGCTGAAGAACTGTAGAATGAACTCGGAGAGGCTGCCGCCGCCGATGCCAATGAGAGCCACCAGCACCAGCGGAAGAGTGGTCAAGCATAGGATGATGATACGAGCGGTGAGGGAGAGGGGCAGTTTTAAGACCGGCAATCCGGTCAATGCAGCCAGGATGCCGGCCTCGACCACGTTGCGGACCTTAAACATACCGCCCAACAATGTGCCGCCCTCAATAAAATTTGGTGGGATGATATAGGTATCCCGTTCTTCTTGTCTCATAGACACTTTAGATCCGATCCTTTCGCTTCGGCGGGTCAGGAAGTTTTTTCACGATCTTTTCATGGTAAGCCACTGTATCGTCCGGGGCCATGTAGGGCTTGCGCTCTACGGCGTCCTGCGCGTACTGCTTGTACCACTGCGTCCCGTCTGCGGAGAACACCTTGCTGTATTCACCGGATGGGGCAATATACTGGCCTGCATGGTACATAGCAAATGCGCGGCCCTCAGAGCTGCTGGCGGCGGTCTCCACACCGGTAATTCGGCCGCGGCCGATCTCCACGTCAGAATATGTGGGAATATCCCTGCTCCCGATACTGGGAGAGGCATACCCCATATAGGAGGTAAGAGACTGGGCCGCCAGGTCGCCGGTGATACTGCCGGCCACCTCACCCCGGGCCACGGTGCCGATCACGTTGTTGGCGAAGCTGCCGCCGGATGCCAACGAATGAGAGAACACCATGCCGCCCAGGGTAGGAACGGTCCCGCCACGCAAGACGGAACGGCTGGTCTGCACCTTCTCGCTGGAAACAGCGGTATGGGATGCCTGCACCCGCTCACTGCTTGTCTGCGTGTGCCGCTCACCGCCAGCGCCGGCCGGGCTTGTCGTGGGAGTGGAGCCTGCGGGACTGATGGAAACGGTGTCGCCCGTCTGCGGTGCGTGGATGGAGGTATCTCCGCCGGTTACGATGGTGCCCTCCTGCGGTGTTGCCATATCAGTGGGTACACTGTCGTGAGGCGGAGTCATGTCAGGCGATACACCCTCCTGCGGCGGTGACAAATCAACAGGTACGCTGTCTGCCGGCGTATCCATGGACGGCGGTGCCGTATCAGCAGAAGATACAGACATTGGCGCCTCGCCAGCGGTGAGAATGACGCCATCCTGGGGCGGTGCGCTGCCTGGTACTGGACCGATAGGCGGTGTACTGTCTACAGTGGACGCCGGAGACGGCGACCCGCTGCCAGTCACAATCACGCCATCCTGGGGCGGTGTCCCGACGCCTGCGGCTTTGTTTTCGGTGTGAATGGACGAACCGCCGGTATGAACCTCGTTGTTTACAGGCGCATCGGCGGCGGTATGCGCGGCGGCGTCTGCCGCTGCCTGGCTGGCCTGACTTTGCGCGGTGTGGAAGGCCGAGGTCTGCGTGGTGGCTGTTTTCACTGCACTGTTGGTGATATGCCGCCCGGCCATGCCCACAAGTCCCCCCTTAAAGAAGCCGGCCATCCCGGAGGAACCGGGCCCGCCTGAACTGCCGGCTGTGGAACCGGCACGCCCAGCGCCGCCACCGTGGCCACCGCCTACGACCATTGTGACCGCGCGCATGGCGATCATAGCCTCAGCCAGCAACGATCCGCCGGTGCGGCCCACGTTGACGCCCAGGGTTGCCATAAAGCTGTCCACTTTCTGTGATACCTTTAGGAAAGCGACCGCACAGAGGAACCAAATCAGCAGGTTTCCAGCAACAGCCTCCTTACCGGAGGCAGCCACCTGGGCTTCCACATCCGCCTCGGAAACGGCGAAAGCGGGAACGCACAGCACAGAAACCAGCAAGGTAATCAGGGCCAGGGCCATCAGAATATGCTTACATTTTTTCATAGGCTTGCCTCCCATCAGATTGAAAGCGGGTTGGCGATGAAAGCGCCCACCATGCTTACAAACAGCCGCAGGCACCAGGCGTTCATCAATAGCAGAAAAAGCTGGCCCGCGAACATCCGGCACCAGCTTTTGAAGATGTTTGATGTGGCCTGGGACGCGCCCATGGCAAAGGCCACCGGCGCGGTGAACACCATAACGCCCAGCAGCACATACCGCTCCGCCGCCTCAAACAGCAACTTGATGTAGTTCCACGCCAGTATCAGCAACAAAATCAGGACGATAAGTGCGACAGCTCCGTTGGCGCATACTCCGATGATCGTGAGCAGCACCGAATTGAAATCCGCGAAGCTCAGATTTGGGAGAGCGGAGGTCAAGATCCAATCGTATGGGGTACCACCTATGTCAAGCGCCAGGTCCACGATTTGGTCCGAGTAGTAGGCCAGGAGAATAAAGAGGACGGAGCGTATGCTCAGCTTTATAGGGTCTTCTGCTTCGCCGCCGCCCCCGATCCCGAAATTCTTGAACAGGTTCCACACCCACAGAAGCAGGATAAGGCCGATTGCCAGGGCGACAAACACCTCGTACATGGTCTCCGCCGCCGGAAAGTACCGCAGAAACACACTCATATCACAGCCCAGTGCGCCCAAAACTGATGTGTTGATAAGATCCAGGCCGTACATGACTTGTTCCGCGATCCACTCCACGATGCCGTCTAAGATGCCCATGGCGTATTACGGCGTATACTGTCCGCCGGCGAAGAAGGGGGTAATATAGGACATGATGAAGCCCAGAGAGTTGAGGATGATCCAGGTGACGACGATGCGCTTGAGCCAGGCCCGGGACTCATCCACTGTTCTTCCTGAGCGCGAGAAGTTCATGAGCAGCAGGGCCACGGCAGCCGTCACGATGGCGGCAATGGTGGAGATACCGAGGATCTGGGTGTAGACGTCCTTCATCACCTCGGTGGCCTTCGTCCAAAGCGTAGGGTTTGCAGCCGCGGCATCAGCTGCGAAAGCGGGTTGGCAAAGCAGGGGTGTCACGCAGGACCCGAGAAACCCCGTATATAGGATGCGGCCATAGTCCATTTGCCGTTTCAACGGTGTCTCAGGTTCTTTTTGGCGGGGTGTGTTTTTCAGGTTCAATCAAAAGCCTCCTTTTCGTGGTTTGCCGAAAACGAAAACGGCGCCCGATTTTTCGGACGCCGCAGTACCTGTTGCGGGGAACCAAAAAGGGGACGCCTTTCAGCGCCCCGCCACAGCCGTTTTCTTTTGTGAATACAGTTTTGAGCATGTTTAGTTTAACATATATGGAATCCTATGTCAATTCCAATACAGTCCCAATTTAGTCCCAAAACAGTCCCAATTTAGTCCCATTGAGCGATAAAATTCAGCGTTCATCTTCATCTGAAAGAGGAAAAAGGTCGGACAGCATTGACATACAGTCCTTAGAGGAATAGCCCCAAAGGATAGAACTGAGAGACGCCACCGCCTGTTCTCTTTTTCGGAAGTAGGTTGTCCGGCTGATGTCTCTGATATGCGGCTGAAGCTGCTCGATGATAAGATTCGTGCTCTCGATCTGTTGTGGAATTAAGTAGGTGTAGTATAAAATCCAGTAATACGCCTCACCGTTTTTGTGTTTCGTTCGGAGTAAATCAACGGCGCTGTTGACCAGACGAATCATTTTATTGCTTCGCTCAATGCAGCGGGCATGATTTTCGATTTGAGTGCCGCTCAGATCGGCGCCCGCCATATACACGGATTCCAGAAAATCATCAATGCTGGTGCCGTATTCAAGTTCAAATTCTTTCTTCAACTGCTGAACAGACAGTTCCATACTCCAGACGACATCACGATATTTTTTGAGAAGCCGCCAAGTGTCATGGTAGCGGGCGTCTTCCGCCACGCTTTTTTTAGATTTCTTACCTGCCATTTCTTTCCCTCCTCGAATCATTGTAATCTTCCCAGGTACATGACTTAAAGACCTGTCGCGTATTGACCCAGCGGGCAAAGGCCTTTTGCTCACTGGAGGGCTCAGTCCCACAAAAATCCCGGTACGGTTGAGCAAAGGGAGTAATCCCCATCCGCTCCAGGGCCAATACACGCTGGTGGGCATCCGGCACGTCCTGTACCAGGACATAGGCCCAAAGCCGCCAGATTTTCACCCCGGCCTCCTGGAGATATGCTGCGGCCTGTTCCACCACCGGCAGCATATCGCTGGTATCACAGGACAAGCGTACAAATCGTATCCAGTGGAGCCTTGCCAACATGGCGGCGGACTGTGCTGATACCAAACGGGCATCCAGCCCCTGGTTGAAATCCACCCACACTGTTTCACGACCCATGCGGTCGATCTGCTCCAAGCCGTGTTCCAAGGCAAGTACGTTGTTGTCCAGAAATATGATTTCCCGGCTATCCGGGCGCTTTATCTGTTCCCAGGTGGCCGCCGGTCGGATTTGACCCTCCTTGCGGGGAACTATGCACCAAGGACACTGGCGGACGCACCCCCTGGTCAGGAATCCAACTGCCCGCTTGTACTGCGGGTAGATGCTGTAATCTGGGGCCGCTGCTTCCACCTCCAGCGGCAGATCCCGATAATCTTGGTAGCCAGTACCGCCGGTGATAACTTCATCTGCGTCTATCACGGTGCTGAAATCCGGTGTGAACGTGAATACCTTGGACAAATATACCCGGTCATAGTGGGTGAAGCCGGACCACCACTCAACGGTATCACCCTGCTGCTTGTGCCAAGCTGCCAGACGCATAAGCGCCAAATTGGGAAAGTGATGTCCATCCACGTCAATCAAGCCAATCTTCATCCCCCCGCCTCCCCCTGGAATCCCTGAGCCAAATCGTGGCTGACCTGGGATGCGTAGTACTGTCCCATGGTAACTGGTGCGTTATACAGCGCCGACAGCGTATATGCCTTGATGTTCCGAATAAGCGTCGTGTTGTTGAGCATACACTCCAGGACATAGGCAATGTGGTCCTTGTCCAGTTTCAGAAATCTGCTTTTAACAACACCAGCGGCGATATCCTCCCCGGAGATGCGGATGAAGTCCTTGTGGGAGCAGCACACCTCCACCATCAGATCCACATATCCCCCCAGGGTATCCGCCTCGTAGGGATGCTCCTGGAGCAGCAGGTCAAAGTCGATATTGGCTTTGATAAGCTCTCGGTAGGAATCCATCTCATCCATTCGCATCCGGCCCTTGGTCTGACCGCCGCGAAATGTACGGCGCTTTGAGGGGGGAGGGGGAACGATAGATGGATCAGTCTCATTCAACTCAGTCTGATTCTTATCAGTCTTATTAGGGTCTGGATTGCCGAAGTCTTGAGTTCGGCATCTCCGAAGTCTTGACTTCGGTTTTTCAGAAGTCAAGACTTCACCGGCTGTTGTGCTAAGTTCAGACTTCGGTTTTTCAGAAGTCTGGACTTCTGGCATAGGAGGATCAACTGCTGGCGCTGGCTCAGAAGCGGGCGGGGGCAGGAAATTCATGACGTAGATCCTTGTGGGCTTTCCTTGGCCCTGTTTCCGCCGCTCTATGAGACCGATCCCGCTGGGCCTGTCTAGTTCTTTGAATAGCCGTATGACCTTATCCTTGCCGCTGCTCAGCATTTCCATGGCTTCCTCCAAAGTGAAGTAAATGTAGACCTTGCCGTCGGTATCCAGCCAGCCGTTGCGAACAGAAAGGCCCATGCGGTCCAACATCAAGCCATAAAGTATCTTGGCCTCCATCGACACGGATTTGAACCGCGAGTCGGTGAACAATGTCTTGGGTATACGGTAAAAGCTGTACTGCTCCGCTTCGGCGCCGTAAAAATAATCCAGCTTTAATGGCATTGGGGTCTCCTCCATTTCCCTCTAAACGCAAAAAAGCCTCCCCCGACGGAAAAATCCGTCGGGGGAGGCTGCAACGTTTTTGTGAGCTGAACAACAAAAAAAGCCGCCTCAAAGCTGACCATAATCGTCAGCTTTGAGGCGGCGGATTGGCTCCAAGGTATGCTGCCGGACCGGAGCCTGGCTTATGGCAGCCTTCATAATTCTTTGCGTATCACATCCTGTCTTATTTTGTAATGGTGTTGGATCAAATCAGCGCAGTCCCTTGTGTCCCAAGGCTTTGCTGGTTAGGGCTATTATGCCACAGGCGTCATGAAACCGTATGTGCCGCAGGCCGTGGCGCTTCAGCAGGATCTGAAAGTGCTCTGAGATGTAGTTGGGCCGGAACAGGTGGCCCATCTCGTCTACGCAGACATAATCCAGGTACTCGGTGCAGTAGGATTTTTTGAATAGTTTCCGGTACTGGGCCTGTTTCTCTCTCTGTTCTTTCAAAAGCTCCCGCACGGCGGGGAGCAGGGGCAGGGTACGAAAGCTGGACTTGGTTTTCAGCTTGTCCTCAGTGTGCAGCTGATGTTTGCCCTGAGCGACGGTTTCCGTGACCTTGTGGTTGATGGAGACAGTCCCCCGCTCAAAGTCCACGGCGCTCCAGCGGATGCCCAGCACCTCGCTGCGCCGCAGGCCGTAGTAGGCGGCCAGACGGATGACTGGCGATATGGAGTCATCTTTGGTGGCCTCAAAGAGGGCGGCCAGCTCGTCCCGGGAGTAGAACCCGGCCAGATATTTTCCCTTCTTGGGGCGGTCCACCTTGTCCGCCGGGTTGCTGGAGATCATCTCGTTTTTCACGGCGTACTGCAGGGCTTTCCGGACGATGGCATGGTAGTGGATGACGGTGTTGGCTCCGCAGCCGTCATCGAAAATGGACTGGTGCAGCTCCCGGATGTGTTTGGGCTGGATGTCGCACAGCCGCAGCTTGCGGCTCCGGAAGAAGCCGTCCAGCCGAGCCTTGATCATTCTCTCGTAGCTCACATAGGTGGTGCGCTCGATGGTAGGGGCCGTCAGCTTCAACCAGTCTTGGAGAAAATCCGCGAACAGGGGCGACTTCTCCCTGCGCCGCACCGCCGCAAGCTCCTCTGTGCTGTACTCGCGCTTCAGCTCCTCCAGCTTGGCCTGAGCCCTGCGCTTGTTTCCCTTCACCGGGATGCCCAGGGCGATGGACTTCTGGCGGCGTTTGCCGTCCTCGTCGTAGTAGCTGAGCATGGCGGTAAACTTGCCGTTCCGCTCAAATAGGCTCCCGGTGACCTCTCTGCTTTTCAAGTAAATTCCTCCTCTCCGCGTCCGTTCAAGGGTTTTGTGATGTTACCTTGGACAGGCGCTTTTTTCAAGTCCTTTCTGCGTTTTCTTCGCTGGAACATAAGTAGTCGATAACCGCCACCTTCGGCACCCGGTACAGCCGCCCCATGCGGACGCTGGGAATCTGGCCGCTCTGAAGGAGCCGGTAGGTCATGCGCTGGCCTACACCCAGCATCCGGCCCACCTGCTCCGGCGTCAGCGCGTCCGGGTAACCCCGGAACATGGCCCGGTAGCGGGTCAGATCTTTCTCCTCTCTGCCCATAAATTTCGCCCTCCCCTCTTGACAAACTTGTTGTAATTGATTATTATCATTACATAAATTACACCGTCTAATATATAGACGGCTAGAGGGGGTGAAAACGGTACCATGGGTGGAAAAATTTTTCGCCAGTCTGAGGCGGACAAGCGGGAGACCGCACTGGACCAAAGGCTGGAGGAGCTGGCGGCGGAGGAGGACTGGACGGCCGTAGTAGATGAGCTGGACCGCTTCGAGGAAAACAACGACCGGCGTCACGAGGAACACCGGGCCTGCCTGGACCTGTCTCTGATGGACCGGGACGCGGAGGACGATTGGGAGGGCGGGCAATTCCGGAAATTTTTGAAACTTTGCAGAGAGCGGGACTGGAACGACCTGATCTTCTCCCAAAAGCCGGAGGACCTGCACCAGCTGGTGACGGAGTACCCAGTCAGCGCGGCGCTGAAGGAGCTGACGCCCATTCAGAAGAAGGTCCTCTGGGCCAACGTGGTGTGGGGCGTCCCGACGAGTGACCTGGCCCGTGAGCTGGGTTGTTCCGTCCGGAACATCACCAAGCACCGCCAGAGAGCGCTGGAGAAAGCCCGCTTTCTGGTCACGGGCCGGAAGGAACCTGACCCCTGAAACGACAAAAAGCCGGGACCGCTGCTTGCGGTCCCGGCCGAAAGATGATATATTGATTACAGGAATTACACAGGAGGGGCCGGTATGGAGCTCAAAACCATGTTCCCCAATTTAAATGTGATGTGGAGCCGCTGGTCGGAGTACACAACGGTGACGGACCGGGGTGGCGCGGAGTATCTGGTCCCCGCGCCGGGGGCGGCCGAGCTGGCCTACAACTGCGCCGACCGGCCGGAGGAGCTGGTGGCCGACGCTCTGGAGCTGGGCCGGCGGCTGTTGGTCGGCGGACTGGAGAAAGTGGAGAAAACCCGCCTGTGCGCCGCTTTCGCGGCCTGTCACGGCCTCCTGGGGCTGGAGGCAGAGAAGGACACGGCCTGCTCTGACGACCCGAGTTTGCCCCCTTTCTGCCAGCCGCTGAACAGCAGCGGATATGGCGAGGACCTGGGGCTGTTCCAGGTCAGTTTCATGGAGCTGTACCAGCACTTTGCAATCGTCAGGGGGGAGCGGGCCCTATCGGAGCAGCACTCCAGGGTGATGGACCTGTCCGGCCTGCTGCGTTATCGCCTGACCAGCGGCCGGACCCCCCAGCTGGTGTGGGAGGCCCGGAGCATGAGGGCAGTCCTCCACCTGGCCTACGCGGCGATGGTGGCTGCACCGAGCGGCGGGCTGAAGGTCTGCAAGAACTGCGGGAAGGTGTACTACAATCCCCACGCCAAAAGCGAGTTCTGCTCGGCGCGGTGCAGAAACTATTTTAATGTGAGGGCGTTCCGGGAGAGGGAAAAGGAAACACCACGGTAAATTGATGGACAGCCGGAGACTTTGCTCCCTAGGGCCGGCCTTTGCCACAATCAGTACTGTCGGAATCACGGGATTCATGCTATAATTGAGTTGATTGGAAGGAGATGGGAACATGGAAATATACACTATCCTAAGCCAAATTGATCTTGGGAGCTACGCAATGCCTGTTTTTCAACGTGGATACGTCTGGAATCGGGATCAGGTACGGAAACTTATGAACTCGCTCTATCGAGGATATCCAATTGGCGAACTTCTTGTTTGGAATACAACAACGGACCCAGCAATCTCTAAAGGTGATGGTCCACTTACGCCTGGCAATGTCAATCTAATCCTGGACGGTCAGCAGCGGGTGACCTCCCTCTACGGCGTTATCCAAGGGAAGCCGCCAAAATTCTTTGATGGCAATTCCAACTCGTTCACCAATCTTTATTTTAATGTTGCCGATGAGACATTTGAATTCTATATGGCCGCCAAGATGAAAAATGACCCAGCTTGGATCAGCGTCACAGATCTTATGCAGCAGGGAGCTTCCGAATTCATCCAAAAAAGGATGCTGGAAAATCCTGAAAATGTCCCATTTTGGTTGTCTCACATGAAAGAGCTAAACCGCTTGGATGCGATAAAAAAACTGGATATTCACATCCAGACAGTGTCAGGTCCCGACAAGACGATCGATGTAGTTGTGGAGATTTTCAATAATGTCAATAGCGGAGGAACGAAACTAAGTAAAGGTGACCTTGCACTGGCAAAAATCTGCGGGGAATGGCCGGAGGCCCGAGAAGTCCTGAAGGATATTTTAAGCAGCTATAGAACTGCCGGTTATGACTTCACAATGGACTGGCTGCTCCGTTGTCTTACCGTATATCTGACTGGTCAGCCATATTTTAATGCATTAGGGCAGATTTCCCCCGACGAGATCAAGAAGGCTATTCCAAAGGCCAATGAGGTGATCGGAACCTGTCTGGATCAAATCGGTTCACGCCTTGGCCTTGATCATGCACGGGTCCTGGGCAGTGTATTTGCTATAGTCACAATGATCGGCTATCTGCGGCACAACAACTGGGAATTGTCCGATAGCGCCGAGTGGGATAAGCTGCTTTATTGGTATGTCCATGCGTTCCTGTGGGGGCGCTATGCAGGATCAACTGAAAGTGTGCTGGCTCAGGATTTGAACACGATTTCTCGCGGGGAAGGGATAGAAGGCCTGATTCGTCAGTTGAGGCAAATGCGCGGGGATTTGACGATTCGCCCCGAAGATTTTTGGGGATGGAGTACCGGTGCCCGATTTTACCCTCTGCTTTATTTACTGACACGTACCAGCCATTCTCGTGACTGGGGTACCAATCTGGAGCTGAAAAACAAGCTCCTTGGGAAGAACTCTACACTTGAAGTTCACCATATTTTCCCTAAGGCTTATCTCTATGAACATGGGAAAACAAAATCCATCGTGAATGCTCTGGCAAACTATGCGTTTTTGACCAAGGATACGAATATTTCTATTTCCAATCGCGCCCCAGAGGATTACATGCCTGAATATCAGGCAAAATGTCCCGGTGCAATTGAAACACATTGGATACCGATGGACCCGAAACTTTGGAAAATAGAGAATTATGAGAAATTCCTTGAAGAAAGACGGAAACTGCTGGCGCAGGCTGCCAACAGCCTTTTGGATTCCCTTTACCACAGTCGGATGGAAGAACCTGCGATTATTCAATCCTTTGCTACGAAATCATTTGATAATGCCCAAACTGAGGAAGAAGAGATTGATGATATGACCTCTTGGATGGAGGAACATGGTCTCAATACAGGCGTAGCAAATCATCAGCTTGTTGCATCAGATGGGACTGAAGTAGCTATTATTGATCTCGCTTGGCCGCAGGGAATCCAAGTAGGACTGAGTGAACCGATTGCGTTGCTTTTGAATGAATCGGCCGAAACACAAGCAGCTGTCAGTAAATATGGCTATCGATATTTTACAAGCACCGAAGAACTGAAATCGTTTATTACGAACGGATATTTATCATAATTAAGGGCTTTGTATTTCCTGAAATACTTGAAGCATTCTGATAAAGATATGTGACATTAAGTTATTGGTTTCACGCTCCTCCATAAGATATATTCATCTCACATCTCATACTGAAAAATGTTGCCCCTGCTCCTGCTGTTCCATTTCATAGCGCTCCTGCACTTCCCGGAACAGATCCGCAGGGATGGACTCCACAAAACTCTGATACTGCTGCAGCTCCTGAATCAACTCCAGATTCTCCCGGCGATCAGCAGCGGCCTGACGCTGGGCCTGCTGGGCGTCGTACCGAAGTCCGGCGGCGGCGTCCTCTAGGATGAGGAGCTGCTCGTCGTAGGGCTTCAGCTTGGCCTCGAAAGCGTTGACCTGGGGATACCACTTCAACAGCAGGCCAAAAATTTTTTCTCTCTGCTTTCCCGCGTTCAGCGGGCCGATCTTTTTGATCTCCTTCTTGATACGCACCATTTCGTCGGTGAGCCGGTGGGACTGCTTGTAGAGCCAGGTGGGGATGTGCTTCCGCTTGGTGACGGCGGCGGCCTGGCCCCGCTCCAGCTGAGGAAATTCGGACGCCATATGGTCGTGGAACTTGTCCTGCCACTCCACCAACCTGTCCCGGTTGCCGATGACCTCTTTGGCGGACAAGCGCTTGTCCGGCGTCAGCGGGACGAGGCAGACGTGCATATGCGGGTTGTGCTCGTCCATGTGGACCACGGCGGAGAAGATATTCTCCTCCCCCACCTCCCGCTTCAAAAACTCCAGGGCGTGGGCAAAATAGAACCTCACCCGGTCCTCCGGCAGCTCGGCCAGAAACTCGGGTGAGGCGGTGATGATGGTATCGATGAATTTAACGCTGTCCTTGCGGACCTTGCACTTGGGGTTCTCCTGCTGAGCCTGCTCAATGCGGGATTGAATCTCCACGTAGTATTTCATCTGCGGTTCGATGAGATGGTAATTGAGGTAAGAGCGGCTGCGATCCACGTCGGGGTTGCTGGCGTACTGTTCCTTCTTCCGTTCGTGGTGTTTCTCAAGGGCCCCTGCGGGGCCGCCCTTTCGTTTGGCAAAGCGCATGATTGCGTATGGCATGAAGGGTCCTCCTTTCTATTGACAGGTTGACGGTGAACGAGAGGTTTTCACATACCGCCAACAAGCTGGAGCCCGCCGCCCCGGGTCCGATCCGTATCCATCGACGGAACGCAGTCGGTGCAGTCTGCGGGGCAGGGTAGCAGCGGCTTGGCGGCGGTCTCCCCGCCCACGGCAGAGCCCGGCCGTCATGGGGGGCCGGGCTCTGCCGCGTGCGTTTGTTGGGCGGTATAACGCACTAGACCTTGCCGCCGGGGGCGGCAAGGTCGTGCGCCCGGGGATACCCCGGGACCCCGTTTTGCGCGCTCGCCCCTGCCCCGTTGGGGCGGGGCTTCGGCGCACGTTTTTGCCGCCGGCGTATGGGCACAGGCCCTGCACCGGCGGCAAAAACGATGCCCCTCGGGGGCGGGACGGAGGACGAGGGACGGGGGATCAAATACAGAGAAAACAAATGGGAGCCAGGACTATTCCTGACTCCCATTCAGCGTTTAAGACTTGGGGTTTGCCGCCGCAATTTCCACTTTGATTTCTTCTAGGGAGATGTCTTCAAAAAGTTTTTAGAATCAAAGTAGAAAAACTTTTTAAAATCAAAAGTTTTTCACATGGACTGCAAATCCGTTTTTGATTACAGCGTGGGGCAAATTGCCAAGGATAAAAACACTGTTGATAAGATGGGATAAACGTGGTATAATAATGTCACAGCAAGAAAGGAGCTGATCAATGTGCCGCGTATTATCCCCATCCGTGACCTAAAGGATACAGCAGCAATTTCCCAGATGTGCAGTGAGTCCAGCGAACCGGTGTTTATCACCAAAAATGGATACGGCGATATGGTCATCATGAGCATGAAAGCGTATGAGGAAAAAATGTGGCTCCTGGACGCCTATGCAAAGCTGGAAGAGGCCGAGGAGGACATCCGTTCCGGCCGAATGGTAGAGGCCCATAGCTCGCTGAAGGCTTTGAGGGAAAAATATGGCCTATAAAGTTATCGAAACATCACAGGCGGAGCAAGATTTGGACAACATTGTCTCCTACATCGTAAATATTTTGGGAAACCCTTCTGCCGCCGCTCTGTTGGATGATGTAGAGAAATACTACAGCAGTCTGGAGGATATGCCAATGCTGTTTGAGGCATGCCGCTCTCCACACCTCAGAGCATTAGGTTACCGCAAGGCTGGAATTCGGAACTATATTATGATTTACAAGGTAAACGAACCTAAGAAAGAGGTCATCATTCTGCGGTTCTTCCATGGACGGCAGGACTATGAGAAGCTGATCTGAACGGGCATAAAGCAGGGCACGGCCTGATTGGGCTGTGCCCTGTTGTTTTTGCCGCTAACAAAACGCTAACAAATTTCCTAAAAAACGGTATTTCAAGCGAGTTTCCTGGAACCCTTGAACTGGTTGAGAAAATTCGGGAAACGCTTAGAAACACAAGAAATTGCGGCGTTTTCGAATGCAAAAATGTGCCGCTCTGTGCCGCTAAAAACCGCTGGTGGATACCCATTCGAAATCCGATAGGTCGGGCAACCGGCGCGGGGGTTCAAATCCCTCCATCTCCGCCACGTCGGAAGCGTCCTGAGGATGGCTGGAAAACGCAAGCGTTTTCCACGCCGTCGGTCAGGGCGCTTCCTCCTTTCCTTACAAAGCCAAAAGGTGGCTTTGTGAGGGCCCCGTTGTGCAAGCGTTTTGCTTGCTCCGACGCATTTGTTTTAAGTTCAGAGCGTGTTCACTCCGCGGCGGCCCACTTGCTCCCAAAATTGGCGGCAGGCAGCGGCATCCCCCGCGCCATGACCGGGGCATATCAGACAAAAGCAGAAAAGGAAGGCCAATATATTTATATTGGCCTTCCTTTTCTGCGTTGATCAAGTGTTTCCGCTGAAACAAATTGGTGTTCGTGTTCCTGTCCTTATTTGAGTGTGGCGTCTCGAACTATTCTCGAATTGCCGAGGACAATATGCAGGTGTGTTTTACAGAACTTATGTCGGTCCAGCCGAGCTCCGCCGCTGGGGCAAAAAAGCGCCCGGGACGGCGATATCCCGGGCGCTTTTGAGGTGAAGATCCAGTTTCGGAGCGGTGCCGCGCTCAGCTCTTGTACCCCAGGAGATGAGGAACGGCCAAAACGATGGGTTCGCAGTAGGTGATCAGGATCAGGCCGATGAGCAGTGCCAGCAGGAACGGTATGATCTTCTTGACCAGGTCGGCAAAGGGGATTTTCCCGATGCCGCAGGAGGCGAACAGGCCGGAGGCGATGTAACCCATATTGACTGTGCCGACGGCCAAGGAGTAGGCCACCACCGACAGGCCGATGGGGACGGACATAAAGACACAGCCCAGGAATACCGCCAGGATCACAGCTCCGTCCGCCGCCAAGGACTGAGCGCCCCGCCCCATCGGGGCCTGGCCCCTGAAACTGAGTGGAACGGTGATAAGCGGCGCTTTTCATTTCTGTCCGGCCAGCTCCTTGACCAGCTCATCCTTTGGGTGATGGTGGCCGTGCTTCCCGTCAGAGCGATAATGGTTATGCGCGTGAGAATGGGTTATTGTGTGGGTGTGCGTGCTGCCGTCGTGGGTATGGGTAAACGTGTGCTGGTGAAGGTGGGTGTGTTGAACGGCCAGCGTATCAGCTACCACCAATGCAGTTCCCGCAATCATCACCGCCAAAGCGATCAGATACATCCCGCTCGGGCGCTCCCGCAGGAAAACAAAGGATAAAAACACCCCAATGAACGGCGCGACCGCGTAGTATGCGCTTGTCTTGGCCGCGCCCAGGGTATTCTGCGCACGGACATACAGGAAGATGCTCAATCCATAGGCGACAAACCCCAAAAGCAGGGCAAGGGCGATATAGCGCAGCTGCGGCACAGCCTCACGCTTCAGGAACGCGATGATGAGGGAGCCAAACCCCGAAAAGATGCCTTTGAGGATGACGATCTCATAGGTGCTTTTGGAGGCGATATTCCTCGTGCAGTTGTTTTCAAAGCCCCAGCAGACTGTTGCCAGCAGGACGAACAGGGAGCCGTAGGAAAAGCGGAAACTGTCGGTCCCCTCAAAGGAGAGCAGGATGCTCGACAATGTGATCAGGGCGATTGCGGCCCACAGCCGGCGGGATACCGCCTCCTGAAACACCACCAACGCGATGATTGTCGTCGCAACGATCTCAAAGTTGCCCAGCAGTGAGGCATTGGATGAGGAACCATAACTGATCCCCAGCATTAAGAAGATTGGGGCGGCAATATCCAGCACAATCATTCCCAGCACAAACGGCAGGTCCTGCCGATCCAGTTTCGCGCTCTTTTCCTGCCTGTTGAACAGGGACAGGATGCCAATCCCGATTCCGGCGCCGAGGTAGAGCAGCGCCGCCATAGTGGTGGTCCCCACATGGTTCAGGAGGAGCTTGGAGAACGGCACGTTGACCGCATAAAAGGCTGCGGCCAGCAGCGCATATAGGATCGCTTTCGTTTTCTGCATGATGCTTTTCCCTCTACGTGTACATTGGGTCGTTTATCCCTGTCAAATCAGATTTGGAAAATCAGCCGGTGTAAGCATCCTCGACTGAATTGCTGAAATCCTGCCGTTCAAGCCACACCCGTTCTTCTTCACTTTCCGGGATGTCGATCCGTTCGATCTTGAATACCACCGGTCTTGTGCCGTCATTGCAGCAGGCAATCATCATCCTGTCATCATTTGTCCAGCCCTTCATGATAGAGCCGCCTTGAAGGGCGGTATAGACATAGCGGCTTACAGAGTCCCACGCCTCACCACAGAATTTCCCGTCCATGAGGTGATAGAAATCATCTTGCCGGGGTGTGCGTTTCAACAAAAATGTATCACCAGGTTTGAAAAATGGACATGGACCGGATTTGGGATCAGCCAGATATTTCTCCTGAAGCTCCGGAAAGCACTTTGTCTCCAGAACGGTGATCCTGCATTCATGCCTCATAGCGTTGACCTCCATACCTCCGTTTGGCTCGATTCAGGCCCAGCTGAAATGGTCCGTGCCGACGCCCAGCTCAAAGTGGTACTTTACGATGCCCAGGTCCATTTTGGCGAAGGGTCCCAGAAGGGCTTTCGCTGTTACGGTGTTTCCATCCAGTATCAGGCGGAACGCCTGCTGGTTGATGGCGGTAGGGGCCAGCATGGCGGCCTCCATCCCCTTGCGGAACCAGTCGGGCATCTCGCCCCTGACCCGGCACAGCGTGTCCATCGGCTTGCTCTTATGCGGCGTGCCCTGCGTCTCCCCATAGCCCAGGGCGATCACGATTTGGAGCTTCTCGCCGGGGGCGCAGATGACTGGGACCTTCCTCTTGTCATAGGTGAGGGCGACCCAGCAAGTGTTGAGTCCCAGCTGCTGGGCCAGCAGCACCAGCTGTTCGCCGTAGTAGCCGGCCGCCTCGTCGAAGCCGTCTGGGGCGGCAATGGCGAAGTAATTTGTACAGCCGCGAAAACTGCCGTAGTGTGCCAGCCTGCTTGAGAATGCCAGGGGTTCATTCAAAATCAGTTGAATGTGCAGGCCGCTGATGCGGTTGATCTCCGTAATAGCCTCGCGCAGTACGCCGGCCTTTGCCTCCTCAATGGGCCGGTCCAGGTATGCGCGGACCGAATGACGGCTGCGCATTGCCTCCATGACATCCATGAGCTGCACCTCCAGATCCTGTTGAACTGCTTTTTCAAGGGCTCCGCCGGGGTGATCCGATTCCCGGAATACTCGACTTGCCATAGGGACTCTCTTATTTCACTATTGTAGCACACCGCGGTAGGATTTCAAAGCCTGTATTCCGCATCAAATCGAGGGCTGATCCTGCCGGCGCTCTGTTTGCTCTTTATTAGCCGTTTTTCTGCCCGGTCAGGATCTCGTTCAGGGCGGCGTACACGGTGGCGATCTCCCAATTGAGCTCGTTGTCCTCCGCAAGGAGGATGCGCTTCCCCCCGGAAATCGTACTTCGTGTCGAGGATGGCCCGGTGGCCGGCGGACAGGTCCCCGTCCCAGACGATGGCCTTGGCCTCCTCCACTGTGGAGAAGGGGGATGCGGATCTCGTGACTCATCCGGCTGAGGAACTCGCGCTTGGGGACGGCCGCGAAAAGACGGTTCCTATCGAATGAAAAAAGGCTGTGTGCCACAAGCACACAGCCTTTTTATTTCAGTTATTTTTTGAATCCGTCTTTCAGGCTGACCGCCCGGTTGAACACCAAATGTCCCGGCCGGGAGTCCTTGGAGTCGGCGCAGAAGTAGCCCAGGCGCAGGAACTGGAACCGGTCGGCCGGGGCCGTCTCGGCCAGGCCGGCCTCCAGCTTGCAGCCGGTGAGCACCTCCAGGGAGCCGGGGTTCAGGCACTCCAGGAAGTCCTTGTCCCCACCGTCGGGGTCGGCGTCCAGGAACAGGTTGCCGTAGAGCCGGACCTCGGCGTCCACGGCGGTGGCGGCATCCACCCAGTGGATGGTGGCCCCCTTCACCTTCCGGCCGTCGGCGGGGTTGCCGCCCCGGCTGTCGGGGTCGTAGGTGGCCAGGATCTCGGTGATATTGCCGTCCTCGTCCTTGACGCAGCCGGTGCAGCGGATGAGGTAGGCCCCCTTCAGGCGGCACTCCGGACCGTCGGGGTACAGGCGCTTGTACTTGGGGATGGGGGTCTCCAGGAAGTCCTCCGCCTCCACATACAGGTGCCGGGAGAAGGTGACGGGACGGGTGCCGGCCTCCGGGTCGCTGGGGTTGTTCTCCACCTCAAAGGTCTCGGACTGGTCCTCGGGGTAGTTGGTGACGGTCAGCTTCACGGGGCGCAGCACCGCCATGGCCCGCCGGGCGTGGTCGTTCAGGTCCTCCCGCAGACAGTGTTCCAGAAAGCCGTACTCCACCGTGGAGGTGTTCTTGGCCACGCCGATGCGCTCGCAGAAGTTGCGGATGGAGGCGGGGGTGTAGCCCCGGCGGCGCAGGCCGCACAGGGTGGGCATCCGGGGGTCGTCCCAGCCGGAGACGTAGCCGTCCTCCACCAGCCTGCGCAGCTTGCGCTTGGACATGACGGTGTGGTCGATGCCCAGCCGGGCGAACTCGATCTGCCGGGGCCTGGAGGGCACGTCGGTGTGGTTGATGACCCAGTCGTACAGGGGCCGGTGGTCCTCATACTCCAGGGAGCACAGGGAGTGGGTGATGCCCTCCAGGGCGTCCTGGATGGGGTGGGCGAAGTCGTACATGGGGAAGATGCACCACTTAGTGCCCTGGCGGTGGTGCTCGATGTAGCGGATGCGGTAGAGCACCGGGTCGCGCATATTGAAGTTGCCGCTGGCCAGGTCGATCTTGGCCCGCAGGGTGTACTTGCCCTCGGGGAACTCGCCGTTCTTCATCCGCTGGAACAGGTCCAGGGACTCCTCAATGGGCCGGTCCCGCCAGGGGGAGCGGGCGGGGGTGTTCACGTCCCCCCGGTACTCCTTGAACTGCTCCGGGGTCAGCTCGCACACGTAGGCCAGGCCCTTTTTGATCAGGCCGACGGCCAGCTCGTAGGTCTTTTCAAAGTAGTCGCTGCCGTAGAAGAACCGGTCGCCCCAGTCGAAGCCCAGCCAGTGGATGTCCTCCTGGATGGCGTCCACGAACTCGGTGTCCTCCTTGGCGGGGTTGGTGTCGTCCATGCGCAGGTTACAGATGCCGCCGAACTTCTCCGCGGAGCCGAAGTCGATGATGAGGGCCTTGCAGTGGCCGATGTGCAGATAGCCGTTGGGCTCGGGCGGGAACCGGGTGTGGACGGTCATCCCGGCGAACCGCCCGCCGGGGGCGATGTCCTCCTGGATGAACTGATGGATAAAGTTTTGGGACTCGCCGGAGCCGCCGCTGGCGCCGCTGTCCATGATCTGATCTTCCGCCATGGTTGGGACCTCCTTTTTTGTCTGGGAGACGTCACCGCCTTTGGTAACTCCGTTATTTTACACCATACCCGCCGGGAAATGCAAGATTCTGCGGCGGGTTTTCCCTTTCTGTTTTGGAGAACGGCCGCCGGACGGGGGAGGGCGGTTCTGTGGATTTTGCCGGGAAGGGCGGCGCCGGGCGAAAAAATCCCGAAAACCCCGTCCCCCTCGACGGGGTTTCCCATTTTCCGCGGGAGGGGCCGTCCTATAATATTCCCAGGATATTCCAAATCAACAGGGGGGACCACAATGACCGTCACATTCACCGAGTCGGGCCGCTGCCTGAGCGCGGCCGTGTCCGGGGAGCTGGACCACCACCACGCCAAGGCGCTGATGGAGGAGCTGGACCGGCAGATCGACGCCGCCATGCCCAGACGTCTGGTGCTGGACCTGGCGGGGCTGGGCTTTACCGACAGCTCCGGCATCGCTGTGCTCATCCGGGCCATGCGCCGCATGGGCCAGCTGGGCGGGGAGATCCGGGTGGAGCGGGCCCCGGAGCAGGCCAAAAAGGTGTTCCGGGCCGCGGGGCTCCAGCGGCTGATGCCCATCGAATGACATAAGGAGGAGATACGTACATGAGGACAAAAGCGGAAAACTTTGTGACCCTGGAGTTCCCCAGCCGGTCGGCCAACGAGGGGTTCGCCCGGGCCGCCGCGGCCTGCTTCGCCGCCCAGCTGGACCCCACCCTGGACGAGCTGGGGGACATCAAGACCGCCGTGAGCGAGGCGGTGACCAACGCCATCGTCCACGCCTACCCCGACGCCATCGGCAAGGTGGTGATGAGGCTGCGGCTCACCGGCGACGTTTTGGAGGTGGTGGTCAAGGACCAGGGGGTGGGCATCCCGGACGTGGAGCGGGCCCGCCAGCCCCTGTTCACCACCGGCAGCGAGGAGCGCTCCGGCATGGGCTTCACCATCATGGAGAGCTTCATGGACAGCCTGAGGGTGCGCTCCCAGCCGGGGAAGGGGACCGTGGTGACCATGAAAAAGCGGGTGTCCCGCAGGGTGGGGCAGAAGTGAGCGGCGCGGCCTCGGCCCCGGAGCTGCTGCGGGCGGCCCGGGAGGGGGACAACCGGGCCTGCGAGCAGGTGCTGGAGGAGAACAACGGCCTGATCTGGAGCGTGGTGCGCCGCTACTACGGCCGGGGCGTGGAGCCGGAGGACCTGTACCAGCTGGGCTGCCTGGGCTTTTTGAAGGCGGTGCGGGGGTACGACCCGGAGTTCGGCACCCAGTTCTCCACCTACGCCGTGCCCAAGATCGCCGGGGAGATCCGCCGCTTCCTCCGGGACGACGGGGCGGTGAAGGTCAGCCGGGGCCTGAAGGAGCGGGGCAGCGCCGTCCGCGCGGTGCGCGGGCGCCTGGCAGCCCGGCTGGGCCGGGAGCCCACCCTGTCCGAGCTGGCGGAGGAGACCGGGTTCACCGTGGAGGACATCGCCGCAGCGGAGACCGCCGCCGACGCGGTCACCTCCCTCCAGGCCCAGACCGGGGAGAACGGGCTGACCCTGGAGGGGGTGCTGGGCAGCGGCGGCATGGAGGACGCGGTGGTGGAGCGGCTGGCCCTGCGCGCCGCCCTGGAGGAGCTGCCCGAGCGGGAGCGGAAGGTGCTGCTGCTGCGCTACTACAAGGGCCTGACCCAGACCCGGGCGGCCCGGGTGCTGGGGGTGTCCCAGGTGCAGATCTCCCGGCTGGAGCGCCGGGGGGTGGAGCGGCTGCGGGGACTTTTGGGGGAGGGATAGCAAAAAACGGAAAAAATCCCCGCCCCGCTCTTGTATTGCCCCGGATTCTCTGATAAACTCTTCCCGGAAACCTTTTCCGGGGGTGTTTTTATGCAGCTGGACTTCTGGCAGGTCCTGACCAACCTGGTGGGCCTGTTCCTGCTCATCGCCGTGGGCTACGGCGCGGTGAAGCTGAATATCATCCCGGCGGAGATCTCCGGCGCGCTGTCCCGGCTGCTGCTGAAGATCACCCTGCCGTGTACCATCTTCACCTCCCTGCTGCGGCCCTACGACCCGTCCTTTCTGCGGGACGTGATCGTGGTGTTCGTCCTGGGTCTGGTGATGCTGCCCATCCAGGCGGCCATCGCCCGGCCCGCCGCCGCGCTGCTGCGGGTCCGCAGGGACCGGCGGGGGATGTGGGCCTTCTGCACCACCTTCTGCAACAACGGCTTCATGGGCTTTCCCATCGCCCTGGCCCTGTTCGGGGAGGAGGGGCTGGCCCTGGCGGCGGTGTTCAACATGTCCTTCAACCTGATCATCTACTCCATGGGAGCGGCCATGATCTGCTCCGACCGGCCCAAGGGCGCCGGGGGGCCGTCCATCGACCTGCGCTCCGTGCTGGTCACCGGCATCAACGTGTCGGCGGTGCTGGGGCTGGTGTTCTACTTCGCCCAGCTCTCCGTCCCCGCCGCGGTCCTCACGCCCCTGACCCACCTGGCCAACGTGACCACCCCTCTGTCCATGATCATCACCGGCATGAACCTGGCGGGCGGGAGCCTGCTGGCCCTGTTCCGGGACCGGGACGTGCTCACCGCCGCCGCCGTCCGGCTCACCGCCATGCCGCTGATCGCCTTCGCCCTGCTGAACCTGTTCGACCGCCTCGTGCCCTTCGGGAACCCCCTGATCCTGGGGGTCATCTTCGTGACGCTGGCCATGCCCACCGCCGCCGCCTCCACCATCCTGGCGGAGAACTACGGGATCAACCGGGAGTTTGCCGCCAGCGCGGTGTTCCTGTCCAGCCTGTTCTGCATCGTCACCATCCCGGTGATGGTGATGCTGCTTTAACGGGCGCGCCCGCCCAAAAGAATGCCTCCCCTGTCCGATGGACAGGGGAGGCTCTGTTTTTTGCGCGGGGCGGAATGGCCAAAAAGGGAAGTTTTCCGCGTTTTTTCTTGACTATGCCCCGGCGCGGGAGTACAATGGAGCCAGCCAAGAAAAAGTGCGGCGGTCATGGGGTGTTGCGACCACCCCATGACCTGCATACGGTGAAAGCACCACCATACACAGGGGGCAAGCCCCCACACGCATGAATATTATACGGCAACTCCCGCCTTCTTGCAAGGGGGGAGCCCGCTGGATATTCCCTGTGTGCGCCTTTGTGCCTATGTATGGGTCCCTGACCGTACATAGGCGCTTTTTCTTGGTGGGGAAACAGAGCCCGGGCGGCCCCCCGCCCGGGCGGACACCTCATCAAGAACACAGGAGGAGATCAACATGAAAAAGCGCGTCCTTTCCCTGGCGCTCACCCTGGTCCTGGCCCTGTCCCTGGCGGTCCCCGCTTTCGCGGATGAAACGGTGACCTGCCCCGCCACCGGCGGCAATCTGTACTTTGGCGTAGCCAGCGATGGCGCGTGGATTAATGACGCGGACCCGGACATCACCGCCGTCACCTTCCCCGCCTCGGTGAGCGGGATACCCGTCGACCCCATGTCGGTTCGGGATTTCTTGTATGGATATGGTCCCAGCCTGACCAGCCTCACCTTCCCCGCCGCGTACTGCGGAGAGAACTGCTACTATAAAGACACCTATGGTCCTGAGTTTCAGGCGGAGCTCTTTGTTGCCGTGATAGAGGCCGCGAGAATGTGGGACAGCCTGACCGACGTCTACTGGGGCGACGACGGCGCTCTCCTGGCGGCGGTCCTTGGCTTTTCCTCTCCCTCGGAGCTTCAGACGCAAATCCGCAATGAGATAGGCCGGAACAACTTCACCATTCACCTGAACAGCACCGGCTCGGCGGCCCAGCCCCAGCAGCCCGCCGCGCCGCAGGCCCCCGCCTCCGGGTTTACTGATGTGCAGAAGGGCGCCTACTACTACGAGCCGGTCCTCTGGGCCGTGGATAAGAGCATCACCAGCGGCACCTCCGCCACCACCTTCTCCCCGGACCAGACCTGCACCCGGGCCCAAATCATCACCTTCCTGTGGAAGGCCGCCGGCTCCCCCGAGCCCAAGAGCCTCTCCGCCTTCTCCGACGTAAAGACCGACGCCTACTACGCGAAGGCGGCGGCCTGGGCCAAGGAGAACGGCATCGCCTCCGGCGCGGCCTTCTCCCCGGACGCCCCCTGCACCCGGCAGATGGCGGTGGAGTTCATGTGGAAGCACGCCGGGAGCCCCAGCGCCCCCAGGGCGCAGTTCACGGACGCCTCCTCCCCGGCGGTGGACTGGGCCGTGGATAAGAGCATCACCAGCGGCACCTCTGACACCACTTTCTCCCCGGACCAGACCTGCACCCGCGCCCAGATCATGACCTTCCTCTACAAGGGGCTGGCCGGCTAAATTTTCAAAAAAGGCCAGCGGCCTTTTTTGAAAAGGGGATGCGGCCCGCGGCAGCGCACTCGCTGCGCTCGCACGTTTGCGGGCCGAGAGGAATTTTTCCCGACGTACAGAAGGTGAATTGCCCCGAAGGGGCAAGAGAGACCGCCCTGGGGCGCGCCGCCGGGAAAAATAGATCACATTTGGATTCGCGCCTGCGGGCGCGAATATAGTGACAAGCTGACGGCCCTGCGCAAGCGCGCAGGGCCGTTTCAATACTTTTTTGGATATGTGCCGGGCCGGGCGAGCTGTTTTGAAAAAATTTTCGCCCGGGCAGGAAAAAAACCACCTGCCGGCGGCTGCGGGCCTCGCACACGTCCAAAAAGAGCCGGACAAAAGAAATGACCCTTGACTGCCCCACTGAATTCGTTGCAGCCAAGGGTCATTCCTGTTCAGTCTTATTATCTAGCATCATTTGTTTACCTCTCTTTCTACAGATTCCCGTCCCGCCTGACTCAGTTGCACCGTCCAAATTCTGTCTCTCAGCCATCACATTCGCGCCCGTCCTGCGGCGCATCCCCTATAGATGAGGTCACTCATTGGCGGGACAATTCTTGGTGTGCGTGTCAGCGGTGGTATCGGGTGGTTCAGGTTTACCTGTACATTGGACTCACCCTTTCTGGCTATAATGTACCACAGGGTCGGAGCTGTGTCAACTGGTTTTTGTTGAATTTTTCACTTTCAGCGAAAGCCACAAAAAGAGGGCCGCCCTTTTGGACGGTCCTCCAATTTTGTCTCACGGCTCCTCCGGCGGCCGCTCGGAATCCAGGGAGTCGAAGTAGAGGTAGTAGGGCATCAGGAAGGTGAAGCCGTCCAGCAGCTCGCCGGCCAGCTCCGGGGTGAACAGGCTCCCCTCGCAGTTGCGGTCCCAGTTGAGGGAGAGGTTTTTGCGGTTGTACCAGGGGTCCAGCAGCTTGCCCACGTCCTTTTTTGGCCGGGCGTACCGCTCCCCCTCCAGGACGAAGCGGTCCTGGCGGGCGATCCGCCGGGCCAGCTTCTCCATGGGGTTGGGGTCCCGGTCCACCCGGGCGCGGAACTTGGCCATGGTCAGGGGCGTGGCGCTCCAGTAGCCCATGCCCATGCTGTGCCGCTCGGGGGCCAGCTCGAAGTAGAAGCAGGGCAGGGCCCCCATGCCGCCGTCCACCGGGCGGTGGATGACGAACCACAGGTGGTCCTTGTAGGGCCCCCGGCCGTGGAGCCGCCGGGCGTCCCGGTAGATGCGGCACACCCGCATCTCCAACTGCTGCCTGGGGTACTTCTCCAGCATGGCCTGCTGGGTCTGGAGGGCCAGCTCCCGCATGGGCTGGTCCACCAGCTCCCGGAACTGCTGCTTGCGGGGCTCGAACCAGCCCCGGTCGTTGTTGAACCGCAGGCCCCAAAGAAAGTCCACGGCCTGCGGGGGAAAGCCTTGAAACATGGTTTTCATCCTCCCCTGAACAACAGCCCGCCGGGGTCCGGCGGGCTGCTGACTGGTTCTTATGCGGGCAGGTCCGGGATCACGTCCCCGGCGTCCGGCGCGGGCTCCGGGGCGGCCGTTCCGGGATCGGGAGTAGTCGTTCCGGGGTCGGGAGTGGTCGTGCCGGGGTCAGGTGTGACCGTTCCGGGGTCGGGGGCAGTGGCGCCGGGATCGGGCACCACCGCGCCCTCGCCGGACTCGGAGCCGGAGGAGGGGGCTGCCGGCGGTTTGCCGTCCACCCAGGTGGAGGGCTCGCCGTCCAGGGGGTTGTAGTAGTACAGGTTGGGCCGCATCTTGTACTTGCTGGTGCCCAGGTCCTGCTTCTCCACCACGGTGCCGTCGGCCTCGCAGATGGTGCGGTAGGTGTGGGCGGTGTAGCCGGTGTAGGCGTACTGCTCCCGGTCCAGCACCAGGGTGCCCCGGGCCACGGACTCCTTGGGCTCATAGACGGTGGTGGGGTAGACTGGGTCGTAGATGCTGCTGGCGGGGTCGCCGTAGCGGCCGTCCACGTTGGTGCCGTAAATCTTCACGTTCAGGTAGTTTTTCCCGTCCTGGGCGAAGTACTCGGTGACGATCTTTATGGGGTAGTCGGTGTTGTTCTTGAACCGGAAGTCGGAGGAGCCGTAGAACACGGTGGCGTCCATGCCCATGGTGACGTAGCCGGTGTTGAACATGTGGCTGTGGCGCTCCACGATCTCCAGCGTGGTGTGGAGCACGGCGTAGTAGATGGTGGAGGAGGTCTGGCAGATGCCGCCGCCGGTGTCGTCAATGGACTTGCCGCCGGAGTAGATGGGGGCGGGGAGGTAGCCCTTGTCCTCAGTGCGGCTGCCGGTGGTGTTGTTGTAGGAGAACTCCTCGCCGGGCAGGAGGATGAAGTTGTTGCAGGCCTCGGCGGACAGCTTCACGTTGTGCCGCCGGTTGGAGGAGCCGGTGACCCGGGTCTGCCCCTCGCCCAGCAGGTCGGCGAACAGCTTGCCCTCCAGGCTCTCCCGGGTCTCCTTGGGCTGGGTGACGGTGAGGGGGACGGTGAAGGTATCCCCCTCCGCCGCCGCCTCAAAGGCGGCCCTGGCCTCGTCCACGTCGAAGTCGATCCCCACGGCGCCCTCGGTGACCTCGTAGGTCTCCGGGTCCATCCGGGCGTCCTTCGCCTCGGCGTACAGCTCGTCGTGGATGGCGTCAAAGTCAGGGGCCTGGGGCGGCTGCTCCGAGGTGAGCAGGTTCGCGCTCACCGGATCGGGGCCGTTGAGCCCGTCGAGATACCCCGCATAGGCGCTCAAAGCGGTCTGTCGGGCGCTCTCCCGGTCTATCGCCCGGTGGGTGACGCCCTTGGTGAAGGTCAGCGTCTCCTTTTCCACGTCGAGCCGGTAGTCCGCCTGTTCCGTGAGCGCCCCCGAGGCGGTATCCATTTCATCAATCAGCCGCTCCAGCTCGGCCGCGCCGTCGGCCGTGAAGGCCGCGCCGCGCGCCTGGAGCCGCTGTCCGTGAAAGAGGTGGGAGATATATTGGGTCCCGTTGGTCAGGAAAAAGCTCCTGCCCTCGTCCAAAGCCGCCTGGGCGCAGGCCGCCGCGTCCACCTGGAAGCAGTCCGCCCCCAGACAGCCAGTATAGCCGTCAGTCCGCAGCTCCACAGCGTCGGCGCGGTCCGTGCCCGGGCTGTTGATCTGTTCCTCCACGGCCTGCTGGATCTGCCGGGCGGTCATGCCGGACACGTCCAGCCCGGCGATGGACACGTTGGGCATCGCCGTGCCCGAGGCGCCCACCCAGGCGCACAGCCCCAGGTAGCCCGCCGCCAGCACGCCCACTACCGCGCCGCAGACGATCAGGGCAGTCTTTTTTTTGCCGCCCCCCGCGGGTTTCAGTTCTCTCTCTCCAGCCATTCTGCTCCTCCCCTCCGGCGCCCTGCGCGCCGGCCGCGGCCCTCCGCAGGGCGGAAAACCGCATTTTTTGTCATTATAGCACGGCGTGTCCAGTTTGAGGTTACAGAATTGTAACAACCCCGCGTTTTTTTAGAAAAAATTTTTCGAGTGTGATCCCTGTTTACTTTTTCACCGGACCGCGCTATGATAGGTATAGTCTATGAAAGCTGTCCCTCCGATTTTCCTCCCCGCGGGCGAAACGGGGAGAGAATTTTAAGGAAAATTCAATCTTTTTTTCCGCGGTTTTATGCTACAATAGGGACGATTTGTGACACGGTGACAGGAGGCGAGGCCCATGGCACGGCGCGGCAGCCAGAACGATCCGATTTACGAGAGCTGGAATACGGGGGAGCGGCCCGAAAAGAGCGGCGGCCTGAGTGAGTGGATCTTCCCGCTGATCATGCTCTTTCTGTTCCCCCCGGTGGGGGTCCTGCTGCTGGTGCTGAAAATCTTCACCGGCGGCAGCCGGAAAACCGCCCGGGGCCGGCACCCCTACTACGCCCAGCAGGAGGGGCAGACCCCCGTGGGGGCCCGCACCGCCGCCACCGCCCCCGCCAAGGGCGGCGGGAAGAAGGCCGGCTCCGTCCAGGCGGTTCTGTCCGGGCTGGACAGGCGGAGCCGCCGGCTCATGGTCGTGGGCGGTGTGGTGGCCGCCCTGTTCGCCATTGCCATGCCCTCCGTCCTGGGGGAAATCTTTTACTGGCTCTTTGAGGGCGAATTCAGCTGGGCGGTGCAGGAGTTTTTTAACGGTATGCCTGTTATGATCCTTCTTGCCGCCGGCCTGGGCGCCCTGTGGGCCGGCCTGCGGGGGAAGAAGCAGCTGGGCCGGTTCCGCAATTACCTGGCCATGGTGGGCAAGCAGCCCTCCGTGTCCATCTCCGCCCTGGCCTCCGCCGCCGGGCTGCCCCCGTCCAAGGTCCGGGACGACCTGTCCGACATGCTGGAGGCCGGCCTGTTCCCCAAGGGCTTTCTGGACTACGGCGGGGACCGGCTGGTCCTGTCCGGCGAGGGGCTGAAGGGGCAGGTTCCGCCGGAGCCGGCCAGCGCGCCCCAGCCCAAGCCCGCCCCCGGCGAGGAGGAGAACGCCGTCCTGGCCGAGATCCGCGCCGTCAACGACTCCATCGCCCACGAGCACATCTCGGAGCAGATCGACCGCATCGGGGTGGTCACCGCGAAGATTTTCGACTACCAAAAGACCCACCCGGAGAAGTCCCCCCAGCTCCACAGCTTTTTGAGCTACTACCTGCCCACCACCCTGAAGATCCTCCGGGCCTACGCCCAGCTGGAGGCCCAGGGCATCGAGGGGGAGAACATCACTGCCGCCAAGCAGCGCATCGAGGGCATGATGGACAAGGTGGTGGAGGGCTTCGAGAAGCAGCTGGACCAGCTGTTCCAGGGGGACGCCATGGACATCACCACCGACGTGCAGGTGCTGGAGCAGATGCTGGCCAAGGACGGCCTGTCCTCCGGGGACGGCCTCCAGTTGGGGATTTGAGCAGAAAAGCAAAACAGGGGCCCCATGCTCGGCATGGGGCCCCATTATTTACACGAGCCATTTCCCCGCCCCGGGGATGAGGTACAGCAGCCACGCGAAGGGCACCGACAGCAGGAAGAACACCAGGGCGAAGAAGGGGATGGAGATGACCGGCGCGAAGGCCAGGATGGACACCCCGAACCAGCGGAACACCAGCGCCCACAGCTGGTGGATGAGGTAGGCCCCGAACACGCAGCAGCCCAGCTGGTACACCGCCCGGCGGCGGGAGCGCTCGTCGCTGACCCCCAGCACGTAGCGGAACAGGGTGCACAGGGCCGCCGCCGTCATGGCCACGCCGGGGGCGGTGTAGCTGTACCACACCTCCCGGCTGCCGCCCACGAACTGGCTGCCCAGCAGGGTGAGGGCCAGCCCCAGGATGCCCAGGAGATAGAGGATGAACTCCGGGACGCGGCCGATCTCGTAGTGGTGCAGATACCACCCGGCCACGTAGTAGCCCACATAGCCCAGCACCAAGTGGACCTGGAGGCGCTGGAGCAGGTCAACTATGGCGTTTCCCGGGTGGAAGGCCGCCCACAGGGGCAGCAGGCTGGCGAACAGGAAACACAGCCCCAGGAAGTAGAGCACCTCGCCCCGGCTGGCGGAGGAGGTGAAGCGGTGGATCACCGGGTGGACCAGGTACAGCCCGATGAGGGGATAGAGCACCCACAGGTGGAAATAGGTGTTGCCCCAGGCGGCGTCCAGCAGGGCGCCCAGGAACCCCCGCAGGGTCAGCGCCCCACCTCCCAGCAGGTGGGCGGCCGCGGCGTAGACCGCGCCCCAGAACACCAGCAGGCAGAAGCAGGGCAGGGCAAGCCCAGCCAGCGCGCTGTTCAGGCTGGGCTTGCCGTCCTCCAGGGCGTTCATGCCCCACACCATAAACAGGGCGGGCACCGCCCAGCGGGTGAGCCCCTCGTAGACGCTCATCACCTGCCAGCCGCTGCCGCCGGAGCCCACCAGCTCCTGGCCCTGCTGGGCCAGAAGGAGCAGGATGGCGGCGAACACGGCGAACACCATGAAGAAGCCGGACCACCCGGCGTTTTTCTCTCCCTTGGCCATGCTCAGTCCCTCACCGGCACGATCTCGATCCAGTAGCCGTCCGGATCCTCGATGAAGTAGATGCCCATGTCGGGATTCTCAAAGCAGATGCAGCCCATGGCGGCGTGCCTGGCGTGGAGGGCGTCGTACTCGTCGGTGCGGAAGGCCAGGTGGAACTCCCCCTCGCCCAGGTCGTAGGGCTCCTTCCGGTCCCGCAGCCAGGTCAGCTCCAGCTGGAAGCCGGTGTAGTCCTCCCCCAGAAAGACCAGCCGGAAGGAGCCGTCCTTGCTCTCCTTTTCCCGCACGATGTGCAGGCCCAGGGCCTCTTTGTAAAAGGCGACACTGCGCTCCAGATCCAGGACGTTGAAATTGAAGTGGTAGAAGGCGGTCATATCAGGTTCTCCTTTTCAGCGTGATGTACGGTCATTCCGCTTTGCGGTCGATCCACTCGGCGGTGGTTTTGGATGAGACGATCTGCTGCTCGCTGTACAGGCCATAGTAGCCCGAGAGCATGTAGGACACCCCGCAGCACAGGGCGTACAGGGGCAGGCCGGTGCCGCCGAACAGCTCATAGGAGAGCAGGATGGCGGAGATGGGGCAGTTGGTGGCCCCGCAGAACACCGCGGCCATGCCCAGCGAGCCGGCGTAGGAGGGGGACAGCCCCAGCACAGGGCCAGCGACGGCGCCGAAGGCCGCCCCGGTGCACAGGGCGGGGACGATCTCGCCCCCCCGGAACCCGGCCCCCAGGGTCAGGGCGGTGAACAGGATCTTCAATAGGAAGGCGTAGGGCAGGCCCTCCCCGGCCAGCATCCGCCGGATGAGCGGGTCCCCCGCGCCGTTGTAGCTCTGGTCCCCCGCCAGGAGGGTGAGGCCCAGCACCAGCGCCCCGCCCACGGCGGCCCGCAGGACGGGGTTAGGGAAATACTTGGCGTACAGCTTGGGGGCCAGGTGCATGGCCTCGCAGAACAGGATGGACAGCAGGGCAAAGACCACCCCCAGCGCCCCCGCCTGGAGCATGGACACCGCGCTCAGACGGGGGACCTGACTGATCAGATACCCGCCGCCGTAGTGCAGGCCGAAGAATCGGGCCACCTGCAGCCCCACCAGGGCGGAGATCAGGCAGGGGACCAGTCCGGCGTAGTACATGGAGCCCACGCTGACCACCTCCAGGGCAAAGACGGCGGCGGTCATCGGGGTGCCGAACAGGGCGGAGAAGGCGGCGGCCATGCCGCACATGATCATCACCCGGCTGTCGCGGGCGTCCAGGTGGATCTTTTTGCCGATGTAGTTGGAGATGGACCCGCCCAGCTGGAGGGCGGCCCCCTCCCGGCCGGCGGAGCCGCCCACCAGATGGGTGAGGATGGTGGACAGGAAGATGAGGGGGGCGGTGCGCAGCTTCAGCGGCTGGGCCTCCCGCACGGCCACCAGCACCAGGTTGGTGCCCCGGTCCTTCTCCATGCCGCACACCCGGTACAGCAGCACGATGGCCACGCCCCCCAGGGGGAGCAGCCAGATCAGCCAGGGGTGCTCCCCGCGCAGCTCCACGGCCAGGTCGATGCCCCGGTGGAAGGACACCGCCACCGTGCCCACGATGATCCCGATGGCGCAGGAGTACAGCAGCCACTTCAAAAATGCCAGGAATTCCTCCTCGGGCTCCCGGAGCTTGGGGGGGATGACCATGATACACTCTCCTTCCCGTGTCCGGTCCGCCCGCCAGCGGCCCGGACGCGCTGTTAGACTATTATACCATGAGCGCACAGCGCAAATGGTATAATGTGCCATATTTTTCGGTTGCCGCCGAAGGCGGCGAGAAAAATGGCTAAAATCAAAGTATAATAGCCGCTCTGCGGCTATTATACCATTCTTTCCCGGCTTTTGCACCTGCCTTTTTTCAAAAAAGACGCCCCGATTCTCCCTCTTGCGCGCCGGGACAGGACATGCTATAATTACCCTGTATTTTTGTAGCCTGCATTTTTACGCGCTGAGGGGGAATCTTCCGTGTCTGGGGACCAAATATGGCCCATATTATTTGTGATCAGCTTGTGCGGCAATATTGTGCTGCTGCTGTGGAGACCTGTGCTGTCCAAGCTGCTCCGGAGGGAGGACCAGGTGTCCGAGGATGAGATCATGGCCATGGTGGAGGAGGGCGAGGAGTCCGGCGCCATCGAGGCCAACGAGAAGGAGCTCATCGAGAACGTGCTGGAGTTCGACAGCATGACCGCTGAGGACGTGATGCTCCACCGGACCGACGCGGTGATGCTGTCCCTGGAGGACGACCGGGAGACGATTCTGGACACCATCCGCACCACCGGCCTGTCCCGCTTCCCGGTGTACGGGGAGGACGCGGACGACGTGGTGGGTATCCTGTCCGCCCGGGAGTACCTGCTCAACGCCTGCTCTCCCCAGCCCCAGCCCCTGAAGGAGCTGCTGCGCCCGGCCTACTTCGTGCCGGAGACCGTCCGGGCCGACGTGCTGTTCCGGGACATGCAGAGCAAGAAGATCCAGATGGCCCTGGTGGTGGACGAGTACGGCGGCACCAGCGGCCTGGTCACCCTGGAGGACCTGCTGGAGGAGATCGTGGGCAACATCTACGACGAGTTCGACCCCCAGGCCGAGCAGGAGATCATCCAGGTGGACGAGAACCTGTGGCGGGTGTCCGGCGGGGCCGACCTGGAGGAGCTGGCCGAGGCTATGGGGGTGGAGCTGCCCCAGGAGGGGCTGGACTGCGACACCGTGGGCGGCCTGGTCTTTGCCCAGCTGTCCGTCATCCCGGAGGACGGCAGCCGCCCGGTGGTGGAGGCCCTGGGCCTGCGCATCCGGGTGGAGGAGCTGTGCGACCGCCGGGTGGAGTGGGCCCTGGTGGAGCGCCTGCCCGAGACGGAACCGAAAACGGAATGAGTTTGGATCCCCCGCCGCAGGCTGCGGCGGGGGATTTCTTGTCCGGCGGGAAATTTCCTATGGCATTTCCCGCCCGAATGGTGTAAAATAAATTGAGGGAGTTTTACCACTTATACAGATAAGGAGGTCCGCCCCATGAAACTGACATTTTTCGGCGCGGCCCACGCGGTGACGGGAAGCTGTCACTGTCTGGAGGTCAACGGCAAGAAGATCCTCATCGACTGCGGCCTGCAGCAGGGCCGGGATGAGCACGACAACAACGCTCTGGACTTCGCCCCGGGCTACATCGACTGCGTACTGGTCACCCACGCCCACATCGACCACTCCGGGCGCATCCCCCTGCTGGTGAAGAGCGGGTTCACCGGCCCCGTCTACACCACCCGCCTCACCGCCCAGCTGCTGGGCATCATGCTGCTGGACTCCGCCCACATCCAGGAGAGCGACGCCCAGTGGCAGAACCAGAAGGGCAAGCGGGCCGGCCTGCCCCCGGTGGAGCCCCTGTACACCGTGGAGGACGCCCAGGCCGCCCTTGGACAGCTCAAAAAGGTGGAGTACGGGGAGATCTTCGACCTGTGCGAGGGGGTCCGGGCGCGCTTTACCGACGCGGGCCACCTGCTGGGCTCCGCCTGTGTGGAGATCTGGGCCACCGAGGGGGACGTGACCAAGAAGATCGTGTTCTCCGGCGACCTGGGCAACGTGGACCAGCCCATCATCCGGGACCCGTCCTTTGTGGATCAGGCCGACTACGTGGTCATGGAGTCCACCTACGGCGACCGGGACCACGAGCCGCCGGAGAGCTACACCGAGGCCCTGGCCCAGCTCATCGACAAGGTGTTCTCCCAGGGGGGCAACATCGTCATCCCCTCCTTCGCCGTGGGCCGCACCCAGGAGCTGCTGTACTTCATCCGGGAGATCAAGGACCGGGGCCTGGTGAAGAGCGTGCCCAACTTCACCGTCTGCGTGGACAGCCCCCTGGCCGCCCAGGCCACCAGCATCTACTCCGGGGACCTGCACGGCTACCTGGATGAGGAGGCCATCGCCGTGATCCAGGGGGGCGACAACCTGTTCACCTTCCCCGGCCTGACCCTGACCCAGAGCACCGAGGAGTCCAAGGCCCTCAATGAGGACAAGACCTCCAAGATCATCATCTCCGCCTCCGGCATGTGCGACGCCGGGCGCATCCGCCACCACCTGAAACACAACCTGTGGCGCCCCGAGTGCGCCGTGGTATTCGTGGGCTACCAGGGGGAGGGCACCCTGGGCCGCCGCCTGCTGGAGGGGGCCAAGAGCGTGAAGCTCTTCGGCGAGGAGATCGCCGTCCGGGCCCGCATCATCAACTTCAAGGGCCTGAGCTCCCACGCCGACCGGGACCACCTGATCGCCTGGGCCCAGCACTTTGCCCCCAAGCCGGAGCAGGTGTTCGTGGTCCACGGGGACGCCCCTGTGACCGAGGTGTTCTCCGAGACCCTCAACGGCCTGGGCATCCCCGCCCACGCCCCGCTGTACGAGGAGGTCTACGACCTGGCTGAAAATCGTATGCTGGCCAAGGGCGTGGTGCTGGAGCGCAAAAAGACCACCGGCGGGGCCTCCGCCCCCTCGGCGGCCTATGTGCGCCTCCAGGATACCGCCAAGGAGCTGGAGTTGCTCATCCACCGCAGCCGGGGCAGGGCCAACAAGGATCTGGCCAAGCTGGCCGACCAGATCAAGCAGATCATGGAGAAATGGGACATATAGCCGTTCTTTTCAAGGGAAAGGCACCTTAGAAGGGGGAATTCCTGATGTATCTCAACTCAAAGCAGCTCAAGGGGCCGGCGTGGGAGTCCATGCGCGCCGCGGTGCCCTCGGCGGTGCGGGTGACGCTGGCGTACTTTCTGCTCACCAGCGGCCTGGGCGCCGTGGTGGACCTGTTCGCCCCCTCGGTGACGCTGGCGGACCTGTTCTACGGCTCCGGGCTTCGGGTCTGGGGCGGGCTGTTCCTGGCGGTGCTGCTGGCCATCTACAACTCCGTGATGAGCTTCGGCTACACCGGCTGGGCCCTGAACACCGCCCGGCGGAGGGAGACCGGGTACGGCGACCTGTTCAACGGCTTTTCCGTCGTGGGGCAGGTGATCTGGATGGAGCTCCAGATCGTGCTGCGCGCCGTGGGCTGGAGCCTGCTGCTGGCCATCGGCTTCTCTGTGCTGATCGGCCTTGCGGCGTTCATGTTCATGGCTATCCGCCCGCTGGCCTACCTGGGGACCGCCCTGGTGACCGCCGCGCTGTACGCGGCCATCTTTGGGGTGCTGCTGCGCTATGAGCTGGCCCCGTACCTGCTGTGGGACTACCCCGACGACGGGGCCGGAGCGGCGGTGCGGCGCAGTGTGCAGATGATGCGGGGCAATATCTGGCGGCTGTTCAAGCTGTACCTGTCCTTCTGGCCCTGGATCCTGGGCAGCATCCTGCTCAGCTGGCTGGCCATGGGGGCGGTGCTGTCCTTCCACATCGGGGAGCTGACGGACCTGTTCCAGACCTTCAGCTCCGGCGGCATCAACCCCGCCGCCGCGGTGGCCCAGATCCAGACCATGCTGAACGGCCCGGCCGCCACCCTGCTGCTCCTGGCGGTCGGCCTGCCCATCGACCTGTTCTACCACCCCTACCAGCGCATCACCGTGGGGAACTTCTACCGGATGCTGTCCCAGGAGGCGGTGGCGGAGCAGTTCACCGGAGAGACATTTTAAGAGTATTATTTTGGGGCCGCCCCTTGGGCGGCCCCTACTTTGTCAAAATAGCCTCGCAGAGTTCGCGCCCGCAGGCGCGAATCAAATGCGATTTATTTTTCCCGGCGGCGTGTACGTCGGGGAAAATTCTTCTCGGCCCGCAAACGTGCAAGTTGGAAAATGGGTCCCCAGCCGAAGCCCAGCGCAGCGGGTTCGGCTGGGAAAGGAGGAGCAGCGTAATGAGTGAGCTTTCGCCGCAGGCGGAAGCGAAGGATATAGAGCTTGCGACGACGCGCGATGCAGCGGGCCGCAGCCTTCTCAAAAAAGTGGCTTCGCCACTTTTTTGACGGCCTGTGGGGCCGCCCCTTGGGCGGCCCCTTTTTTAGTAAATGTGTCCGCCCTGTTAATTTTATAAATTGGAACTGGACAAGGGGCCGGGTTTTTAGTATGATGTAGGTTACACTAAAATGTCGTTTTATGCCCACCCGGCACAGGAGCAGGAGGTGTGCTATGGCACGGATGTTTGGCGGGATCCATCCCGCCGACCGAAAAGAGAATACGCGGCGCAAGCCGCTGATGCGGCCGGACAGCCCGCCGGAGCGGGTGTTCCTGCCGCTGGATATGAGCTCAGGCGCCCCCGCCGTCCCGGTGGTGGAGCAGGGACAGCAGGTGTACGTGGGGGAGCTGATTGCCCGCGCCGATGGGGAGGAGAGCGCCCATGTCCACGCCAGCGTGTCCGGCGTGGTGGAGGGCGTGGTGGACTACCCCTTTCCCTGGGGGGGCAGCGCCCCGGCGATCGTCATCGCCAACGACGGGCAGAACGCCCTCTGTCCCGACCTGCCAGAGCCGCTGAGCATGGACAGCGCCTCCCAGGAGGACATCATGGAGCGCATCCAGCTGTGCGGCATCACCGATATGGGGCGGGACGCCTCCCCGGCCCACTGGAAGATCCTGCGGGCCCGCGGCCGGGCCGACACCCTCATCGTGAATGCCGCCGAGAGCGACCCCTACGTCACCGCCGACCACCGGGTCATGCTGGAGCTGGGGGCCCAGGTGCTGCTGGGCGCCCGGGCGCTGGCCCGGGCCCTGGGCGTCAGCCGGGCCTTCATCGCCGTGGAGGGGGACAAGCTCAACGCCGCCGAGTCCATGGAGAGCCGCATCAGCAACCGCCAGGAGCGGGTGGAGCTGCGCATCCTGCCCTCCCGCTACCCCTTGGGCGGGGAGAAGCAGATCGTCCGGGCCATCACCGGCCGGGAGGTCCCGCCGGGCGGGGAGGCGCTGGACGTGCGGTGTGTGGTGTTCAACGTGGCCTGCGCCCTGGCTGTGGGCACCGCCATCTCCCGAGGCACCCCTGTGACCCACCGGGCGGTGACGGTCTCCGGCGGCGCGGTGAACCGCCCCCGGAACCTGTGGGCCCCCATCGGCACCCCGCTGACCGACCTGGTCACCGCCGCGGGCGGCTTCCGGGAGCAGCCGGAGATGATGCTGCTGGGCGGGCCCATGACCGGGGTGGTGCTGCGGGACCTGACCTCCCCGCTGCTGAAGAATACCAACAGCCTGCTGTGCCTGGCCGGCTGGGAGCGGCCCGAGCCCATCCCGGCGGCCACCTGTATGCGCTGCGGCCAGTGCGTGGACGTGTGCCCCATGCACCTGGCCCCCGTGCTGGTGCGCCGGGCGCTGGAGGCGGGGGACATGGCGCAGATGTATAAGCTCCACCCCAGCGACTGCATGGAGTGCGGCTGCTGCTCCTATATCTGTCCGGCCCACATCCCCCTGGTGTCCATCGTGCGGGCCGGGCGCAAGGCCCTGGAAGAGGAGGTGGAGGCGCAGTGAATTCCTATCCCGCCTCCGGGCGTGTGCCGCCCCAGCTGTCCCGCAACTACACTGTCAGCACCATCATGCGGGACGTGCTGGTGGCCCTGCTGCCCGCCCTGTGCATGTCGGTGTTCCTGTTCGGCCTGCGGGTGCTCACCCTCACCGCCGTGTCGGTGGCCACCTGTGTGCTGTCCGAGTTTATTTACCGCCGCGCCACCCACAAGGAGGACAGTGTCCAGGACCTGTCCGCCTGCGTCACCGGTGTGCTGCTGGTGATGTGCCTGCCGGTGACCGCCCCCTACTGGGCGCCGGTGCTGGGCGGCGTGTTCGCCATCGTGGTGGTCAAGCAGTTCTACGGCGGCCTGGGCCGCAACTTCCTCAATCCCGCCCTGGCGGCCCGGATGCTGCTGTGCACCTTCCCCCAGATGATGACCACCTGGACCGCCGCCTTCGACCGGCAGCCGGTCTGGGGCCATATCGACGCGGTGTCCGCCGCCACCCCCATGTCCTACCTCCACAACGGGCAGCTGCCCCCCCTGGAGCTGGGCCAGATGATGCTGGGACAGCACGGCGGCTCCGTGGGCGAGGTGTGCGTGTTCCTGCTCCTGCTGGGCGGGGCCTACCTGCTGCTCACGGGGACCATCTCCTGGCGCATCCCCTTCGCCTACCTGGGCACGGTCGCCCTGCTCACCTTCCTCACCCCCCAGGCGGGGACGCGGCTGGAGTGGATGACCGCCCAGCTGTGCAGCGGCGGGCTGGTCCTGGGGGCCTTCTTCATGGCCACCGACTACACCACCTCCCCGGTGACCCCCCGGGGCCACCTGCTCTACGGGGCGGGGTGCGGCGTGCTGACCGTCCTGCTGCGCTACCACGGCTCCTACCCAGACGGGGTGGGCTGGGCCATCCTGACCATGAACTGCGTGGTGTGGATGCTGGACCGGGCGGGCCTGCCCCGGCGCTTTGGCCGCAAGCCCCTCTACATCGCCCAGAAGCGGGTCCGCCAGACGCTGGAGAACCTGTTCGCCATCAAGTTCGTCAAGCCCGACTGGAAGTTCTCCCTCCGGGACCGCAACACCATGCCCGGCGAGGAGCACCTGGATCAGATCCACCACTTCGTCCACTGTGCCGCCGCCTTCGGCGGCGTGGCCGCAGCGATGGTGATCCTGGTCACCGTCACCTACCGCTACACCGACCTGGACATCGCCCAGGGGAGCAACCAGGCCGAGCAGGCCATCCTGGCCCAGGTGATGCCCCAGGCCCAGTACCGCACGGAGACCCGCTACCGGTCCCCCGACGCGGTGAGCATCACCGCCGGCTACTCCAGCAGCGAGCTGGTGGGCTACTGCGTGGAGGTCCAGACCCCCGGCTTCGGCGGGATGATCACCATGGTGGTAGGCGTGGACCTGGACGGCCGGGTCACCGGCGTGGCCATCACCGACCACAAGGAGACCCCCGATATGGGCACACGGGCCCTGGAGGGCCCCTTCCTGGAGCAGTTCATCGGCCGCTCCGGCACCATCCGCCTGTCCGGGCGCAACTCGGTGGACGCCGTGTCCGGCGCCACCGTCACCTCCCAGGCCGTGCTGGAGGGCGTGAACCAGGCGCTGGCCACGGTGGCCAACCTGGATACCTCCGTCGATCTGTCCTCTGAGGACGGCGAATTCTAAAGGGGGGAGAGGACTATGTATTCTGCGCATTTGACCGGGGTGGCCCTGGCCGCCCTGCTGTCGGAGAACTTCCTGCTGGTCAACTGCCTGGGAATCGGCACCCGGACGGAGGCCTTCCGCAGCCCGCGGGAGGCCCGGCGCACCGGGTTCAGCGTGCTCATCGCCATGCTGGCGTCGGTGTTCTTCACCTGGATGGCCGACTACCTGATCCTGCGGCAGTTCCGGCTGGAGTACCTGCGGGTGATGGTGTTCACCGGCATCTCCCTGGGCAGCGTGGCTCTGCTGCGGTTCCTGTTCCGCACCTTCCTGCCCGAGCTGTCCGCCCGTCTGGACGACAGCATGGCCGCCCTGTCCACCAACTGCGCCGCCCTGGGCGCGTCCCTCCTGGCCTCCACCCGGGGCTACCTGCTCAGCCAGGCCATGACCTTCGCCCTGTTCGGCGGGCTGGGGGTGCTGGTGGTGCTCATCAGCTTCGCCGGCATCCGGGACACGGTGGGCTTTGACGACTGCCCCCGGGTGTTCCGCGGCGCGCCCATCGAGCTGATCACCGCCGGGCTGATGGCCCTGGCCCTGGTGGGGTTCTACGGGCTGCATATAAACTGAACAGGACCGACTGAAACGTCAGCCCCCGGCTGGATGCCGGGGGCTGACGCTTGTACGGAGAAATTTCTGTGAAATCTTGCGGTTGACAGCGATTTTTTATTCCGATATAATCACGAAAGTATGTTTTGACCCCTGCGGGGCGCGCTCCGTTCCCGCAGAAAGGAGGACTCCAAGTTGAACGCAGAGAACACGGCCCGGGAAAATAAGATGGGCGTCATGCCGGTGAACAAGCTGCTGCTGTCCATGGCCCTGCCCATGATCATGTCCATGCTGGTCCAGGCCCTGTATAACGTGGTGGACAGCGTATTTGTGGCCAAGCTGAGCGAGGAGGCCCTCAACGCCGTCTCCCTGGCCTTCCCGGTCCAGAACCTGATGATCGCCGTGGGGGTGGGCACCGGCGTGGGCATCAACGCCCTGCTCTCCCGCTCCCTGGGGCAGAAGAACCAGAAAATGGCCGACGACGCGGCCATGAACGGCCTGTTCCTGGCCCTGCTCAGCTGCCTGGCCTTCACCTTCCTGGGTCTGACCTGCGCCCGGCTGTTCTACACCGTCCAGACCGATATCACCGCCATCGTGGACTACGGGGCGGACTACCTGCGCATCTGCTGCGGCATGAGCTTCGGGCTGTTCGCCGGGATCACCTTCGACCGCATCCTCCAGGCCACCGGGCGCACCTTCCTGACCATGATCACCCAGATGGTGGGGGCGGTGACCAACATCATCCTGGACCCCATCCTCATCTTCGGCCTGTTCGGGTTCCCCCGCATGGAGGTGGCCGGGGCCGCCCTGGCCACGGTGCTGGGGCAGATCTTCGGGGCCATCCTGTCCGTGATCTTCAACCTGACCCGCAACCCCGACATCCGCTTCCGGTTCCGCACCTTCCGCCCCAGCCTCCAGGCCATCGGGGGGATTTACAGTGTGGGTCTGCCCTCCATCGTCATGCAGTCCATTGGCTCGGTGATGGTCTTTGGGGTGAACCAGATCCTCCTGGCCTTCACCGCCACCGCCACGGCGGTGTTCGGGGTGTACTTCAAGCTCCAGTCCTTCATCTTCATGCCGGTGTTCGGCCTGAACAACGGCATGGTGCCCATCGTGGCCTACAACTACGGCGCCCGGCGGCCCGACCGGATCATCAAGACCATCAAGTTCAGCGTGGCCTACGCCGTGGCCATCATGGTGGTGGGCTTTCTGATCTTCCAGTTCCTGCCGGACAAGCTGCTGGGCCTGTTCCTGGCGGAGAACGAGAGCGCGCTGGACCCGGTCACCGGGGCGCCCGCCCTCATCACCATCGGGGTGCCCGCCCTGCGGATCATCTCCATCAGCTTCCTGTTTGCCGGGTTCTGCATCGTGTCCTCCTCGGTGTTCCAGGCCCTGGGCCACGGGGTGCTCAGCCTGATGGTCTCCCTGGTGCGCCAGCTGCTGGTGCTGCTGCCGGTGGCCTTCCTCCTCTCCCGGCTGTTCAGCCTGGAGGCCGTGTGGCTGGCCTGGCCGATCGCGGAGCTGTTCTCCGTGGTGCTGTGCGCGGTGTTTCTGCGGAACCTCTACCGCAGAGAGATCAGACCCATGTTCCAGGACTAGAAAAAACGATGCGGGGCGGCGCGTGCGCCGGCCCCGCGCGGGTCCCGTCAGACAGAAAATTATCTTATTAAGAAAAAAACAGCGCCGGACTTTCCGGCGCTGTTTTTTTCTCACATTCACTCAGCCCTGAGAGATCGCGCTCATGGGGCAGGTGTCCGCGCAGCTGCCGCAGTCCAGGCAGCTGCCGGCATTGATCTCGTAATGGGCGTCGCCCTGGGAGATCGCGCCGACGGGGCAGCTATCGGCGCAGGCGCCGCAGCTGATGCAAGCATCACTGATAACATATGCCATAGGAAACACACCTCCATAAGAATGTATCCCCATTTTACCATAAGATTTGAAAATTGCAATGATAATTTTTGGAAAGTTGGGAATAGTTTTTGCAGACTGCTGTAATGAGGTGAATACCGTGTCAGAGAGCCGCTTTTCCTCCACCGCCCTAGGGGCCATCCGTCTGGCCCGCACCAACGCCGCCCGGCTGGGTCACAGCTATGTGGGCAGCGAGCACCTGCTGCTCGGCCTGGCCTGCCAGGAGTACAGCCCCGCCGGGCGCATCCTGGCCGAACAGGGCATGGACGGCCAGAGCCTGCGCCTGGCCATCGCCCAGCTGGTGGGGACGGGCACCCCTTCCCACGCCACCCAGCAGGGGCTGACCCCCCGCTGCTGCAAGGCCATCCAGGTTGCCGCCGCTGAGAGCCGCCGCCAGGGCCAGAGCGCGGTGAGCGCCGAGCACCTGCTGCTGGCCCTGCTGCGGGAGGAGGGCTGCGGGGCCTGCCGGCTGCTGGAGGACGCCGGGGCGGACGTGGAGGGGCTCCGCCGTGCCGTGTGCGCCTACCTGGAGGGGGAGGACTCCGCCCCCGCCCGGCCCTTCCGGCCCCGGGACCCGGAGCGGCTGTCCGGGGAGACCCGCCAGTTGGACCAGTGTTCCCGGGACCTGACCCGCATGGCCGCCGAGGGGCGGCTGGACCCGGTGATCGGCCGGGAGGAGGAGCTGCAGCGGGTGGTGCAGATCCTCTCCCGCCGCACCAAGAACAATCCCGCCCTCATCGGGGAGCCGGGCGTGGGCAAGACCGCCGTGGCCGAGGCCCTGGCCCTGGCCATCGCCGACGGCACCGCCCCGGCCCACCTGCTTGGGCGCCGGGTGTGCGCCCTGGACCTGTCGGCCATGGTGGCGGGCACCAAGTACCGGGGGGAGTTCGAGGACAAGCTGCGCCACGTTTTGCAGGAGGTGCGCCGGGCGGGCAACGTCATCCTGTTCATCGACGAGCTGCACACCATCGTGGGGGCGGGCTCAGCGGAGGGGGCCATCGACGCGGCCAACATCCTCAAGCCCGCCCTGAGCCGGGGGGAGCTGCAGGTCATCGGGGCCACCACCATCCAGGAGTACCGCAGATATATCGAGAAGGACGCCGCCCTGGAGCGGCGGTTCCAGCCCATTACCGTCCGGGAGCCCGACCGGGAGCAGACCCTGGCCATCCTGCGGGGGCTGCGGGGCCGGTATGAGGCCCACCACCACCTGGTCATCTCCGACCAGGCCCTGGAGGCGGCGGTGGACCTGTCCCGGCGCTACCTGCCTCAGCGGTTCTGGCCGGACAAGGCCATCGACCTGATGGACGAGGCCGCCGCCCAGGCCCGGCTCCAGGGCAGGGCCCTGCCCCTGGAGCTGCGCCAGCTGACCCAGCGCTCCCAGCAGGCCAAGGTCCAGCTGACCCAGGCGGTGCGGGACCAGAACTTCGAGCGGGCGGCCATGCTCCGGGACGCGGAGGAGAGCTTCCGCTCCCAGCTGGAGAGCGCCCGCCACTCCTGGCAGGAGGGGCAGGGGGTGCCCACGGTGGACGCCGGACACGTCCGCGGGGTGCTCTCCCAGTGGACCGGCGTGCCGGTGGACGACCCCGGGGAGCGGGACCGGCAGGCCCTGCTGGGCCTGGAGGACCGGCTGCGCCGGGACCTGCTGGGCCAGGACAGGGCGGTGGAGGCGGTGGCCAGGGCCATCCGCCGCTGCCGGGCGGGCCTGGGGGACCCCCGCCGGCCGGTGGGGTGCTTCCTGCTCATGGGCCCCACCGGGGTGGGAAAGACCCAGCTGTGCCGCTCCCTGGCCGCCGCCCTGTTTGGCAGCGAGGAGGCGCTGATCCGCTTCGATATGTCGGAGTATATGGAGTCCCACGCCGTGTCCCGGCTCATCGGCTCGCCCCCCGGCTATGTGGGCCACGAGGAGGGGGGCCAGCTCACCGAGGCGGTGCGCCGCCGGCCCTGGTCGGTGGTCCTGCTGGACGAGCTGGAGAAGGCCCACCGGGACATCTGGAACCTGTTGCTCCAGGTGATGGAGGAGGGGGCCCTCACCGACGCCCAGGGGCGGCAGGCGGACTTTCGGAACACCGTGCTGGTGATGACCTCCAACCTGGGGGCCCGGCGCTTTGCCAAGGGCGCCCGGCTGGGATTTGCCCCCGGGGAGGGGGAGGACGTGGAGCGCGCGGTGCTGGCCGACGCCCACGCCGCCTTCCCGCCGGAGTTTTTTGGCCGGCTGGACGCCGCGCTGGTGTTCCACCCCCTGGACCGCCCCTGCCTGGAGGCCATCGCCCGGAACCTGCTGGCCCAGACCGGCCAGAGGCTGGCCAGGCGGGGGGTGGTGTTCCGCCCGGAGGCGGGGGCGGTGGAGCTGCTGGCCGCCCAGGCGGAGAAGCAGCCCGGCGGGGCCCGGCCCCTGCGGCGGGCCATCGCCAGGCAGGTGGAGGACCCCGCCGCCGACCTGCTCCTGTCCGGCGCCCTCCGCGGCGGCACCCTGTTTCTCCGGGCGAGGGGGGAGGAGCTGGTGCTGGATACGGAGCCGGCGGAGGAGACCGCTTAAAACACCTTGAAAATCCTGTGAAATGTGCTATACTGACCCGGGGATTCTTTCCCTATGTCGATAGCCATGCTTTGCGGCTCCGCCCGAAGGGCGGGAGCGAAACGGCATAAAATCAAAGTATCATAGCCGCTTTGCGGCTATGATACCGTTCAGGAGGTTTTTCTATGGATCAATACCGCTCCAGCGGCGTGCTGCTGGCCGTGTCCTCCCTGCCCGGGCCCTACGGCATCGGCTCCCTGGGGGCCCCCGCCCGGAAGTTCGTGGATTTCCTGGCCGCCGCCGGCCAGCAGTACTGGCAGATCCTGCCCCTGGTGCCCCCGGGGAACGGGGCGTCTCCCTATATGTCTCCCTCCGCCTTCGCGGGCAATCCCTACTTCATCGACCTGGACGAGCTGGCCGCCCGGGGCCTGCTGACCACCGCCGAGCTGGAACGGGCCAAGGTCCGGGACCCCGACCGGGTGGACTACGCCGGGCTGGCCGGGAGCCGCATGGCCCTGCTGCGCGCGGCCTGGGAGCGCTCCAGGACCGCCCGTTTCCAGCCCGAGGAGCTGGACCTGCCCTGGCTGGCCGACTACGCCCGCTTCACGGTCCTACACGACCGCTATCAGCTCCCCTTCTACCAGTGGCCGGAGGAGCCGGAGGCGCCCGAGCGGGAGGAGGTGGCCTTCTACACCTTCCTCCAGCAGGAGTTCTACCGGCAGTGGTTCGCCCTGAAGGCCTACGCCAACAAGCGCGGGGTGCGCATCATGGGGGACATCCCCTTCTACCTGTCCCCCGACAGCGTGGAGGCCTGGCGGCGGCCGGAGCTGTTCCAGCTGGACGCCGACGGCCGGCCTAAGGCGGTGGCCGGGGTGCCGCCGGACGCCTTCAGCGACGAGGGCCAGTTCTGGGGCAACCCTCTCTACGACTGGACCGGCCACAAGCAGGAGGTGTTCGCCTTCTGGCTGGAGCGGCTGGGCTGGTGCGCCCGGCTGTATGACGCGGTGCGCATCGACCACTTCCGGGCCTTCCACACCTACTGGTCCGTCCCGGTGGAGGCCAAGTCCGCCAAGGAGGGCCACTGGCGCAAGGGGCCCGGGATGCCCCTGCTGCGGGCCATCCGGCAGGCGTATCCGGACCTGGAGCTCATCGCGGAGGACCTGGGCGACCTGGACGCAGAGGCGCTGAAATTTGTTCGAAACTGCGGCCTGCCCGGCATGGACGTAATGGTGTTCGCCTTCGACTCCAGGGGGGAGAGCGCCTACCTGCCCCACCGGTGCCGGGAGCAGTCGGTGATCTACACCGGCACCCACGACACCCCCACCTTTATGCAGTGGCTCCACGAGGCCAGCCCGGAGGACGCCGCCTTTGCCCGGCGCTACCTGCGCCTGCGGGACGACGAGGGCCTGGGCTGGGGCGTCATCGCCGGGGCCTGGGCCGCGCCCAGCCGCCTGGCCATCGCTCCCATCCAGGACATCCTGGGCCTGGGGGCCGACGCCCGGATGAACACCCCCGGCACCCAGGGGGACCACAACTGGTCCTGGCGGGTGCGGGAGGAGGCCTTCAACCCCTATGTCTCCAACAAGCTGCGGGAGATCACCCATACATACCGCAGGGGGATCTGGTAGTATAAATAACCACAGGGGCCGCCCATTGGGCGGCCCCTGTGATCATTTTGATTCGGAGTGTAAAAAAAGATACCGCATCCCTTTGGCGGAAGGGATGCGGTGAGGGCTCCGGGGGCCCGTGTTGCCTGCTGTCAGGAGAGAAGGACGCAGAGCTGGCCTAAAGCCCGGATGAACATAAGGCCGGAGAAAAGGAAGGAGGTAGGCCGGCCTCTGGCATCGAAATTGGGGAATTTTTAATTCAACTTATTATATCGGTTCTGCGGATAAAATGTGTATAAATGAGCGGCGGAAAATCGTAAAAAAAGCGTTAAGGCCCGCCCCTTTTAGGGGCGGGCCTTATAGTTGAGGTTGCGTTATGTGGCGTCCTCCAGCATCCGGTAGCCGATACCCAGCTCCGTGAGGATATATTTGGGGTCGGAGGGGTTTTCGTGGAGCTTGCGGCGGATGTTGGCCATGTTGACCCGGAGGATCTGGTTGCTGGTGCCGCCGTAGGGGCCCCAGACGTGCTCCAGGATGAAGTCGTAGGTGAGCACCTTGCCCGAGTGGGCGCACAGCAGTTCCAGGATCTTGAACTCGTTCTGGGTGAAGTGGATCTCCTCGTCCCCCACGAAGATCTGGTGCCGGGCGCAGTCCACCACTAGGTCCTTCACCCGGTAGCGGTCCTTCTGCACCTCCTGGCTCAGCCGGATGCGGTCGGCCCGGCGCAGGGTGGTGCGGATGCGGGCCAGCAGCTCGGGCACGCCGAAGGGCTTGACCACGTAGTCGTCCGCCCCCATGTCCAGGGCCCTCACCTTTTCCGACTCCCGGTCCCGGGCGGAGATGATGATCACCGGCGTCTCCCGGGGCAGGCCGCTGAGCTGGCCCAGCACCTCCAGCCCGTCGATGTCGGGCAGGCCCAGGTCCAGCAGCACTAGGTCGGGCTGGTGGGAGAAGAACAGGCTGATGCCCTCCTTCCCCGTGGCGGCGGCGATGGTCTTGTAGTCGTTGGCGGCCAGGGCGCGGCAGATAAAGTTGCTGATGGTGCGCTCGTCCTCAATGAGCAGGATCACACGTTTTTCAGCCATTGTCTTTTTCCTCCATTGGCAAACCGAAACGGAACACAGCGCCGCCCTCCGGGGCGTTCCCCGCCTCAAAGAAACCGCCGTGGGCTTTGACGATGCTCTGACAGACGGACAGGCCGATGCCCATCCCCCGGGAGGAGTCGCCGGACGCCTCGGCGGGGAGCTGCTGGCCGGCCTGGATGAGCTCGATCAGGTCGGGGTCCAGGCCCCGGCCGTGGTCCCGGACCTCCACCACCGCCCAGTCCTCCTGGCGGAGCAGGCGCAGGGTGATGGTCTGCGTGTCGCCGGAGTGGCGGATGGCGTTCTCCAGTAGGTTGACGATCACCTGCTTGACCAGCATGGGGTCCATGGGCAGGTACAGGATGTCCTCGGAGAGCTCCAGGGACACGTTGGCGTCGGGGAAGCGGCGGTGGGTGGCCATCACCGCGTCGCCGGCCACCTCCTCCAGCATCTCGTCCCGCTTTTTCAGGGGCATGGTGCCGTCCTGGATGCGGGTGACGGACAGGATGTTTTCCACCATGGTGATCATGGCGTCCGCGTCGTCCTTGATGTCGGCCAGCAAGGCCATGTTCTTGGGGGAGGTGTCGGAGCTCTCCATCAGCACGGCGATGGCGCCGGAGATGGCGGTGAGGGGGGTGCGCAGGTCGTGGGAGACGGAGCGCAGGATGTTGCCGCGGATGGACTCCCGGGCCGCCTCCAGCTGGAGGGCGGCCTTCTCCTTGTTAGCGCGCTGGTTGAGCTCGTACAGGGCCTTGGCGTCCTGCTCCCGCTTGACGGCCTCCTCGGCCATCAGCTTGGCCCGGGTGGTGAGGGCGCATACGATGATGGAGATGATGATCATGCTCAGCATGGCCACCGGGTAGCCCGTCACGCTCAGGGAGAACTGGGAGTAGGGGTACATGAAGAAGTAGTTGACGCAGAAGCCGCCCACCAGCGAGGCCATGATGCCGAAGAAGTATCGGTTGGTGAGCACGGAGATGAGCACCACCGCCAGCACGAACACCAGGGCGGAGTTGTTTTCCGCGCCGGTGTGGCCCAGCAGGGCGCCGGAGATCATGTAGGCCGCCCACAGCAGGACGATGGTGACGGCGATATCCCTGGGCGGCCCCGCGATGCGGTGCCACAGCGCCAGGGCGCGCTGATTGAGATCCACGGGTGTGCGCTCCTCTCCCAGAAATCAACGGGTATACTAACCTACATTTATTATACCCGGGGTAGCCGCAAAGCGCAAGTTAAGGAATCGTACAAACTGCGGGCGGGGGCGGGGGAAAACTTCGGTCAAAAAAACGGGCCGGTCGCTTGTATGAGGGGCGGAAAGATGTTATAATGACTTGATTGCCTGCCCGCCGGGACGCGGAGCGGAGAATTTCGACAGGGAGAGCGTTTTTATGACTTACAAAGAGGAATTCATCACTTTTATGGTGCGGTCCGGCGTGCTGACCTTCGGGGACTTCACCACCAAATCGGGCCGAAAGACCCCCTATTTCGTCAACACCGGCAACTACAAGACCGGCGCCCAGGCCGCCAAGCTGGGGGACTACTACGCCGCCTGCGTCCAGGAGAACATGCCCGAGGGCATCGACTGCCTGTTCGGCCCGGCCTATAAAGGAATCCCCCTGGCCGTGTCCGCCGCCGCCTCCCTGTACCGCAATTACGGCCGGGACCTGCCCTACTGCTTCAACCGCAAGGAGGCCAAGGACCACGGCGAGGGCGGCTCCATGGTGGGCTACAAGCCCAAGGACGGCGACCGGGTGGCCATCATTGAGGATGTGGTCACCGCCGGCACCGCCGTGCGGGAGTCCATCCAGCTGTTCCAGAACGTGGCCGACGTGAAGATGACCGCCCTGTTCGTCTCCGTGGACCGGATGGAGCGGGGCACCCGGGAGTGCTCCACCCTGGACGAGCTGCGCCAGGACTACGGCATCCAGGTCTACCCCATCGTCACCGTGCGGGAGGTCATCTCCTTCCTCCACAACAACCCCATCGACGGGAAGGTCTGTATCGACGACGGGATGAGAGAGCGGATGGAGGCCTACCTGGCCCAGTACGGGGCGAAGGCCTGAGCAACGCCCGCATCCAGACAGAGAGGAGCTGACAGCCCATGGTCGGCGAGGGCCCCAAAAAGAAAACGTCCATCCACGCCGGCCACCGTGGCCGGGTGAAGCAGGAGTTCCTGGAGCGGGGCCTGGAGGGCTGGCCCGACCACCGGGTGCTGGAGCTGCTGCTGTTCTACGCCCTGCCCCAGGGGGACGTGAACGGCCTGGCCCATGAGCTGCTGGACCGGTTCGGCTCCCTGGCCGGGGTGCTGGACGCCTCGGCGGACGAGCTGTGCAAGGTCAAGGGGGTCAGCGAGCACACCGCGGTCCTGCTGCGCCTGGCCCCGGCCCTGGCAGGGCGGTATATGAGCAGCCGCGCCGGGGTGCGCCCGGTCATCAACTGCGCCGCGGACGCCTATCAGGTGCTGGCCCCCCGGCTGGTGGGGGCCAAAAATGAGATGGCCTGGGTGCTGTGCCTGGACGGGAAGAACCAGATCCTGGGGGTGCGCCGGCTGTCGGAGGGGTGCATCGACGCCACCGCCATCAACATCCGCCGCATCGCTGAGGAGGCTATGGCCCTGCGGGCGGCCAGGATCTACCTGGCCCACAACCACATCAGCAACATCGCCCTGCCCTCCCGGGCCGACCTGGACACCACCATGGCCATCCGCGCCGCCCTGGACAACATCGGCCTGGAGCTGGTGGACCACCTGGTGTTCGTGGACGGGGACATGATCTCCATGCGGGAGAGCGGACTGCTGTAAAAATCGGAAACTCCCTATTGCAATAGAACATTAGTTCTGATATAATGGCAAAAACAGGCGCCCGCCCGGCGGACGGGCGCTCCGGCTGCCCGGGAGGTGAAACTGGTGCCCAGGTTCCAAGTCGTATCTGAATACACCCCCAGCGGCGACCAGCCCGAGGCCATCGAGGCCCTGGCCAGGGGCATCGAGATGGGCCTGGACGAGCAGACCCTGCTGGGCGTCACCGGCTCGGGCAAGACCTTCACCATGGCCAAGATCATCGAGGCCGTCCAGCGCCCCACCCTGGTGCTGGCCCACAACAAGACCCTGGCCGCCCAGCTGTGCGCCGAGTTCCGGGAGTTCTTCCCCAACAACGCGGTGGAGTATTTTGTGTCCTACTACGACTACTACCAGCCCGAGGCCTATATCCCCCACACCGACACCTTCATCGAGAAGGACTCCTCCATCAACGAGGAGATCGACCGGCTGCGGCTGTCCGCCACCGCCTCCCTGCTGGAGCGGCGGGACGTGATCGTGGTGTCCTCCGTGTCCTGCATCTACGGCCTGGGCGAGCCGGAGGACTTCGAGAAGATGATGGTCTCCCTCCGGGTGGGGATGGAGATCAAGATCGAGGAGCTGCTGAAAAAGCTGGTGGCCATCCGCTACGAGCGCAACGACATCGCCTTTGAGCGCAACATGTTCCGGGTCCGGGGGGACACGGTGGAGGTCTGGCCCGCCTACTGGAAGGACACCGCCCTGCGCATCGAGTTCTTCGGGGACGAGATAGACCGCATCTCCGAGATCAACTCAGTCACCGGCGCCCCTGTCCGGCGGCTGACCAACATCCCCATCTGGCCCGCCACCCACTACGTCACCCCCAAGGAGAAGATGGACGCCGCCATCCAGGAGATCTACCGGGAGATGGAGGAGCGCGTGGCCTTTTTTGAGGGGGAGAACAAGCTCATCGAGGCCCAGCGCATCAAGCAGCGCACCATGTACGACGTGGAAATGATCCAGGAGATCGGCTACTGCTCCGGCATCGAGAACTACTCCCGGGTCATCGAGGGCCGGCCCGCGGGCTCGCCCCCCCACACCCTGCTGGACTACTTCCCCAAGGACTTCGTCCTGTTCATCGACGAGAGCCACGTGACCCTGCCCCAGGTGCGGGCCATGTACAACGGCGACCGGGCCCGAAAGACCACCCTGGTGGACTACGGGTTCCGCCTGCCCTGCGCCTTCGACAACCGCCCGCTGAAGTTCGACGAGTTTGAAAAGCGGGTCAACCAGGTGATCTATGTCTCCGCCACGCCGGGGGAGTACGAGCGCACCCGCTCCGGCCAGATCGTGGAGCAGGTCATCCGGCCCACCGGCCTGCTGGACCCCCGGGTGGAGGTCCGCCCGGTGGAGGGGCAGATCGACGACCTGATCGGTGAGATCAACGCCCGCATCGCCCGGAACGAGCGGGTGCTGGTCACCACCCTCACCAAGCGCATGGCCGAGGACCTGACCGCCTACCTCCAGAACACGGGCATCAAGGTGCGCTACATGCACCACGACATCGACGCCATGGAGCGCATGGAGATCATCCGGGACCTGCGCCTGGGCACCTTCCACGTGCTGGTGGGCATCAACCTGCTCCGAGAGGGTCTGGACCTGCCGGAGGTGTCCCTGGTGGCCATCCTGGACGCGGACAAGGAGGGCTTCCTGCGCTCCGAGACCTCCCTGATCCAGACCATCGGCCGGGCGGCCCGGAACGCGGAGGGCATGGTCATCATGTACGCCGACGGGATCACCCCCTCCATGGCCCGGGCCATGGAGGAGACGGAGCGCCGCCGGGAGAAGCAGGACGCCTTCAACCGGGCCCACGGCATCGTCCCCAAGACCATCATCAAGAGCGTCCGGGACCTGCTGGACATCACCGCCCAGGACGAGGACGCCTCCGCCCAGCGCCGGGGCGAGGTGAAGGCCCTGACCAAGCAGCAGAAGGCCGAGCAGATCGCCCGGCTGGAGAAGGAGATGAAGGCCGCCGCCAAGATGCTGGAGTTCGAGCTGGCGGCCGCCCTCCGGGACCAGATCATCGAACTGAGAGGGAAGTAATGGAACGACTCAGAAGGCTCAAGTGCCTCAACGCCCTGCAGCTGAAAGTCATCGCCATGGTGCTGATGCTGTGCGACCACGCCTGGGGCACCGTCGCCCCCGGCCGGGGCTGGCTCACCGCCGTGGGCCGGCTGGCCTTCCCCATCTTCGCCTTTCAGCTGGCGGAGGGGTTCGCCCTGACCCATGACCGGAAGAAATACCTCGGGCGGATGTTCCTGTTCGCCCTGATCTCCGAGATCCCATTCGACCTGATGACCGGGGAGGGCCTGCTCCACCAGAACGTGATGTTCACCTTCTGCGAGGCCCTGCTGGCCCTGATGGTGCTGGATCGGGCGCGGAGGAGGGGGAAGGTGGTCTTTGCCCTGACCCTGGCGGCGACGCTGGCGGTGACCTGGGTGGTGGGCATCTTCACCTTCGTGGACTATATGTACTACGGCATCTGGACCGTGATCGTGTTCTACCTGTTCCGGGATGTGAAATGGGGCTGGCTGGGGGAGCTGGCCTGCCTCTTCTATATCAACTGGGAGCTGATCGGCGGGCTGGTCTATCCGGTCACTGTGTTCGGGGTGAGCTTCGACATCCCGGAGCAGGGCCTGGCGCTGCTGGCGCTCCCCCTGATCTGGCTCTACAACGGCGAGCAGGGCCCCCACAGCCGGGCCATCCAGTACGCCTGCTACGCCTTCTACCCGGTACACATCGCGGTGCTGGTGCTGCTGACAAGAATCCTTTACGGATGAGAGCGGGAGGAAACTATGGCTAAAAAAGAGGAAAAAACCAACGTCATGCGGGTGCTGGAGCAGAAGGGAATCCCCTACACCGCCCACACCTACGAGCACGAGGAGGGCGTGGCGGTGGACGGCGTCACCGTGGCCGCCCAGGTGGGGGTGGACCCGGAGTGCGTGTTCAAGACCCTGGTGGCCCGGGGGGCCTCCAAGGCCATCTATGTGTTCTCCATCCCCGTGGCGGACAGCCTTGACTTGAAAAAGGCCGCCAAGGCGGTGGGGGAGAAGTCCATCGAGATGGTCCACGTGAAGGAGATCCTGGCCCTCACCGGCTACATCCGGGGCGGCTGCTCCCCGGTAGGGATGAAGAAGCAGTACCCCACCGTGTTCCACGAGACCGCCGAGATTTTGGACACCATCATGGTCTCCGCCGGGAAGATCGGCTACCAGGTGGAGCTGGCCCCCGCCGACCTGATCGCCCTGGTGGGCGCGTCCACCGCCGATCTGACGGTGGAGTGATCAGGGCCGGCCGGACTGGGGCTCCGCCTGGAGGGGGCGCAGCTCCTCCGAGATGGCCAGGCCCATGGCCAGCCCCAGGCGGAAGGCGTGGCCGGCCTCGAAACAGCCCCGGAGCTGTAAGCTGTCCCGCAGTTCCAGAGCCGCGCTCCGGCACTCCGGCGGGAAGGAGAACGCCAGCGCCCGCTCCAGCTGCTGGGAGACCTCCCGCTCGAAGTCCGTCCCGGGCTCGTAGGGGTGCTGGTCCCGCGCCAGATTGTAGAGTGAATTAAGCACATCCACCATGAGGAACCCCCAAACACATAATTAGATTACGCCCTTATTATATACCTCACGAAATTACGTGTCAAGGGAAGAATGGATCGTTATGAAGAAAATTATGCCGGAGTTTGGGCAGCGCCTGCGGGAACTGCGGAAGGAAAAGAACTTAAAGCAGACAGAAATGGCGGATTTTCTCGGAAAATCTGAGGCGAATTATCAAAAAATGGAGTACGGGAGCATCAACGTTCCCGCCCTGACCCTGATCAAGCTGGCCGATTTCTTTGCGGTCAGCCTGGACTATTTAGTGGGGCGCAGCGACCTGCGGTGACGCGGTGCGCCCCGGCGAAGGAGAAGCAACTGACCATGCACACCAAGATCTATGTCAAAGGCGCCCGCGCCAACAATTTGAAAAACATCGACGTGGAGATCCCCCGGGACAAGCTGGTGGTGCTCACCGGCCTGTCCGGCTCAGGCAAGTCCTCCCTGGCCTTTGACACCATCTATGCCGAGGGGCAGCGCCGGTATGTGGAGTCCCTGTCCTCCTACGCCCGGATGTTCCTGGGCCAGATGGAGAAGCCCGACGTGGACTACATCGACGGCCTGTCCCCGGCCATCTCCATCGACCAAAAGACCACCAGCAAGAACCCCCGCTCCACCGTGGGGACGGTGACGGAAATTTACGACTACCTGCGCCTGCTGTGGGCCCGGGTGGGCACCCCCCACTGCCCGGTGTGCGGCAAGGAGATCAAACAGCAGACCATCGACCAGATCATCGACCAGGTGATGGCCCTGCCCGAGGCCACCCGCATCCAGGTCATGGCCCCCGTGGTCCGGGGGAAGAAGGGCGAGCACGCCAAGATTTTGGACGAGGCCCGGCACTCCGGCTACGTCCGGGTGCGGGTGGACGGCTCCCTGTACGACCTGGACGAGGAGATCAAGCTGGACAAGAACAAGAAGCACAACATCGAGGTGGTGGTGGACCGCCTGGTCATCCGGGAGGACATCACCCGCCGGCTCACCGACAGCGTGGAGGCCGCGGCCAACCTGTCCGGCGGGCTGGTGGTGATTAACGTGGCGGCGGAGGACCGGGACATCCTGTTCTCCCAGAACTACGCCTGCGAGGACTGCGGCGTGTCCATCGAGGAGCTCACCCCCCGGATGTTCTCCTTCAACAACCCCTTCGGCGCCTGCCCCGTCTGCACCGGCCTGGGCAGCCAGCTGAAGGTGGACCCGGAGCTCATCATCCCCAACAAGAACCTGTCCATCCTGGAGGGGGCCATCACCGCCTCCGGCTGGAACACCATCAAGTCCGACGGCATCTCCCGGATGTACTTCGAGGCCCTGGCCAAGCGGTACCGGTTCAAGCTGAACACCCCCGTGAAGGACCTGCCCAAAGAGGTGATAGACGTCATCCTCTACGGCACCAACGGGGAGAAGCTCACCCTCCACTACGACCAGCCCCGGGGCCAGGGCACCCTGTACCAGGCCTTCGAGGGCATCTGCAACAACCTGGAGCGCCGCTACCGGGAGACCCAGTCCGACTCCATGAAGCGGGAGCTGGAGGAGTGCATGAGCGAGTGCCCCTGCCCCGCCTGCCAGGGGCGGCGCCTGCGACGGGAGTCCCTGGCCGTCACCGTGGGCGGGCTGGACATCGACGCCTTCTGCCGAAAGAGCGTCACCGAGGCCCTGGACTTCGTGGACGGCCTGGTGCTCACCCCCACCCAGACCCTCATCGCCGAGCGGATCTTGAAGGAGATCAAAAACCGGCTGGGCTTCCTGCGCTCGGTGGGGCTGCAGTACCTCACCCTGTCCCGCTCCGCCAGCTCCCTGTCCGGCGGGGAGAGCCAGCGCATCCGCCTGGCCACCCAGATCGGCTCCTCCCTGATGGGGGTGCTGTACATCCTGGACGAGCCCTCTATTGGCCTGCACCAGCGGGACAACGACATGCTGCTGGCCACGCTGAAGCAGCTGCGGGACCTGGGCAACACCCTGCTGGTGGTGGAGCACGACGAGGACACCATGCGCGCGGCGGACTACATCGTGGACATCGGCCCCGGCGCGGGGGTCCACGGCGGCCGGGTGGTGGCCGCCGGCACCCCGGAGCAGGTCATGGCCTGCAAGGACTCCCTCACCGCCGACTACCTCACCGGGCGCAGGAAGATCCCCGTGCCCGCCCAGCGGCGGAGGGGGAACGGGCACTGCCTGAAAATTTTCGGCGCGGCGGAAAACAACCTGCGCCATATCGACGTGGCCTTCCCCCTGGGGACCTTCATCGCCGTCACCGGCGTGTCAGGCAGCGGCAAGTCCTCCCTGGTCAACGAGATCCTGTACAAGAAGCTGGGGGCCGACCTGAACCGCACCAAGACCCGGGCGGGGAAGCACGAGCGCATCGAGGGGGAGGAGTTCCTGGACAAGATCATCAACATCGACCAGTCCCCCATCGGCCGCACCCCCCGGTCCAACCCGGCCACCTACACCGGGCTGTTCAACGACATCCGGGACCTGTTCGCCTCCACCCAGGACGCCAAGGCCCGGGGCTACGGCTCGGGGCGGTTCTCCTTCAACGTGCGGGGCGGCCGGTGCGAGGCCTGCTCCGGCGACGGCCTGATCAAGATCGAGATGCACTTCCTGCCCGACATCTACGTCCCCTGCGAGGTGTGCAAAGGCAAGCGCTACAACCGGGAGACCCTGGAGGTGCGCTACAAGGGCAAGAACATCTACGAGGTGCTGGAGATGACGGTGGAGGAGGCCCTGCCCTTCTTCGAGAACCTGCCCAAGCTGGCCGGCCGCATCCAGACCCTGATGGACGTGGGCCTGGGCTACGTGAAGCTGGGCCAGCCCTCCACCACCCTGTCCGGCGGCGAGGCCCAGCGGGTCAAGCTGGCCACCGAGCTGTCCAAGCGCTCCACCGGCCAGACCATCTACGTGCTGGACGAGCCCACCACCGGCCTGCACAGCTACGACGTGCACCGGCTCATCGACGTGCTCCAGCAGCTGGTGGACGCGGGCAACACCGTGGTGGTCATCGAGCACAACCTGGACGTGATCAAGACCGCCGACTACATCATCGACCTGGGCCCCGAGGGGGGCGACGGCGGCGGCAGCGTGGTGTGCACCGGCACGCCGGAGCAGGTGGCCGCCTGCCCGGCGTCCTACACCGGGCAGTACCTCAAGCGCCTGCTGGAGCGGGCGTGAGGCGCCGCAGGCGCCGGACGGAGGAGGAGCTATGGAGATCTTACAGTGGCTCACCGCCACCACAGCGGGGAAATGCGTGTTCACCACCCTGGTGTCCATGGTCCCGGTGATTGAGCTGCGGGCCGGCATCCCCTTCGGGGTGGCCCTGGGCCTGCCCTACTATCTGGCTTTCCCGGCGGCGGTGATGGGGAACATCCTGCCCGCCCCCTTCATCATCGTGTATATCCGGCGGATCTTCAAGTGGATGCGCCGCCGGCTGCCCCGGCTCAACGGGATCGTGGACGCCCTGGAGCACAAGGCCCACCTGAAGGGGCAGATCGTGAGCAAGTACCAGTATCTGGGCCTGTGGCTGTTCGTGGCCATCCCCCTGCCGGGGACGGGGGCCTGGACGGGCTGCCTGGCGGCGGCCTTTCTGGATATGCGGCTGAAACGGGCCCTGCCCGCGGTGGTGCTGGGGGTGATTACCGCCGGGTGCATCATGCTGGCCCTGACCCACGTGGGCGTGAACCTGTTTGTTGGGTGAACCCCGGAGCCCCCGGAGGCATAGGATACCCCGGAGGTGGTGGCCGTGAGGCTGTTGTGGGAGGGACTGCTGACCCTGCTGTCCGCCCTGGGGCTGGCGATGCTGGGGACCCTGCTGTTCGGGCGGCTGCTGCGGCCCGCGGCGGGGCCGGAGGTGTTCATGGTTGTGCCGGCGTCCGGCGGCGGGGACAGCCTGGAGCGGGACCTGCGCTGCCTGATGTGGCTGCGCAGTCTGGGGCTGCTGCGCTGCCCGGTGGCCGTGGCGGACGCCGGGCTGGACGGGGGCGGCCGGGAGCTGGCTGCGCGCTGCGCCCGGCGCTGGCCGGGGGTGCGGGTGCTGGAGCCGGCGGAGCTGGCCGCCCTGGCCCGGGAGCAGGTACATCTGTAACAAAGGAAGGAGGGGACCGATATGCCTGCGCCGCAGCGGGAACTGCTGCTGTTGGAGGGGACGGTCTCCTCCATTATTTTTCAAAACGAGGAGAACGGCTACACCATCCTCTCCCTGGACGTGTCCGGGGAGGAGACCACGGTGGTGGGGGAGATGCCCGGCGTGTCCCCGGGGGAGTACCTCAGCGTCCGGGGCGGCTGGGTGCGCCACGCCGCCTACGGCACCCAGTTCCGGGCCGAGACGGTGGAGCGCCGCCTGCCCCAGGGGCTGAAGGAGATCTTCCACTACCTGTCCTCCGGGGCGGTGAAGGGGGTGGGCAAGGCCACCGCCCGGCTGCTCATCGAGGAGTTCGGGGAGGACGCCCTGCACGTCATCGAGGAGGAGCCGGACAAGCTGACCAGGCTCCGGGGCATTACCCCCAAGCGGGCCCGGCAGATCAGCGACACCTTCCGCTCCCAGATGGGGATGCGGCGCATGGTGGAGTTTTTGACCGAGCACAAGCTGGAGCTGAGTCTGACCATGCCGCTGTACCGGGCCTACGGGGACGTAGCCCTGGAGGTCATCAAGGCCAACCCCTACCTGCTGGTGGGGGAGGAGTTCGGCGTGGAGTTCTCCGACGCCGACCGGCTGGCCCTGGAGCTGGGCCTGGCCGGGGACGACCCCCAGCGGCTGGAGGCGGGCCTGCTCTACGAGCTGACCCACAACAGCGAGAACAACGGCCACGTCTTTCTCCCCCGGCGCAAGCTGCTGGACGCCACAGCCGCCCTGCTGGATATGCCCGGCGGGGAGCTGGAGGGGCGGCTGGAGGCGCTGGAGCGTCGCCGGGAGGCGGTGTGCTGCGAGATCGCGGGGGAGCAGGCGGTGTACCTGCCCGCCCTGTACGAGGCCGAGTGCCTGGTGGCCGACCGGATCGGGGCCCTGAGCCAGTCGGAGCTGCTCCCGCCGGACGATCTGGACGGGCTTTTGAGAAAGATCCAGCGCCGGCAGGGCCTGTCCTACAACCCCCGGCAGCTGGACGCGGTGGCCCTGGCCGCGCGCCGGCAGGTGATGCTGCTCACCGGCGGGCCGGGCACGGGCAAGACCACCTGCCTGCGGGGGGTGCTCGCCCTGTTCGACGCGCTGGGGCTGGACACCGCCCTGGCCGCCCCCACCGGGCGGGCCGCCAAGCGGCTGGGGGAGCTGTGCGGGGCGGAGGCCTCCACCATCCACCGGCTGCTGGAGGCGGGGTACGACCCCCGCTCGGGCCGGCTGGTGTTCGCCAAGGGGCCGGACGACCCCCTGCGGGCCGACGCGGTGATCGTGGACGAGACCTCCATGGTGGACCTGCCCCTGATGGCCGCCCTGCTGGGGGCCCTGCGGGGGGACTGCCGGCTGGTGCTGGTGGGCGACCCGGACCAGCTGCCCTCGGTGGGGCCGGGGTGCCTGTTCGCCGACCTGATCCGCAGCGGTACCGTGCCCACAGTGCGCCTGACGGAGATCTTCCGCCAGGCGGCCCAGAGCGCCATCGTCCGCAGCGCCCACCTGGTCAACGGCGGACAGCTGCCCGACCTGCGGCGCAATGACGGGGACTTCTTCTTCCTGCGCCGCCGGGACTCCGCCGGGGCAGTGGAGACCATCGTGGACCTGTGCCGCCGGCGCCTGCCCGAGCGCATGGGCATCCCCACCGACCAGATCCAGGTCCTGTCCCCCACCCGGCGGCGGGGGACGGGCACCAGAAATCTGAACCAGGCCCTCCAGGCCGCTCTGAACCCGCCGGCGGAGGGCAAGGGGGAGCGGCGGTTTGGCGACTGGGTGTTCCGGGCCGGGGACCGGGTGATGCAGGTGAAGAACAACTACGACATCCTCTGGCGGGAACGGGACGGCTCCGACTCCGGCATGGGGGTGTTCAACGGCGACATCGGCCGCATCCTGTCCATCGACGCCGAGGTGGCCACGGTGGACTTCGACGGCAGGATCGTGGAGTACACCCCGGATATGCTGGGGGAGCTGGAGCCGGCCTATGCCGTCACTGTCCACAAGAGCCAAGGCAGCGAGTACCAGGCGGTGATCCTGGCCGCCCTGGACGGGGCCCCTATGCTCATGACCCGGGGGGTGCTGTACACCGCCATCACCCGGGCCAGGGAGCTGTTCATCGGGGTGGGGGCGGAGGAGACGGTGGCCCAGATGGTGGCCAACAACCGCCAGACCCGGCGCTACTCCGGCCTGCGGGCCCGGCTGTGCGGGGAGTCCGATTCATAAAAAAGCGGCCCTCCGGCGTTTTGTCGGAGGGCCGCTTGGCTGTTTCATTTTCCTTTTTTGTTCGGAGCAGTCCGGCGAGGAACACCAGCAGCAAGACGAACAAGAAGAACGCGGCGGTGTCCAGGACGGCGCTCAGCGCCCTCAGCGCATAGGAAGTTGGGGGGATTCGGAACAGTACCGGCATCAGGAGCCGCTTCCGCCTCAATATAGCAGAAGGGGGGAGGGGTTGTCTATCAAGCGGGAGTTGGAATGCGCGCAACCAGCGGTTGACAGATTGGACAGCGTATTTGGTTGCGCCCCACCGGCGGTTCTGCTACAATTTTCGTGTGGAATCCAAATCACAGGAGGGATCGCGATGGACGGCTTTCAGCACAGGCTGTACGACCTGCGGAAAAGAGCGGGCCTGAGCCAGGAGGAGCTGGCAAACCTGCTTGGAGTGACCAGGCAGGCGGTGCAGAAGTGGGAGGCGGGGACCTCCCGGCCCGATATGGACAACCTGCTGGCCCTGGCCGACCACTTCGGCGTCACCCTGGACTGGCTGGCGGCGGGCCGGGAGGAGCAGAGACAGCCAGTACAAAACGTGATCGTGGAGAGGCATTATTACAAATGGGATTACGAATTCAAGAGCGAGATCACGGTTTTTGGCCTGCCTCTGGTGCATATCCGCTTCGGCCCGGTCCCCTGCTGCGCCCGGGGGATCGTGGCCATCGGCAACATGGCCCTGGGGGTGGTGGCCCTGGGGGGAGTTTCCGTGGGGCTGTTCAGCCTGGGCGGGCTGAGCCTGGGGCTGCTGATTGCCCTGGGAGGCGCGGCCGTCGGAGCGTTCGCGTTGGGCGCGTTCGCCCTGGGACTGCTGGCCTGGGGCGGCATCGCCCTGGGCTGGCTGGCGGTGGGAGGCATCGCCCGGGGGACCTTCGCCGTGGGCGCCCTGGCCTGGGGCGGCCGGATCGCCATAGGAAGTGTGGCCCGGGGACCGCTGGCGATCGGGCGGGAGGCCGCGGGGGCTCTGACCTATCTGACCGGCGGCGTGTCCCAGGGGGCCATCGAGGGGGCCATCCGGGCCGCCGCGCCGGGGCAGCTGGCGGAACTGCTGTGCCGGCTGGCGGGGATGCTGTGAAGGCGGAAAAAGGCTATTGACCTGCCCCCCGGCGGAAGGTGTATAATCAAATCAAACCGGGCGGCCCTCCGGGGCGCCCGCCCCGAGCCCGTAGAGAGTAGGGAGGAGTGGATGTCCCATGAAAAAGCTTTCCCGCGCCCTGATCTGCATGGCCGCGCTGGCCCTGGCGCTGTGCGGCACCGCCGCGGCCGCCGGACCGGGGGCCGGCGATGTCAGCGTCCTGCTCAACGGCCGGCCGCTGACCTTTACCGACGCCGCGCCCAAGATCGTCGGCGGCCGCACCTACATCCCCTTCCGGGCGGTGTTCACCGCGCTGGGGTTCGCGGATGAGGACATCACCTACCAGGCGGACACCCGCACGGTCCGGGCCGCCGGTGAGGACCTGGAGATCTCCATGACCATCGGCGAGAACAGGGTCACTGTGGTGCGTGACGGCAGGACAACAGTACAGGATACCGACGCCCCCGCCTTTCTCGAGGGCGGCCGCACCTACGTCCCCGCCCGCTTTGCCGCCGAGGCCGCGGGCTGCCGGGTGGGCTGGGACGGCGACACCCGTACGGTGATCATCGACGATGTGGAGGCCATCCTGGCCGGCGATACGGAGACCTACGAGGTGCTGAGCAAATATCTGGACTTTGAGCGCCAGTTCCAGGAGCAGAGCTACCAGATCACAGGCAACTACACGCAGACAGTCGCCGCCGGCGGAGAGGAGATCAGTCAGACGGGGGAGTATGTCATGCACACCGCCGGCACGGCGTTCGACTACACCTCTACCGTGCGCTACACCGGTCAGCTGGCCGACGCGCTGCCGGGGGATGTGGACCTGGAGCTGCGGGGGGACTCCGGGACCGGAGAGTTCTATTTCCGCTCCAACGCCCTGACCGCTCTGCAGGAGGGCGGGGAGCGGGAGGTGTGGTATCAGGTCAGCTTGGAACAGGCCGCCGGCCTGATGCCGCCCGACAGGATGCCGGGGCTCCAGAGCGGGAAACCCGTGACCGGAAAGGACTACATGGAGGCGGCGGTCCGCCAGCAGGCCCAGGCCGATATGACCCGGTCGGCGGCCGCCATCCTGGAGCAGTACAGCGCCATGCTCGGCGACAGCGCCTTTGTCCGGCAGGGGAACAGCTATGTGTCCTCCGCGGATCTCCCGGAGCGCGGCGCGAGGGTGACCATCACCTTCACCACCTCCAACGGAAAGGTAAACGGCTACGCCGTGACCAACGCCGCCCATGCGGACGGGGCGGAGCGGACCGTGGAGCAATCCATGCGCGGGGATGTGCTCCGCCTTCGGATCGCCTCCGCCGAGGATGGCGTGAGCCAGACCATGGAGATGACGGGGACGTATGCCCCGTCGTCCGAGAAACCCAACAGCAGGCCCGAGGCGGGGGCTGCGGTCATGCCGCTGGGGAGCTGGACCGGGCTGGGAGCATGACAGAGGACAAAGAAAATGCCGTTTGGGACCATTTAAGGTCCCAAACGGCATTTTCTTGATGATCGGTTTAGAGAGACGGACTCACTCCTCGGGGAGAGGCATGGGGGCGGGGATGGCATTCCCGGCGTGCCTCTGGCCCACCTGCGCCAGAGCCTCGTCCTGCTCCTGCAGAAGGGGGGACACCTGCGCCAGAACGGCCTGGGCCTTCTGCAGCTCCTCCGCGGCGTGGGTGACGGCGGCGTCCACCTGGACGCGCAGGTCGTTGTACTGCTGCCGCATCTGGGAGGTCCACAGGTTCGCCTCCAGGCGAATCTGCCTGGCCTGCTCCTCGGCCTCGTTCAGGGCCATCTGGGCCCGGCGGTGGGCGGCCAGCTCCAGACCGGCGGTCCGCTCCTTCACCATGGCGTAGGCCTCTGCGTCGGCGCGGAAGGCGTCCGCCTGGCTCTGGAGGGTGCGGCACTGGGCCTGGGCCTGCTCCAGCTGGGCCTTGACCTGGCTCAGCTGCTCCTGATACTGTGCCTGGGTCTGTTCCAGCTGGGCCCGGACCCCCCGGCTCTCCCCCCGGACACGCTCCAGGTCGGCCTGGAGGGCCTTGATATTGTTCTGGAGCTGCTGACACTGGGCCTCCATCTGCCCCTCCTGGAGCCGGGTCTCCTGCAGGAGGGAGTAGTCCTTCTTGACCTGGTCCAGCTCCTGCTGGAGCTGCTGGGTCTGCCGGGTATGTTCCTGGGCCTGGAGCTGCAGGAAGTCCAGCACGTCCTGCTTATTAAAGCCGCCGAAGGAAGCGATCCGGAAAGAATATTCCATAAGACACCTCGTCTCTGGCCCGGCGGGCCGATTTTTATCGAATCAAGTTGTATTTTAGCATATTGAGCGGGAAAAAACAACTGCGTCCGGAATTTTTTCCTCACTTCATCCGGGACAGCTCCTTCCGGATGGACTGGATCAGCAGGTTCTGTCCCTCGGGGGAGCGCAGCACGTCCAGCACGGCGGCGCGCACCGCGTCCTGGAAGGCCCGGCTGCCGGCGAAGGTGTCGAAGATGGCCCCGCCGCCGGAGGGCCCGCTCTGGACCTGGCGCGGGGGCTGGGTGTACTTCTTGGGGGCGGGGGCGGCCGGCGTGTCGTCTGTGAAGTCGCCGTCCAGCCAGGCGTCCTGGCGGGTGGGGTCGCTGGACTCCCCCCGCAGGTAGAACACCGACACGCCGAAGAAGGCGGCCAGCTGCTCCTGCTGCTCCCGGGTGGGGGTCTGGCGGCCGGTCTCGAACTTCTCCACCGCGGTCCTGGGCAGGGAGAGGGCGGCGGCCAGGGCGGGGCGGCTCAGATTGCGCTGGGTGCGCAGTTCCTCGATGCGCTGGGACAGTGTGACCATAACGGATACCTCCAATAGAGCGGATCAAATTTTCAAATGAGTACAGACTATTATAGTCCATCCCGGACGGAGCCGCAAGTGCGGGAGAGAAGGTTACAAAAGTTTCAACAAATATTAATTGAATTGACACGGGTTTTGTGGTACAGTTCTTCTCGGAAGTTTTTTTGGAACAGGAGACGAACCGTATGAGATACAGGACCGCACTTTTGACCGCCGCGCTGGCCGCGGCGCTGCTGTTGGCCGGCTGCGGGCAGGACAAGGCCCCCGCGGCCAGCTCTGAACCGCCCGCCCCGGCGGCCTCCGCGTCCGCCCCAGCGTCCAGCACTCCCGCCGTGCCGGACACCTCCGCGCCGGCCCCTGACGCCTCCACGCCGGCCACGCTGGTCCCCGACGGGTCCGGCTCCGGGAGCTCCGAGCCCATCCTGGTCCCCGGCGGCATCGACGGCCTGCCCACCGACCCGGAGACCCTCAAGGCCGCCTGCGCCAACGCTGACTGGAGCTGGTTCGACGACGCGGTGTTCATCGGTGACTCGGTGTCCCTGAAGCTGAGCTACTACGTCACCGCCCAGCGCAAGAACGACCCCAGCTTCTTCGGGAAGGCCCAGTTTCTCACCTCGGGCAGCCTGGGCAGCGGCAACGCTCTGTGGGAGGTCAGCGACGAGTCGGTCCACCCCACCTACCAGGGGGAGAAGATGCTGCTGGAGGAGTCCATCCCCCTCACCGGGGCCAAGAAGATCTACATGATGCTGGGGATGAACGACATCGCCCTGTACGGCCTGGAGGGTTCCCTTGAAAACTACGGCGCTCTCATCGGCCGCATCCAGCAGGCCGTGCCCGACGCCCAGTTCTACATCCAGTCCGCCACCCCCATCTGCCAGGGGGCGGAGAAGGGCGCTCTGAACAACGAGAACATGGAGGAGTACGACCAGGCCCTGCGGGAGTTCTGCGACACCTGGCAGTTCCACTTTGTGGATGTGGCCTCGGTGATGCGGGACGCGGACGGATATCTGCCCCGGGAGTACTGCAGCGACCCCGACGGCATGGGCATCCACATGACCGACCTGGCCTGCCAGCTGTGGCTGGGCTACCTGGCCCTGGACGCCCAGGCCATCCAGAACCAGTGATAGGGGGAGAAACGGAATGAAGCGACTTGTTTCCCTGGCCCTGGCCGCCGCGATGGCCCTGACCCTGACCGCCTGCGGCGGCGGGGAGCAGAGCGCGGGCAGCAGCCAGGCTCCTGAGTTCCAGGTGCAGGACGCCATGGACGCCATGCTGGAGAAGATCGGCTCCGACGACCTGATGGAGCTGGGAGAGAGCGATATGCTGGACTTCTTCGGCATCCAGGCCGAGGATATGGAGCAGTTCGCCGCCGTCACCTCCGCCGCGGGCATCACCGCCAAGGAGATCATCCTGGTCAAGGCCGCCGGCGAGGACGCCGCCCAGTCGGTCCAGGAGCAGCTGGACAAACGCCTGACCAACCGCATGGCCGAGTTCAAGGACTACCTGCCCGACCAGTACGATATCGTCTCCCAGAGCCAGGTGCGCCGGGACGGGGTGTATGTGGCCCTGATCATCTCCGACCAGCAGGAGGAGCTGGGGGAGATCTACCAGGGATTCCTGGACGGAAAATAACAGAGAAAAGCCCCGGACCGAGGGTCCGGGGCTTTTTTATTATCCCTTGTTCTGGGCCTCCACCAGCCGTACGCCGCAGTATATCTGGCGCAGCTTGGGCTTTTCGATCTTGCCGGTGGGGTTGCGGGGCACATTGGCGAAGATGATCTTCCGGGGGCGCTTGTACCGGGGCAGGTCCAGGCAGAACTGGTTGATCTCGTCCTCGGTGCAGTCCATGCCCTCCTTCACCTGGATGATGGCCGCGGCGATCTCGCCCAGGCGCTTGTCGGGCAAGCCGATGACCGCCACGTCGTGGATCTTGGGGTAGGCGGCCAGGAAATCCTCGATCTGCACGGGGTAGAGGTTCTCGCCGCCGGAGATGATTACGTCCTTCTTCCGGTCCACCAGGAAGATGAAGCCGTCCTCGTCCTGCATGGCCATGTCGCCGGTGTGGAGCCAGCCGTCCTTGAGCACGGCGGCGGTGGCCTCCGGGTCGTGGTAGTAGCACACCATGACGCCCGGGCCCTTCACGCACAGCTCGCCCACGTCGCCCTGCTTGACGGGCGTGTCCTGCTCGTCCACGATCTTGCACTTCCAGCCGTAGCCGGGCACGCCGATGGCGCCCACCTTGTGGGTGTTTTCCAGGCCCAGATGGACGCAGCCCGGGCCGGTGGACTCGGACAGGCCGTAGTTGGTGTCGTACTTGTGGTGGGGGAAGTAGCTCAGCCAGTGCTTGATAAGGGAGGGGGGCACCGGCTGGGCGCCGATGTGCATCAGCCGCCACTGGGACAGCTCATAGTCCTCCAGCTTCACGTCCCCCCGCTCGATGGCGGCCAGAATGTCCTGGGCCCAGGGCACCAGCAGCCACACGTTGGTGCAGTGCTCCTGGGACACGGCCTCCAGGATGGCCTTGGGGGAGTTGCCCTTGAGCAGGACGGCCCTGCTGCCGGTGTACAGCGAGCCGAACCAGTGCATCTTGGCGCCGGTGTGGTACAGGGGCGGGATGCACAGAAAGACGTCGCTGTGGGTGGTCTCGTGGTGGATGGCCTCCATCCGGGCCGACTGCATCAGGGCCTGGTGCTTGAGCAGGATGGCCTTGGGGAAGCCGGTGGTGCCAGAGGAGTAGTAGATGGCCGCGTCGTCCTCGTCCTCGATGAGGATCTTGGGGGCGGCGGAGGAGCAGTTGGCGGCGGCGGAGATGTAGTCCTCGGCGAAGCTGGGGCAGTGCTCGCCCACAAAGAACAGCTCCTTGTTCTGGAGCAGCTTGGGGGCGATGGGCTCCACCCGGCCGATGAACTCCGGGCCGAAGAACAGGATGTCCGCGTCGGCCAGATTCACGCAGTAGTCGATTTCCTTGGTGGTGTAGCGGAAGTTCAGGGGGACGGCCACGGCGCCGGTCTTGAGCACGCCGAAATAGATGGGCAGCCACTCCAGGCAGTTCATCAGCAGGATGGCCACCTTCTGGCCTCGGCCGATGCCCCGGCTCAAAAGCAGGTTGGCCACCCGGTTGGCCTTCTCGTCAAAGACGGACCAGGTGATCTCCCGGCGGTAGGGGGCGGCGGAGGTGGGCTGGATGAGCTCGTACTCCTTCCAGGTGACCTGGGGCTTCTCCTGGAGCTCCGGGTTGATCTCTACCAGGCAAATCTCGTCTCCGTACAGCTTGCTGTTGCGCTCCAGCAGGTCGGTAATGGGCATGGGGGATCTTCCTTTCCAAAACAGGGCGGGAGGGCCCGCCGCTTTATTCCTTTTAATCGCTAAAGTAGCATATCGTATTTGACGGGAAAAGTCAAGCCTTGCGGGGGAAATAAATCCGGGAAAGAGCGGAAAAATTCTGCCGGCCCTTCCAAAAATTTTGCTTCGGTAGGAAAATTTCCTGTTTACCTTTACGCTTTAATGTGTTACTATGGGCTCAGTACAGATCTTCCGCGCCCGCGGACAGGATCTTTGGAAAGGGGCGGTTCCCAGTGGCAAAGAATGACCCCAAGCAGCGCAGCACCGCGCTGTACGAGACCATATTGAAGCTGAAGGACCTGGATGAGTGCTGCCGGTTTTTCGAGGACCTGTGCACCCCCACCGAGCTGCGCAGCCTGGAGCAGCGCTTCGACGTGGCGGTGTATCTCCAGCAGGGCCTGGTCTACCTGGATATCCTGGAAAAGACCGGGGCCAGCAGCGCCACCATCAGCCGGGTCCGCCGGTCTATGCTGGACAACGGCGCGGGCGGGGTCATGCGCCAGGTCATCCTGCGCGAGGGCCTGGGCAGCGCCGCGGAGGAGACAGAGTGACCAAACCGGAAGGAAACACGTGAGGAGAATGATAACATGAAACAGCTGATGCTGGGCAACGCCGCCGTTGCCCGAGGACTTTATGAGGCCGGGTGCTGCGTGATCTCCAGCTACCCCGGCACTCCGAGCACCGAGATCACCGAGGAGGCCGCCAAGTACGACGAGATCTACTGCGAGTGGGCCCCCAACGAGAAAGTGGCGATGGAGGTCGCCTTTGGCGCCAGTCTGGCCGGAAAACGGAGCTTCTGCGGCATGAAGCACGTGGGCCTGAACGTGGCGGCCGACCCGCTGTTTACCGTGTCCTACACCGGTGTCAACGCCGGCATGGTCATTGCCGTGGCCGACGACGCGGGGATGCACTCCTCCCAGAACGAGCAGGACTCCCGGCACTACGCCCGCTCGGCCAAGATCCCCATGCTGGAGCCCTCCGACTCCGCCGAGGGCCTGGCCTTTGCCAAGCTGGCCTACGAGCTGTCCGAGCAGTTCGACACCCCGGTGCTGCTGAAGATGTGCACCCGGGTGGCCCACTCCCAGTCCATCGTGGAGACCTCGGACCGGGTGGAGCCCCCCATGAAGCCCTATGAGAAGAACATCGCCAAGTACGTCATGATGCCCGGCAACGCCATCCGCCGCCACCCAGTGGTGGAGGAGCGCACCCGGAAGCTGGCGGAGTGGGCCGAGACGGCGGAGATCAACCGGGTGGAGCCCGGCGAGGACCACAAGATCGGCATCATCACCTCCTCCACCAGCTACCAGTACGTCAAGGAGGTCTGCGGGGACCGGTTCCCCATCCTCAAGCTGGGCATGGTCTGGCCTCTGCCCGCGAAGAAGATCAAGGAGTTCGCCGCCTCCGTCAGCCTGCTGTGCGTGGTGGAGGAGCTGGACGGCTTCATTGAGACCTATTGCCGGGAGCTGGGCCTGGCCCTGGTGGGCAAGGACACCTTCCCCCTGGAGGGCGAGCTGAGCCAGACCATCGTGGCCGAGAAGCTGGGCCTGCCCCACGACAAGGGCCTGACCCTGGACGAGACGATCCCCGGCCGTCCTCCGGTCATGTGCGCCGGCTGCCCCCACCGCGGGCTGTTCTACACCCTGAACAAGAACAAGTGCACCGTTTTGGGCGACATCGGCTGCTACACCTTGGGCGCGGTGGCCCCCCTGTCCGCCATGGACATGACCCTGTGCATGGGCGGCTCCGTCAGCGGTGTGCACGGCTTCAACAAGGCCCGGGGCACCGAGAGCGAGCACAGGACCGTGGCCGTTATCGGCGACTCCACCTTCATGCACTCCGGCATGACCGGCCTTGCCAACATCGCCTACAACCAGTCCAACTCCACCGTCATCATCCTGGACAACTCCATCACCGGCATGACCGGCCACCAGCAGAACCCCACCACCGGCTACAACATCAAGGGGGAGCCGGCGGGCAAGATCGACCTGGAGGCCCTGTGCCGGGCCATGGGCTTTGAGCGGGTGCGGGTGGTGGACCCCTACGACCTGAAGGCCTGCGACGCGGCGGTGAAGGAGGAGCTGGCGGCCGACGCCCCCTCCGTCATCATCTCCCGCCGGCCCTGCGCCCTGCTCAAGTATGTCAAGCACAGCGCCCCCCTGGCGGTGGACCCCGACAAGTGCCGGGGCTGCAAGTCCTGTATGCGCATCGCCTGCCCGGCCATCTCCATGAGGGACGGCAAGGCCAGGGTGGACGCCACCCAGTGCGTGGGCTGCGGCGTGTGTGAGCAGCTGTGCGCCTTTGGTGCCTTCCACAGCACCGCGAAGGAGGGTTGAGCCATGGAAACGAAAAATATTATGATCGTGGGCGTGGGCGGCCAGGGCTCCCTGCTGGCCAGTAAGCTGCTGGGCCACCTGCTGATGGAGCAGGGCTACGACGTGAAGGTGTCCGAGGTCCACGGCATGTCCCAGAGGGGCGGCAGCGTGGTCACCTACGTGCGCTACGGCGACCGGGTGAACTCCCCGGTCATTGACAAGGGGGAGGCCGATTTCATCGTCTCCTTCGAGCTGCTGGAGGCCGCCCGGTGGCTGAGCTACTTGAAGCCCAACGGCCAGATCGTCACCTCCACCCAGCAAATCGACCCCATGCCCGTCATCACCGGCGCGGCCAAGTACCCCGAAAATCTGGTGGAGAAGATGAAGGCTACCGGCGCCAAGGTGGACGCCCTGGACTGCCTGGCCCTAGCCAACCAGGCCGGCAGCAGCAAGGCGGTGAACCTGGTGCTCATGGGCCGGCTGTCCCACTACTTCGGGGTGGACGAGGCCCACTGGATGTCCGCCATCGAGGCCGTGGTGCCCGCGAAGTTCCTGGAGCTGAACAAAAAGGCCTTCGAGCTGGGCAAAAACGCCTGAGGCGGGCCGGATCCGTCATGTACTTAACCGGTTAGGGAACCGGATCAAAAAAGACGAGAAAAACGATAGAAAGGACTGATCTCCCATGGAAAGATACTACCAGCCCGAGATCGAGACCGCGTCCCGGGAGCAGATCAAGGCCTGGCAGGACGAGCGCCTGGTCAAGCAGGTCAGGCACGTCTGGGACAACGTGCCCTACTACCGCAAAAAAATGGAGGAGAAGGGCGTCACCCCTGACGACATCAAGTCCACCGAGGACCTGCCCAAGCTGCCCTTCCTGTCCAAGGCCGACCTGCGGGACGCCTACCCCTACGGCCTGCTGGCCGTGCCCCTGAAGGACTGCGTGCGCATCCAGTCCACCTCCGGTACCACCGGCAAGCGGGTGGTGGCCTTCTATACCCAGCACGACATCGACCTTTGGGACGACTGCTGCGCCCGGGCCATCGTGGCCGCCGGCGGCACCAACGAGGACGTGTGCCAGGTGTCCTACGGCTACGGCCTGTTCACCGGCGGCCCCGGCCTCAACGGCGGCTCCCACAAGGTGGGCTGCCTGACCATCCCCACCTCCTCCGGCAACACCGAGCGGCAGATCATGTTCATCAAGGACCTGAGCGCCACCATCCTGTGCTGCACCCCCTCCTACGCCGCCTACATCGGCGAGACCATGAAGGAGATGGGCATGACCCCCGAGCAGATCCCCCTGAAGGCGGGCATCTTCGGGGCCGAGGCCTGGAGCGAGGAGATGCGCCAGGACATCCAGAACACCCTGGGCATCAAGGCCTACGACATCTACGGCCTCACCGAGTTGTCCGGCCCCGGCGTGTCCTTCGAGTGCTCCGCCCAGACCGGGATGCACATCAACGAGGACCACTTCATCGCCGAGATCATCGACCCCGACACCGGCGAGGTCCTCCCCGAGGGCTGCCAGGGCGAGCTGGTGTTCACCTCCATCACCAAGCAGGCGTTCCCCCTGCTGCGCTACCGCACCCGGGACATCTGCGTGCTCACCCGGGAGCCCTGCCCCTGCGGCCGCACCCACGTGAAGATGACCAAGCCCCGCGGCCGCAGCGACGATATGCTCATCATCCGCGGCGTGAACGTGTTCCCGTCCCAGATCGAGACGGTGCTGCTCAACCACGGCTACCCCGCCAACTACCAGATCATTGTGGACCGGGTCAACCACACCGACACCCTGGATGTCCACGTGGAGATGACCCCCGAGATGTTCACCGACAACATGGGCGAGATCACCCGGCGCCAGAAGGAGCTGGTGGACGGCCTGCGCTCCATGCTGGGCCTGACCGCCAAGGTCACCCTGGTGGCCCCCAAGTCCATCGTCCGCAGCGAGGGCAAGGCGGTGCGCGTCATCGACAAGAGAAAGATTTGAGCTTTGATAAGGAGGGACTGATATGAGCATCAAACAGATCTCCGTTTTCCTGGAGAACAAACCCGGCGCTCTGTACGCCATGACCGGCGTGCTGGCCCAGAACAAGATCGACATGCGGGCCCTCTCTCTGGCCGAGACCAGCGACTTCGGCATCGCCCGCATGATCGTGGACGACGTCTACAAGACCACCACCGTCCTGCGGGACGCGGGGTATATCCACTCCCTCACCCCCGTGCTGGGTGTGGCCATCCCCGACGTGCCCGGCGGCCTGAACAAGGTGCTCCAGGTGCTCACCGACGCCAAGGTGAACGTGGAGTATATGTACGCCTTCCTGGGCGGCGAGACGGGCGGGAAGGCCTACATGATCTTCCGGGTGGCGGACAACAACAAGGCCGCCAACGCCCTGGAGTACCGGGGCATCAAGCTGGTGGAGCCCGAGGACATCCAGCGCCTGTAAGAGAAAGCAAGAAAATCGGAGGGACCGAAAGGCCCCTCCGATTTTTGTTTTTGTCAGGGCTGGACATACCCGCCCCCTTTGCCGCATATCATGGAGCAGCAAACGATAGGGGTGTTGTACCATGCAGACAAATTGGAATGAAAACCGGATCACCCTCCACGGCCGGGCGGAGGCGGCGCCGGAGGCGTCCCACGTGAACCACGGGGAGACCTATTACAGGTTCCCTCTGGTATCCTGCCGGCTGTCGGGGGCGGAGGACCAGCTGAACATCATCGTGCCGGAGCGGCTGCTGCTCTCCTGTCCCGTCGGGGCGGGGGACGAGGTGAGCGTCTGGGGCGAGGTGCGCTCCTTCAACAACAAGAGCGGCGTGGGCAGCCGCCTGGTCATCACCGTGCTCGCCCGGGAGCTGCGCCGGGAGCAGGCGGAGGACGAGAACACCCTCCGCCTCACCGGCACCCTGTGCAAAAAGCCCGTCTACCGCCGCACCCCACTGGGCCGGGACATCTGCGACATGATGCTGGCCGTCAACCGGCGCTACGGCCGCACGGACTACCTGCCCTGCATCGCCTGGGGCACCCTGGCCCGGCGCTGCGGCGAGCTGGAGGTGGGGGACGCGCTGGGGCTGGACGGGCGGCTCCAGAGCAGGATCTACACCAAGCGTCTCCAGGAGGAGAGCCAGCAGCGCACCGCCTTTGAGATCTCGGTGATGACCATGGAGGTCCTGCCCGCGCCGGACCGGGCCTCCGGGGAGGGACTGGAGGGCCTGGAGCTGGCAGAAAAATGAAAAACAGGCGCCTTCCCAATGGGAAGGCGCCTCAGCTTGTCGAAAAAGCCTCGCAGAGTTCGCGCCCCAGGCGCGAACCTGATTTAATCTATTTTTTCCGGCGGCGTGTACGTCGGAAAAAATACATTCAGGTGAGCTGTTCCAGGAGGCCCTGGCACCCGGCGAGCACATCCCGCCAGGTGGCCTCAAAATCCCCGGTGTACCAGGGGTCGGCCACGCTCTGGCCGGGCCGGCCGGCGAAGTCCAACATCAGTCGCAGCTTGCCGTCCGGGTCGCCCCCACAGATCCGGGCCATGTTCCGCAGGTTGGCCCCGTCCATGCCGATGAGCAGGTCGAAGCGCTGGTAGTCCCGGCGGGTGAGCTGGCGGGCGGTCTTGCCGGCGCAGCCGATGCCGTGCTCAGCCAGTTTCCGCCGGGCCGGGGGATAGACCGGGTTGCCGATCTCCTCTGTGCTGGTGGCGGCGGACTCGATATAGAACTGGGCCTCCAGTCCGGCCTTTTTCACCAGGTCCTTCATGACGAACTCGGCCATAGGGCTGCGGCAGATGTTGCCGTGGCACACAAAAAGGAGCTTTGTCATACTGCTGTCCCCATCTCCCGCGGTCAGGAGGCCACGTTCTGGCAGAAGTTCATCAGGATCGTGGCCGTCTGGGCGCGGACGGCGCCGCCCTTGGGGGCGAGGGAGGTGGCGCTCACGCCGTTGATGAGCTGCTGGGCGTTGGCCCAGCGCATGGCGTCCAGGGCGTAGCTGCTGATGTTCCAGGCATCGTCGGACCAGGACAGGTCGGCCCGAAGGAGGGTGTCAAAGCCCATGACCTGGGCGTACTGGTAGAAGATCAGGGCCATCTGCTCCCGGGTGATGGGGTCGTCGGGGCCGAAAAGCCCGTTGCCGTAGCCGGAGACCACGCCCCGGTCGGCGGCCCAGGCCACTGCGGCGGCGTAGGACGCGCTGGAGGGCACGTCTGTGAAGGCGGCGGTGCCGGAGGCGGGGGAGCCGGCCAGCCGGTACAGGCTCTCCACCAACATGGCCCGGGTGGTGGCGGCCTGCGGGGCGAAGGACGTGGGGCTGACGCCGTCCATCAGGCCCTGGTCGTAGACGAAGGCCACCGACGTGTAGTACCACTCAGTGCCGGGCACATCGCCGTAGGGGAGGACAACGATGGGGTTCTCCGCCTCCTGCATGGGGGCGAAGGCGGCGCGCACCGTCACCTTGGAGGCGGGCATGGTAAAGACATACTGGTTGGCGCGGCGGTTCCGGACGGGGATCTTCTCCCCGTCCTCATCGGTGACCCTCAGCTCTTCCAGCACATAGCCGGATTTGGGGCTGACCGTGACATTCACCGTGTCGCCCAGGGAGGCGCGGGTCTCGTCCACATCGACCTCACCGCCGGAGGAGGCGCTGGAGCGGATGGCGTGGGGGGTGGAGTCCTCCTCCTGCTGTAGCTGGGGGCTCTTAGCGCCGCACACAGTGCAGACGCCGTGCCGGTCGTAGTCATGGCCCAGAGCGGCGATGGGGGTGGAGGCCACCAGCACCCGGCCGCAGTCCCGGCACTCCTCGCCGCCGGCGTGGCCGGGGGTCTCGCAGGTGGGGTCCACGGCGGGGATGATGCGGACGTGCGCATGCTTGCAGTCGGCCATGTCGGGGACCACGGAGACCTCGCCGCCCTCCGCCGCCTTGATGGTGGCGGGGACGAAGGAGACGTTGAGCATGTCGTTCTTGTCCACCACCTCGTCGTAGGTGAGGGCGAAGCTGTTGTTGGTGACGGCGATCTGCTTGCCGGCGAAGGACACGGCGTCCACCACGAAGCCCTGCTTGGGCTCGATGGAGAAGGTGTGCTCCTCGCCGCGGCTGAACTGGATGAAGCCGTCCTCGCCGGCGGCCTTCTTCCCGTCCACATAGACCGAGCCGTTGCCGTCGGTGGCCACGATGACGTTGTTGGACTTTGTCAGACTGCTGGCAGACGCCTGATCGGCGTCCAGGGCCACGATCTCAAAGGGGGAGAAGGAGTCGCACAGGATCACCAGGCCGTAGGGGGTCAGGGCCAGGGGGATCTCATTGACGGAGATGATGTTGCCCTCCTCGTCCCGGTTGAAGTGGTAGGCCTTGAAAATCAGGTTGCCGGAGAGAGCCTCCTCGGGGTCGATGCCCTTGGGGAAGCCCACCTGCATCCGCACGGACTGGCCGTCGGTGACCACGGTCTGCTTGCACAGGCGGATAAAGTTGATCTCGTACAGGGAGCTGCCCTTGATGGCGCTCTTGTCCACGTCCTCCCGGTCAAGGGCGTCCTCGAGGGTGTCGGACATTTTCCCGTACTTTTCGGACCCGGCGTTTACGTCCTCCACGGTCAGCATCAGCCGGCCGTTCATGTCGTCGATCTTCATCTTCTCCTGGAGCTCCTTCAGGGACTGCTCGGAGCCGTTCACGCCCTTGGCGGTGAGCTTGCTCAGGTCCAGGTCGCTGGGGTTGTCCAGCAGGTTGGGACGGCCCCACATGTTCCAGTCGATGCCCTGGGAGCGGTAGGCGAAGGGGCAGCTGCGGGAGGAGACGATGTAGTTCCAGTAGTTGGGCAGCCGGTTGGAGGTCTTTCCCACCAGGCCCAGGATGTGGAACTCATACAGGGTGGTGTCGTCGGACCAGTTCTTGCTGCCGTCGAAGTCGTACTCCACGCCGTAGACCGGGCAGGACTCGGGGGAGTGGACGTGGCTGTCATCGCAGCGGTAGAGCCACTTCACCGTGTCCACCACGCCGTCCTCGTCGCTGTCGAAGTTGACTCTGCCCTCCAGAGAGTGGGGGATGACGTTGCCGTCCCGGTCCTGCTGGTAGCAGTAGTAGGCCACCTGGGGGGTGACCTTGGCGTTGTCCTCCAGCGCCGCGCTCCCCAGGTCCCTGGGGCGGATCAGGGCGTCGTCAAACTCGATGTGGACGTGGTGCTGGTCCTCCGTGGCGATCTGCACGGTGGTGCTGGGGGTCTGGACCTTCACGTAGGGGGCGGCCCGGTAGCTGGAGTACTGGTTCTCCAGACGGCCGGTCTCGGCGATGATGGCGGAGTTGTCCCCGCTGAAATTGCCATAGGTGAGCATGAGCCGCGAGTCCTGATCCCACCGCTCGTATTCGACAGGCTTCTGGCGGGTCAGAGCGAACTCCACATATTTGCAGCTGGGGGTGCTGAACTCCAGGTGGCTGTCGGTGTCCCTGAAGAACTCGTTGTCCTGGAGGATCTTGATGGCGGAGACGGCGTAGCACCACTGGTCCATGGAGAAGGAGAGCTGGTCGTCGTCCTCCATGTGCATTTTGATGAGGAGAAATACGCCCTCGTCGCTGGCGGCCTTCTCCGCGCCCAGGCCGTTGTAGCTGACGGTGAACTTGCCGGCCAGAGTACCCTCCATCTCGGCGGAGGAGAACTCCACCTTCAGGCCCTTGTCGTTGTAGACGGCCTTTTTATCGCTGTAGGAGATAGAGCAGATGCCGGGGTAGGTAAACTCCATAGCACCGCTGGACACCTGGGGGGCGGGCTGCCAGTTGAAGCCCACCACGTCGTTGCCCACCATCAGGTAGGTGTCCCGCTCGGAGCCGTCCAGGCCGTCTACGCCGTCCTTGACGGTGTTGCCCCGGGCGTCCGTCTTGACGGGGTCGTCCCAGGTGGCGTCCACCACGTACCACTTCTCCCCGATCTGTACGGCGTTCCACATGTGCTGCTCGGCGTTGCCGTCAGAGGTCTGCATACCGGACACCAGTACGCAGGGGACTCCCAGCTTGGTGAGGATGTACTGCATGGAGCGGGCGTAGGCCTCGCACACGCCCTCGTGGGTGACCAGGGCGTAGAGGGTGCGGATGTAGTCGGAGTTGCCGCTGCTGCACTCGAACTCAAAGCGGTAGCTGATGCGTTCAATGACCTGCCGGTGGACGTAGCGCACCTTGGCGGCGGCGATCTCCGTGGGGTCGGAGAGGGTCTTGACCGCATCGTTGGCCCCCCGCACGATCTCGTTGACGGCGCGCTCCAGGGCCTCGGTCTTGCCATCCACGTCGCTGATGAGGTGGCCGTTCAGATGGTAGTTGGTGGCCCGGCCGGGGCCGATCCAGGCGTGGTAGCCCTGGGCGTCGTGGGTGACCCGGAAGGAGAGGTAGGAGGAGTCCATATACCACACCTCGGGGTGCTCCAGGTCAAAGGCGTCCTTGGCGGCGGTGAAATCGGCGAACAGGGTGCGGTCCTGCTTGCTGACGTAGGAGGAAATGGCCGCCTGACCCACTATGGGGGCCAGGTCGTAGCTGGTGACGCCGTCCTTCATGTGGCCGCTGCTGTACATCTCGTACATGGCGTTGTAGATCTTCTGGGCGTTCTCGGACAGGCCGTTTTCTCTGGTGGGCCGCAGCTGGTCGTAGAACCAGTGCTCCGCCCCGTTGGCGGAGCGGGTGTTGGGGGCGGCGTCCACCGCGGACGCGGGCAGGGCCGCCAGGGAGAGGACCATGCTGATGGCCAAAACAATACTCAGTGCTCTGTGTTTCATGTCGTCACAGCCGCGGCAAAATGTGTAAAATTTGGCCGCGGCCTGCCTCCTTTCCGGGGTAAAAGTGGGGGAAACCTGTGTTACTGCCGGTAAGTTATGTAAAATCGTTTCTGGCCCATGGCACGTGAAACCTCCTTAACTGCAAGCGATTGCGGCCGACGCGGCCGATGCGTAAACCATAATTTCATATTATGTAAAGCAAGGGAATTTTACCATATCCCGCCCCGCCGGTCAACGGGAAATTTGAAAATCTGTCAGTTTTTTAACACGGGAAAACCCGGCCGCGGACAGCAAAAAACCCCGGCCCGCGCAGGTGCGCGGACCGGGGTCGTCTGCTTGGAATTTACGGCTCGTCCTTGGGCGGCTGGGGGTCCTCCGGGCCCTCCTGGGGTCCGGGGTCCTCCGGCACCTCGGGCGGCTCCTCCGGCTGGCCCTCCGGCGCCCCGTCGGACTGGGGCGCGGGGATGGGCTGGCTGACGATGTGGATGTTCCGGGCGGGGGGCTCGATGTCCCCGGTCAGCCGGGCCTTGGAGCGGGTGGAGGCGTAGGCGTCCTCCACCAGGGCGGGGTCCCGGCCCTCGATGATGGCCACCATCTCGCCGCCGGTGATGGTCTCCTTGTCCAGCAGGTAGGCCACCACTTTGTCCATGTCCTCCCGGCTGTCCTTGAGGATCTCCACGGCGTCCTTGTAGCACTGGTCCAGGATGGCCTTCACCGCCTTGTCCATGACGGCGGCGGTGTCCTGGGCGCAGTCCAGGCCGTAGCCGCCGTCCAGGTACTGGTTGCGCAGGGAACCCAGGGCCATCATGCCGAACTCCTCGCTCATGCCGAACATGGCCACCATGTTCCGGGCCACGTTGGTGGCCTCCTGGATGTCCTGGGAGGCGCCGTTGGTCATGGTGTTCATCACCACTTCCTCGGCGGCGCGGCCGCCCATGGAGACGGTGATCTTGGCCATCAGCTCTTCCTTGGTGCGCAGGTTGGTCTTGTCCTCCTCGGGCATCAGCAGGGTGTAGCCCAGGGAGCCCTCGGTGTGGGGGACGATGGTGATCTTCTGCACCGGCTCGGCGTGCTTCTGCTTATAGGCCACCATGGCATGGCCCACCTCGTGGTAGGCCACCAGCTTCTTCTCAAACTCAGTGAGCACGGAGTTCTTCTTCTCGCTGCCGGCGATGACGAACTCGAAGGAGGCCAGCAGGTCCTCCTGAGTGACCAGGCGGCGGTTGTGGCGCACCGCCCGCAGGGCGGCCTCGTTGACCAGGTTGGCCAGGTCCGCGCCCACGCAGCCGGCGGTGGCCAGGGCGATCTTCTTCAAATCCACGTCCTCCGCCAGACGGATGTTCCTGGTGTGGACCTGGAGGGTGGCTAGGCGGCCGGCCAGGTTGGGCCGGTCGATGGTGATGCGCCGGTCGAACCGGCCGGGGCGCAACAGGGCCTTGTCCAGCACCTCGGGGCGGTTGGTGGCGCCCAGGACGATGACGCCCTTGCTGGGGTCGAAGCCGTCCAGCTCGGCCAGCAGTTGGTTGAGGGTCTGCTCCCGCTCGTCGTTGCCGCCCATGCGGTTGTCCCGGGACTTGCCGATGGTGTCGATCTCGTCGATGAAGATGATGCAGGGGGCCATCTTGCTGGCCTCCTTGAACAGGTCGCGGACCCGGGACGCGCCCACGCCCACGAACATCTCCACGAAGTCGGAGCCGGAGATAGAGAAGAAGGGGACGCCGGCCTCGCCGGCCACAGCCTTGGCCAGCAGGGTCTTGCCGGTGCCCGGAGGGCCAACCAGCAGGGCGCCCTTGGGCAGCTTGGCGCCGATCTCGGTGTACTTCTGGGGGTTGTGGAGGATGTCGATGATCTCCTCCAGGGACTCCTTGGCCTCGTCCTGTCCGGCCACGTCCCGGAAGGTGACGCCGGTCTGTTTCTCCACGTACACCTTGGCGTTGGCCTTGCCGACCCCGCCGATGCCCCCGATGCCGCCCTTGTTGCCGATGCCGCGGAACATAAAGACCATCAGGCCGATCATCAGCAGCATGGGCAGCAGGTAGGACAGCACCAGGCTGAGGATATAGGTGGAGCTGTCCACCGGCTCGGTGTAGGCGTTGTTCACCAGGTCCTTGTCCTTGAGCTGTTCCATCAGCTCGCTGTCCTCCAGACCGGCCAGGGGCACGGTGTAGAACTCGGTGTACTCCTCCCGCTGCATCCCGCCGGGGACCAGGGAGTTCATCAGCTCCTGGGTGGCGTCGGTGTGCTGCTCGGGCAGCTCCACCTGGGCCCCCTCCTTTAAGGTGAAGGTGTACTGGCCGCTCTCGATGTTGACCTCGTCCACCAGACCGTCCTCCACCCACTGGGCGAAGGTGGTGTAGGGCACCTCCAGGATATTGGCGTGCTCGTAGGAGCTGGCGCAGCTGCGGATGATCATGGTGAACAGCAGCGCCCACAGAATCATGCTCACCAGCCCCACGATATTCTTTCGGTTTTTGTTGGGTTTATCTGGTTTCAACGGAGTTTCCCTCCTGTCTTTCCTGCTGAAAATGTCCGCCGGCGCCCAAAAGACGGGCCCGGCCGGGATTGTGATAATCATACCATAACCATATGGCAAAAACAAGAATACGCTGTAAACTTTCTGTGAAACATGGGGTTTCCGGGGGAAGCGCTCATCCCAGGCCTTTCCAGGCCAGCCACGCCGCCAGGGCCAGCTGGAGCGCCAGGATCGCCGGCATCCCGAGGCGGAAGTACAAGTGCTTCGTCTTGTGATGGAACGCCCGCATCCCCAGGATGGCCCCGGCGCTGCCCCCCAGCAGGGCGGCCAGGAACAGGGTGCGCTCCGGGATGCGCCACTGTTCCCGTTTGGCCCGGCGTTTGTCCATGCCCATCAGGGCGAAGGCGGCCAGATTGACGACCAGCAGGTACAGCGCTAGGAGTTTCCAGAGCCCATCCATCCGGCATCCCCTCCCTCTCCCCAAGCATAGCCCACCGGCGGGAAAATAGCAATCGGAATTTCCCCTATCTTTTTCCCGCAAAAGCTGGTAAACTGGTGCTGATATCACAAAAGGGGGGGTCTTCGTGGTCCATCTCTACTGCGGCGATGGCAAGGGCAAGACCACCGCCGCCATGGGCCTGGCCCTGCGGACAGCCGGGCGGGGCGGACGGGTGCTGGTCGCCCAGTTCTGCAAGGGGGCGGACAGCGGGGAGCGGTTCGCCTTGGAGCAGCTGCCCGGGGTGGAGCTGCTGCCTGTGCCGGAGAGGGTCAAATTCACCTTCGCCCTGGCCCCGGAGGAGAGGGCGGCCGAGCGGGAGCGGTACGCCGGTATGCTGGAGGAGGCCGGGGCCGCGCTGCGCCGGGAGGCCTTCGCGCTCCTGGTCCTGGACGAGGTGTGCGCGGCGCTGAACGTGGGCCTGCTGGAGCTGGGGCCAGTGCTCTCCCTGCTGGACCTGTGCGCGGAGCGGGGGACGGAGGCCGTCCTCACCGGACGGGACCCCTGCGCCGCCCTGCTGGAGCGGGCGGATTACATCTCCTGCGTTACGAAACAGCGCCACCCCTTTGACCGGGGGATCCGGGCCCGGCGGGGGATCGAATTCTAGGGCGGCGGCCCGGCAGTTTGCCGGCGGCGCGGCACGGCTGGAAAAATCGTGAAAAAAATGTTAAAACCGCCCCGCAGACGGTTGCAATTTTTTGTGCAAATAGGTATAATATTTCTGCGAAATCATGACGCGAAAAATATCGGGGCGGACCCGGACCGGTCCGGGAGTCGGAGCTGTCCCTCTCCAGCCCCGAAACAGATGAAAGGAATGAAGGAAAATGGCACACAAATACGTCTACCTCTTCTCCGAGGGCAACGCCACCATGCGCGAGCTGCTGGGCGGCAAGGGCGCCAACCTGGCCGAGATGACCAACATCGGCCTGCCCGTCCCCCAGGGCTTCACCATCACCACCGAGGCCTGCACCCGTTATTATGATGACGGCAAGAAGATCGGCGAGGACATCCAGAGCCAGATCATGGAGTACGTCGCCAAGCTGGAAGAGATCACCGGCAAGAAGTTCGGCGACGCCGAGAACCCCCTGCTGGTCTCCGTCCGCTCCGGCGCCCGGGCCTCCATGCCCGGCATGATGGACACCATCCTGAACCTGGGCCTGAACGACGACGTGGTGGCGGCCATGATCGCCGGCAACCCCGACCCCAAGTTTGAGCGGTTCGTGTACGACTCCTACCGCCGCTTCATCCAGATGTTCTCCGACGTGGTCATGGAGGTGGGCAAGAAGTATTTCGAGCAGCTCATCGACGCCATGAAGGCCAAGCGGGGCGTCACCTACGACGTGGAGCTCACCGCCGCCGACCTGAAGGAGCTGGCCGGCCAGTTCAAGGCCGAGTACAAGGCCAAGATCGGCTCTGACTTCCCCTCCGACCCCAAGGTCCAGCTGTACGAGGCCATCCGGGCCGTGTTCCGCTCCTGGGACAACCCCCGTGCCAACGTGTACCGCCGGGACAACGACATCCCCTACTCCTGGGGCACCGCCGTCAACGTCATGCCCATGGTGTTCGGCAACCTGAACGACAACTCCGGCACCGGCGTCGCCTTCACCCGCGACCCCGCCACCGGCGAGAAGAAGCTGATGGGCGAGTTCCTCACCAACGCCCAGGGCGAGGACGTGGTGGCCGGTGTGCGCACCCCCATGCCCATCTCCCAGATGGAGGAGAAGTTCCCCCAGGCCTACGCCGACTTCGTGAAGGTGTGCGGCATCCTGGAGGACCACTACCGCGACATGCAGGACATGGAGTTCACCGTGGAGAACGGCAAGCTCTACATGCTCCAGTGCCGCAACGGCAAGCGCACTGCCAAGGCCGCCCTGAAGATCGCCTGCGACCTGGTGGACGAGGGCATGATCGACGAGAAGAAGGCCGTGTCCATGATCGACCCCCGCAACCTGGACACCCTGCTCCATCCCCAGTTCGACGCCAAGGCGCTGAAGGCCGCCACCCCCATCGGCAAGGGTCTGGGCGCCTCCCCCGGCGCCGCCTGCGGCAAGATCGTCTTTACCGCTGAGGACGCCGAGCAGTGGGCCGCCCGGGGCGAGAAGGTGGTCCTGGTCCGGCTGGAGACCTCCCCCGAGGACATCACCGGCATGAAGGTCGCCCAGGGCATCCTCACCGTCCGCGGCGGCATGACCTCCCACGCGGCCGTGGTGGCCCGGGGTATGGGCTCCTGCTGCGTGTCCGGCTGCGGCGAGATCAACATGGACGAGGAGAACAAGCAGTTCACCCTGTCCGGCAAGACCTACCACGAGGGCGACTTCATCTCCATCGACGGCTCCACCGGCAACATCTACGAGGGCATCATCCCCACCGTGGACGCCGAGATCGCCGGCGAGTTCGGCCGCATCATGGGCTGGGCTGACAAGTACCGTCAGCTGAAGGTCCGCACCAACGCCGACACCCCCAGGGACGCCAAGAAGGCCCGGGAGCTGGGCGCCGAGGGCATCGGCCTGTGCCGCACCGAGCACATGTTCTTCGAGGCCGACCGCATCGCCGCCTTCCGTGAGATGATCTGCGCCGACACCGCCGCCGAGCGGGAGGCCGCCCTGGATAAGATTCTGCCCTACCAGCAGGGTGACTTTGAGGCCCTGTACGAGGCCCTGGAGGGCTGCCCCGTCACCATCCGCTTCCTGGACCCCCCGCTGCACGAGTTCGTCCCCACCGAGGAGGCCGACATCGAGCTGCTGGCCAAGGCCCAGGGCAAGAGCGTGGCTGACATCAAGGCCATCATCTCCTCCCTGCACGAGTTCAACCCCATGATGGGCCACCGCGGCTGCCGCCTGACCGTTACCTACCCCGAGATCGCCGTGATGCAGACCAAGGCCGTCATCCGGGCCGCCATCAAGGTCCAGAACGCCCACCCCGACTGGAATCTGGTCCCCGAGATCATGATTCCCCTGGTGGGCGAGGTCAAGGAGCTGGCCTACGTGAGAAAGATCGTGGTCGCCACCGCCGACGCCGAGATCGCCGCCGCGGGCAGCAGCCTCAAGTATGAGGTGGGCACCATGATCGAGATCCCCAGGGCCGCCCTCACCGCCGACGAGATCGCCAAGGAGGCCGAGTTCTTCTGCTTCGGCACCAACGACCTGACCCAGATGACCTACGGCTTCTCCCGCGACGACGCCGGCAAGTTCCTCAACGCCTACTACGACGCCAAGATTCTGGAGTCCGACCCCTTCGCCAAGCTGGACCAGGTTGGCGTGGGCGCCCTGATGAAGATGGCCGTCAAGATGGGCAAGGCCACCCGGCCCGAGATGCACATCGGCATCTGCGGCGAGCACGGCGGCGACCCCTCCAGCGTGGAGTTCTGCCACCAGATCGGGCTGGACTATGTGTCCTGCTCCCCCTTCCGTGTGCCTATCGCCCGTCTGGCCGCCGCGCAGGCCGCCATCAAGAATCCCCGGTAAGGTTTAAAAACCGCGGGGCTAACAGACGACATGAGAAAAGCCCGGGGCATACCGCTTTGCGGTGTGCCCCGGGCTTTGTTTTGATAACGCCAAAGCTTTTGCGGCTGCCGCGCCGGGAACCGCGGGTGCTCGCTCAAACTGACCCTATAAAAAAGTTCTGTTTTGGCTCTTTTAAGAAAGCCAGATTGGAGTATAATAGCGTTAATTCCGGGGCCGAAAGGCATCCCATTTGAAGGGGGCAACCGCTATGCGCAACGAAAAGAAAATCACCCGACTGTGTGTCTGTGCTCTGATGACGGCCGTTGTGTTCCTGGGGAACTACCTGCGCGTCACCATTCCCATCTCCCTGGGGGGCGTCACATCCTTTACCTTGGCCAATATCTTCTGTGCCCTGTCCGGTATCCTGCTGGGGCCCGCGCTGGGCTTTGTGTCTGCCGGCCTGGGGTCCGCCCTCTACGACATGACCAACCCCGCCTATGTGATGGATGCGCCGTTCACCTTCTTCACCAAGGGGATGTACGGCCTGGTGGCCGGCCTGGTGTTGTACCTGGTCTTTCGCTCCGCCAGAGACCGGTACGTCCCCCAGCTGGCCGCCACCTCCTGCGCGGCCGTGGCCTACGGGGTGGTCTATCTGATCAAGAACTACTTCTATAACGCCATGGTCCTCAGCAAGCTCACGGAGCCTGTCCAGTGCTGGGCCTACGTGGCGGCCAAGGTCCCCGCCACCCTGGTCAACGGTGCTATTGCCATCGTTTTTACCCCCATCCTGGGCGTGGCGATCGCTCGGGCGCTGCACAAGAACAACCTGGACCGCCTGCTGGAGAAATGACCCCTCCCGCGCCGCGGAGTGGGACGGGATCGCGGAGGCAGAAGCCGCCGGTGTCTGGCGGGAACAGCAGACAGGAACGCTCCGGCGGGGACGGCCGCCGGAGCGTTTTTTATTGGTGATAGCCGCTGTCAGCTTTTTGGTAAAAAGTGCTGGCTTTTTTCCCTGGCATCGTCTATAATAAGGTCTGCTGAACACTGGGGCGCGCGCCCCGATTTTTCAAGGAGGTCTGTTCATGGATATCAACGTGACCAAAGACATCAAATATGTGGGCGTCAACGACCACCAGGTGGACCTGTTCGAGGGGCAGTACGTGGTCCCCAACGGCATGGCCTACAACTCCTACGTGATCCTGGACGGCAAGACCGCCGTCATGGACACGGTGGACAAGCACTTCACCCACGAGTGGCTGGACAATGTGGCCGCCGCCCTGGGCGGCCGCAAGCCGGACTACCTGATCATCCAGCACATGGAGCCTGACCACGCCGGCAACATCGCCAACTTCATGAAGGTGTACAGCGAGGCGAAGATCGTCTCCTCCGCCAAGGCCTTTGCCATGATGAACCAGTTCTTCGGCACCGACTGGGCCGACCGCCGCATCGTGGTGGGGGAGGGGGACACCCTGGAGCTGGGGAAGCACATCCTCACCTTCGTCACCGCCCCAATGGTCCACTGGCCCGAGGTCATCGTCACCTACGACTCCTGCGACAAGGTCCTCTTCTCCGCCGACGGCTTCGGCAAGTTCGGGGCCAACGACGTGGAGGAGGAGTGGGACTGCGAGGCCCGCCGGTACTACATCGGCATCGTGGGCAAGTACGGCGCCCAGGTCCAGCGGCTGCTGAAGAAGGCCGCCGGGCTGGACATCCAGATCATCTGCCCCACCCACGGCCCCGTGCTCAAGGAGGACCTGGGCCACTACCTCAACCTGTACGACATCTGGTCCTCCTACCGGGTGGAGTCCGAGGGCATCATGATCGCCTACACCTCCGTGTACGGCCACACCAAGCAGGCGGTGGAGCTGCTGGCCTCCAAGCTGAAGGCCAAGGGCTGCCCCAAGGTGGTGGTCACCGACCTGGCCCGGGAGGACATGGCCGAGGCGGTGGAGGACGCCTTCCGCTACGGCAAGCTGGTGCTGGCCACCACCACCTACAACGCGGAGATCTTCCCCTTCATGCGCACCTTTATCGACCACCTCACCGAGCGCAACTTCCAGAACCGCACCGTGGCCCTCATGGAGAACGGCTCCTGGGCCCCCATGGCCGCCAAGGTGATGAAGTCTATGCTGGAGGGCTGCAAGAACCTGACCTGGGCCAATACCACCGTGCGCCTGCTCTCCGCACTGAACGACGAGAGCAAGCAGCAGATCGAGGACCTGTCCGACGAGCTGTGCAGGGACTACCTGGCCCAGCGGGAGGAGACCGCCAACAAGAGCGACATGACCGCCCTGTTCAAGATCGGCTACGGCCTGTATGTGGTCACCTGCAACGACGGGACCAAGGACAACGGCCTGATCGTCAACACCGTCAGCCAGCTCACCGACAACCCCTACCGGGTGGCGGTGAACATCAACAAGGCCAACTACTCCCACCACATCATCAAGCAGACCGGCGTGCTGAACGTCAACTGCCTGTCGGTGAAGGCCCCCTTCCAGGTGTTCAAGACCTTCGGGTTCCAGAGCGGCCGGGCGGTGGACAAGTTCGCCGGAGCCGAGGTGCTCCGCTCCGACAACGGCCTGGTGTTCCTGCCCCGGTATATCAACGCCTTCTTCTCCCTGAAGGTGGAGCAGTACGTGGATATGGACACCCACGGTATGTTTATCTGCTCCGTCACCGAGGCCCGGGTCATCTCCGACGACGAGACCATGACCTACACCTACTACCAGAAGAACGTCAAGCCCAAGCCCGAGACCGAGGGCAAGAAGGGCTTCGTGTGCAAGGTGTGCGGCTATATCTACGAGGGGGACACCCTCCCCGACGACTTTGTCTGCCCCCTGTGCAAGCACGGCGCGGCGGACTTCGAGCCCATCAAGTAAGCGGAGCTTTTCCCGGGGGCCGGCCCAGCTGGGCCGGCCCCTTTCCGCGGCTGAAAAAATTTGCGTCCCATCTTGCGGAGCGGGGCGTTTTATGGTAGGATAACACGAAAACGATGTGAAGAAGGAGCGTGGCGGCAGATGCGGCATCTGATCGACTTTGGGGACGTGCCCCGCCAGGAGTGGGACGCGCTGTATCAGAGGGCCAGCCAGATCATGGACGCGCCGGAGAAATTTATCGACGTGTGCCGCGGTAAGGTGATGGCCTCTTTATTTTACGAGCCCTCCACCCGCACCAACTTCTCCTTCCAGACCGCTATGCTCCGCCTGGGGGGCACGGTGTTCGGCTTTGCCGACCCCAACTCCTCCTCCGTGGCCAAGGGCGAGACGCTGAAGGACACCATCAAGATGGTCTCCGGCTACGCCGACGTGGTGGTGATCCGCGCCCCCTGGGAGGGCACCGCCAAGGCCGCCTCCCTGTACTCCTCCGTCCCCGTGGTCAACGCCGGCGACGGCGGCCATATGCACCCCACCCAGACCACCGCCGACCTGACCACCATCACCCGCCTGCGGGGGAGCGTGGACGGGCTGTGCCTGGGCCTGTGCGGCGATCTGAAAAACGGCCGCACGGTCCACTCCCTCATCAAGGCCATGGCCAAGTTCAAGGACATCAAGTTCTTCCTCATCTCCCCCCGGGAGCTGGCCGTGCCCGAGTATATGCGGGCCTTTATGCGGGAGAACGGCATGTGGTTCACCGAGGTCACCGGCCTGGAGTCGGTCATCCCCCAGCTGGACGTGCTGTATATGACCCGCATCCAGCGGGAGCGGTTCGTGGACCCCCTGGAGTACGAGCGCAACAAGGGCGTCTATGTGCTCACCCGCCGCAAGCTGGAGCGGGCCAAGCCCACCATGCTGGTGATGCACCCCCTGCCCCGGGTGGACGAGATCGCCGTGGATGTGGACGACGACCCCCGGGCGGTCTATTTCCGGCAGGCCCGCTATGGTATGTTCGCCCGCATGGCCCTGCTGGAGCACCTGGCCCTCCAGCCCCGGGACGACGACCCGCCCCCGGTGGAGATCGGCACCCGCCCGGTGTGCACCAACCCCCGCTGCATCACGCAGAGCCAGCCCTACCTGCCTCCGCTGGTGCGGAAGATCGGCGGGGTGGATTGCTGCGGGTTCTGCGACGCGGCCCTGAGATAGGACAAAAAAGCCACTGAAAAGCAAAAAAAGCCGCGGAATTAGGATTGACAAAGGCGGCGGGATATGCTATTATTTCAAGGCTGATGTGACGAACGCACAGCCCCATGCGGGTGTAGTTCAATGGTAGAATCCCAGCCTTCCAAGCTGGTCGCGTGGGTTCGATTCCCATCACCCGCTCCATACGCGCCTGTAGCTCAGGTGGATAGAGCAACTGCCTTCTAAGCAGTGGGTCAGGGGTTCGAGTCCCTTCAGGCGTGCCACGCCGCCGCGGGCCGCATACCGTCCCTCTGCCCGGCAGCGAAAATGTGTTCATTTTGCCGCTGCCTCAAATCGAAGCCGGTGCGCGGGGCTTTGATTTGACGAGCCGCCTGCGGCGGCGTTTCAATTGATATGGTGGGTATAGCTCAGTTGGTAGAGCACCGGATTGTGGTTCCGGGTGTCGTGGGTTCGAGCCCCATTACCCACCCCACATACGGCAGGGCCGGAGCTTCTGCTCCGGCCCTGTCCCTTCCCAGCCCGATACAGGGGTGTAGCCAAGTGGTAAGGCAAGGGACTTTGACTCCCTCACTCGCTGGTTCGAGTCCAGCCATCCCTGCCAGTTTGTCGCAAAACTCCGCTCCGTTTGCTCCTTGCTTCGGGCCGGAACCGCTGCGCTGGGTTCCGATTTGGTTGGCCGCCTGCGGCGGTGTGAAAATTTACAGCCGACCCAGTAGCTCAGTCGGCAGAGCACCTGCCTTTTAAGCAGGGTGTCCGGGGTTCGAATCCCCGCTGGGTCACCATTGGGGACTTATCCAAACTCGGCGACGGGTCGGATAGGTCCCCATTTCCTTTGTCAAGAGATGCGGATACGCCCCTCTCTGGGCGTATTTGCTGAAAAAGGCAGGGCCAAGGTCATAAGACCTTGGCCCTGTCTCTATAAGCTTTCCGATATGCTCGCTCGCGCCGGAGCCCGACGGAGCGGGCCGCGGATGGGGTCAGCCCTTCTCACTGAACAGGTCCCGCAGGAGGGCCATCATCTTTTCCACGTCGATGGGCTTGGCCAGGTGGCCGTTCATGCCCGCCTCCAGGGCCCGCTCCCGGTCCTCCTCAAAGGCGTTGGCGGTCATGGCGATGATGGGCAGGTTGGCCAGGGCCGGGTCCCCGATGGACCGGATCGCCCGGGTGGCGGCGTAGCCGTCCATGACGGGCATCTGGATATCCATCAGGACCAGGTCGTAATAGCCGGGCACGGAAGCGCGGACCATGTCGCAGGCCAGCTGGCCGTTTTCGGCGCATTCCACCTGGAGTCCCGCCTCCTCCAGCAACTCGGCGGCGATCTCCCGGTTGAGCTCGTTGTCCTCCACCAGGAGGATGCGCCTGTCCTTGAAGCAGTCCTCCGCCGGAGCGGGTGCCTGGGGGCCGGAGACCACTGTGCTGCGGCCCAGGCTCTGCTCCAGGGTGCGGTGGAGGTCGGAGGCGAACAGGGGCTTGCTGATAAAGCCGGTGACCCCGGCCTGGCGGGCCTCCTGCTCGATATCGGACCAGTCGTAGGCGGACATCAGGATGATGGGGGAGTCCTCGCCCACGATCTTGCGGATCTCCCGGACGGTCTCCACCCCGTTCATCTCGGGCATGGACCAGTCCACGATGTAGACCTCAAAGGGGTCTGCCAGCTCGATGGCCTCGTCGGTGCGGACCACCGCCTCCCGGCCGGACAGGGTCCACTCCGCCCGCATCCCGATCTGCCGGAGCATCTTGGACACGCTCTGGCAGCTGACCAGGTCGTCGTCCACCACCAGCCCCCGCAGGCCGCTGAGCTCGGCGATGGGGCCCATGTCCTGGTGCTCGGCGGTAAAGCGCAGTTCCAGCTGTACGGTGAAGGTGGTGCCCTTCTCGATCGCGCTGTCCACCTGGATGGTGCCGCCCATCATGTCCACGATGTTCTTGGTGATGGCCATGCCCAGGCCGGTGCCCTGGATGCCGCTGACGGTGGAGGTGCGCTCCCGGGTGAAGGGGTCAAAGACCGTCTTGACGAACTCCGGGCTCATGCCGATGCCGGTGTCGCTGACCCGGAATTCGTAGATGCCGCAGTCGGGCTTCTGGCTGGGCTTCTGGGTGACACGGACAGCCACCGATCCCCCGGCGGGGGTGAATTTGATGGCGTTGGAGGTCAGATTCAGCAGGATCTGGTTCAGCCGTAGCCGATCGCAGAAGACCTCCTCGTCCGTCACGTCCACCGTGTCGATGAACAGCTCAAGGTGCTTGGCGTGGATGTCGGACTGGATGATGTTCCGCAGGCCCTGGAGGATATCGGCCAGGTTCTCCGGACGCTCCTCGATGGTGACCTTGCCCGACTCGATGCGGCTCATGTCCAGCACGTCGTTGATGAGGGAGAGCAGGTGATTGGACGCCTGGGCGATCTTGGACAGGTAGTCCTGGGCCCGGGCCTTGTTGTCCAGGTGGGTGGTGGTCAGCGCCGTGTAGCCGATGATGGCGTTCATAGGGGTGCGGATGTCGTGGGACATATTGTTGAGGAAGGTGGTCTTGGCCCGGTTGGCGGCGTCCGCCGCCTGGAGGGCCCGGGACAGCTCCTGGGTCTTGTTCTCCAGCTCACTGGTGGCCAGGGCCACCTCCTTCTCCAGCCGCCGCTGGCTGCGGGTCCGCGCCGCCAGCATGGCCAAGACAAAGAGGAGAAGGAAAATCATCGCGGTGCCCAGGATGCCGTAGACCGGGTTCCTGTACAGGAAGGCGGTGAGGCTCATGTCGGTGTGGCTGCCGGTGTCCATCTCACGGGCCACGATGGCGTCCAGCTCCGTGCTGGTGAAGCTGTCCGCCCCCTTGTCCAGCAGGGAGAGCAGATAGCGGCCGTTGGGCACGTTGCTGCCCACGGCGTAGGCCATGGAGGTCTCTCCGAATACCACCGAGCTGAGCCGGTTGCGCTCGTCCTGCTGGATGTAGCGCTCGGCGGCGTAGGCGTAGAGGAAGGTGGCGTCGGCTCTGCCGTCCAGCACGGCCTGGACGCACTCCTCCGACGTCTTGCAGCGGATCAGGGCCTCCTCAGGGTAACGGCTGGCGATATAGCCGTTGATGGCGTCGGCCCGCTCCATGGCCGCCACCCGCTCCACCGTGCCGGTGAAGCCGTCCAGGGTCAGCCGGGCGAAGTTGGTCTGGAAATAGGGGACGGTGATCCGGTACCCCTCCTCCTCGGCCATGTAGTAGTCGCCGGCGAAATCCAGCACCACGTCAGCCGCCCCCGCCAGGCGCAGGGCATAGTACTCGTCCCGGTCCTTCACCGGGACAAATTCATAGGTCAGCCCCAGCTGCTGGGCCAGCCGGTCGAAAATGGCGGGGAGGATGCCCTTGGCCTGGCCGTTCTCGAAGTAGCAGTAGGGGGCCCGGTCCGGGTTGATCAGCAGCCGCAGGGGCTCGCCGGAGGCCCGGCGGTTGGCCAGAAAGGCCCGCTCCCCGGCGTTCATGATGATGGAGCCGCTCTGGTCGGTGGCGTAGTACCTCTCATGGAGGGTACCCCGCCAGTTGGGGTCGTGGAGGTCCATCTCGTTGATGGCCTCATTGATCTGCTCCATCAGGTCCACCCGGTCCTTCCGGGTGCAGATATAGAAGGGGCTGGCGTCGAAGGACTCCAGCAGCCACTCATCCTCCAGCAGCCGCAGGCTGCCGGTGACGGCGGCGTCCACCTGGCCGCCCTGGAGGGCGGCGGAGAGCTCGTCCTGCCCGGCAAAGTAGACCGGGGTGTAGGTGAAGCTGTGTGTCTGGGCGAACCGCTCGAAGTTGGCGTTCTTGGAGTTGCCCTCCAGCATACCCACGGTGATGCCGTCGTAGGTGGTATAGTCCCCCTCCACGATGGCCTCGTTGCCCGCCTTCACGGTGAAGATGGTGGAGTTGACGCCGATGTCCTGGTCGGAGAACAGGAACTCCTCCTCCCGCTCCGGGGTCTTGGAGACGGAGGTGACGATGTCCACCTCACCCCGGCGCAGCATGTCCAGGGCGTCGGCATAGGAGCCGTCGTAGCCCACATACTCGTAGGACCAGCCGGCGTGGATGGCCAGCCGCTGGAGGAACTCATAGCCGTAGCCGTTCCGGCGGCCGTCCTCCCCGATGGTGTGGTAGCCGGAAAAGGCGAAAAAGCCCACCCGGAGGACCTCCGGCTGCTCCTCCGCCGGCCCGGCGGCCAAAGCGGCGGGCTGCAGGGAGAGCAGGAGCAGGGCGGCCAGCGCGAAACACAACAGGCGTGCTTTTTTCATGGAGGGTTCCCCCGTTTTCGTTGATTTTGGTCGGTACGCCCCGGAGAGCCAGGAGGCTGGGCGGTCTTGGCGGCAAATGCCGGAAGTAGTATATCATGGATCCCGGGAAAAGAAAAGGCTGAAATCCCGTTGAAACGGGAAAAATCCTGGGATATCCGTGATTTTGGCGCTTTTGGCCGGGGGAAGGGGACAGCGGGCCGGGGAGGGGGATCGGTATGCCGCTCCGGGGATCAAAAATAGAACAAATGTTTGACATACGGGCGGCGATGTGGTATGATAGGGTCCCAACGAAGGGAGGCGTCCCCATGGACCGTATGATCTTCCACTGTGATTTGAACAGCTTCTTCGCCTCGGTGGAGCTGCTGGAGCACCCGGAGCTGCGCCATCTGCCCGTGGCGGTGTGCGGCGACCCGGACAGCCGCCACGGCATCATCCTGGCCAAAAACGAGCCGGCCAAGCGCTTCGGGATCAAGACGGCGGAGACCATCTGGCAGGCCCGGCAGAAGTGCCCGGAGCTGCGGCTGCTGGGGGCCCACCACGACAAGTACCACCACTACTCCCAGCTGGTCAACGCCGTCTATCAGGAGTACACCGACCTGGTGGAGCCCTTCGGCATCGACGAGAGCTGGCTGGACGTCACCGGCACCCTGCACCTGTTCGGCGGGGACGGCCCCGCCCTGGCCGACCGGCTCCGGGCCCGCATCCGGAGCGAGCTGGGCCTGACCATCTCGGTGGGGGTGTCCTTCAACAAGGTGTTCGCCAAGCTGGGTAGCGACTACAAAAAGCCCGACGCCACCACCGTCATCAGCCGGGACAACTTCCGTGCCCTGGTCTGGCCCCTCCCGGTGGGCGACCTGCTGTTCGTAGGCAGCGCCGTCCAGCGCACCTGCCAGCGGTTCGGTATCCGCACCATCGGGGACCTGGCCCGGTTCGACCGGGAGACCCTGTTCACCCTCCTGGGCCGCCACGGCAGCCAGCTCTACGACTACGCCAACGGCCTGGACGAGAGCCCCGTGGCCCCGGCGGGGTTGGATACGCCGCCCAAATCGGTGGGGAACGGCCTGACCTTCCCCCGGAACCTCCAGGGGGAGGAGGAGATCCGGGCCGGTGTCGCCATGCTCTCCGACCAGGTGGCCGCCCGCCTGCGGCGGCACAGAATGAAGTGTACCGGGGTGTCCCTGGCCATCCGGGACCCGGACTTCCGGGACATCAGCCGGCAGCGCCGCCTGGACGAGCCCACCAGTCTGGGCCGGGAGATCGCCCAGGCGGCCATGGGCCTGGCCAGGGAGTGCTGGCGCTGGCGGGACCCGGTGCGGGCGCTGACCGTGACCGCCATCTGCCTGCTGCCCGAGGATGAGGCGGCCAGCCAGCTGGACCTGCTCTCCGACAGCGGGCTGGAGCAGCGCCGGGAGCGGCTGCAAAAGCTGGAGCGGTGCATGGACTCCATCCGGGCCAAGTACGGGAAAAAGGCCATCGCCGCCGCGTCCGCCCCCGTCATCCGCGCCGGCGGCGTCATAGGCGCAGAAAAAGCCGGGACAGCAGGAACCCCAGAGCAAAACAGAAGGGGAAGGTGAGGACCCAGGCCAGGGCCACCGACCGGGCCACTTTCCGGTCCCACCGGCCCCCGCCCCCCCGGCACACCCCCAGCAGGGCGCAGGTGCGGGTGTGGGTGGTGCTCACGGGCAGGCCCAGGGCGGTGGCCAGCAGCAGACAGAGGGCGCTGGCGGCGTCGCAGGCCAGGCCCTGTTTTGGGCCCAGCTCCACCATGTCCCGGCCCACGGTGTCGATGATCCGCCGCCCGCCCATGCCGGTGCCCAGGGCCAGAAAGGCCGCGCACAGCAACATCAGCCACCCCGGCACCCAGAAGGTCTGCTCATCCTGCCGCCCGGCGCTCAAGGCGCAGCCCAGCAGGAAGATCCCCAGGAATTTCTGCCCGTCCTGGGCCCCGTGGAGGAAGGCGCCCGCCGCCGCGCCGGGGATCTGGAGAAGTTTACATAATTTTTCTGACCAATCCAGCGGGGCACACAGCCGCCAGGCGCGCCCGCCGGCCCACAGCCCCAGCCCGGCGGACAGGGCCAGGCCCAGCAGCACCTTGACCCAGCTGTCCCAGCGGATGCAGCTCAAATCCCCCTCCAGGGCCGCCGCCGCGCCGGACAGCCCGGCCACCAGCGCGTGGCTCTCACTGGTGGGGATACCCCACAGCCAGGCCGCCGCCGACCAGAGCACCACCGCCGCCATGGCCGCGCACAGGGCGCACAGGGCCGTCCCCGGCCCGCCGGAGAACCGGGCGGTGGCGTAGATCGTATAAGTCACCGCCGGGTGGAGGGCCGCGGCGCACACCACCCCCAAAAAGTTGCACACCGCCGCCAGCGCCACCGCCCAGCGGAAGGGCAGGGCCTCCGTCACCACCGCGCAGGCGATGGCGTTGGGGGCGTCGGTCCAGCCGTTGACCAGCACCACCGCCAGGGTGAGCAGCACGGTGGCCAATTGGGCCGGGCTGCGGCTCAGCTGGATCAGAAATTCTCCAAAAGACAGCGGCATAACGGCGCCCCCTCCCCAAAGTGTTCCAACTCACTGTATGGGACAGGGCCGCGGAGTATGCCGGAGAGCGGCCCCGCCTCCAGGTGGAGTGCGGGGCCGCTCTTTTCACAAATTTAGGCCATAAAGCGAAGGACCGCCCGGGCGATCACTCCCGCAGGGCGGCGGACACCCGCAGCAGGGTCTGCTCGTGGGTGTGGTCCACCAGGTGGGTGTAGATGCGCCCGGTGGTGGCCGGGGTGGAGTGGCCCAGGGCCTTGCCGATGTCGAACAGGGGCGCCCCCTGGGCGGAGGCCACGGTGGCGAAGGAGTGGCGCAGGCCGTGGAAGGTGAGGGGAGGCAGCTTGTTGCGCTTGATGAACCGGGTGAAGGCCAGGGACAGGGCGTTGGGGGAGTAGGGCCGGCCCTCCCGGTTGAGCACCACGTGGCCGGAGGCGGCGAAGTCCCCGCCCACCGTGCGGCGCATCTGCTCCTGCCGCGCCTTCTCCCGGGCGAACAGCTCCACCAGCTCGTCCGGGAGAAACAGGGTGCGCATGGAGGAGCGGTTTTTTGTCTCCTTCTGGATGATGGTGGCGCCGTAGGCGGTGCGGGCGGCCCGGATGTGGAGGAGCCGCCGTTCCAGATTGACGCACTCCCATTTCAGCCCGCACAGCTCCTCCCGCCGCAGGCCCAGGCCCGCGGTGACCTTCACAGGCAGCTCCAGCCAGTGGCCCTCCACCAGCAGGTACAGCCGGCGCAGGTTGGTCTTGTCGTAGAAGTGGGCCTCCTTGAGCTTGGAGCGGGGCTGCTCCACCTTGTCGATGGGGGAGACGTTCAGCACGTCCTGCCGCACCGCCACCCGCAGGGCCGCGGAGAGCAGGGCGTGGTGCCGGCGGATGGTGTTGTTGCCCAGGCCCTCCCGGGCCATCTCCAGGTAGTACTCCTGGATCCGCTGGGGGGTGAGCTTGGAGATGGGGATTGCACCCAGGTGGGGGGCGATGTGGTTTTCGATCATCCGCTCATAGCCGTAGGTGGTGGTCTCCGCCCGGTTGGGGCGGACGATGTTCTCCATCCAGTAGTCCAGCCACTGCTCCAGGGGGATCTCCCGGCGGATGGGCCCCCTCTGCTGGCTCTTCTGGACCATAAACTGCCTCAGCCCGGTGCGGGCGGCGGCAAGCGTCGTATAGGTGCGGTACTGTTTCACCCGCCTTCCGTCCTCATCCACGCCCAGCTCCATATGTACATAGTACAGGTCCCGCGTGTCGTCATAGGAGATGTTGCGTTCAATCTTTCTTCTTGCCATGGTGAACCTCCTGTTCTCTGTCTCTGACCTCAAGGGACGCGCCGCGTGGGGCGGCTCCCCCGGCGCGGGGAGGCCGAAAAACCGGCCCAAAAGGGGCCCTTGCGCAGGGGTGTAGACCTAGAATAGTATAATTGAGGGAAAAAGTACAGGAAAAGATAGAAAACTTAACGAGAATTTGGTGAAAAAGGAGAAAACAGCCGCCGCGCCACGGGGAAATGGCCCGCTTGTCGGCCGGGCGCAAAAAAACGGGCCGCCCAGACGGGCGGCCCGCAAACGTGCGAGTGAAATGGGTTCCCAGCCGAAGCCCAGCGCAGCGGGTTCGGCTGGGAAAGGAGGAGCAGCGTAATGAGTGAGCTTTCACCACAGGCGGAAGCGAAGGATATAGAGCTTGCGACGACGCGCGCTGCAGCGGGCAGCAGCTCTTTGTCAAAAAAGGCTTTCGGCCTTTTTTGACAGTCAACGGGCCGCCCAGACGGGCGGCCCGTTAAAATATCAGAGAGATGCGGGGTCAGTGCTTGGCCATCAGCAGGTACATGACGGCCTTCTGGGCGTGCAGGCGGTTCTCCGCCTCGTCGAAGATCTCGGTGGCGTGGGCCTCAAAGACCTCCTCGGTGATCTCCTCCCCCCGGTGGGCGGGCAGGCAGTGCTGGACCATGCAGCCGGGGTTGGTCAGCTCCATCAGGGCGGCGTCTACGCAGTAGCCCTGGAAGGCCTTCTCCCGGGCGGCCTTCTCCGCCTCCATGCCCATGGAGGCCCACACGTCGGTAAAGACCACGTCGGCCCTGGGGGCGGCGTCCCTGGGGTCGCGGCAGAGGGAGAACTTGAAGCTGGGGTCGCTCCTGGTGAAGTCCAGCACGGCGGGGTCGGGCTCGTAGCCCTCGGGGCAAGCCACGGACACCTCCATGCCCATCTTCAGGCCGCCCACGATGAGGGAGTTGGCCATATTGTTGCCGTCGCCAATGTAGCACAGCTTCAGCCCCTCCAGCACCGCCTTGTGCTCCCGGACGGTCATCAGGTCAGCCAGCACCTGGCAGGGGTGGCAGAAATCGGTCAGGCCATTGATGACCGGGATATCGGCGTACTGGGCCAGCTTCTCCACCCCCTCCTGGGAGAAGGTGCGGATCATGATGCCGTCGCAGTACCGGGAGAGGACCCGGGCGGTGTCCTGGATGGGCTCACCCCGGCCGATCTGGCTCTCCTTGCCGGAGAGGAACAGGGCGTGACCCCCCAGCTGGTACATGCCGGTCTCGAAGGACACCCGGGTGCGGGTGGAGTTCTTCTCGAAGATCATGGCCAGGGTCTGGCCCTTGAGGTAGTCGTGGGCGATGCCGTGCTTCTGGCTGTATTTCAGCTGGTCGGCTGTGTTGAGGATGGTGATGATGTCCTCGGCGGACAGGTCCAGTAGCTTGAGCAGGTCTTTTTTCACTGTGGTGCCTCCTTCTATAAAAATCGGAACCCCAGCGCCCCGCCGGGGCGGGACGCTGGGTGCGGATGTTCAGGCCAAAACAGTTTTCATGATGGCCAGGCCCTTGTCCATCTCCTCGTAGGTGATGACCAGGGGGGGCAGCAGGCGCAGGCTGGGGCCGGCGGTGAGGATGAGCAGACCGCTGTCGATGAGCTTGTTGGCCAGCTCCTTGTTGGTCCAGCCCTCCTTGACCTCTATGCCGATCATCATGCCCAGCCCCCGGGTCCTGCCCAGGCAGGGCACGCTCAGCGCCTCGATCTGTTCCCGCAGGTAGGCGCCCTTCTCCCTGACCTGGGCCAGGAAGGCGTCGTCAATGCGGTCCAGCACATAGCCGGCGGCGGCGGCGGCCACGGGGTTGCCGCCGAAGGTGGTGCCGTGGGTGCCGGAGGTGAACACGGCTTTGCACTTCTCTCCCGCCATCACGCCGCCGAAGGGCAGGCCGCCGGCGATGCCCTTGGCGAAGGACACCGCGTCAGGCTGGATGCCGTACTGCTGGTAGGCGAACAGGGAGCCGGTGCGGCCCACGCCGGTCTGTACCTCGTCGATGAGCAGCAGCCAGTCCCGCTTGGCGCACAGGGCGGCCACCTTCTGGACGAATTCCCGGTCCAGGGGGAGCACGCCGCCCTCGCCCTGGATGAGCTCCATCATCACCGCGCACACGTCGTGGCCGGCCACCGCCTCCACGGAGTCGATGTCGTTGGCGTCGGCGTAGCGGAACCCTTCGGTGAAGGGGAAGAAGTAGTTGTGGAACTTGTCCTGTCCGGTGGCCGCCAGGGTGGTGATGGTCCGGCCGTGGAAGGAATTTCTCAGGGTGATGACGGTGCCCCGGCCCTTGCCGTATTTGTCGAAGGACCACTTCCGGGCCAGCTTGATGAGCCCCTCGTTGCCCTCCGCACCGGAGTTGGAAAAGAACACGCTGCACATCCCCGCCCGGGTGCACAGCTTTTCCGCCAGGGCGGCGTAGGGCTCGGCGTAAAAGAGGTTGGAGATGTGGGCCAGCTTTTTGGCCTGGTTGGTGACGGCCTCCACCCACCCCTCGTCGGCGTAGCCCAGGGAGCACACGCCGATGCCGGAGGTGAAGTCGATGTACTCCCGGCCGTTCACGTCCCAGATGGTGGCCCCTTTGCCGTGGTCCACCGCCACCGGGAAGCGGCTGTAGGAGGGCATGACATATTGGCTGTCAAGGGTCTTGATTTCTTCAAAGGTCATAGAAGATAGTCCTCCTTCGATCATGTGGTGAGCATCGTGCCGATGCCGGAGTCGCTGAGCAGCTCGATGAGGATGGAGTGGGGCACCCGGCCGTCCAGGATGGTGGCCGACTTCACGCCGGAGCGTACCGCCTCCACGCAGCACTCAATCTTGGGGATCATGCCCCCGGAGATGACCCCCTCCCGCACCAGGGCGGGGACGGAGGACAGCTGCAGCTCGGAGATGAGGGTGTCCTCATCCTTGGGGTCCCGGAGCAGGCCCCGCACGTCGGTGAGCAGCAGCAGCCGCTCGGCCTTCAGGGCCACGGCCAGCTTGGCGGCGGCGGTGTCGGCGTTGATGTTGTAGGCGGTGTCGGCGTCCTCCCCCTGGGCCACCGTGGAGATGACGGGGATGTAGCCGTCGCTGAGGATGTGGGCCACGGGGCGGGGGTCCACCTGGGTGATCTCGCCCACCAGGCCGTACTTGCCGCCGTCCAGCATCTTCGCCTTGAGCAGACCGCCGTCCATGCCGCACAAGCCCATGGCCCGGCCGCCCATGCGGTTGAGGGTGGCCACCAGGTTCTTGTTCACCCGGCCGCACAGCACCTGCTGGACGATGTCCATGGTCTCCTCGTCGGTGTAGCGCAGGCCGTCCACGAATCTGGACTGCTTGCCCACCTTTTTGAGCATCTCGCTGATTTCCGGGCCGCCGCCGTGGACCACCACCACCCGGATGCCCACCAGATTGAGCAGGATGATGTCGGAGATGACGGCCTGGCGCAGCTCATCGGAGATCATGGCGTTGCCGCCGTATTTGACCACGATGGTCTTGCCGTTGAATTTCTGGATATAGGGCAGCGCCTCGGCCAATACCTTGGCGCGGTCCACTTGGGAGTAGGGCATGGAAATGACCTCCTGTCTCAGGTGCGGTAGTCCCCGTTGATCTTCACGTAGTCGTAGGTGAGGTCGCAGCCCCAGCACTCGGCGCTGTCCTCCCCCTCGTGGAGGTCCACGGCGATGACGATCTCCTTCTGGGTGAGGATATTCTTGGCCAGGTCCTCGTCGAAGTCCAGGCCGTCGCCCTGTTTGCACACCAGGATGGAGCCAGCCTCGGACTCAAAGGAGATATCCACGTGCTCGGGGCGGAAGGGGGCCTTGGAGTAGCCCATGGCGCACAGCACCCGGCCCCAGTTGGCGTCGGCGCCGAACATGGCGGCCTTCACCAGGGCGGAGCCCACCACGGCCTTGGCCAGCCGCTCGGCGCTCTCCTCGCTGCGGGCCCCCACCATTTTGCAGGTGACCAGGCGGCTGGCACCCTCGCCGTCCCCGGCGATGGCCCGGGCCAGATGGCGGCACACGTAGGCCAGCGCGTCCTTGAAGGCGGCATAGTCGTCGTCCATCCACTCGATGAGGGGGTTCTCCGCCATGCCGTTGGCCAGCACCACGCAGGTGTCGTTGGTGGAGGTGTCCCCGTCCACAGTGACCCGGTTGAAGGTGTGCATGACCACCTGGCGCAGGGCGTCCTCCAGCATCTCGTGGGTGATGGCGCAGTCGGTGGTGATGAAGCACAGCATGGTGCCCATGTTGGGGTGGATCATGCCGGAGCCCTTGGCGATGGCGCCGATGCGCACTTCCTTCCCGCCCAGGGTGAGGGAGACGGCGATCTCCTTCTTCACCGTGTCGGTGGTCATGATGGCCCGGGCCGCGGCGTCGGAGCCCTCCGGGGAGAGCTTGGCGGCCGCATCAGGCAGGCCGACCTGGATGGCGGCGATGTTGATGGTCTGGCCGATGACGCCGGTGGAGGCCACGATGAAGTCCCCCGGCTCCCGGCCGGTGGCCTGGGCGGCGGCGGCGCACATCAGCTCGGCGTTCTCGTGGCTCATGGGGCAGCAAGCGTTGGCGTTGCCGCTGTTGGCCACCACGCCCCAGGCGGTGCCGTCCTCCAGGTGGTCCATGGTGACATAGATGGGGGCGGCCTTCACCCGGTTGAGGGTGTACACCCCCGCCGCGGCGCACTCCCGCTGGGACAGGATTAGGGCCAGGTCGTTTTTCTCGGGGCTGCTGTTGGCCTTTACGCCGCAGTGGACCCCCGATGCCTGGAACCCCTTCGCGGCGCACACGCCGCCGTCGATTTCCTTTATCATATCGGTTACTCCTTATCAACTCAGCCCGGCCGTCTCGTCATAGCCGGGCATCAGGTTCATGTTCTGGACTGCGGCGCCGGTATGTCATCCCGGCCGGTTGCCCCGCAGGGGCGAGACCGGCTGACATTCCCCCGCGTCCGGAAGGGCGCCAGCGGCGCCGGTCCCGTCTATAAGCTTAGACCCTCGGCCTCGTCAAAGCCCAGCATCAGGTTCATGTTCTGGACTGCGGCGCCGGTATGTCATCCCGGCCGGTTGCCCCGCAGGGGCGAGGCCGGCGGACATTCCCCCGCGCCCGGAAGGGCGCCAGCGGCGCCACGTCTGCTTATAAGCTCAGGCCCTCGGTCTCGTCGAAGCCCAGCATCAGGTTCATGTTTTGAACTGCGGCGCCGGTATGTCATCCCGGCCGGTTGCCCCGCAGGGGCGAGGCCGGCTGACATTCCCCCGCGCCCGGAAGGGCGCCAGCGGCGCCACGCCTGCTTATAAGCTCAGGCCCTCGGTCTCGTCGAAGCCCAGCATCAGGTTCATGTTTTGGACCGCGGCGCCGCTGGCGCCCTTGCCCAGATTGTCGAACTGAGCGGTGAGCAGGGTCTGCTCGTTGTGGCCGGAGACGGTGAGCAGCAGCGTGTCCTTCCCGGCCAGCTCTGTGGTGTACTGCCGGGGCCCCTCGCCGCCGAAGGGAGCCACCTGGACCATCTGCTGGTCCTGGTAGTAGCTGACCAGCAGCTCCCAGATATCCTGGGCGGAGGGGAAGCCTTTGAGCAAGCGGTTGTGGAGCAGCACCGTGGTGGCCATGCCCTTGTACACGTCCCCCAGCACGGGGAGGAAGGCGGGAGGATAGGTCAGGCCGGCGATCTTCTGCATCTCGGGGATGTGCTTGTGGGCAAGGCCCGTGGCGTAGGGGGCGGGGGAGGCCAGCCGGGGATCCCGGCCGGGGGCCTCGTACTCGGCGATGAGCTTTTTCCCGCCGCCGGAGTAGCCGGTGAGGGACCAGCAGGTCAGGGGGTAGTCCGCGGGCAGCACCCCCAGGCGGACCAGAGGGGCCGCGCAGGCCAGAAAGCCGGTGGCGTGGCAGCCGGGGTTGGCCACCCGATTGGCGTACCGGATGCGCTGGCGCTGGCCGGGCAGCAGCTCGGCAAAGCCGTACACCCAGCCCTCCGCCGTGCGGTGGGCGGTGGAGGCGTCGATGACCCGCGTCTGGGGGTTGTCGATGAGGGACACCGCCTCCACGGCGGCCGCGTCAGGCAGGCACAGGAACACCAGGTCGGCGGCGTTCAAAAATCTGCGCCGCTCCTCGGTGTCCTTGTGCTTGTCCTCGTCGATGAGCAGCAGCTCGATGTCCTGCCGCCGGGCGAGCCGGTCATAGATCTGCAGGCCGGTGGTGCCCTCCTTGCCGTCGATATATACTTTGGGGCTCATTTTTCCACCTGGTTTCATTCATTTTCCCCGCCTTTTCGGGGAAGTTCTCTCATCATAAGCCATTTTCCGGGAAAAAGCAACGGGAAAATCAGCATTCCGCCCTGCGCTCGGCCACGAACTTCTCGATGAGCTCGATCTGCGTGACCACCGAGTCCTTGGCGGGGCCGCCGTAGACCCTGCGGCCGTTGACGCAGGTCTTGAGGGCCAGGGCCTGGTACACGTCCTCGTCGAACAGGGAGGACACGGCCCGGAAGTCCTTGAGGGTCAGGGTGTCCAGGGTGTCGCCGGTCTTGGTGCACAGGTTGACCAGCCGGCCCACGATCATGTACGCCTCCCGGAAGGGCAGGCCCTTCTTGGTCAGGTAGTCGGCGCAGTCGGTGGCGTTGATGAAGCCGCCGGCCGCCGCCCGGGCCATGTCCCGGGGCCGGACCGTCAGGGTGTCCAGCATGGCGGCGAACACGGGCAGGCACAGCTCCACGGTGTCGATGGCGTCGAACAGGGCCTCCTTGTCCTCCTGCATGTCCTTGTTGTAGGCCAGGGGCAGGGCCTTCATGACGGTGAGCAGGGTGACCAGGGAGCCGTACACCCGGCCCGTCTTGCCCCGGACCAGCTCGGCCACGTCTGGGTTCTTCTTCTGGGGCATAATGGACGAGCCGGTGGAGTAGGCGTCGTCCAGGTCCACATACTTGAACTCCCAGGAGCACCACAGCACGATCTCCTCGGAGAACCGGGACAGGTGCATCATCAGGATGGACAGGGCGGAGAGCAGCTCGATGGCGTAGTCCCGGTCGGACACCGAGTCCATGGAGTTGTCGGTGGGCTTTTTGAAGCCCAGGGCGGCGGCGGTCTGGAACCGGTCCACCGGGTAGGTGGAGGTGGCCAGGGCGCCGGCCCCCAGGGGGCACTCGTCCAGCCGCTCCAGGCAGTCCTCCAGCCGAGTGACGTCCCGCTTGAACATGTTGGCGTAGGCCATCATGTAGTGGGCGAAGGTGGTGGGCTGGGCCCGCTGCAGGTGGGTGTAGCCGGGCATGACCGTCTCCAGATTGGCTCTGGCCTTCCTGACCAGCACATCCTCCAGATCCAGCACCAGCTTGATGAGGGTGGGGATCTCCTCCTTGACGTACAGGCGGGTGTCCACCGCCACCTGGTCGTTGCGGGAGCGGCCGGTGTGCAGGCGCTTGCCCGCGTCGCCGATGCGCTCCGTGAGCATGGCCTCGATGTTCATGTGGATGTCCTCGTTGTCCAGGGAGAACTCCACCTTGTCGGCCTCGATGTCGGCCAGGATGGTCTTTAAGCCCTCGATGATCTTCTCGGCCTCGTGCTCCTCGATGATGCCCTGCCTGCCCAGCATGGCGGCGTGGGCGATGGAGCCGGCGATGTCCTGCTTGTACAGCCGGGCGTCAAAGCCGATGGAGGAGTTGAAGTCGTTGACTAGCGTATCCGTTTCCTTCTGGAAACGTCCAGCCCAGAGTTTCATACTATTACCTCGCTAAAATCTAAAAGTAGTCAGGGAAAGAGTGAAGATAGGAGAGTGGAGAGTGAAGAGGAGGGGCTCCGTCCCGGCGGAACCTCAACGGTTCAGCTGCCGCCGGACCTCGATCTCCACTCCTTACGCTCAACGCTCCGCGCTATCTCAAAGCTTTCCCTGCTCCCGCAGCGCCTGGACCTTGTCAGGCAGGCCCCACAGGTTGATGAAGCCCTGGGAGTCCTTCTGGTCGTAGTCGCTCTCCTCGAAGGTCACCAGGTTCTC